>NZ_JASJOY010000167.1:0-13972 GCF_031426985.1 Hydrogenophaga sp.
CTTCAGCCACCTGGCCAACCTGGCCGAGGACCGGCACCACATCCGCCGCCGCGCGGTGCACGACCGCGCCGGCGACCTGCAGGAAGGCAGCCTGGCGCTGACCCTGCAGCGTCTGCACAAGGCCGGCATCGCGCCCGCCGCCATCGCGCAAACCCTGGCGCAGGCGCACATCTCGCCGGTGCTCACCGCCCACCCCACCGAGGTGCAGCGCAAGAGCATTCTGGACGCCGAACGCGCCATCGCCCTCCTGCTGGCCGAACGCGAACAGCTGCTGCCCCGCGACGTGGCCGACTTCGAAGCCCAGCTGCGCGCCCGCGTGACCCAGCTCTGGCAGACGCGCCTGCTGCGCTTCACCAAGCTGACCGTGGCCGACGAGATCGAGAACGCGCTGAGCTACTACCAGACCACCTTCCTGACGCAGATTCCGCGCATCTACCGCGACCTGGAGGACGGCCTGCAAGACGGGCTGGACTCGCAGGACCTGGCGCCGTTCCTGCGCATGGGCCAGTGGATCGGGGGCGACCGCGACGGCAACCCCAACGTGACCGCGCCGACGCTGGAGCTGGCCCTGCACAGCCAGGCGGACATGGTGCTGCGCCACCACCTCACGCAGCTGCACCTCCTGGGCGCCGAGCTGTCGGTGTCGGCCATGCTGGCCCGCGTGAGCCCCGAGATGAAGGCCCTGGCCGAGCGCTCGCCCGACCAGAACGCGCACCGCCAGGACGAACCCTACCGCCGCGCCCTGACCGGCATGTACGCCCGCCTGGCCGCCACGCTGCACGCGCTGACCGGCGGCGAGGCGGCCCGCCACGCCGTGGCGCCGCAAGACGCCTACACCAGCGCTGAGGAACTGCTGGCCGACCTGCGCACCATCGACGCCTCGCTGGTGGCGCACCACGGCGCGGCGCTGACCCGCTCGCGCCTGCGCCCGCTGATCCGCGCGGTGCAGGTGTTCGGCTTCCACCTCGCCACCGTCGACCTGCGCCAGAGCTCCGACAAACACGAAGAAGTGGTGGCCGAGCTGCTGGCCACGGCCCGCATCGAGGCCGACTACAGCGGCCTCGATGAAATGGCCAAGCGCGCCGTGCTGCTGCGCCAGCTCAACGACGCGCGCCCGCTGCGCGTGCCGGGTCACGCCTACTCGGCCCATGCGCAGAGCGAGCTGGCCATCTTCGACACCGCGCGCAGCGGCCGCGAACGCTTTGGTGCGCAAGCCATCCGCCACGCCATCATCAGCCACACCGAAACGGTGAGCGACCTGCTGGAAGTGCTGCTGCTGCAGAAGGAAGCCGGCCTGATGCGCGGCCTGCTCAATGAAGACGCCACCGCCGACCTGATCGTGGTGCCGCTGTTCGAGACCATCGAAGACCTGCGCAACGCCGCGCCCATCATGCGCGACTACTACGCCCTGCCCGGCATCCGCGCCATGGTCCAGCGCAGCGGCGGCGAGCAGGACATCATGCTCGGCTACTCCGACAGCAACAAGGACGGCGGCATCTTCACCAGCAACTGGGAGCTGTACCGCGCCGAGATCGCGCTGGTGGAGCTGTTCGACAGCCTCAACAGCGGCGCCGACAAGACCATCCAGCTCCGTATGTTCCATGGCCGCGGCGGCACCGTCGGCCGCGGCGGTGGCCCGAGCTACCAGGCCATCCTGGCCCAGCCCCCGGGCACGGTGCGCGGCCAGATCCGCCTGACCGAGCAGGGTGAGGTGATCGGCTCCAAATACGCCAACCCCGAGATCGGCCGCCGCAACCTCGAAACCCTGGTCGCGGCCACGCTGGAGGCCACACTGCTGCAGCCCACGCGCAATGCACCCAAGGCATTCCTGGAGGCCGCGGCCGAGCTGTCTTCGGCCAGCATGGCCGCCTACCGTGCGCTGGTGTACGACACCCCGCGCTTTGCCGACTACTTCTTTGCCGCGACACCGATCCGCGAGATCGCCGAGCTCAACATCGGCTCGCGCCCGGCCTCGCGCAAGGCCACACAGAAGATCGAAGACCTGCGCGCCATTCCCTGGGGCTTCAGCTGGGGCCAGTGCCGCCTGACCTTGCCGGGCTGGTACGGCTTCGGCTCGGCGGTGCATGGCTTCCTGCACAAGAACGGGCCCAAGGGCGTGGCCCAGCAAAAGGCCCAGCTGCAGAAGATGGTCAAGCAGTGGCCGTTCTTCAGCACCCTGCTGTCCAACATGGACATGGTGATGGCCAAGAGCGACCTGGCCCTGGCCACGCGCTACGCCGAACTGGTGGAAGACAAGAAGCTGCGCAACAAGGTGTTCAGCGCGATCGAGGCCGAATGGCACCGCACGGCCGACGCCCTGACGCTGATCACCGGCGAGAAGCAGCGCCTGGTGAACAACGAGTCGCTGCAGCGCTCGATGCGCCACCGCTTCCCCTACATCGACCCGCTGCACCACCTGCAGGTCGAGCTGGTGCGGCGCTACCGCGCCGGCGAGAACGACGCCAGCCGGGACGAAAAGGTGCGCCGCGGCATCCACATCTCGATCAACGGGATCGCGGCCGGGTTGCGGAACACGGGGTAATTGCCGCCCGCGTCGCGTGGTGGACGCCCCCGCGCCGCCTGCGGCGTCACCCCCAGGGGGCAACACCTGCGGCCCGGCGAAGCCCGTTCCGCGATGTTCTGAAATGGAGTCACTGCTGCTGTCGCGGGGTTTGCGGGTTCGTGCGGCGCCCGGCATGCGCCAAACCTAAAATGAACCCGTGACCCACCTTCTCAACGCCGACCTGCATTGCCATTCCGTCGTCTCCGACGGCACCCTCACGCCCGAAGTGCTGGCGCAGCGCGCCAAGGCCAACGGCGTGGATCTGTGGTCGCTCACCGACCACGACGAGGTCGGCGGCCAGGACCGTGCCATAGCCGCAGCACAGGCCGCGGGCCTGCCCTACCTCACGGGGGCCGAGATTTCGGTCACGTTCGCAGGGGCCACCGTGCACATCGTGGGCCTGGGTTTTGACCACACCGACCCCGCCCTGATCGAAGGCCTGCGCCAGACGCGCGGCGGGCGCGAGCAGCGTGCGCGCGAGATGAGCGACGACCTGGCCCAGCGGGCCGGCATCCCGGGCGTATACGAAGGCGCGCTCAAGTACGTGGGCAACCCGGAGCTGATCTCGCGCTCGCACTTCGCGCGCTACCTGGTGGAAATCGGTGTGTGCCAGGAGACCAACGAGGTCTTCCGCAAATACATCACCGAAGGCAAGCCCGGCTTCGTGCCGCACCGCTGGGCCACGCTGCGCAACGCCGTGGGCTGGATCACCGGCGCCGGCGGCGTGGCCGTCATCGCCCACCCGGGCCGCTACCCCTTCACCGCCAACGAAGAGTACGCGCTGTTCTCCGAATTCAAGGCCCTGGGCGGCCAGGGCGTGGAGGTCGTCACCGGCGCGCACGGCCCGGCCGACTACGTGAAGTACGCCGATTTCTGCCACGAGTTCGATCTGGTCGCCTCGCGCGGCAGCGACTTCCACAGCCCCGACGAGAGCCACACCGACCTGGGCCAGTTGCCGGACCTGCCGGGCCGCGTCACCCCGGTGTGGTCGCTGCTCACCGACCGCGTTCACGGATGACAGGCCACGCCGCGGGCGCCCGCGCCCCACTGGGCATCGCCTTTCTGGTGCTGGCGGTGGCCTGTTTTGCGGTGCTCGACACCGCGGTCAAGTACGTGGGCGCCTTCGTGCCGGTGCTGGTGGCGGTGTGGTTCCGCTACGTGTTCCAGGCGCTGGCGGTCACCGCGTTCATGCTGCCGGTGCGCGGCCGCAGTCTGCTGCACACCGAGCACCCGCGCTTTCAGCTGCTGCGCGGATGCCTGCTGCTGACGGTCAGCGCGCTGTCTTTTGTGGCGGTGCAGTACATGCCGGTGGGCGAATTCACCGCCTTTGTCATGACCACGCCGCTGGTGGTCACGCTGCTGGCCGCCCTGTTCCTGAAGGAGCGGGTGTCGCTGCTGCGCTGGCTGCTGGTCAGCGGGGGTTTCCTGGGCGCCTTGCTCGTGGTGCAGCCCGGCGGCGCGTCGTTCGGCTGGGCCACGCTGCTGCCGCTGGCCATGGTGGTCACCTACGCCTGGTTCCAGATCCTCACCAGCCGGCTGGCGCGCACCGAAGACCCGATGACCATGCATTTCTACACCGGCTGGGTGGGCGCGCTCATCGCCACCGCCGTGCTGCCGCTGGTCTGGCAGGCCATGCCCGACGCGACCAGCTTCGCCCTGCTGTGCCTGGTCGGCCTCATGGGCACGGTGGGCCACTTCCTGCTGATCCTCGCGTTCGCGCGCGCGCCGGCCTCCACCCTCACGCCCTACCTGTACACGCAGATCGGCTTCGCCATGCTGTGCGGCTGGCTGGTGTTCGACCACATCCCGGGCGCCCTGGAACTGGCGGGCATCGCGCTCATCGTGGTCTGCGGCGCCACGGCCAGCTGGCTGACCGCGCGCGAACAGCAGCCGCTGCTGCAGCCGCCGGAGCCTTGAGTCCGGTCAACGGGTGGCCTGCGGCGGCCCGCGCACAATACACACCATGTCCCAGTATTTCGAAGTCCATCCCGACAACCCGCAACCGCGCCTGCTCAAGCAGGCCGTGCAGTTGCTGGACAAAGGCGGCGTGCTGGCCGTGCCCACCGATTCGAGCTACGCCCTGGTCTGCCACCTGGACGACAAGGCCGCGGCCGACCGGCTGCGCCGCATCCGGCAGGTGGACGACAAGCACCACCTCACGTTGCTCTGCCGCGACCTGAGCGAACTGGCCAACTACGCCAAGGTGGACAACCGCCAGTACCGCCTGCTCAAGGCCGCCACACCGGGCGCCTACACCTTCATCCTCGAAGCCAGCAAAGAAGTGCCGCGCCGGCTCAGCCACCCCTCGCGCAAAACCATCGGCCTGCGGGTGCCGGACCACAACGCCCTGCTGGCCCTGCTGGACCTGCACAACGCCCCGCTGCTGGCGACCACGCTGATCCCACCCGGCGAAGACCAGCCCCTGAACGATGCGCAGGAGATCCTGGAACGCTTTGAACACGCGGTGGACGGCGTGCTCGACGCCGGGGCCTGTGCCATGGAACCGACGACGGTGATCGACCTCACGCCCATGGGCACGGGCGGCGACCCCGAGGTGGTGCGCGCCGGCCGGGGGCCGCTGGCCCCGCTGGGGCTGTGAGCACCGCCGCGGCCCTGGCGGCGGGGGTGTCGGCCCATCTGGGACAATAGCCCTTTGCCCGCTTTCCCCATGGACTTCGCCCAGATCGTTCAGACCGTTGCCCTCTACGCCCTGCCCGTGCTGTTTGCCATCACGGTGCACGAGGCGGCGCACGGCTACGCGGCCCGCCATTACGGGGACAACACGGCCCACATGCTGGGCCGCATCACGCTCAACCCGCTCAAACACATCGACCCGGTGGGCACCATCGCCATGCCGCTGATGCTGTACTTCGCCACGGGGGGCGCCTTCCTCTTCGGTTACGCCAAGCCGGTGCCGGTGAACTTCGGCCGCCTGCGCAACCCGAAGAAAGACATGGTCTGGGTGGCGCTGGCCGGCCCGGGCGCCAACCTCGTGCAAGCCGTTCTCTGGACGCTGGCGCTGTACCTGCTGATCGCGCTGGGCGTGAACGAACGCTTCTTCACCGAAATGTGCAAGGCCGGCCTGCTGGTCAACCTCGTCATGTTCGCCTTCAACCTGTTCCCGCTGCCCCCGCTGGACGGCGGCCGCATCCTCGTGGGCCTGCTGCCCCAGCCCCTGGCCTGGCAGGTCTCGCGCATTGAGCCCTGGGGCTTTTTCGTCGTCATGGCACTGGTCATCACCGGCGTGGTCAGCAGCCTGTGGATGCGCCCGCTGATGGGGCTGACCAGCGGCCTGATCCACTGGGTGCTCACCCCCGTGCGCGCCTTGCTTTTCTGATCGTCTGTACCCCATGAGCCTCCGTCGCGTCCTCACCGGCATCACCACATCGGGCACGCCCCACCTGGGCAACTACGTGGGCGCCATCCGCCCCACGGTGCGCGCCAGCCGCCAGCCCGACACCAGCAACTTCTACTTCCTGGCCGATTACCACGCCCTCATCAAGGTGGGTGAGCCCGCCCGGGTGCAACGCTCCACGCTGGAAATCGCAGCCACCTGGCTGGCCTGCGGCCTGGACCCGGACAAGGTCACCTTCTACCGCCAGTCCGACATCCCGGAGATCCCGGAACTGACCTGGCTGCTGACCTGCGTCACCGGCAAGGGCCTGCTCAACCGCGCCCACGCCTACAAAGCCTCGGTCGACAAGAACAACGCCGCCGGCGAAGACCCGGACGCCGGCGTGACCGCCGGGCTGTTCATGTACCCGGTGCTGATGGCGGCCGACATCCTGATGTTCAACGCCCACCAGGTGCCGGTGGGCCGCGACCAGATCCAGCACATCGAAATGGCGCGCGACATCGCGGCCAGCTTCAACCACCTCTACGGTGAACACTTCACGCTGCCCGAGGTGGTGATTGAAGACCACGTGGCCACCCTGCCCGGGCTGGACGGCCGCAAGATGAGCAAGAGCTACGACAACACCATCCCGCTGTTTGCGACCAAGGAACAGCTGCGCAAGCTCATCATGGGCATCGTGACCGACTCGCGTGCGCCCGGCGAACCCAAAACCACCGAAGGTTCGGCGCTGTTCCAGCTCTACCAGGCCTTCGCCAGCGCCGACGAAACGGCTGAGATGGCCAAAGCCTATGCCGAAGGCATCGCCTGGGGCGACGCCAAACAGCGGCTGTTCGAACGCCTGGACCGCGAAATCGCGCCCATGCGCGGGGTGTACGAGGACATGATGCGCGACCCCGCCAGCATCGAAAAAACCCTCAAAGCCGGCGCCGAAAAGGCGCGCTCGGTGGCCACCCCGTTCACAGCCCAGCTGCGCCACGCCGTGGGTCTGCGCCCCCTGTTCAGTGCCCCGTCCAGCGCCCAGCCGGTCAAGACCGCCAAAGTGGCCGCACCCAGCTTCAAGCAATACCGTGAGAGCGACGGCCAGTTCTATTTCAAACTGCTGGACGCCAAAGGACAGCTGTTGCTGCAAAGCACCGGCTTCGCCTCGCCCCGGGACGCGGCACAATCGATGACCCGCCTTCAGAAAGAAGGCCCAGCCGCGTTGCAGGCGCTGGCCGGCGTGCTGGCCTCACAGGCCGATCCGGCAGCGGTCAGCGCGGCACTGGCGCAGTTCGTCCAGGCCCCAGAATGAGGGGTTGACAGACAAGACGCTCTGCGCGCCCACTGAAACCCTTCAGTCCATAGTTCCACGACGGGCTGCATGCGGTTGAAAAAACCAAAAACAAGGTCTGCATTTGGGCGTACTTCACACTCGCCAAACCGCCCCGATGCCGATATGCTCTCAACAGACCCCTAGCTGCCTACACCCATTGCCATGAGTATCTTTGTCATTGACGATCATCCGCTGATGCGTGAAGCCGTCGTCATGCTGCTGCGCCGCCTGCGGGCTTCGACCCAGGTGGTGGAGTTGGAACGCCTGGCGTCGGTGAACAAGGCCATTGCCGAACACGGTGAACCCGAACTGGTCTGCCTCGACTTGAAGCTGCCCGACACCAACGGCGTGTCTGGTGTGCGTGAAATCCGGCAGATGCTGCCCGACACCTCCCTGATCGTGCTGTCGGCTTCGCCTGCGTCGGACTACGAAGACCTCTCGCGCGAAGCCGGAGCCGATGCCTACGTGGAGAAGTCCGCCGGCGCCGCCCAGATCGCCAAGGTCCTCAAGGAATTCCTGGCCGAAGAGCCCGAGGACGAAAACGCGCCCACCATCCCGGAAAAGCTCTCCAAGCGGCAAAAGCAGCTGCTGGTCATGCTCGACCGCGGCCTGTCCAATCGCGACATCGCCGAGCAGCTGCAGATCAGCGAACACACCGTCAAGGTGCACCTGTGGCGTCTGTTCAGGCGCCTGAACGTCAAGAGCCGCTCGCAAGCCAGCCACCTGGCCCGCACCGCCGGCCTGCTTGACCTGTAAACCCTCCTGCTGCGGGCGCATGGCGCCCCGCAACGGCGCCTCACAGCGCCATTCAGCGTAAGGGCATCAGCGCCGAACTCAGCACCACCGTGGGGCCGGCCTCGTGGTGCTGGTCGCGCTGCGTGAACGCGGGCAGCATTACCCGAAACACGCTGCCCCGGCTCGCTTCGGACGACAGGGCCAACTGGTAGCCCATCAACGTTGCCAGCCGCGAGACGATGGTCAAGCCCAGCCCCAGGCTGTCCTCGGTCCCCTGGTGCTGCGACACGCGGAAAAACTCCTGGAAGATCGCCTGCTGGTGCTCGCGCGCAATGCCCACGCCCGTGTCCCAGACCTCGAACACCAACATGTCGGTGCGCTGGCGCAGACCCAGCAGCACGCCCCCCCGACTGGTGTGTTTGAGCGCGTTGGACAACAGATTGCCCAGGATGCGCCGCAACACCACCGGATCGGCCCAGATGGTCAATGGCGGCGTGCGGGTGCGCAAGCGCAACGATTTGGCCGCGGCCACCGGTTCAAACTGCGTGGCCAGATCGGCAAACAACTGCCGCACGTCCACGTGCTGCAGACGCACCTTGTAGTTGCCGGCATCGATGCGGGTCAGGTCGAACAGCGAGTCGAACAGCTCGTTGATGGCCCGGGTGGACTGCAGTATGCGGGGCGAGATGTCGCGCGCCATCTCGGGCTCGGTCGCCAGCCAGTCGGCATACAGACTCAGCGCGTGCACCGGCTGGCGCAGATCGTGCGCAGCCGACGCGAGAAAACGGTTCTTGGTCGCCACCGCGCGCAGCGAAGCGCGGGTCTGCTGCGTCAGGGAGTCGATCAGCTCCTGATTGGAGAACTGCAGCTCCAGGCTGGCCCGGTGCACCTGGTTGAGCCGCTCACCCGCCATGCGCAGCAGCCACCAAAACACACACGACAAAAACACCAGCGACGCCACCATGCGCACATGTTCCGGCGTGATACCCGTCCAAACCAGAGACAGGCACAACCCAAACATCACGGAGCCCACCAGAAAATTGGTGTAGCGGCGCAGCACAGGCAGATAGGCGCTGAAGGCGGTGAGCGACAACAGGCCATGCCCCAACACCACCAGGCCGCAAACAAACTGCGTCTGCATGGAAGCCTGCTGGAACACCAGCGCCACAGAGCCGCCCCACATCGCCCCCACCAGAGACCAGGTCCAGCCGTACCGCTGAATGAAGGTCATCCGCATGGCCCCGCCCACGCTGTCGTACCGCAAACGGTAGAGGCCCACCAGACGGTAGCGGTAGAGCAACGCCGAGAACAACAAGCCTGCCCAGACGATCAGGGCAATGGTGTTGACCTCGCCGGCCATGAGAAACACCAGCACCGGCAAGGCCAGCAGAGCGGCCAACAGCGACGGCGCCAAGTTGTCCATGAGCACACCGATCAGCTGCGAGTCGACCCATTCGTCCCGCACCTCCGGGGTGGCGGGCAGGTGCTGATGGGTCGCGGGCTGGGTATCGACGAGCATGCCGGGAGATGTGTCTGGAAGTCTTGGGGCATTGTCGCACCCCGGCACCGAAGATCGGTACGTCAAAAGCAATACCGCTCACTCCTGCTAGAATGCAAGGCTTCGACGCGGAGAGGTGGCAGAGTGGTCGAATGCACCGGATTCGAAATCCGGCGTACAGTTTCAACTGTACCGAGGGTTCGAATCCCTCCTTCTCCGCCACAGATAGGTTTCAAGGCTTCCAAGGAAGTCCACAAAAACCGCGCAAAGCCCCGTAAATCGGGGCTTTTTCGTTTCTGGACGTTCGCTAGCGTCCATTTACAGCCGGGCACAACCGGGGGCATATTTGGGGGCACGAATCGGCGTTTTCCGATGCCCCCTGCAAAAATGCCACCATGCCCTGACCAAGCTTGAATATGACCGGGCCACCTGCCCCAGCGACAAGCCACACGCCCGTCTGGCCGATGGCCTGGGCATGTACCTGGAAGTGACAGCGGCGGGCGGCAAATACTGGCGCATGAAGTACCGTCACGGCGGGAAGGAAAAGCGCCTGGCCCTGGGGATGTACCCCGCGGTTTCGCTGACCGATGCCCGCAAGCGCCGCGACAAGGCGCGGGACGCCCTGGCCGCGTGTGAAGACCCCGGCCAGCTCAAGCGTGAAGCGAAGCTGACGCGGGCACTCTTGGACGCCACCACCTTTGAAAAGGTGGTCCGGCAGTGGTGGGCGCACTGGAAAGGCCTCCGAAGCCCGCGCCACGCGGATTACGTGATCCGGCGCCTTGAGGCCGATGTGTTCGCCACAAATCAAAAAAGCCCGGCTCTGCCGGGCTTTTTCATTGGGGCATCGCCGATGCCTCAGGCCGACAGGCGTTCCAGGCCGCCCAGGTAAGGGCGCAGCACCTCGGGCACGGTCACGCTGCCGTCGGCGTTCTGGTGGTTTTCCAGCACCGCCACCAGCGCTCGGCCCACGGCCAGGCCAGATCCGTTGAGGGTGTGCACCAGCTCGTTCTTGCCCTGGGCGTTCTTGAAGCGCGCCTGCAGGCGCCGCGCCTGGAAGGCTTCGCAATTCGACACCGAACTGATCTCGCGGTAGGTGCCCTGCGCCGGCACCCAGACCTCCAGGTCGTAGGTCTTGCTGGCGCCGAAGCCCATGTCGCCGGTGCACAGGCTCATCACGCGGTAGGGCAGGCCCAGTTTCTGCAGGATCGCTTCGGCGTGGCCGGTCATGGCTTCCAGCGCCTCGTAGCTTTTCTCGGGATGCACGATCTGCACCATCTCGACCTTGTCGAACTGGTGCTGGCGGATCATGCCGCGCGTGTCGCGCCCGGCGCTGCCGGCCTCGGAGCGGAAGCACGGCGTGTGCGCCGTCATCTTGATCGGCAGATCGGCCTCGGACAACACGGTGTCACGCACCACGTTGGTCAGCGTGACCTCGCTGGTGGGGATCAGGTACAGCGCCTGGGTGTCGGGCATCTCTTCGCCCTCCTGCCCGCCCTTCTTCACGGCGAACAGATCGCCTTCGAACTTGGGCAGCTGGCCGGTGCCGCGCAGGGTCTCGCCGTTGACGATGTAGGGCGTGTAGCACTCGGTGTAGCCGTGTTCCTGGGTCTGCACGTCGAGCATGAACTGGGCGAGCGCGCGGTGCAGGCGGGCGATGGGGCCACGCATGAAGGTGAAGCGCGAACCAGCCAGCTTGGTGCCGGTGTCGAAGTCCAGACCCAGTTGTTCACCGATGTCCACATGGTCGCGGACTTCGAAGTCGAAGCTGCGGGGTGTGCCCCAGCTGCGCACCACCACGTTGCCGTCTTCGCCCGCGCCCACCGGCACGCTCTCGTGCGGCAGGTTGGGCACGGCCAGCAGCAGGTTCTGCAGTTCGGCCTGGATCACCTCCAGCCGCGCGGCTGAAGTCTCCAGCTCGGCCTTCATCTCGCCGACCTGCGCCATCACAGCGTCGGCCTCGGCATGCTGACCCTTGCCCTTGAGCATGCCGATCTGCTTGGACAGGCTGTTGCGCTGCGCCTGCAGGGCTTCGGTGCGGGTCTGCAGCGCCTTGCGCTCGGTTTCCAGCGCCTGGTAGGCGGTCACGTCCAGGTAAGGCTGGGGGTTCTTGCGGGTTTCCAGGCGCGCCACCACGGCGTCCAGGTCTTTGCGGAGTTGGAGGATGTCTAGCATGGAAGGATTGTAGGGACCGGGTTCAGTGCAGATGATCGACAGCGCCGTCGCCATCGATCTTCAGGCCCTTGGGCAACGGGAACTTGATGGTCTCGGTCAGGCCGTCCATGCGGCGCACGGCAATGGCACCGAGTTCGCGCAGGCGGTCGATGACCTGCTGCACCAGGATGTCGGGCGCCGAGGCGCCGGCCGTCAGGCCCACGCGCTGCTTGCCCTCGAACCACTCGGCCTTCAGCTCGCCCGCGTTGTCGACCATGTAGGCCTCGGTGCCCAGGCGGTGGGCCACCTCGCGCAGGCGGTTGCTGTTGCTGCTGGTCGGGCTGCCGACCACGATGACGATGTCCACCTGGGGGCTGAGCAGCTTGACCGCGTCCTGCCGGTTCTGCGTGGCGTAACAGATGTCCTGCTGCTTGGGCTCACGCACCTTGGGGAAACGCGCCTTGACCGCGGCCAGGATGCCGGCCGTGTCGTCCACACTCAGCGTGGTCTGCGTCACCACGGCCAGCAGATCGGTCTGCCGGGGCTGCACCCTGGCCACATCGTCGATGTCCTCGACCAGGTGGATGCCTTCGCTGAGCTGGCCCATGGTGCCCTCGACCTCGGGGTGGCCCTTGTGGCCGATCATGAGGAACTCGTAGCCTTCCTTGAACAGCTTGGCGACCTCGACGTGCACCTTGGTCACCAACGGGCAGGTGGCGTCGAAGATGCGAAACCCGCGCCGCTCGGCTTCTTTCTGCACCGCCTGGCTCACGCCGTGGGCGGAGAACACCAGCGTGGCGCCGGGCGGCACCTCGTCCAGCTCCTCGATGAAGATCGCACCCTTGTCTTTGAGGTCGTTGACCACGTAGGTGTTGTGCACGATCTCGTGGCGCACGTAGATGGGCCGGCCGAACTTGGCCAGCGCGCGCTCGACGATCTCGATCGCACGGTCCACACCGGCACAGAAGCCGCGCGGCTCGGCCAGAAAGATTTCGCTCATCAGAGCACCCCGATGAGCTGGACCTCGAAGGTCACCGCCTGGCCCGCCAGCGGGTGGTTGAAGTCGAACAGCACCGAACCATCCTCGCGCACCTCGACGGCCGAACCGGCGTAGCTGCCCAGCCCGTCGGGCGTGGGGAACTGCACCACGTCACCGGCGGTGTATTGCTCGTTCGGGTCGCCCAGTTCGTTGAGCAGCTTGCGCGCCACCCACTGCACCATCTCGGGCTGGCGTTCGCCAAAGGCTTCGCCCGGGGCCAGGTCGATCACCGTGGTGGTGCCCTCTTCCAGGCCGATCAGGCGCTGCTCGATGGCGGGCGAGAGCTCGCCGGCGCCCAGACTCAGCGTGGCGGGCTGGCCCTGCTCGAAGGTGTCGATCACCACCTTGCCCTGCGGGCCGGACAGGCGGTAGTGCAGGGTGAGAAAAGAACCTTCTTGAACGTGCGGCATGGACGGAATGGGGATGAAGTGCGGTCCGGCGGGCTTGCCGGGGTGCGCAGGCGCCCGGAACGGCGCTGCGGAGAAAGACCGCTATTGTAAAAAGGGCCCGGACACAGGGAGAACACACACATGGATGGCCACGCCACGACCGCGCCCAACACCGGCCTCAAGAGCCTGCCCAGCGACGCGCGTCCGCGCGAGAAGCTGCTGGCCCGCGGCCCTTCGGCCCTGAGCGACGCCGAACTGCTGGCCCTGTTGCTGCGCACCGGCATGGCGGGCAAACACGTGCTGCAGCTCGCGCAGGAATTGCTGGACCGTTTCGGCGGCGTGGGCGGCCTGCTGCACACCGGCGCCGATGCGCTCAAGGTCATCAAGGGCCTGGGCCCGGCCAAGCGCGCCGAGGTGGTGGCCGTGCTCGAACTCGCCCGCCGCGCGCTGGCGCAGGAACTGCAGCAACGCCCCCTGTTTGACAGCCCGCAGGCCGTGCGCCACTACCTGCAGCTGCAGCTGGGCGCGCGCACGCACGAGGTGTTCTGCGTGCTGTTCCTGGACAGCCAGAACCGCCTGCTGGCGCTGGAAGAACTGTTCCGCGGCACGCTGACGCAGACCAGCGTCTACCCGCGCGAAGTGGTGCTGCGCGCCCTGCACCACCACGCCGCCGCCGTGGTGCTGGCGCACAACCACCCCAGCGGCGAGGCCCGCCCCTCGCGCGCCGACGAATCGCTCACCCAGTCGCTCAAGGCCTCGCTGGCACTGGTGGATGTGCGGGTGCTCGACCACTTCATCGTCACGCGCGACCAGGCGGCTTCGATGGCCGAGCTGGGGCTGGTCTGAGGGGTATCGGCCCCCATGCTCCGCCGCTGCGCGGGTCGCGGCCCCCCAAGCAACTGTGTTGCGGGTCAAGTGTTTTTGATGTGC
>NZ_JASJOY010000168.1:0-57681 GCF_031426985.1 Hydrogenophaga sp.
GCAAGTTCCTGCAAACCAATCAACACGATGAACGCGCTAAAAGCATACAAGGGGGGCTGGGCCTGCCTTGGGGCGGCCCGGCGGCTGGCCCGTCTGAGCCCCCACGCTCCGCCGCTGCGCGGGGCGCTGGCCTTCCTCAATCCTGCGGTCGCAGGCCGATGATGAGGGCGGGCGGCACGCGGCCGTCGGTGTCGCGGGGCAGGGTGGCCGTGCGGTCGATGGCCTTGAGCACCGCTTCGTCCCAGTCGGCGTCGCCGCTGCTCTTGACGATGCGCCGGCCCGCGATGGTGCCGTCGGGCAGGGTGCGCACTTCCACCTCGGTGCGTGGGTTGCCCACGATGCTTTCGGTGAACACCACGTTGGGCTTGATGCGCGCGGCCACGCGCGCGCCGTAACCCGCCGACGGCCCGGCTGACTGTTGTGCCGTGCCGGTGGCCTGTGGCCCACCGCTGGCGCCGGCCTGGCCCAGCATGCGGCGGATGTTGGCTTGCCTCTGGCGCTCGGTGGCTTCTTCGCGCTCGCGCTGTTCCTCGGCCACTTTCTTCTGGTCGGCCGCCTTTTTCTGTTCTTGCAGACGCTTCTTGTCGGCCGCCGCCTTGTCCGTCGCGGCCTTTTCGGCCTGGGCTTTCTGCCGCGCGGTTTCCAGCGCACGCTGGGCCTGTTCCTTTTTCTGCTGCGCCCGCTGGGTGGCGATCTGCGCTTCGCTGGGGCCGGATGGCGGCGGTGGCGGCGGGGCCGGTCGCGGTTCGGGGCGCACCTCGGGCGCAGGGGGGGGCGGAGCAGGGGGCGGCGCTTCGGCGCGCGGGGCGGCCTGCACCGGCAGGCGCGACCAGAGTTCGGCCTCGAACACGGGCGTGGGCGCGTCCTGCTTCCAGCCCACGCCCCAGGTCAGCGCCGCCACCAGCAGGACGTGCGCCAACAACGCCAGCGCGGTCGGACCGAGCCAGTGGCCCTGGCGCGGCGGTGCCAGGCTCAGGTGGTCCTGGGCGGCGTGGCGCGACAGGGCGAAGCTGCTGGTCATGGCCGGTGGGTGGGCGTCAGCGTGTGGTCTGCACCGACAGGCCGACGCGGTCGACACCGGCGCGCTGCAAACGGTCCATCACCGCCACCACGGTTTCGTACTTCACGCCCTTGTCGGCGCTGATGACCACTGGCACCTGCGCGTCGCCGCCTTGCAGCTGCTGCACGCGGGCGGCCAACTGGGCCAGCGGCACGTCGGGGCCCTCGGCGGCGCCGGCGCCGTCGCGCACCTGCAGGCGCTCGCCCTGGTCCACGATCACCTGCACGAAGCGGTCGGGCTGGCGGCCGGCCTGGCCCACACTGGGCAGGCTGATCTGGCTGGGCGTGATCAGCGGCGCCGTGACCATGAAGATGATGAGCAGCACCAGCATCACGTCGATGAACGGGACCATGTTGATCTCGTTGATGGTGCGGCGGCCGCGGCCGCGGGGGGCGAACCGGGCCATGTTCAGCGGGCCGTGGGCGCGGCGGCGGCGGCAGCGGCGTTGGCCTGGGCCGCCACGTTGCGCTGCAGGATGTTGGAGAACTCTTCCATGAAGGTCTCCATCTGGTTGGCCACGCGGTCGATGTCGTGCGCGAAGCGGTTGTAGGCCACCACCGCCGGGATGGCGGCGAACAGGCCGATGGCGGTGGCCACCAGTGCCTCGGCAATGCCGGGGGCCACGGTGGCCAGCGTCACCTGCGCCAGCGAGGCTAGGCCGGTGAAGGCGTGCATGATGCCCCAGACCGTGCCGAACAGCCCCACATAGGGCGCGACCGATCCGACGGTGCCGAGGAAGGCGAGGTTGGCTTCGAGCGCGTCCATCTCGCGCTGCAGGCTGGCCCGCATGGCGCGGCGCGCGCCGTCGAGCAGGGCGCCGCTGTCGGTGATGCGGCGCTCGCGCAGCTTGTGGTATTCGCGCATGCCGCTGGCGAAGATGCGCTCGATCGGCCCGCCCTCGCGGTTGGGTTGTGCCGCGGCGGTGTAGAGGTCGTTGAGGTTGCTGCCCGACCAGAAATCGCGCTCAAAGATGTCGTTGCGGGCGCGCACGCGGCCCAGCGCAAACAGCTTGCGGAAGATGGCGGCCCAGCTGACGACGGACACGCCGACCAGCAAGGCCACCACGGCCTGGACCACCCAGCTCGCGTGGAGCAGCAACTGGACGATGGACAGGTCTTGGTTCATGGCGGGTGGGGGTCAGGTTGTGGGGGATGGGGCGGGATGGGCGGCTTGCAGCACCTGCAGCACCGCGGCCGGTATGCGCTGCGGCCGCAGGGTGGCGGCGTCCACCCAGCCGATGCGGATGCTGCCGTCGCACAGCAGCGTGGGTTCTTCACCGGCCTGCGGCGGTTGCAGGAGCGCGCGCTGCGCAATCGTAAGCGAGGCCTTGCCGATCTCGACCGGCGCAGCTGTGACCAGCAGTAAATCGTCCAGCCGCGCGCTCTGGCGGTAGCGCAGGTGGCAGTCGCTGACCACGAACATGCCGCCGGTCTGCTCGCGCAGGGCCTGCTGGCCCAGGCCGAGCTGGCGCAGCCATTCGGTGCGCGCGCGTTCGAAGAACTTGAGGTAGTTGGCGTAGAAGACGATGCCACCGGCGTCGGTGTCTTCCCAGTACACCCGCACCGGCCACTGGAAGGCAGCGGCCTCGCGGTTCACAGCGCGGCCTCCAGCCGGGTCACCGCCTCGCGCAACTGCTCCATCGAATTGGCGGTGGAAAAACGCAGCCAGTGCTGCGGCTCGGCCAGGCCGAAGTCGCGCCCCGGCGTGGCGGCGATCTGGCAGCGCCGCATCAGCTCGAAGGCCAGGGTCCAGCTGCCGCCGGGCGCGCCATCGGCGCCCTGCAGGGGAATGCCCCAGCGCTCGCACAGGCCGCGCACGTCGGTCCAGGCGTAGAAGGCGCCGTCGGGCATCACCGGCACGCCCAGGCCCAGGCGGTCGAGTTCGGGGATGAAGAAGTCGCGCCGGGCCTTGAACTCGGCACGGCGGCGCTCGTATTCGGTCAGGCTGTCGGGCGCGAAGCAGGCCAGGGCGGCGTGCTGGGCGATGGTGCTGGCGCAGATGAACAGGTTCTGTGCCAGCCGTTCCACCACCGGCACCAGCGCGGGCGGCAGCACCAGCCAGCCCAGGCGCCAGCCGGTCATGTTGAAGTACTTGCTGAAGCTGTTGATGCTGATGACCTCGTCGCCCAGCCCGTCGGGCAGGCCCAGCGCGCTGTGGCCGTAGGCGTCGTCGTAGCTCAGGCCGAGGTAGATCTCGTCGACCAGGGTGATGCCGCCGCGTTCGCGCACCCAGCGGGCGATGCGTTCGAGTTCGTCGCGCGCGATGCTGGTGCCGGTGGGGTTGGACGGCGAGGCCAGCAGCACGCCGCGCGTGGCCGGACCCCAGGCCTGCGCCACATGGTCGGCGCTGAGCTGGAATCGGTCTTCAGGACCCGACGGGATGAGCACCGCACGCCCCTCGGCCGCCTGCACGAACTGGCGGTTGCAGGGGTAGCTGGGGTCGGGCATCAGCACCTCGTCGCCGCTATCGATGAGCGCCAGGCAGGCCAGCTGCAGTGCGGCCGAGGCCCCGGCGGTGACGACGATGCGGGCCGGATCGATGGCCAGGCCGAAACGGCTGGCGTACCAGCCGCTGATGGCCTCGCGCAGCGCGGGCAGGCCGGTGGCGTCGGTGTACTGGCTGCGGCCGTCGCGGATGGCGCGTTCGGCGGCGGCCTGCACCAGCGGCGGCGCGGTGAAGTCCGGCTCGCCGATGTTGAGCTTGATCATCGGCCGGTCGCCCGGGCGGGCGTTCGCGGCCATGTCGCTGGCCGCCTTGGCCAGCTCCATCACGTAAAAGGGTTCGACCCGCTGGGCGCGCTGCGAAATCCGCATGGACCGGGCGCCGCGTTCAGTCGCCGGCGGGCGTGTCGCTCGCCGGCTTGGCCTTGCGGGTGGGTGCCTTGGCGGGGGCGTGGGCCACTTCCACCGGGCGCAGCTTTTCGGCCAGCTTGTGCAGCACACCGTTGACGTACTTGTGGCCGTCGGTGCCGCCAAAGGACTTGGCCAGCTCGATGCATTCGTTGATGACCACGCGCCAGGGCACATCGGGGCAGTGCTGCAGCTCGTAGGCGCCGATCCACAGCACGCCGCGTTCGATGGGGGAGATCTCGACCAGCGGGCGGTCCAGCAAGGGGCCCACCAGCGCGTCGGCCGCGCCCCCTTCGGCGATGCAGCCGTGCAGCAGGGCGTCGTAGTGCACGCTGTCGGCCTTGTGGAAGCCGCTGAGGTCGCGGGTGAAGGCGTCGATGTCGCTCGCCTCGTTGCGGCCGACCAGGTGCTGGTAGAGCGCCTGCAGCGCGAATTCGCGCGCACGGGTGCGGGCCGACTTGTCGGCCGCTTTGCGGGGTTTGGGGGTGTCAGTGGTCATGGTGTGTGGTCAATGCCGGCCGCCGGGCCGCCCCGAAGCAGGCAGCGCCTCCCTTTTTGAGGGGGCCGCAACCCGCGCAGCGGCGCAGCGTGGGGGTGTCGCTTATCCGATCTGGGCCAGCAGGTGTGCCATCTCGATGGCGACGCGGGCCGCATCGCGCCCCTTTTCTTCCTGGCGTGCCACGGCCTGCGACACGTTTTCGGTGGTCAGGATGGCGTTGGCAATGGGGGTGTGCGTGTCGAGCGACACGCGTGTGACGCCGGCACCCGATTCGTTGGACACCAGCTCGAAGTGGTAGGTCTCGCCGCGGATGATGCAGCCCAGCGCGATCAGGGCGTCGTAGTCGTCCTGCTCGGCCATGGCCTGCAGGGCGATGGGCACTTCCAGCGCGCCGGGTACGGTCACGCGCTTGATGTTCTTTTCCTGCACGCCCAGGGCGATCAGTTCTGCATGGCAGGCTTCATACAGGGCGTTGGTGATGCCTTCGTTGAAGCGGGCCTGGACGATGCCGATGGCCATTTTTTTGCCGTCCAGCGGCTGGGTGCTGCCTTTGTCTGCGCCAAACATGGTGGTTCTTTCTGTGAAATGGGATCAGGCCGCCGTGCGGGCGAGGTAGCCGGTGATTTCGAGGCCGTAGCCGGTCATGCTGGGCATGCGGCGCGGGTTGCCCATGAGCTGCATCTTGTGTACGCCGCATTCGCGCAGGATCTGGGCGCCCACGCCGTAGGTGCGCAGGTCCATGCGGCCGCGTTCGGGCGCATGGGCCGAACGGGCCGTGCCTTCGAACTGGGCCAGCAGCTGCTCGGCGGTTTCGCCGCAGTTGAGCAGGACGGCTACGCCGGCACCGACTTCGCTGATGTGGCGCAGGCTCGCTTCCAGGCTCCAGCTGTGCATGGCGCGGCCGACTTCCAGCGCGTCGAACACCGACAGCGGCTCGTGCACGCGCACGGCCACGCTCTGATCGGGCGTCCACTGGCCCTTGACCAGCGCCAGGTGCAGGGCGCCGCTCGGCTTGTCGCGGAAAGCCGTGGCGCTGAACTCGCCGAAGGCGGTGTTGAGCGAACGGGTGCCCAGCTTCTGGACCAGCGATTCCACTCGGCTGCGGTACTCGATCAGGTCGGCGATGGTGCCGATCTTCAGGCCGTGTTCGGCCGCGAACAGCTGCAGGTCCGGCAGGCGGGCCATGGTGCCGTCGTCTTTCATGATCTCGCAGATCACCGACGCCGGGCTGCAGCCGGCCATGGTGGCCAGGTCGCAACCGGCTTCGGTGTGGCCGGCGCGCATGAGCACGCCGCCCTCGACCGCCTGCAGCGGGAAGATGTGACCGGGCTGCACCAGGTCGTCGGCGGTGGCGTGGGGGGCCACGGCGGCCTGCACGGTGCGGGCGCGGTCGGCGGCGGAGATGCCGGTGGTCACGCCCTCGGCGGCCTCAATGGACACCGTGAACGCCGTGCCCTTCTTGTCGCCGTTGCGCGCCACCATGGGCGGCAGCTTGAGCTGTTCGCAGCGTTCGCGCGAGAGGGTCAGGCAGATCAGGCCGCGGCCGAAACGGGCCATGAAGTTGATGGCGTCGGCCGTGACGTGGTCGGCCGCGAGCACCAGGTCGCCTTCGTTTTCGCGGTCTTCTTCATCGACCAGGATCACGATGCGGCCGGCGCGCATGTCGGCCACGATGTCTTCGACCGGGGAGATGGCCACCGGGGCCAGGGTTTCGGGGGCGTTCATGCGGTTTCCTTGTGCGTGTCGGTCAGGCCCGCGCTGAGCATGCGCTCGACGTAGCGGGCCACGGTGTCGATTTCGAGGTTCACCTGGCTGCCCGCGGTGAGCTGGCCCAGCGAGGTGTTCTCGACGGTGTGGGGAATGAGGTTGATGCTGAAAGTGCAGCCGTCGGCCGAGTCGGCCACGCTGTTGACCGTCAGGCTCACGCCGTTGACGGTGATGGAGCCTTTGTAGGCCAGGTACTTGCCCAGCGCAGGCGGCGCGATCACGCGCAGTTCCCAGCTCTCGCCCACGCGGTCAAACCGCGTGACGGTGCCCATGCCGTCGACGTGCCCGGACACGATGTGCCCGCCCAGCCGGTCGTGCGCGCGCAGGGCTTTTTCGAGGTTGATGCGGTGGTCGACGCGATCGAGTCCCGTGGTCTTGGAGAGGGACTCGGCCGAAATGTCGATGGTGAAGCGGTGCTGGGGCAGGTCCAGCGTGGTGACCGTCATGCAGGCGCCGTTGAGGGCGATGCTGTCGCCCAGGCCGACGTCGTCGAGGAAACCCGCAGGCGCCTCCACCGTCAGGCGCTTGCCATGGTCCAAAGAACTGCCGAGGGCGTGGAGGGCGGCGATCCGCCCCACGCCGGTGATGATGCCGGTGAACATCGGCGTATTTTCGCAGGTTTGCGCTGCCTGGCCGGCACAGAGGCTGGGTGGGCCGGAAAAAGCCCCGCGGCTCGTGGTGTGGTGTGGCGCCGGGGTCAGGTGTGCAGGAAGGCGTCGCGGCCACGCACCCGGGCGACGATGCGCAGATCGTCCCCGACACGGTCCACGCTCTGAAACGCCAGCGGGACGCCGTCGCTCAGCCTCTCCAGCGGACCGAAGTGGGCCACGCCACCGCCTTGGCCGAGCAGTTGGGGGGCGAGGTAGAGCAGGCATTCGTCCACCAGCCCTTCGCGCAAGAAGGAGCCGTTGAGTTTGTGGCCGGCTTCGACATGCAGCTCGTTCACTTCGCGCCGGCCCAGATCGAGCAACATCGCGGCGAGATCCACTTTGGCCCCGCTGCCCGCCGCCGGCCCCGGCATGTGGACCACGGTGGCCCCCAGGGACTGCAAGGCGGCCGTGCGATCACGGTCCTGGCTGGCGGTGTAAATCAGAATCTGCCGGGGCAGCCCATGCGCCGGAGGCTGGAACAGCCGCGCTTCCGGTGGCGTCTGCAGCCGGCTGTCCACCACCACCAGATGCGGTTGGCGCGGGGTCTCCACCAGGCGCACGTCCAGCATGGGGTCGTCTTCGAGCACGGTGCCGATGCCGGTGAGCACCGCACAGGCCCGGGCCCGCCAGGCATGGCCGTCGGTGCGCGCGGCCTCGCCGGTGATCCACTGGCTGACGCCATTGGGCAGGGCGGTGATGCCGTCGAGCGAACTGGCCATCTTCATGCGCACCCAGGGGGTCTTGCGGACCATGCGGCTGAAGAAGCCGATGTTGAGTTCGCGGCAGGCGCGAGCCACTTCGCTGCTCGGTGGCAGCAGTTTCACGTCGACTCCGGCGGCGCGCAGCCGCTCCAGCCCACGCCCCGCCACCAGCGGGTTCGGGTCGGTGGTCGCCACCACCACTTTGGCAATGCCGGCCGCGATCAGCGCATCGCAGCAAGGCGGCGTCCGCCCATGGTGGGAGCAGGGTTCCAAGGTGACGTAGGCGGTGGCCCCCACCACCGATGCACCGCGTGCCTGCGCATCGCGCAGCGCCATGACTTCGGCATGCGGGCTGCCGGCCTGCTGGGTGTGACCCAGGCCGATCACATGGTCATCGGGGTCGGTGATGACGCAACCTACGCGGGGATTGGGGTTGGACAGCCTCAGCGACCTGGCTGCCTGCTGGGCTGCCTCAGCCGTTCGCATCAACGAAGCCCGTCACTTCCAGCAACCCGAGCTGGCGGCGGCGCCCTTTTGCCCTTTTTGATCCAGCGTGAGCGTCCCGCAGGTGGTGTCACCGGATTGCGGCCCCTTGGGTGCGGCTTGCAGTTTGTACGTATTGACCGAAAGGGTGGGAGTTGTTGCGATGGAGATGGTGTAGCTGGCCGTCAGGTCGTTCATGCAGGCCAGTGTGGGCAGGCTGGAGGATGTGACGTTGGTGCCGCAGCTGGCCCCGGTCTTGGTGTAGGTCAGGCAGGTGCTGTAGTTGCGGTCCATCCATTGGGCCGTTTCGGTCAGGCAGCCGGTCGCCGTGGTTCGGCGGGTTTTGAGGACGTGGCTGGTGTAGCTGGGATACGCGATCGCGGTCAGGATGCCGACGATGGCCACGGTGATCATCAACTCGATGAGCGTGAAGCCTTTCTGGCGGTCGGGGTGCGTGAGGTTCTGCATGTCGTGTGATCCGTGCGTATGTCAGCCGTGTGTATGTCAGTCTCGGACGATTTCCCGCCAGGACAACCTGCCCTTGACGGGTGTGATGCCCCGGTTGATCCGAATGTCTTCAATGGTGCCTTTTGAGCCCCCAACGGCCAGCCGGTTGCCGATCAGGATGGCTTCACCTGGCTTGCCCACACCCAGGTCCACTGAACTGACATAGGCGCCACCGAACACATCGTCGGTGAACGAGCCATTGTCATTCACGTCAAAAAACGGTTTGGTCAATCGGGCGCCGGTGAAGGCGTTGATGGCGTTCACATACCCCCGGCCTCCTGGTTCGCAGGCGTTCACCGTGGGAATGAGCGAACTGGCCAGCAGCACCGGTTCGGCCAGCTTGTAGTAGTTGGATGCGGTCACGATGCGCTCGCCGGACCCAGGCAAGTCCAGATAGAACCCACTCTTGCCGCTCATGTCACCCGTGGTCGCAACGGCAACCACCCGCACTGGGGTCAGTTCGGTCTGCGTTGAGGTGCTGCCGTCACTGAGCGTGATGGTGGACGTCACGGTGAGGTCCCCTGTGCTGGGGACCGAACGAGGCACCAGGTTGGTTCGACCGGTGATCACCGCGCTCTCGTCGATCAGACCGTACCAGGTCTGCGTGCCCGTGCTGGAGGAGTCCGAGGCTTGGAAATCGCTGCCCGTGCCGAAATAGATGAACCGCTTGCCGTAGTTGGGGCTCTCCGACACATCGTTGACGGCCATGGTGATGGGCGCCGTGATGGGTTGCGCAACGGTGCCGTATTTGGCCGTGTAGAAGGGGGCTGGCACGGTGCTGGTGCCGACGATGGCGGTATGACTCACCACCCAGGTGGTTGTGGTGGAGCCGGACACATCGAACTTCCAGACGTTGCCTTTGAGGTCGCCCGCGTACACCGTTTTGGCCTTGCCGTCTGCATCCAGCAGAACGCCGGGTGTGGCCAGGCCGTTGTCTCCCGCTGCCCCCGTGTCAATCTTGCGCATGAGTGCGCCCGTCTTCAGGTTGATGACGTAGAGAACCGCCTTGCCGTCGATGCTGTTGTAACCGTTGCCCACGATCGCCGCCCATTCGTCGTTCTTCATTTGGGCGATCACGGGGCGTCCGAGCATGTGGCCGAGATCCCGGTCTGTGGTGGATATGTATTCCCACAAGACATCGGTGTTGGCGAACGACCCGGGATTCGTGACCTTCAGACCAAACAGCCCCTTGCCACCCCGCCCGAGTGTGGCCACCAGGTGGTTTTCGGTGGTCTGGGCCCGGCTCGAAACGGCGATATCACCGTCGACGAAATACTGGTGACTGTCGTTGTAAGCCGCACTGGTGAGGTCTTTGAGGCGCGGCAGCATGGTGCTGGGGATGAAGGCGAACTGTTCGACGCCCGTTCCCGAATCAAAGGCATGCAGCATGCCGTCATTGGCCCCGACATAAACCGTGTTGGTGTCCTTCACGTAATAAGGTGACGAATGCGCGATGTCCCCCAGCACATTCGCAGCGGGGCTTGCCGGGCGGTTGCGGAACGTGCCGCCGTTCTGAATCTCTTGCGAGCGCTCACCGCGCACGTAACTCAGGACGTAGGTGTCGCTGTTCAGCGCCGTTTTTTCCGCCACGGAAAGGTTGTCCCAATCGAAACCCTTGCCCGTGCCCGCGTCCGACATGTACCGAATGTTGCGTGAACTCGCTGCAGGTACGTTCTCGGACGCTCTCCAATACACGTTCTTGCTCACGCCCGCGCTGGTGGCTCGGTAGGCATCCAGGTCGCCAGACCAGCGGGTGCTGTTGAAGGTCGCCTGGTACACCAACGCATCGGTGGACAGCACCGTGCTGTTCGCGATCACGTTGCCGCCACTGCCGTTGCGTTCGATGATGGTGTCGAACGCCTTCTTGAGCGATTCGCGCAGCTTCAGCGGGTTCTGGACCAGGAAATAGGTGTCTGGAACCCCATTGGCGTCTGCATCCCATTCCAGCGTCTTGTCGGGGGTGCCGCTGTCGTTCCGGTCGATGAAACCACCGTATTTGGCCGCGTACCAGAGCGGGTCCTTGAGCAGTGTGGCGCCACTGGCTGCGCCGGCCGTGAACGTGAAGGTTGCGGTGCCGCCGAGGGCGGGCAAGGTGTTGCACGAGGCGGGCATCGGTGAGGCGTCGCAGTAGCCGGCGGCCTGCCCCGCTGGAACGTTGAGGTAGTAGGCAGGGCCATACGATTCGTCTGTTGCGACCAGGTAGACGCCGTCCTGTGTGGTGCCGGAGATGACGTAACCCATGTTTTGAATCATGCCGCCAGCCTGGTAGGTCGGGATGACCGTCACGCTGAGCGAGCCGGTGGCGGTTTTTTGCACGATGTATTTGGCGATCGCGTCCATGTCGTGGTCCGCGCCCTGCTCCACGTCCTCGAAGTTGATCTGAAACTCCGCGTAGTAGCGGCCGCCATTGACCGAGGTATCGGCATCGCCGGCGCCGGAGTTGACAATCTTCTCGACGTAAAAGTCGACGATCTGGTCGGTGGGCTGGAACCGGCCTTTGGTTTCGTTGATGTTTGTACCGTCTTTGACCGATTTGGCAAACGGAACCAAGGTGATGACCTTGGTCGCCGTTCCCGAACCGAAGGGCACTTCAATCTTGGGCAACGGTGAGCTCAACGCCACCACATAGTTGTCAATGGTCTGCTTGCCCTTGAGGTCGCTGCGCAGATCGTTGGTCTTGGCATAGAAGGCCATGGAGGCGGAGTAGTAGCTGCCTTCCTTGGTGGGCTCTTCCGGGGCCAGGCCGCGGATGCGTCCCAGCGAAGTCACGTTCTTGGGGGTCGGTGCCGAATCGGCCGATGTGCCAGACTCACCAATGAACCGCATGCCGGTGATGTTCGACTCCACACCCGTGATGGTGGTGCCCAGCGTTTCGACATTCAGACCGGTGAGGTCGCCTGCGAAGGTGGCAGTACCCAGGGACGTGAAACTGTAGTGGCCCGGAATCTGGTCGGAGTCGAATGAAGGGTTGACGTCTGAAATGGTGAGGAAGGATGCCCGTGCGCAATACGGGGCTTTGGCCGAACTGGTGACCGAATAGGGGTCTTCCCAGGTGGCTGTGCTCAGGCCCACCTCCGCATCCTTGGTGGTGGCCGAATTGAAATCCGTGGTGCTGCTCGCCTTGCCAGCGAAATAGCGGGTCGCCTCGTACAGCATTTCAGAAACGGGGTTGCCCCAGTCCACGAATTCACCTGCGGCCATGGCGCGGTTGCTGACCCAGCCCCCACGGTAGGACTGCGAGCTGTTGCCATCGTTGAAGCCGCGGATGCGCAGGCGGTCAAAGGTGGTGACGATGCGGGAGTCGGTGGCCGATCCGCCGCTCAGATACGCCTTGAAAATACCGGTGGTCGCGTCCACCTCGTTGGCGAAACTGCCGACGGTCTTGCGCAGCCGTCCTCCCGACATGTTGTTGTCGTAGCTGCCGCTCAGCAGGCCGAAGTACATGGCGTTGCTTTCACCGTACTCGTGCAGCAGGCCGACAGGTTTGTAGGTCACCACACCCGCGCTGTCGGTGTAGGCCTTGCAGCCGTTGCGATAGCCTGACGTGCACACCAGCACCCGGATCGCAAAGTTCTGTTCTGCACCCGTGCCGACAGGAAAGGCGCCCGACGACAGAGAGTCGTGCAGAACGGGGCGCTCTTTGGATGCCCATTCCCAGATGCGCTTGCCTTCGCCCACATTCGTGCGGACCTTCAGCAGTGGGTTGAGCGAGTTGCTGCAATTGTTCAGTGTCGCGCAATCGGTGCTGTGGTTGGCGGTCAGATTCCCGAAAAAGTGTCGCTTGTCGGTGTCCGGCTCCGAAAAGGGCGTGTAGTCGCTGAGCTTGTATCCATCCACAAGATTGCTCGTGAATTCCTTGCCCCAGCTGTGCGCGTCCTGGGGGACGTAAGCGCGGCGCAGAACCGTATTCGCCGTGGTGTCGATTTCACGGCGACCACCGTACAGCACCTTGCGCAGTGCATCGATGCGGGTCGTGGTCATGTAGTTGAGCCAGTTGCCCGACCACTCTGCACTCGAGCCGGTGCAGACCCCCAGAGCGCCTGCGGTTCCTGCTGCGTAGAAACGACTGTCGGTGGTGGAATAGGCGTAGCAGTAGGAAGAGTCGAAGAGCCCGTAGTACGTGATGCTGGGTTTGAATCGCGTGTCCAGCGTGCCGTCACCGTCCACATCGCTGGCGTCGTTGTAGGCCTCATAGAACATCTTGTGGTCTTTGCTGGCCACGAGCATGGTCATGGGGGTGGCACTGATGGTCGACCCCGCTGGTGTGGCTGGCCAGATCACGGCATTGACTGCGAAGTTGACACCCAGCGCCGAAAGGGCGAGCGTGCATTTGAGCAACCGGTTCAGGGATTTCCAGGTTTTTGACTTCATGTTCAGGCTCCCACGTTCATTCGGTGGCATAGATCGATTGCAGCATCACGCTGGCCCGATCGCTGCCTGCGTTGCTGCGAGCGGTGATGCGGTAGCGCTTGCAGTTGGAGCTTTGGCTCAAATCGTTGGGCACACATGGGAAGGTATTGCCCAGGTATTCGATGAAGTACTGTGGGCGGATCGAATTGGAGCCGCTGACCACGGCGGTGGCGGTTTTCCAGCCGCTGAAGCTGCTGTCAGTCCAGCGGCTTGTATCGGTCGCCGCGGGGGCGCCACACACGCCAGCGCTGTTGCAGGCAGCCCCGGCCGCTGGTGTCGGTTTGTTGGCCTCGGCCCAGCTTTCGGCTTCGCGCAGCGCGGCTTCGGTGCTTTGAAAAGACAGGCTGCGATCGTAGGTGTGACCGGTCATGCGCTCTTCAAGCGACACGGTGCGCATCGCGCTGAGCCCCAGCAGCGTCATGATGACCAGCAGCACGAGCGCGATGATGAGGGCCACCCCCTGTTGCGGCTGCCTTGGGGTCGCGCGCCGTGAATGTTGATATCTCGAATCCATCAGATCACTCGGTTGCGCAGGTTGACCACAAAAATCTGTTGCCGCTTCAATGTGGCCTGGTTGGTGCCCACTTTGGTGAGGCTCTCCAGGTCCAGCGTCACCCGAACGGCAATGACTTGCTTGCTTGCAGCAGACGTCCAATTGGTGATCGAGCTCGCGCTGACCCAGTCGGCATCGGGCAGGCCGGTCGCCTCGTCTCGTTGCAGGTATTCGATCTGCATGTCCCTCACCCCTTCGGCAATCTCATCGGTGGCTGTTTTTGTCTTTCTGTAAAGAGACCGACCGCCTCTTGAGTTGATGCCGATGTACCAGAAAGAGGGCGCAATTCTGGCCATCACGCCGCCGGACGCGAATGTCTTGGTGTTGCCCACTGCGCCCAAGCAAATTGTCGGATAGCCCAGGCCCTTGGAACAGTTGCCTGGCGTCACCGTGCCCGTGTTGTGCACCACCGTGTCGTTGGTGCCGGTTGATGCGTTGGTGATCTGGAAAATCGCGGCGGAACCGTTGTCGCAAACCATGACAATGTCGCCCTCAACGAAACCATGGGTGAGGGTTGAGAGCTTGAAGGATGCCGCCGTCGCATTGTGTGAAACGACTGTGATCGCGCCATTGGCGTCGGCCAGTCGGATCGACACCGCGGCGGTGTTCGTGACCCGATTGGATGACGCGGTCCCGACTGGCACCACCAGGGGCGATGCCTGATTCTTGTCGTAGCCGCGAATGGGGCCTTCCGCCCAATTGGTTGTCCATTCGTCCGTGGCGTCGTTGACGACATTGGCCACCAGTTTTGCGCCGCATTGATTTCCGTCGGTTTCGCGGATTTCCCGCGCCATCAGCTCAAAGGAAATGCGGGCGTTTTCTTGCAGGCGGGCAAGCCCTTCGTTGCTGCGAAACGCCTGCTGATTGCTCAGGAAGATGCTCAGCACGCCGCCGATCAGGATCAGCCCGAGCAACATGGAGACCATGAGTTCGACAAGACCGAAGCCGGCTTGCCGTGTCCGGCCGGACCTGTTGAATGGTCGGATGTCTTGGCGGGTTGCGGTCACAGGCGGCTCCTGGTCTCGAAGGTCTGCGCACCCAGTCCCCCGGCAAGTTCGTCATTCCATTTGACGGTGATCGAGCACACGCCGGCGTTGTCGCAATCGATGATGCCGCAGGTGGAGTCGACATCGCCCAGGTTGCTTCTGAGGCTGTCCACCCAGTCTTTTCGCGTGTTGTCCGCCAGCGCGGTGCCGGTGAGGGCGGTGGAACTGCAAAGACCCGAAGAGGCCGTGTCGTAGCTGCCGCTCACGGCGGCAGATCGGTCGGCACGCATGGCATCGAGCATGTAGTAACTCAACATCACGGCCTGGCTTCTGGCAAAACTGCTCTGATTCTTTTTCAATGCGTTCGCCTGCAGGCCCGCCATGCCAAGCAGCCCCAGCGCCAGAATCAGGACGGCGACCAGCACTTCGATCAAGCCGGCTCCGCGCTGGGCAGGCCGATGCGCAGTCCATCGAATGTCGGTTGTTCTTCGATTCATCTTCATGTTGGAGCAGGGCAGGTGGATGCCACACTGGTCGGTGTGGAGGTGCTTAGGCGGCCTACGCGGCTCAACTCCACGTCCCGCGCACGAGAGTTGTTGGTCAACGCGGTGCTGGTGTTGCAGGAGCGCAGCATCCCGAGGGTGGAAATGCCCGCCAAGGTTCTGGGCCGACCGTCTGCACCGAACGACACGTAGCTGTTGACGGTGAGATTGCCTTTGATGAGCGTGCTGCCTGAGACCGCTTGTTGGACCAGCAACACCGTTTCACCGCTGTCAATGCTCGCAGTGGTGCCGGATCGGGTGGTGTCCACAAAAACCACCCAGCCCTGTTCCCAGTCGCCAGTGGACGAGCACGAGGTGCCTGTGCTGCTCTTGCACAGCGTCACCCGCGAGCCCCGGCGGATGGCTTCAGACCGCGCCATGTTCAAGGCACTGACCAGTTCGTTGGTCCTGCTCGTGAGCTGGTTGGCGGCAATGGTCGCGCGAAAACTCGGGACCGCGAGGCCCATGAGGATGGCCAGCACGGACAGGCTCACCAAGAGTTCGATCAAGGTGAATCCGCGATTCGCGGATTTTGTAGTGCCAAAGAAGTACGGTTGGAATTTCACATCCCAATTGTCTGGTGCGCCCGCCGGCTGCGAGGCGGTGGGCCGCCGAAGGGGTTGAGCCTGGGGATGAACGGTCTGTCCGGGGCACATGTTCCCTATTTTTGGGGAATACAAGGGCGCTGAATCTGAATACATTTTTGCTATTCGATTCAGGGGGCGACATGGGGAATACACCGTGCGAACGTGGGGCGAGTCTGGTGGAAACACTGGTGGCGCTGGGGGTGGCGAGCATTTTGGTGACCACGGCTGCACCATGGTTCTCGGGCATCGTCACCGATGTCAGGAGATCCAGCGAAACCAATGAGTTGTTGGCAGACCTGGCGTTGGCCCGCGCCGATGCCGTTCGCAGTGGACACCGCGTGGTCCTGTGCGTCTCTGGGGATCAGGCGACCTGCGCATCCTCTGGGCAATGGAGCCAGGGGCGGATCGTTTTCCAGGATCTGAACAACAACGCTCAGCGGGACGATGGGGAGCGGATTGTGGTGGTGCGAGAGAGCATCGCGCCCGATTGGGTGATCAAAGGCAACGCCTCGGTGGCTTCCTATGTGTCATACCACCCTGTGGGGCGGTCGAGGCTGGTCAACGGTGCGTTTCAAGCGGGGACTCTGACCATTTGCCCTGCCAGCGATGTTCCCATCAAAGGGGTCGAGATCGTGATCAGTTCGGCCGGCCGAGCGCGCAGCCAGCCGTCTGCGTTGTCCGAATGCCGGTAGCGCGAGCCGACTATCGGCGCACCTCATCCACCAAGGCACGGAACTCGTCGATGTCTTCGAAGCTGCGGTACACGCTGGCAAAGCGGATGTAGGCCACCTTGTCGAGCTTTTTGAGTTCGCGCATGACCATCTCCCCCAGCCGTGTGGCAGGGACCTCGCGGACACCGAGGTTGAGCAGTTTTTCCTCGATGCGCTCGATGGCGGCATCGACCTGCTCGGTGCTGACCGGGCGCTTGCGCAGGGCCAGAGCGAACGATGCGCGCAATTTGGCCGGCACGTAGTCCACGCGCCGGCCATCTTTCTTCACCACGGCCGGGAAGCTGACTTCCGGGCGTTCGTAGGTGGTGAAGCGCTTTTCGCAGTGCCCGCACTGTCTGCGGCGGCGGATGAAGTCCGCGTCTTCGGACACCCGGGTCTCAACGACCTGGGTCTCCAGATGACCGCAGAAAGGGCACTTCATTGGGAATCCGGCGCCGGGCCGCCCCAAGCCGGATTCGCGCCCCCATGGGGGGCAGCGACCCGCGCAGCGGCGGAGCGTGGGGGCACCATCCTCACTTGTAGACCGGGAAGCGGGACGTCAGGGCGTTGACCTTGGCGCGCACGGCTTCGATGTTCGCCGGGTCGCGCGGGTTGTCCAGCACGTCGGCGATCAGGTTGGCGGTCAGGCGGGCCTCTTCGTCCTTGAAGCCGCGGGTGGTCATGGCCGGGGTGCCGATGCGCACGCCGCTGGTGACCATCGGCTTTTCCGGGTCGTTGGGGATGGCGTTCTTGTTGATGGTCATGTGGGCGCTGCCCAGCACGGCCTCGGCTTCCTTGCCGGTGATGCCCTTGGCGCGCAGGTCGACCAGCATGACGTGGCTTTCGGTGCGACCGCTGACGATGCGCAGGCCGCGCTGGGTCAGCGTCTCGGCCACGATCTGGGCGTTCTTGACCACCTGCTGCTGGTAGGCCTTGAACTCAGGCTGCAGCGCTTCCTTGAAGGCCACGGCCTTGGCCGCGATGACGTGCATCAGCGGACCGCCTTGCAGGCCCGGGAAGATGGCGCTGTTGATGGCCTTCTCGTGCTCGGCCTTCATCAGGATGATGCCGCCGCGCGGGCCGCGCAGGCTCTTGTGCGTGGTCGAGGTCACCACGTCGGCGAACGGCACCGGGTTGGGGTAGACGCCCGCGGCGATCAGGCCGGCGTAGTGGGCCATGTCCACCATGAAGATGGCGCCGATTTCCTTGGCGATCTTGGCGAAGCGCTCGAAATCGATGCGCAGGCTGTAGGCGGAGGCACCGGCCACGATCAGCTTGGGCTTGTGCTCGCGCGCTTTGGCTTCCATGGCGTCGTAGTCGATGGCTTCGTTCTTGTCCAGGCCGTAGCTCACGACGTTGAACCACTTGCCGCTCATGTTCAGCGGCATGCCGTGGGTCAGGTGGCCGCCTTCGGCCAGGCTCATGCCCATGATGGTGTCGCCGGGCTTGAGGAAGGCCAGGAACACGGCTTCGTTGGCAGAGGCGCCGCAGTGCGGCTGCACGTTGGCGGCGTCGGCGCCGAAGATCTGCTTGATGCGGTCGATGGCCAGCTGCTCGGCGATGTCCACGTATTCGCAGCCGCCGTAGTAGCGCTTGCCGGGGTAGCCCTCGGCGTACTTGTTGGTCAGCTGGGTGCCTTGGGCGGCCATCACGGCCGGGCTGGCGTAGTTCTCGCTGGCGATCAGCTCGATGTGGTGTTCCTGGCGCGCGTTTTCCAGCTCAATGGCCTTGAACAGTTCCGGGTCGGTTTGTTCGATGAGGATGTTGCGGTCGTACATGGTTTGGCAGTCTCGGGACGGTCTCGGGAGTGTGGGACCCCACGCACTCGGGACGAGCGGCAGGGACTGCCCAGGCGAACGGCGGATCACCCGGCGGGCGGGCGGTGCACTTCCCAGTGGTTGTCCAGACCGGGCGGTCGGGGGGCCACGTCAGCGCCGACGGCGGGAAAACCGCCGCGCGCCTATCGCCAGTTGCGCACCGCGGTAGTTTAGCCGAGGGCTGGATGCCCGAGCGCGCGCCAAGGGCGGCGATCGGGCAACCTGGAGGTCAGGAGGTGGACAGCGCGCTGTCCGTGGCCGGCGGGGCGGCTGGCGATGGCGTGGCCAGCGGCGCCACCTCCGGCTCCAGCAGGCCGGTCTGGGTGGGCAGCTCCGGGCCGGGTTCGACGGGCACAGCCGCAGGGGCGGCCGTGTACACCGGGAAGCTGGTGGGCATGGGCTTGCCCAGTGCCACGCTCTGGATGCGCAGGTGCTCGGCCATCACCTTGTTGATGTAGTCGCCCCCGTCGCTGGTGACGGCGCCCACGTACAGCCGCAGACCGCCCTGAACGGAGCCGGCCTGCTTGATGCAGTCCTGCAGCACTTTCACGCCCACCCGCAGGTTGGAGACCGGGTCGAAAGCGGCCATGTGGCCACCGAAGTTGTCGTACTTGTCGGTGTGCACGCGCGTGAGCACCTGCATCAGGCCTTGTGCACCCACTGGGCTTTGAGCGTAGGGGTTGAAGCGCGACTCGATGGCCATGACCGCCAGGATCAGGGTCGGGTCTAGACGCTGTTTCTGGCCGATGGTGAAGGCTTCGGACACCAGCACGCTCAGCGGCTCTTGCGCCACGCGGTACTTGCGGCTGAGCCACTGGGCCACGTTGGCCTGGGCTTTGGGCAGCTCGGCCGGGTCGAGTGTGCTCACGCGTTCGGTCGCCAGCGGGTCTTCCGCCACCGTCTGCGCCATGACGGCCACGTCCTGGCGCTGCTGCAACCAGCCCAGCAACTGCTGCTCGGCATCGGCGCGCAGATCGGCGCGGGCCACCAGCGTGACCGCGGCGACCACGATGGCGGTGCCCAGCAGCGCCATGCCGTTGTGGCTGACGTCCAGGAAACCTTGGTAGGCATCCCGCAGGGCGGTTTTCAGTGAGGTGGCCGGGAACCGCTGGGCGGTGCTGAGGCTCGGGAATCTCGCTGTCATGTTGTCTCTCCGTTCAGGGCTGCGCGGGCCGGTGGGCTCAGGCAGTTGGATTGGGGGGACGCCATCAACGCCTGTGCCTCTTGGGCCGGGAGGGCGTCGAATTAGCCGGAATCGGCAGCGCTCGGGTTTACCCTGGGAGGGCAAGCCGGCGCGAATGGTAGGGGGTGTCAAATACCCAGTCAATGTTTAAGAATTGTTTTGTTAGATCAATTGGTAATAAAAAAAGACGATGCCGGGTGTGGGCGACGGTAGGTTCCGGCGACGAGCCCAGTGCGGGCAAGGGTTTGAGGGCGGCTTGGGTGGGTTGACCGTTTGTCGGCTGAGTGCCACCTTTCACGTCAAAAAGAGCGGTTTGCATCGGACCCGAATGACCCGCCCGACAGTGATTGAAATTCCCCATGGCGGTACCCGGCCTGGCGGCTTGAACCGCAGAGCGAAGCGGAGTAACCTGCAGCTGTCTGCTTCACTGCAGGCATCAGCCGGTTCAACGGTCCGTCCGTGCTCCGGTCCCCAACGGGAGCAATCTGTTGCTTCCAGGCTGGAGAGACATCCAACTCCCTCCGCCAAAACCGATGGCAAGTGCACTACGCCCGCCGTCAACCCCGACAGGCCCAGCCTGCCGGGGTTTCTTGTTTCTGGGGTGCTGCATTTTTCGTGCTGGTTTGTGCCGTGGTGTGGCGGCGGGCTTCAGCGACACTCGCAGCATGGACGCCGACCGCTCTGCACCCGTACCCTCCGTTTCTCCCGTTGCCGTGGCCGCTGGCCGTTGGCGTCGCCGCCTGGCCATCGCGCTGGCCGCGTTGTTGGGCCTGTGGGCGCTCGCCTGGCTGGGCGTGCCACCCTTGTTGAAGTGGCAGTTGCAGAAGCAGGCCAGCCAGGCCCTGGGACGAACGGTCACGGTGGATCGGGTGGACGTGCGGCCCTGGTCGCTGGAGCTGGAAATTACCGGTCTGAAGGTGGCCGATGCGGCCGGGACGGCCGAGCAGTTTTCGCTCGCTCGCCTGTATGTGGACGCCGAGCTGCAGTCGCTGCTGCGGCTGGCACCGGTGGTCGATGCGCTGAAACTGGAACAGCCACGCCTGCGCCTGCGCCACCTGGGGCAGGGGCGCTACGACGTGGACGATGTGCTGCAGCGCCTGAACCCGCCCGATGCTTCGCCGCCGGGTGAAACGCCGAAGTTCGCGCTGTTCAACCTGGAGCTGACCGGGGGAGGCATCGAGTTTGTGGACGCGCCGGTCGGTGTCACCCACCGGCTCGACCAACTGGTGCTGCGGCTGCCGTTCCTGAGCAACCTCGATTCACGCCGCGATGTGAAGACCCGGCCACAACTGGCTTTTGAACTCAACGGCAGCGCTTTTGACTCGTCCGGGGAGACGGCGCCGTTTGCGGACGCGCACCAGACCGACCTGCGTTTCAAGGTGCCGTCTCTGGATCTGGCGCCCTACCTGCCTTACTGGCCTGCGCAATGGCCCTTGCGGCCGCAGGCGGGCTTCCTGCATCTGGCATTGCAGGTGGCGTTTGAACAGCGTGAGGCGCCTCAGGTGGTCCTGTCGGGGGATGTGGCCTTGTCGGGCATCCGGCTGCAACAGGTGTTGCCTGGCGCCGCGCCGGCCGACGCACTGGCGTTTGAACGCCTGGCGGTCGATATCCGCCGGGCCGAGCCGCTGGCGCGGCAGATCCAGCTGGGCAAGATCGCGTGGCAGGGGCCGCAACTGGCGGTGGCGCGCGACGCACAGGGGCGCCTGAACTTGCAGCGCATGGCCGAGGGTTTTGTGACCGGCGGGCCCAAGACCACCGAACCGGCCCCGGCCGCCGCGGCGCCGGCCGAGCCCTGGCGCATCGGGGTGGATGAGGTGATCGTCAGCGGCGCAACGCTGCGCTGGGACGACGCAGCGGTCCAACCCCAGGCCCGGCTGGTGGCGGAAGACCTGAAGGTCGCAGCTCGGGACCTGACATGGCCGGTGCAACGGCCGGTGCCGTTTGAGCTGAGCACCCGGCTGGGCACCAGCAGCCTGACCGTGCAAGGCAGCGCGACGCAGGCCCGTGCGCAGGCGCAACTGCACCTGGGAGCATTGCCGCTCAGCCCCTTTGCGCCCTACCTGGCGCAGACGCTGGCCGTGCCCCTGAGCGGGCAGGTGGCGGCCGAGCTGTCGCTGGACTGGCAGGCCGCACAGCCGGACAAGCCCATGGGCCTGGTGCTGGGCGCTTCCACCGTGACCCTCTCAGACCTGGCCCTGGGCGCGCCCCGCAGCCCGCAGGCGGCCCTGCAGTCGCTGGTGGTGCAGGGCGCCCGGGTGGACCTGGCGCAGCGCGCGGTGAACATCGACCAGCTGCAGATCCAGCGCCCGCGGGTGCAGCTCGAACGCGATGCGCAGGGCCAGTGGTCGGTGCAGCGCTGGCTCAAACCGGCGCCCGCCACCGCGCCGGCCCGGCCCGCGGCCGCTTCGGCGCCGCCCTGGACGGTGGCCCTGCGGTCGCTGCAGCTGGGGGAGGGCGCACTGCGGTTCAAAGACGCCCAGTTCTCCGAGCCGGTGCAGCTGAGCGTCTCGGGCATCCAGCTCCAGTTGCAGAACCTGCAGCCGATGGCGGCGCGGCAGGCGCCCATGCCGCTGTCGTTCGCGGCGCGGGTGGCCGATGCGGGTGGCGGGCCGAACGAAGCAGGGCGGTTGAACTACAAGGGCGCGCTGCGCCTGCCGGCGCCCGCGCCGGGCCGTGATGCCCTGCTGGTCAAGGGCCAGCTGCAGGCCGACCACCTGCCGGTGCACGCGCTGGTGCCGTACTTTGGCGAGCGCCTCAACCTCGATTTGCTGCGCGCCGACACCAGCTACCGCGGTGCGATCGAGCTGGGACTGCCGGCCGACGGGCTGGCGCTCTCGCTCGCCGGTGACGTGGCGCTGGAAGACTTCCGCGCCAACACCCTGGCGCCCAGCGAAGAGCTGCTGGCCTGGAAGGCGCTGAACCTGCGCGGCCTTCAGCTGGCGCTGGCCCCTGGCCAGCCGCTGCGCCTGGCGGTGAACGAGACGGTGCTCAGCGACTATTTCGCGCGGGTCATCATCAGCGAGCAGGGGCGCATCAACCTGCAGGGGCTGGTCAAGGACAGCGACGCTCCGTCGGTGCCCGCCGGCAGCGCCACCGGCTCGGTGACCGCCGTTGCGTCCGGCACGGTTGTGGCGGCTGCACCCGCACCAGTGGCGACGCCCGCCGGGCCCGCGCCCGACATCCGTTTCGGCCCGATCAGCCTGGTCAATGGTCGGGTGTTTTTCTCCGACCGCTTCATCCAGCCCAACTACTCGGCCAACCTGAGCGAACTCAGCGGCGGCCTGAGCGCCTTCAGCAACGCCAGCACGCCGGGCGGCGGCACGCCGCAGCTGGCCGACCTGACCCTGCGCGGCCGGGCCGAAGGCACGGCCGCGCTGGAGATCGTGGGCAAGCTCAACCCGCTGGCCCAACCGCTGGCGCTGGACATCCAGGGCAAGGTGCGCGACCTGGAGCTGCCGCCGCTGTCGCCCTACAGCGCCAAGTACGCGGGTTATGGCATCGACCGCGGCAAGCTCAGCGTGGACGTGACGTACCGCATCGCGCCCGATGGCCAGCTCAACGCCAGCAACCAGGTGGTGCTCAACCAGCTGGCCTTTGGCAACCGCATCGAAGGCAGCGATGCGCCCAACCTGCCGGTCAAGTTGGCGGTGGCCCTGCTGGCCGACCGCAATGGCGTGATCGACATCAACCTGCCGGTCAGCGGTTCGCTCAACGACCCGCAGTTCCGGCTGGCGCCCATCATCTTCAAGCTCATCTTCAACCTGATCGGCAAGGCCATCACCGCGCCGTTCTCGCTGCTGGCCGGTGCCATGGGTGGCGGCGGGGACGAGCTCCGCCAGGTCGCCTTTGCGCCCGGCAGTGCGGTGCTGAGCGACGAGGGGCGCCAGCGGCTGGACAAGATCGCCAAAGCCCTGGCCGACCGGCCGGCGCTGCAATTGACGGTGATCGGCCACAGCGACCTGGAAGCCGAACGCAGCGGCCTGCGCCGCGCCCGCCTGGACGCCCAGGTGCAGGCCGAAAAACGCCGCGCCCTGGCGCGCAGCGGAGGCTCGGTCACCGGCACGGTGGTGGTGACGGCGGCCGAGTACCCGGCCCAGCTCAAGGAGGTCTACAAGCGCGCCGACATCAGCAAGCCGCGCAACCTGATCGGGCTGGCCAAGGACCTGCCGGTTCCGGAGATGGAAGCGCTGCTGCTGGCGGCCATCCCGGTCACGGCCGACACGGTGCGCGAGCTGGCTGTGGCGCGGGGCGTGGCCGTCAAGGACTACCTGGCCAGCCGCGAACTGCCCGAAGACCGCATGTTCCTCGGGGCGCCCAAGCTGGCCCAGGAGGGCGATCGCTGGGTGCCGCAGGCCGAACTGAAGCTGGCCGTGCGCTGATTTGACGGCGGGGGGCTTTCACCCCGCGCGACAGCGGCGACAATACGGGGTTGCCGCGCTCTGACCAGGGCGCGGCCCCCTTTTTGCATTCTGAGTCCTGTATGTCGCTGTTTTCCCTGCGCAAGTCCCCGACCAACGCCCCCGCTGCCGTGAACACCCCCGCCCAACCCAAGGCAGCTTCTGCTGCGACGCACCCCCTGGACGCCGTCACCGGCGGCGCTTTTTCGGCCCCCACCTCGGGTGAACGCGCTGCGCGCGTGCGCGAATGGCTGGCCACCGAGCCGGGCCTGGAGCAGATGAACGAGGTGTTCAAGGAACTGTCGCAGCGCGACCGCGGCGCGGCCAAGCCCTTGAAGGAAAAGCTGGACGAGCAGAAGCGCCAGAAGGCGCAGGAACACATCGCCGCCGAATGGGCGCAGAAGGCCGAGGCCCTGATCGGCCAGAGCCGCCTGAACCTGGCCGACGCCATGGCCTGGCAGCGCGACGCCGCGCGTGCCGGCGCACCGCTCTCGCGCGAACCGCTGGCGGGCCTGAAGCAGGCGCTGGCCGAACGCGTGAAGTCGATTGAAGACCTGCAACACCGGGTGCAGGTCGAGCGTGAGGCCGCCGTGCTGATCGCCCAGCGCATCGAGGTGCTGTCCACCAAGTCCTGGCGCGACGCGCAGCAGCAGGCCGATGCGCTCAAGGCCGACGTGGCCCAGTGGCAGCAGCAGTCCCAGCTGCTCTCGGCTGACAGTCAGTGGCCCAGCGTGGAAGCCAAGTTCCCGCCCATGCTGGAGGCCTCGCGCACCCAGCTGCAGGTTGTGTGGGAGGCTTTCGATGCCGCGCTGGCCCAGGCCGTGGCGGCCGATGCCGACGCGAGCCAGCCATTGCCCGCCGTGCCCGTGTGGGCCGACGAACTGCGCGTGGCCCGCGGTGAACCCGCTGCCGCCAAGGCCGAACAGGCCGCGCACGACGCCCAGGCCCACCAGGAACGCCGCGCCAAGGCGCAGGCCGAGATGGAGCGCGTGCTGGCGGTGCTGGAAAAAGAGCTGGCCGAAGGCCACGGCAAGGCCACGCCCAAGGCGGCGGCCGATGTGCGCAACCTGCTCAAGTCGCAGGGCCGTCTGATCGGCCCCGATCTGGACGCCAAGGCCCACGCGGTGCTGGGCCAGGCCGGCGAGCTGGAAGACTGGCAGCGCTGGCGCGCCGACCAGTTGCGCGAAGAACTGGTCAAGAAGGCCGAAGCCCTGCTGCTGGCGCCCGAAGGCCAGCGCATCGGCGGGCGCAAGATGCAGGAAACCCTGCGCACCCTGCGCGAGCAGTGGAAGACCACTGACCAGGGCGGTCAGTCCAACCACGCGTTGTGGAAGCGCTTTGACGCGGCTTGCACCGAAGCCCACAAGACGGTCGAAGTCTGGCTGACCCAGGTGCGCCAGCAGGCCGACGCGCACAAGGCCCAGCGCCTGGCCATCATCGAAGAACTCAAGGCCTGGGCTGCCGCCCACGCCCAGAACACCGACTGGAAAGCCCAGCTGCGCGAACTGCACGCGTTCTCCGAACGCTGGCGCGAAGCCGGCCACCTGAGCGAAAAAGCGTTTGCCGAACTGCAGCCGGTCTGGAAGACCGCGATGCACGAGGCGCACGCGGGTGTGGAAGCGGCGCAGGCGCAAAGCGTCGCGCGTCGCCAGGCGCTGATCGAAGAGGCCGCGGCCCTGGGCGCGGCGCCGCAGTTGCGCATCGACGCGGTCAAGGCCCTGCAGCAGCGCTGGCAGGCCGAGGCCCACGCGGTGCCGCTGGAGCGCAAGCAGGAACAGAAACTGTGGGATGCGTTCCGCAAGCCCATCGACGAAGCCTTTGCCCGCAAGAGCACCGAGCGCGAAAAGGTGAGCCAGGCGCTGAGCGCACACGACCAGCGCGTGCTGGACGCGTCCAAGGCGCTGGACGCCGCCACCGCCAGTGGCGATGCGGCGCAGATCCGCACCGCCATGGCCGCGCTGGATGCCGCCTTGCGCGGCCAGGCGGAGGCCGCTGCGGCACCCGCTGCAGCCGCCGCTGCCGCCACGGCGGCGCCAGCGGCCGAGCCCGCTGCCGAACAGCCCGCTGAAGCCGGCGCCGAAGCGGCAGAGCCTGCGGCGTCGGATGAAGCGCCCGCCGCACCGGTCAAGCCGGTGGCGCCGCCCAAGAAGATCGTGGCGGTGCGCGGCGATGACCGCCCCGGCATGAAGAAGGCCGAACCGGCCGGGCGCGACGAGCGCCGCGGTCCGGGTGGGCGCGATGGCCGTGGCGACCGCGGCGGTTTCGGTGCCCGTGGCGACAGCCGCGATGGCCGCGACAGCCGGGGCTTCGAGCGCGAGCCGCGCGAGGCGCGGGGCCCGCGCCTGGGCGATGCCGCCTTCCGTGCCCAGCGCAACGCCGTCGAGCACGCCGAAGCCGCGCTGCGCAAACTGGCCGCGCAGGCCCACGGCGAGGTGCTCACGCAACTCATGAGCGCCTGGGAGCAGCGCGACGCGGCCCAGGTGCCGGCGGCGCAGGCGCTGGGTTCGCGTGTCAACGCGGCCGCACGCGGCGCGTGGTCGCAGAGCCTGGCCGCGACGGCGGCGCCGGTACCCACCGAACCGTTGCTGCGCCTGGAAATGGCGGCCGAAGTGCCGACGCCCGCAGACCAGCTGGACGCGCGCCGTGCGTTGCAGCTGCAGTTGCTCACGCGCCGCCACGAAGCGCCCCCCACCGACACCTGGGCCCAGGACGTGGCCCGCGTGCTGGCCGGGCCGTTCGACGCGGCCGCCGCGCGCCGCCTGCAGGCCACGCTCAAGGTCCTGCTCAAGAAGTGACGTGAGCCCCGCGACCGCGCCTTCCGAGGTGCGGTCGCTTCGCCAACGGTCTAGACGGCTGCCCTGAAGAAGCCGTCGTACAGCGGCAGCAGCGTGGGCAGCTCCTGGGCGAAGCGCTCACGCTGCACGAAGTAGGCTTCACAGGTCACGGCGAAAAACTCCGCCGGGTGGGTGGCCGCGTAGTCGTCCAGCCAGGGCGGCTCGCCGCCAAAGCGTTCGGCCATGGCGACCGACTCTTTGAAGCCGGTGTAGGCCGCCTGCATGGTGTGGCGCCAGTGCTGGCGGGCCGCTTCGGGTGACAGGCCGAGATAGCCGGGGGGCAGGGGCGGGGCACCGTCGGGCTGCTGTCCCGGCCGCATGCCGCGCATGTCCAGCTTGTGCGCGAACTCGTGGATCACCACGTTCTTGCCCAGGGGCGCCAGTTCGGCCGCGCGCGCGACCTCGTCCCAGCTGAGCATGACCGGACCGCGGTCCATGGCCTCGCCGGCCAGCACCTCGCGGTAGCGGTGCACCACACCCACGCCATCGGTCACCTCGCGTTGGGCCACGGCGGCGCCCGGTTGCACCACGATGCCCACGAAGTCGGCGTACCAGTCCAGCCGCTGGGCGTCCGCTTGCGACGCGTTGCCATCGGCGCACCGCATCTGCAGCAAGGGCAGGCAGGCCTGGGCGGCGATGTTCAGCGCCATGCGGTCGGTGATGACCAGGCCGTGGGCGCCGTGGAATTCCTTTTCCTGCAGGAAGTGGGCGCACAGCGTGCGCAGCCGGTCTTGTTCGGGGGCGGACAGCGCGGCCACGAAGGGCAGGGCGGTGGTCACGCCGCGCCACAGACCTGGGTTGATGGGCGGAGCGCTGCGCCAGCGGCGCGGCAACCAGGTCTGGAGAGGGCGGAGCAGGGACAGGGCCATCAGCCGCACATGGTGGCGCTCAGGCGGTCTTCAATGGCCGGCGTTGCAGGCCCTGGGCGCTGATGCGCAGCACTTGCGCGCGCGGTGTGGGTGCGCCGAGATCCCAGTCGCTGAGCACTTCGCGGCGCAGACCATCGCCCAGGTCGTGCCCGCCTGGACGGTGGGTATGGCCGTGGATCAGGGTGGCGGCGCCGGCGGCCTGCAGCCACTGGCGTGCGGCGGCAGCGTCCACGTCGGCCCACAGGCTGGGGTCGCCACCGCTGGCCTGTTTGCGCGCTTCGCTCTGGCGGCGCAGTTCGCGCGCGGTGGCTTCGCGCTGGGCCAGCGGCTGGGCCAGAAAGGCCTGCTGCCACTCGGCGCTGCGCACCTGGGCGCGAAAGCGCTGGTAGTCGGTGTCGGCCAGGCAGAGTTCGTCCCCATGGCTGAGCAGCCAGCGCTGGCCCGCGAAGTCCAGCACCGTCGGGTCGCTCAGCGCCTGCATTCCGCAGGCTTGCAGGCCGGCTGGGCCGAGCAAAAAGTCCCGGTTGCCGGCCATGAAGAAGGTGGGTGTGTCCTGCGCGTGCGCCCGCAGGGCCTCGGCACAGTGGCGCCAGAACGCGGCGTCGGGGCCTTCGCCTTGCAGCGCGTCGTCGCCGACCCAGACCTCGAACAGATCGCCCAGGATGAGCAGCGCGTCGGCCCGCTCGCCGACCGGGCGGGCCAGCCAGGCGCGCCAGGCGTCGAAGGTGGCGGGCTCGCCGGCCTGCAGGTGCAGGTCTGAAATGCAATCGACCGCTTGCCAGTGCGCGGGGGCGCGCCACTGGGCGAAGCGGTCGGTCATGGCCGGAAGGGGCGGGGCGATCAGAGCGCGACGGCCTTCTCGATCACCACGTCGTCCTTGGGCACGTCGTCGTGGAAGCCCTTGCGGCCGGTGGCCACGCCTTCGATCTTCTTGACGATGTCGGTGCCGCCGGTGACCTTGCCGAACACGGCGTAACCCCAGCCCTGGGCGCTGGGCGCGGTGTGGTTGAGGAAGCCGTTGTTGGTGACGTTGATGAAGAACTGCGCCGTGGCCGAGTGCGGGTCGTTGGTGCGGGCCATGGCCACGGTGTAGTGGTCGTTCTTCAGGCCGTTGTTGGCCTCGTTGTTGATCGGCTGGTCGGTGGGCTTCTGGGTCATGCCGGGTTCGAAGCCGCCGCCCTGGATCATGAAGCCGGGGATGACGCGGTGGAACACCGTGTTGTCGTAGTGGCCCTTGTTCACGTAGGCCAGGAAGTTGGCAGTGGACAGCGGGGCTTTCTCTGCGTCGAGTTCGAGCGTGATGACGCCCATACCGGCGATGTGCAGTTCGACTTGAGGATTGGCCATGGTGTTATTTCTCCAGGGTGGCTTTGAGGATGGTGACGTTGTTCAGTGGCACGTTCTGGTGCATGCCCTTGTTGCCGGTGGCAACCCCCTTGATCTTGTCCACGGTGTCCATTCCCTGGATCACCTTGCCGAACACGGTGTAGCCATAGCCGTCCGGGTTGGGGGCGTTGAGCATGGCGTTGTTCACCACGTTGATGAAGAACTGGGCGGTGGCTGAGTTCGGGTTGCCGGTGCGCGCCATGGCGATGGTGCCGCGGTCGTTCTTCAGACCATTGGTGGCTTCCAGCGGCACGGGCGTGCGCGTGGGCTTTTGCTGCATGTCGGCGGTGAAGCCTCCACCCTGGATCATGAAGCCGTCCATCACGCGGTGGAAGACCGTGCCGTCGTAGTGCTTGTCGCCCACGTACTGCAGGAAGTTCTCGACCGTCTTGGGGGCTTTGTCGGGGTAGAGCTCCAGCACGATGTCGCCCATGGACGTGTTCAGCCGCACCTTGGGGGCGCTCTGTGCCAGTACGGGGGCGGAGATCAGGGCCAGGGCGCTGACGGCGGCGGCGAGCAGCAGGCCGGTGCGGCGGCGCAGGGGGGACTTCATCACGGGGTTCCTTCGAAAAAGATCTTCCACTGGTCGTTTTCACGGGCCCAGTACTGGCGTTTGGTCGTGCCGCGGGACTGGCCCATGGCCACTTCACCGAAGGTCACGACCATGGTGTCCTGGTTGTCACGCCACTGCAGCAGCGACAGGTCCTTCAGTTCCAGGCCCCGCTGGCCGTTGGCGTTGTGTACCTCGGCTTCCACCTTGGGCCACCACTGCGCCAGGTTGCGTCCCTGGTTCTGGAAGCGGCCTGAATAGAAGTCCTTGAGTCTTTGCAGGTCGCCCTGACCCTTGGTGTCGCGCCAGGCCTGCAGCGTGGCCTCGAACCGCTGGCGTTCGGTGTCGAGCACCTCGGGGCGCACCCAGTGCAACTCGGGGGCGATCACCACCGGCGTGGTGCGGATCTGCACCATGGACAGCAGGTGTTCCAGGTCGGGGTTGGACAGCACCACACAACCGTCGGACGCTTGCGGCGCCCGCACGAACTGTTCGCGCGGCGTGCCGTGCAGCCAGATGCCGCTGCCGGTCTTGCCGCGCTGCACGTCCAGCGGGTTGGGGTAGTTGATGGGCAGGGCGCCCACGCCGTAGAGATCGGGCAGGCTCTCGGGGTTGAGGCTGCTGGTGATGTAGTACACGCCCAGCGGCGTGCGCTTGTCGCCTTCGAGCTGCTTTTCGATGCCTTGCAGGCCGACCGAGATGTAGTAGTCCCCGATCAGCCGCAGCTTGGGGGCGCCTGCGAGCGTGCCGTTGCTGGCCGCTGGCGTCTGGTTTTCGAACAGGTACAGGCGCGAACGCGACGCGTCCACGGCGATGGCGTGGCGGCTTTGCGAAGACAGGCTCAGGAACTGGGTCGGAACGCTGCCTTCGGGCGGGCGCTCGGTGAGCGCACGCAGACGGCGGCGCGATTCCTCGCGCAGCACGTTGAGCTGGTCCAGCGCTGCGCGGGCCTTGGTGTCCGGCACATCGCCGATCTGGCTGACCGGTCGCACCTGCACGCTGAGCAGATCGCCATGCACGAGATGGGCCAGTTGGAAATTGGGGTGGTCGCGGACCAGTGCATCGGCCTGTGCCAGCGCCTGGCGGTGCTCACCCTGGCTGATGAGGCGGTAGATGTCGATCAGCCGGGCTTCGGCGCGGCCAAGCTTGGGCAGCACCTCTTTGAGCGCCTCACCCGAGAGCGGCCGCGACTGCAGGCCGGTGGACGGCCGGGCGGACGTTAGGTCCTGAGCCGCGTCCTGCACCTTGGCGAGGGCGCTGTGCAGCAAAGAAGGCTGGTCTGCCGAGGTGGCCGACGTCGACGCCTGCGCGGCCGACCCCAGGTTCACCGGCTCCAGCGCGACGCCGGCGTTGTCCTTGCGCGCGACACAGGAGCTGAATAGCAGGGCGAGCAGTGCTGCCGTGATCAGCGCACCCACGCCGGCGATGGGCCGCTTCCAGGTCCGAGAGGCTGGGCTCGGGAACGCGGCGGGAAAGCTGGCATGCCCCCGCTGAAAAGTCCGCCAACCGGCCATCAGGAGCCCGTGGATTCGCGCAGGATCAGCCAGCGGTTGCCGCTCTTGACCAAATCCAGCGTCTTGCGACTGGTCACGTTCAGGTTGTCGGAGCTGTAGGCCTGGCGGAACTTGGCCGAGGCGCGGTCGCCGTTGACCGTCACGTTGATGTCGCTGAGGTCCACACCGATGCGCGTGCGCGGCACGATGCGCGCCTTGCGGTCGGCTTCCCAGTCCTTGCGCGACTGGCCGCCCGGGGGCGTGAAGTTGGGGGCGTAGGCGCCCAGGTAGCCCTGCATGTTCTTGGTGGCCCAGGCCTTGGCCCAGGCCTGCACGGCGCCTTCCACATCGTCCTTTGCAGCGCTCGACGCGGCAGGTTGTGCGGGGGTGGCCGGCGGTGCCGTGACCGTGGCGGGCTTGGTGCTGGCCGCTGGCGCGGTGACGGGGGGCGTGACCGCGGCCACGGTGGCCGGGCGCACGCCCTTGGCGTCCGCGGCGAACAGGTTGCGGATCAGGCTCAGCTTGGGGGCCACGGCGGCGTTGCTGGCGTCCAGTTGCAGGGCCTTGCTGTACGCCTGGCTGGCGAGCTTGGCGTACACGTCGCCCAGGTTTTCGTGGGCGGTGGCGTAGCTGGGGTTGGTCCGGATTGCCATTTCCAGCGCGGCACGGGCCTTGTCGAACTGGCTCTGGCCGGCGTACAGCACCGCCAGGTTGTTGTAGGGCTCGGGCAGTTCAGGGAAATCTTCCGTGAGCTTGGTGAAGGTGGTGATGGCGTCCGTCGGCTTGCCGGTTTCGGTCTGGATCACACCCTTGAGAAAACGCATCTGCGGGTCGCGGGGTTTGCCGGCCAGGTACTGGTCGGCCTTGGTCAGGGCTTCGCTCATCTGACCGGCGCGCATCAGGCGGTTGACCTCGGCGTAGTCCTCGGTCTGGGCCATGGCCAGCGGCGCGCACAGCGCGGCCGACACCGCCACCGTCACCGCCAGCAGGCGCAGCGGAGCGGACAGGAAGGACGTAGATTTCACGGTTTGGAGCATGGGACCTCGGGTGGCGAAGGCGGCTGGGCGTGGCCCGCTCTCAGAGCGGTAGCGCAACACCTGAATGCCCGATGGCGCGCAGGCGTGCGCCGCAGGGCTGGCTATACTGGCACATTGTATCTGAGGGTGTAAGTCCAATGGATGCCCCGGCGGGCCTGGTTCCGCCGTGTGGCACCCTCCTTGTCGAGCCATCCTCCGCCGTTCCGCACGCCCTGTGCCGACCCCACCCGCTCGACCGCCCACCCCGCGTATCACCATTCGCCGGCTTGATGCCCGGCCATTCCGTTTCCCATGACCCTGAGCATCTTCAACACCCTGTCCCGTCGCCCGGAGCCGTTTGAGCCCATCGAGCCTGGCCATGTGCGCATGTACGTCTGCGGCATGACGGTCTACGACCTCTGCCACCTGGGTCATGCGCGTTCCATGCTGGCCTTTGACGTGGTGCAACGCTGGCTCAAGGCCAGTGGCTACCGCGTGACCTATGTTCGCAACGTCACGGACATCGAGGACAAGATCATTGCCCGCGCTGTCAAGAACGGCGAGACCATCAAGCAGCTGACCGACCGCATGATCGACGCCCTGCACCAGGACGCCGACGCGCTGGGCATCGAGCGGCCCGCGCTGGAGCCAAGGGCCACCGACTACGTGCCGCAGATGCTGGACATCGTGCGCCAGCTGGAAGACAAGGGGCTGGCCTACCGCAGCCCCAATGGCGATGTGAACTACGCGGTGCGCAAGTTCCCCGGCTACGGCAAGCTCTCGGGCAAGTCGCTGGACGATCTGCGTGCGGGCGAACGCGTGGCGGTGGACGACGGCAAGCAGGACCCGCTGGATTTCGTGCTCTGGAAATCGGCCAAAGCCGACGAGCCCGCCGAAGCCCAATGGGACAGCGCCTATGGCAAAGGCCGCCCGGGCTGGCACATCGAATGCTCGGCCATGAGCTGCGAGATGCTGGGCGAGAGCTTCGACATCCACGGCGGCGGCGCCGATCTGCAGTTCCCGCACCATGAGAACGAAATTGCCCAGAGCGAGGGGGCGACCGGCAAGCCCCTGGCACGCTTCTGGATGCACAACGGCTTCGTGCGCGTGGACAACGAGAAGATGTCCAAGAGCCTGGGCAACTTCTTCACCATCCGCGAGGTGCTGGAGCGGTACGACGCCGAGACGGTGCGCTTCTTCGTGCTGCGCGCCCACTACCGCAGCGCGCTCAACTACAGCGACGCGCACCTGGACGACGCGCGCGCCGCGCTCAAGCGCCTGTACACCGCACTGGCGGCGGTGAAGGCGCAGGTGCCGGCCGCCATCGACTGGTCTTCGCCTTTTGCGGCCCGTTTCAAGGCGGCGATGGACGACGACTTCGGCACGCCCGAAGCGGTGGCCGTGCTGTTCGATCTGGCCAGCGAAGTCAACCGCACCCGCGATGCGGCGACGGCGGGCCTGCTGCAGGCCCTGGGCGGCGTGCTGGGCCTGCTGCAGCAGGATCCGCAGGTCTACCTGCAAGCGGGCGGGGCCGGTGATGGGCTGGACGAAGCGGCCATTGCACAGCAGATCGCCGACCGCGCCGCCGCCAAGGCGGCCAAGAACTTTGCCGAGGCCGACCGCATCCGCCAGGCCCTGCTGGCCCAGGGCATCGTGCTCAAGGACGGACCGGCCGGCACGGCCTGGGAGCGTGCCTGATGGTCACGTCCGTGTTGCCCGACGTGGGCGCCGAGGCGCCCGACTACTGGCAAGAGGCCTGCCGCCACCTGATGAAACGCGACCGCGTGATGAAAAAGCTCATCCCGCAGCACCCGGGCGTGAGCCTGCAGTCGCGCGGCGATGCCTTTGTCACGCTGGCGCGCAGCATCGTGGGCCAGCAGATCTCGGTCAAGGCCGCGCAATCGGTCTGGGAAAAGTTCGAAAAGCTGCCGCGCAAGATGACGCCGGCCTACGTGCTCAAGCTCAAGGTGGACGACATGCGTGCCGCCGGCCTGTCGGCCCGCAAGGTCGAGTACCTGGTCGATCTGGCGCTGCACTTCGCCAACGACCAGGTGCACGTGAAGGCCTGGGCCGAAATGGACGACGAAGCCATCATCGCCGAGCTGGTGGCCATCCGTGGCATCGGTCGCTGGACGGCCGAGATGTTCCTGATCTTCCACCTGATGCGTCCGAACGTGCTGCCGCTGGACGACATCGGCCTGCAGAACGGCATCAGCCGCGCCTATTTTTCCGGGGAACCGGTCAGCCGCAGCGAGATCCGCGAAGTGGCGGCCTCCTGGGCCCCTTTCTGCAGCGTGGCCACTTGGTATATTTGGCGCTCTCTGGACCCGCTGCCGGTGAGCTACTGAGCATCGCGTTTTCAGCCCCGGACGTCGTTCACGCAAAGACCAAAGGAGTCACACCTTGGCCAAGAAGAATTTTCTCGACTTCGAGCAACCCATTGCCGAACTCGAAAGCAAGATTGAAGAGCTGCGTTATGTGCAGACCGAATCGGCGGTCGACATTTCGGAAGAGATCGAACAGCTGGCCGGCAAGAGCCTGCAGCTGACCAAGGACATCTACAGCAGCCTCACGCCCTGGCAGATCACCAAGATCGCGCGTCACCAGGACCGGCCCTACACGCTGGACTATGTGAACGCGATCTTCACGCACTTCCAGGAACTGCACGGGGATCGCCACTTCGCGGACGACCTGGCCATCGTGGGTGGTCTGGCGCGCTTCAACGGCCAGCCCTGCATGGTGCTGGGCCACCAGAAGGGCCGCGACACGAAGGAGCGCAGCCTGCGCAACTTCGGCATGACCAAGCCCGAGGGCTACCGCAAGGCGCTGCGCCTGATGAAGCTGGCCGAGAAGTTCAAGCTGCCGGTGTTCACCTTCGTCGACACGCCCGGTGCCTACCCCGGCATCGACGCCGAAGAACGCGGCCAGTCCGAAGCCATCGGCCGCAACATCTTCGAGATGGCTCAGCTGGAAGTGCCCATCATTTCCACCATCATTGGTGAAGGCGGTTCGGGCGGCGCACTGGCCATTTCGGTGGCCGATCAGGTGCTGATGCTGCAGTACTCCGTGTATTCGGTGATCAGTCCCGAGGGCTGCGCCTCCATCCTCTGGAAGACCAGCGAACGGGCCAGCGATGCGGCCGACGCGCTGGGCATCACCGCGCACCGCCTCAAGGCCATGGGCCTGGTGGACAAGATCGTCAACGAGCCGGTGGGCGGGGCCCACCGCGACCACGGCCAGATGGCCGCCTTCCTCAAGCGCGCGCTCAACGACGCCTGGCGTCAGTTGGCCGATCTCAAGGTGAAGGAGCTGGTGGACCGTCGCTACGCGCGTCTGGACAGCTACGGCCGCTTCACCGACACCAAGGCCGACGGCAAGCCGGAAAAACGCTGAGGTGAACATCCCCGCGCCTGTGCCCAACCCCTGCGGGCCGGCGCTGGCGCAGTGGCTGGTGCGCTGGCCGGTGCAGGCGCATACCCGGGTGGCGGTGGCCTACAGCGCCGGCGCCGACTCCACCGCCTTGCTGCTCGCCGCCCATGCGCACTGGCCGGATCGGGTGGCGGCCCTGCATGTGCACCACGGACTGCAGGCTGCTGCCGACGGCTTTGAGGCCACCGCGCGCGCCGTGTGCCGTGGTCTCAACATTCCCCTGCTGGTGGCCCACGTTCAGGCTGCCCCGACGCCGGGGCAGAGCCCGGAAGACGCCGCGCGCACCCACCGCTATGCCGCCCTGGCCGACCTGGCCCGTGAGGCCGATGCGGGCCTGGTGCTGCTGGCCCAGCACGCCGACGACCAGGCCGAGACCGTGCTGCTGGCGCTCAGCCGCGGAGCCGGTCTGCCGGGCCTGGCCGCCATGCCTGAGCGCTTTGAACGCCATGGCATGGGATTCGGGCGTCCACTGCTGGACCTGCCGTCCAGCGCCTTGCGTGCCTGGGTGCAGGACAGTGGTCATGCGTTTGTCGACGACCCCAGCAACGCCGACACGCGCTTCACGCGCAACCGCATCCGGGCGCAGCTGTTGCCGGCCTGGCAGGCGTGCTTCCCCGGTTTTCGCCCCATGCTGGCGCGCAGTGCGCGGCACGCCGCCCAGGCGCAGGGCCTGCTGGACGATCTGGGGCGCATCGACCTGGCGCGCGTGGGCGATCCGCCCGCCATCGCCGCGCTGCAGGCGCTCGGTCGTGAACGCCAGGCCAATGTCTTGCGCCATTGGCTGCGCCTGCATTGGGGTGTGGTGCCCAGCGAAGCGCAGATGGACCAGGTGCTCGACCAGCTGGCCGCCTGCCGCACGCGGGGGCACGGCATCGAACTCAAGGTGGCCGATGGCACGCTGCGCCGCGAGGGTGCGCGTCTGGCCTTCAGCCGGCCAGCACAGGCTGCGCCGATATAATTCCGAGGCTTTGCCGGGCGCGCCCGGTGGCCCCGCCGGTTCTCATGCCGGCTCTCGTGCGGCGTCCCGGTCGCATGGTCATTCCAACGATCTACAACCCGATCCAACCCGATGGCTTTGATTGTTCACAAGTACGGCGGCACCTCCATGGGGTCGACCGAGCGCATCCGCAACGTGGCCCGGCGTGTGGCCAAGTGGCACAAGGCCGGTCACCAGATGGTGGTGGTGCCCAGCGCCATGAGCGGCGAAACCAACCGCCTGCTGGCGCTGGCCAAGGAGCTGCAACCCGCCCAACAGGGCCAGGCCTATGGCCGTGAGCTGGACATGCTGGCCTCCACCGGCGAGCAGGCCTCGTCGGCCCTGCTGGCCATCGCGCTGCAAGCCGAAGGCATTGATGCCGTCAGCTACGCCGGCTGGCAGATGCCCATCAAGACCAACGACGCCTACACCAAGGCCCGCATCGAATCCATCGACGACGCCCGCGTGCGCGCCGATCTGGCCGCGGGCAAGGTGGTCATCGTCACCGGTTTCCAGGGCGTGGACCCGAACGGCAACATCACCACGCTCGGCCGTGGTGGCAGCGACACCTCGGCCGTGGCCGTGGCCGCTGCCATGAAGGCCGCCGAATGCCTGATCTACACCGACGTGGACGGCGTCTACACGACCGACCCGCGCGTGGTGCCCGAAGCCAAGCGGCTGGAGCGCGTGAGTTTTGAAGAAATGCTGGAGATGGCCAGCATGGGCTCCAAGGTGCTGCAGATCCGCTCGGTGGAATTTGCCGGCAAGTACAAGGTGCCGCTGCGTGTGCTCTCCAGCTTCACGCCCTGGGACATCGACCTGAACGAAGAAGCCAGCTCTGGCACCCTGATCACTTTTGAGGAAGACGAAGATATGGAACGAGCCGTTGTTTCCGGCATTGCCTTCAACCGTGACGAAGCCAAGGTGTCCGTGCTGGGCGTGCCCGACAAGCCGGGCATCGCCTACCAGATCCTGGGCGCCGTGGCCGGTGCCAACGTCGAGGTGGATGTGATCATCCAGAACCTCTCCAAGGACGGCAAGACCGACTTCTCCTTCACCGTGCACCGCAACGACTTCCAGAAGACGGTCGACCTGCTCAAGGGCGAGGTGCTGCCGGCCCTGGGCGCTGCTGACGTGGTGGGCGATGCCCGCATCTGCAAGGTGTCCATCGTGGGCATCGGCATGCGCAGCCACGTGGGTGTGGCCAGCCGCATGTTCAAGTGCCTGAGCGACGAGGGCATCAACATCCAGATGATCTCCACCTCCGAAATCAAGACCTCGGTCGTGATCGACGAGAAGTACATGGAACTGGCCGTGCGCGCGCTGCACCGCGAATTCGACCTGGACCAGACCGCCGACACCATCTCAAAGTGATGCGGCGATGCCTGTCGCTTCGAAAAATGGTCGCGACTTGAGGCATAATGCGAGGCTCTGGAGTGATGACCGAGTGGCCGAAGGTGCTCCCCTGCTAAGGGAGTATGGGGTGTAGAGCCTCATCGAGGGTTCGAATCCCTCTCGCTCCGCCAGAAACGTGTTTCTAGACTGATCAAACGGTCTCAGACAACACCCTAAAAACCCCGCTTCCCCCTAGGAAGCGGGGTTTTTTTGTTTCAGACGCGATCAGGTGGCGTCTTTACAGCTCATCACATGTGGGGGCATATTTGGGGGCACGAATCGGCGTTTTCCGATGCCCCCAGCAAAAATGCCCCCATGCCCCTGACAAAGCTCGAATGCGACCGGGCAACCTGTCCCACAGGCAAACCCTACGCCCGCCTGGCTGACGGCCTGGGCATGTACCTGGAAGTCACTGCGGCTGGTGGCAAGTACTGGCGCATGAAATACCGCCACGCCGGCAAAGAGAAGCGGCTGGCCCTGGGCGTGTATCCAGAGATCTCGCTGGCTGACGCGCGCAAGCGGCGCGACAAGGCGCGCGAGACCCTGGCGGCAGGTGACGACCCCGGCCAGCTCAAGCGCGAGGCGAAGCTGGCCCGGGTCCTGATGGGTGCGAACACTTTCGAGAAGGTAGCCCGGCAGTGGTGGGACCAGTGGAAAGGGCCGAAGAGCCAGCACCACGCCGACTACGTGATCAGGCGCCTGGAGGCTGACGTGTTCCCTGTGCTGGGCTCACGACCAGTGGACACCATCACGGCCCCCCAGCTGCTGGCGATGGCGAAGCGGATCGAGTCCCGCGGCGCTGTTGATATTGCAAAGCGATCGTTGCAAACCTGCGGCCAGATCATGCGGTTCGCGGTGGCCCATGGCCTGATCGAGCGCAACCCGGGCGCCGACGTGCGACCGTCCGACGCCCTCAAGCCACGCGAGAAAGAGAACTACGCGCGACTGGACGCGCGGGAGATGCCCGAGCTGCTGCGCAAGATCGAGGCTTACGCCGGCACGCCCTACACCCGGCTGGCCATGAAGCTGATGGCTTTGACCTTCGTGCGCACTGGGGAACTGATCGGCGCTCGCTGGGCAGAGTTCGACCTGGGGGCGGCGGAATGGCGCATCCCTCCCGAGCGCATGAAGATGCGAACCCCGCACATCGTGCCCCTGGCCCCGCAGGCGGTGGAGGTGCTGCAGGCACTGCAGACCCTTTCGGGTGGGCGGGCCCTGCTGTTCCCTGGCGAGCGGGATCATGAGCGCCCCATGTCCAACAACACGATCTTGGCGGCGCTCAAGCGCATGGGCTACGCCGGCCGGATGACGGGGCACGGCTTCCGGGGGGTGGCTTCGACCATCCTGCACGAACAGGGGTACCCGCACCACGTGATCGAGCTGCAGCTGGCGCACCAGGAGCGCGACCAGGTAGCCGCCGCCTACAACCACGCCACCTACCTACGCGAGCGCCGGGCCATGATGGCCGCGTGGGCCGACCACCTGGACAGGATGCGCAAGGGCGCCGACGTGATCCCGATGCCACAGAGGGCGGCCTGACATGGGCCAGGCACAACACCCCGTCACGGGTCCTTCCAGAAACACCCCTGATGCGGGTCGTTGCGAGCGCGTCAAAGCGCCAGCAGGCAGGCCAGGGAAAAGTGAACAAGTGAACGATCTGGTGAACCATGCCGGCGATTTGCACGCAGACCACCGGGGAACCGGGGGCAGCAGAAAGGAACCCAGCATCCATGCGGGTTCCAGGCCGATCAGGTACCGGGGACAGTCAGGGGACATACAGGGAGCAAACAGGGAACAAAGAAGTGTTCCATCCACAACCATTCACCAGTTGAAGCCACCTGACACCCCTTGAAAAAATAGCGCAAAAGAGTGTTCCTGCGCGCCCCTCAAATGGCGCGCGACAACGCCAAGCCCAGCGGCGGAATGAGCTGGGCACAAAAGGCGGCGGGGCCTGGTGATTCGACCACCGGCCCCGCCTGACCACCTTCAAAACGGAGCTTTGAAAATGGCTGAACAAACTGTACCCCAGCGCCCCGACCACTACGGGCATGCCGACGCCCTGAACAACCAGCGCCAGACCGCGCGTGCAGCGAGCATCGTGCGAGCCGTGTTGATGGCGGTGGATGCCCAACGCAATGAGAAGATGACCTTCCAGAACGACGTTGTTTCGCGCTGGGCATCATCCATTGATGCCGCCTGCTGGTGCCTGGAAAAGGTTCGAGACGACTACTACAACACTGTCAGCCCGCCGTGCTCGGGTGACTGGGGAACACCGCTGAACTTGCTGGAAGCCATGGGCGCCGCCCTGTGGAGCATGGAGTCCGGATCGAGCAAGACCGACATGACGGCGGTGCAGGTGCGAGACCTGTGCGAGGTCATCCTTGACACGCTTTCCACGTTGCATGACGACCTGACAGAAGTAGCCAATAGCCTGAAAGGCGATGCAGCATGAAACCCCTGCAGGGTTCGGCGGTCGGTCTTTTCACGTTTGAACCGGAGCGCCTGCAGGGTGTGGTTGCTGCCTTGGAAAAAGGGGACATCTCCGAGTGCAGGGCGCTGGATGTAGCGCACGCGGCTAAGGTTTTGCGGGCAGTGCTTCTGACTGACCAGCTCGCACCCCGCGCCATACAGGGGTTTTTCGATGTTGGTTTGCCGACGCTCATGATGGCCAGAGTGCACGAGGCCGAAGAGCAGCAGGCGCAGGAAGCCGCAGATGCTATGGGATGGGGCGAGGCCCTATCAATGGTGCGTGAAGCGCGGGACAGACCAAATCAAAGAGGCCTTGTCGAAGCCATGGTGAACATGGCAATGCTTAAAACCCAAGGAAACCGGAGCAAAGCCTTGGAAATGGTTGCCGACTACATGGGGCGGGATGTTGAGTCAGTCAGGAGAAGTATGAACAGAGCCAAGAGCCGCAAGAAATAAGGCCTGTTACACGCAGTGGACACTAACAAATTAGTGTCACTGCACAGATGAACACATATGAAATGAAATGAGCGCTCTTGAAACAACAGGAGCCCTCATGGAAAGCAACACAGTCGATCAACAACCGAAGCTGCAGAAGTGGTTTCGGCTTCAAGAGGTCATTGAGATGACCTCTCTCAGCAGCCCGACCATTTACCGAATGATGGCCGCGGGCACGTTCCCCAAGAGCGTGCAACTCGGAAGAAAGGCTGTCCGCTGGCGCGAATCCGATCTGCTCAACTGGCAGGCCAAAGCAGGCCAGGGGAATCAGCAATGACCCCGGCCCCCGACGACAAGGACCGCCAGATCCAGGAAGCGCGCAAGGTCCTGAAGAACGTGGCGCCCCGCGTGATCTGGAAGCGGACCATCAAGGCATACCAGGCCAAGTTCGGACCCGAGACCGTTCGGGTCGAGGTCACCAAGGATCTGCGCATCCGTGTGGCGAACCCGCGAACAGGCGAGGCAGTGGAGGCGCCGGCCGAAGGCCCGTGCGCTCTGTGAGCTGGACACATATCCGAACACGGAAGGCCAGCCCGCAGGATGCCACCTGAACAACACATCACCCCCAAGCTGATCCGCGAAGTCCTGGCACACGTGCCAGCCGATCAGCACCGGGAAGAGCGAGCCCTGATCGGGTCCGCCATCAAACACCACTGCCCAGATGCAACCGGGCTGGCCCTGTTCGACGCATGGGCCGCCACCGACCAGCAGCTGTATGACCGGGCCGGCGTGAAAGCCAACTGGAACAGCCTGCAGAGCGATGGCGCCAGCTTGCTGACCCTGTTGCACCTGGCCAGAGCAAACGGGTATGAGCTGCCCGATGACTGGCAACCGCCCGCAGCACCTGCAGCTGCCCCAGAACGCCCGCAGGCGCCGACCGGGCGCAGGCCCAAGGGCAAGGCGCAGCGCCCCCAGAAAAACGGCGCCAGCGGCCGTCCAGGCGATCAGGCAGACGACGCCCACAAGCCAGAGCAGGACGCCCGCCCGGATTGGGACCGATTCACCGTCACCGATGCCGGCGTGTTCTACACCGGCAAGGACAAGGACGGCGAAGCGACGAAACCCGTCTGGGTGTGCAGCCCGTTGCACGTGGAGGCCTTGACGCGCGACCAGGACGGCCAGGGCTGGGGCTATCTGCTGACCTTCGACGACCCGCTGGGCAACCCGAAACAGTGGGCCATGCCGGCGCGCATGCTGGCCACGGATGGCGGCGAGTACCGGGGCGCCCTGCTGAATCTCGGTCTGCGCATCGCCACCAACCCGGCCGCCCGGAACCTGCTGACCCAGTACATCCAGACCCGCAGCCCTGGCGCCTTCGCCACCTGCACAGACCGCATCGGCTGGCACGGGCGGCACTTCGTGTTGCCTCACGAGACCATCGGCGACGGCACCGAGCGCATCGTGTTCCAGACCGAAAACGCGCAGGAAAACACCTTCCGCGTGAAGGGCACGGCCGAACAGTGGCGCCAGCGCGTGGCGGCCCTGTGCGTGGGCAACACGCGCCTGGCCTTCGCGGTGGGGTGCGCCTTTGCTGGCCCGCTGCTGCGCGCTGCTGGCGTTGACAGTGGCGGGTTTCACTTTCGGGGCGACAGTTCGGGCGGCAAGACGACCGCCCTCAAGGTGGCGGCGAGCGTGTACGGCGGTACGTCCTACCTGCAACGCTGGCGCACCACCGACAACGCCCTGGAAGCCATCGCGGCGCAGCACTGCGACGGGCTGCTGATCCTGGACGAGCTGGCGCAGGTGGACCCGAAGACCGCGGGCGAATGCGCGTACATGCTGGCCAACGAACAGAGCAAGGCCCGCGCGACCCGCACGGGCACACCGCGTGCGCGCCTGTCGTGGCGCCTGCTGTTCCTCAGTGCGGGTGAGTTGGGCCTGGCCGACCACATGGCCGAAGGCATGAAGAGGATGCGCACCGGGCAAGAGGTCCGCATGGCCGACATACCGGCCGACGCTGGCCGGGGCATGGGCGCCTTCGAACACCTGCACGACCGCGAAGGCGGCGCCGACTTCGCGCGGCACCTGGTGGCCGAAGCCAGCGCCGTCTACGGGGCGCCGGGCCGCGCCTGGCTGCAGTGGCTGACCGAGCAGGGCGAAGGGCTGGCCGATCGCATCCGAGAAGCCGCCGACCGCCTGGCCCGCCAGATCGTGCCCGAGGCCGCCAGCGGCCAGGTCGAGCGCGTGGGCGCCCGCTTTGCCTTGGTGGGCGCTGCGGGCGAGCTGGCCACGTCGGCAGGCCTCACGGGCTGGCCAGAGAGCGAAGCTGAGAACGCCGCCCGCGAGTGCTTCAACGCCTGGCTGGCCGCGCGTGGCGGCATTGGCAATGGCGAAGTCACCGCCATGCTGCGCCAGGTGGCCCGCTTCCTGGAAGCGCACGGCGAAGGCCGCTTCACCTGGTGGCACCGTGCGGCCGACGACCACAGCGCCAAGACCCTGAACCGCGCAGGCCTGCGGCGGATGATCAACGACCGGGGCGAGCCGATCAAGACCAACAGCGACCACCTCAGCGAGTACGGCGACAAGATGCCGGCCGCACTGGGCGAACAGGTCGAGGTCGAATACTTCGTGCTGGCCGAAGTGTTCCGGTCCGAGATCTGCCAGGGCTTCGACCCTCAGGCCGTGGCCCGCGTGCTGTTGGAGCATGAATGCCTGACGGTCAAGGAAGCGGGGCGCCTGAACGTCAAGGAACGCTTGCCAGGCATCGGCAACGCCCGTTGCTACCGCATCAGCCCGGCCATCTTCAAGTTGGATCTCTGAGGCTATGGGGCGCCCATCTGAACCATTCGAGCTGATCGAGCGCTTCCTCGCTGGGGATACGTCTGCGGAGGTTGTGAATCCCCTTCGACGTGGCTTGTCGGCGTGGTTTCTGTGCGGCGGGGAGGTCTCACTCGAAAGGTGCCTGCACTTCCCCAACACGCCCCACCGTGTGCGACTGGCACAGCGCGATGCGTGGATCAGGAGGGCCGCATCGCTGATGAAGTGCCGCTCATCTCACGCAGCGGCTGCAGCCCTGGAGAGCGAGCTTTATCGGTTTGTGACCCGTGGCCGTTGGGCACAGCTGCAGGACCTCAAGGCGCCGCCCGAAGGGCTTTCAACGCTCACGGTGTGCTTGTTCCACATCGCCAGGCTGAACGACGGGGACACCCTGTCCAGCAAGCAGATTCACCGCTTGATCAGACGCGAATACCCCGAGAAATGTCCGCCCGATACGCCGACCATTGAATCTGTCGAAACAACGCCGGGAGACCGGCAATTGGAAAACAGATGCTGATCATCATGCTGACAAACGTCAAAAGGGGCGGCATTCAATACCGCGCCGGGGAACAGGTCTTGGTCCCCAACAAGGAAGCATTCGAGCTCGTCAAAGGTCTCCACGCCAAACCCGCCACGCGCCAGGCGCGCCGGACCTATGACGCCATGCTCGAAGCCCACAAGGCGCTGCACCCGCCGAAGGAAATCGGGCCGGACATCCGGGACCAATTTGTGTCGGCGCCGAAGGTGCAGGACACGCTGCAGGCCCATATGGGCCGCATCACGCTGGGCAACCGCAACAACTGAGGGGATGAGCATGGGAATTTTCGACGCATTCAAGAGCACCCTCAGCAAGTACAGCAGCACCCTCAAGGGTGTGCGCGAACAGATCGATCGCATCGAGATCGAAATCGAGGACATACATTTCGCGCCCATTGCAAAGGAGGATGTGCAGTCCGCTTTTCGCAGTTGGGTCATGAGCGAGGGCATCGAGTGGCGCCGCCTTTTGGGCGATCGCCTGTCAGCGCTGCGGGATCAGCCTATTGCCATGAACGACCCCGAACGCCTGGCGAAGAGCATGCACGATCACGGTCTGCTGCTGCTGGGGGCGATGCCTGGTCCTGGCCAGGTTTTCTTCGAGCCGAGGCTTTTGCAACGATCCCTGATCGGTATGTTCGAAGAGCCGATCAGCAAGGCCATCGATGCGGCCCTTGACGGCCTTGAGTGGGCACCTGGCGCGATCAATTTGAAAGACCGACAGGCGAAGCTGAAGACCTTGAACGAAAAGCTGGCGGAACTCAAGGCAACCGAAGCCGAGTTGGTCAAGCAGGCCATGGAAGTTGGCATTGACCCATCGGGTATTGAGCCAGGCGCCTAAGTGATAAAAAGAGATCCCCCGACGGTCTGTAACGGGGATTCACTGGCCGAAGAGCATCAGGGCGCGGGGGGATGCTCCCGCCGCTTCACGGCTCAACCCCAACCACCTACAGGGATGCCCATGAACGCAACCGACAAAACCAGGTACCTGAACGCCGTTGGCGCCACATCCGCAGCGGTCCGAGGCATGAGGGGCCTACCCCTGCCTGCCGTCGTCAGTGCGCCAGCGCCCCCCAGTCCTTCAGCCAAAACCGACAAGCAGATCGCGGACGAAGCTGTCGCCATGTCGCGGGCAGAAGGCATATCCGTGGTCCAAGCACTCAAGCGTATGGGGATCACGACGTGGCCACGCGCCGAGGCCAGCAGGTAAACAAACCACAGCCACAGCCACAGCCACATCCAGGAGCCAGCATGTCCAACGAAGCAAAAATCAAATTCAGCGCGGAGGACAAAACCTCTGCTGCATTCGCCAGCATCAGCCGCAGCGCTGACAAGCTCGGTTTCAACCTCAACACGCTCAAGGGCGGCGCCATTGCGGCGCTGTCGGCGCTGGCGGTGCCCGTGTCATCTGTTGCCCTGGTCAATATCTCCAAGGCATCGCTCAGCGCGATTGATAGCCTGAAGGATCTTTCCGAGGCGGTGGGTTCCAGCGTTGAGAAGATCAGCGCCATCGACGGGCTCAACCGCGAGGTGGGCGGCAGCTTCGACACCCTCAGCGCCGCACTGGTCAAGTTCAACGGCATCCTCAAAGACGCCGACCCCGACAAGGGCGCCGGCGCCGTGCTCAAGGCGCTGAACCTCGAAATCGAAGAACTCAAGCGCCTGGACCCAGTGGACGCCATGCAGCGCGTGGCCGTGGCGCTGAACCAGTGGGCCGACGACGGCAACCGTGCTCGCGCGGTGCAGGAACTGTTCGGCAAATCCGTGAAGGAAATTGCCCCCTTCATGCGCGACCTGGCCGAGGCCAGCACCCTGCAGGCGCGCGTGACGACGAGGCAGGCCGAAGAGGTGAGCCGCTTCAACGAAGAACTGGCCAAGCTCAAAGCGACGTCGGAGGACGTGGGGCGCTCAATCAGCGTTGACCTGGTCACCGAGATCAACGACATGGTCGACCGCCTGAACAATGGCGCATCGGCCTGGGATGCATTCTTCGGTGCAGCCGAGGCTGGCGCGCGACGCTTCCACAACGGGAAGCTGGGCTTCAACAACCTGGTGGAAGACCCCAAAGACCAGACCGACGCGGAAACCGCGAGGCTCGATCGCCAGTCAGGCTTCTACAACCCCGACAACCAGAGCGTGGCAGAGCTGGCCCGGCTCACCAGGAAGCGCAGCTTGAACATACCGGCCAGCAACGGGAGCACATCGAATGGAAGCCCACGCGGTGGAGCTGGCGAAGACCCCTATGCCAAGGCCAATCGCTACCTCGACAACCTCAGGCAGCAGCTGCAGGCCTCTGCCGAGCTGACAGAGTACGAGAAGCTGCTGGTCGACATTCGGTCGGGCAGCCTGGGCAAGCTCAACCCAGCACTTGAGGCGCAGCTCAAGGCCACAGCCCAGCAGCTGGACATGGACAAAGAGCTGACCGCGATCACCGAGGAATTCAAGGCTCTGAACGATGCCGCCGCTCGCAGCCAGCAGGCGCTCAAGGAAGAGGCCCGCGGCTTCTTCGAGGCCACGCGCACCCCCATCGAGCGGTTGAACATTGAACTGGCGCGGCAAGATGAGTTGTTGCGCAAGCTCGGGCCGTCTTACAAGGAAACGTACATGCGTGCCAACGAGGCCGCGCAAGACCGATACGACTCCGAGACCAAGCTCACCCAGCAGATCAGCGAACTCGACCAATTCGCCCAGCGCGCCGCGCAGAACATGCAGGACTACCTGGGAGATTCTTTCCAGCAGATCATGGAAGGCAACTTCGAAAACGTCGGTGACGCCTTCGTGTCCATGCTCAACAACATGGTGGCGCAGGCAGCAGCGGCAAACCTGGCTGAGCACCTGCTAGGTAAGTACGCCACCGGCAAAGGGGACGGCACAGGCCTACTGGGGAGCGCACTGACCAGCCTGGCGAACTTCGCAGGCTTCAAGGCCGAAGGCGGCCCGGTTCAGTCAGGCAAGGGCTACATCGTCGGTGAGCGTGGTCCCGAGTGGTTCGAGCCTGCCACCAGCGGAACCGTGGTGCCCAACCACGCATTGGGCGGCCAAACTGTGCAGGTCAACAACCACTTCAGCTTCTCCAGTCCGGTGGATCGGCGCACTCAGCAGCAAGTAGCCGCGGCGGCGGGGCGTGGTGTGCAGCTGGCCATGTCCCGTAACGGATGAATGGGCCGATCCTCGCCCCGAGCTGCGGCGCGATGGGGTGGGGGATGGGGTCTTCTTTGCGCGCCACCTCGCATGCCTGCATCCGCATCAGGAAACGAGGGAAGTCAGCCAGTCGGCCGCTACGGCGCCCATCCCCTTGCGGGTCCTTCCTGAAACACCCCTGATGCGGGTCGTTGCGAGCGCGTCAAAGCTCTAGCGTATCGGCTGGGGAAAAGTTGACAGGTTGGTTACCAGCGGGGCGACGCCCCGTTAACTGATTCAGCTTGATAGCACCTGAACAGAATCTGCCCCCGGCGCCCCGGTTGAATGGGCGGCTGTCCCCGGTTTGACCGGGGACAGGAATCTTCAAAGTTGACAACGGGTTACGTGCGAACTTGGTTCTTGTCCCCGGTGCCCCCGGTGTTTTGAGGTCAACTGCTGGATGCGTGGTCAATCGCCAACGGCCAGATACCCGCCCGACGAACGGAGAAGCCCAGAGGAAGAGCCCACCAGGTGGGGGCAATGAAGAGGGCAGGGCGTGGGGGCATATTTGGGGGCACAATCCAGTCCATGCAAGGCGAAAAACCAGTGTTTGTGCGGGTTGCAGGGCTTCATGGGGAAGCCTCTCGCCCGCCAGTCAGACAAGGCCCCCACGCAAGTGGGGGCCTTTTGTCTTTCTGGCTGCTCTGTTTCTCTGCAGCGCCAGGCACGACGGCCTGCAGCGATCTCGATCTCCTGGTGTCGCCGCCGTAGCGTGCGCGACGCCTCGGTGGTGGTGGCGACCCGCACAATCGGGCGATGTCGTCGTCCGCTGTTGCACGCCCGCTCTCGGGCTCCGCTTTTGCCACCCTGCTGCTCATCGCTTTCATGATGGGCGCCAACCACGTGGCGGCCCGTCTGGCCTTCGATCACGGGGTCGATGTGCCGACCGCGGTCGCGTTTCGCAGCGGCCTCACCGCGCTGGTGGTGGGGCTGCTGTTGCGCGCCTACCGCGTGCCGGTCCGTCTGACCGCTCGCCACCGCAAGGCCTTGCCGGCCATGGGCCTGCTGGTCGGTGTGCAGAGCCTGTGCCTGTATTCGGCCGTGGCGCGCCTGCCGGTGGCGCTGGCGCTGCTGGCCTTCAACACCTACCCGCTGTGGACCGCGCTCTGGGCCCGGCTGGTCTACGGGCACCGGCCGCACCGCAACATGGTGCGCGCCATGCCGGTGATGTTGCTGGGTCTGGCCCTGGCGCTGGACGTGCTGGGCGCCGCGTCCGGTCTCGGTGCGGCGGGGCACTGGAGCCGCATCGGCGCCGGCGTGGCCTTTGCCCTGATGGCCGCGGCCACCTTCGGGCTGGCGCTGGTGCTGACGCAACACGAGGCGGGCGATCTCGACGGCCGTCTGCGCACCTTCAGCACCATGGGGATCGTGGCGGTGCTCGCGCTGGCCGGGGTGGCCTACCAGGGCGGGTTCCACCTGCCCACGGCACCCCTGGGCTGGTGGGGGCTGCTGGGATTGACCGCGCTGTACGGCACGGCCTTCACCGTCATGTTCACGGTACTGCCGCGCCTGGGCGTGGTGGGCAACTCGGCCATCATGAACATCGAACCCATCTTCGCTCTGCTGCTGGCCTGGGCGGTGCTGGGTCAGGCAATCGCGCCGGTGCAGGTGGCCGGGGGGCTGCTGGTCGTGGCCACGGTGGTGTGGCTGGGCACGCGCAAGGCCTGAGCGACTTCTATTCGTCGTCGACCGACGCGCTCCAGCGCTGGTTCCACTGTCCGCGCCCTGAGAGCTGCTGCATGTCGCGCCTGTCGCGTTTGGTGGGGCGGCCCTGTTGCAGCGCGAGCGCGGGTTCGGGCGCCAGGCGGCGCTGTTCGGCCTGGTCTTGCCGGCGCGCCAGCGATTCGGCCGTCTCGTCGTAGAGCAGGGCGGCCACCGGGGCCGGGCCGCGCACACCGCTGAGCGCGCGCACGACCACGGTGCGTTGCACGGGGCCGCTGCGCAGTTCCAGCACGTCACCGGGCTTGACCTCGCGCGAGGGCTTGGCCACCTGGCCGTTGACCGTCACGCGGCCTTTGTCGATCTCGTCGCTGCTGAGGCTGCGCGTCTTGTAAAAGCGCGCGGCCCAGAGCCATTTGTCCAGCCGGACTTTGCCTTCGGATGCGGGTGTGCTCATGGTGTTCAGGTGGCGGCCAGGGGCAGGCGCACGGTGGCGTCCAGGCCCTGCACTGTGCCGTGGGTTTCTCGGTTGACCAGCTCGATGCTGCCGCCCAGCGATTGCGTGATTCCGTGGCAGATGGCCAGGCCCAGGCCGGTGCCGCCGCTGCGCCGCTGCGGTTCGGTGGCAAAGGGCTGGAACAGGCGTTCGCGCAGCGCGGCCGAGATGCCCGGTCCGCTGTCGCTGACGGTGAGGGCGGCCGTCTGTGCGTCGGCCACCAGTGCCACCGCCAGGCGCCGGCCGGTGGGCGTGTACTGGATGGCGTTGTGCAGCAGGTTGCGGCTGAGTTCGCGCAGCGCCCATTCGTGCGAGCGCACCGTGACCGCCCGGGCGGGCAGGTCGAGTGAAAAGTCCAGCGACAGGTCGGCGATCAGCGGGGCCAGGTCGAGTGCGACCTTGCGCACCACGTCGGTCCAGTCCATCAGCGGGGCATCGCGGTCTTCGCGCAGCTGTTCGACTTTGGCCAGGGCCAGCATCTGGTTGGCCAGTTCGGTGGCGCGTTCGACCGTGTGGCCGATTTCTTCCAGCGCCTGGGCGGGCGGGATGTCGCCACGCCGGGCCGACTGCACCTGGGTCTTGAGCACGGCGAGCGGCGTGCGCAGCTGGTGCGAGGTGTCGCGCACGAAGCGCTTCTGGTGTTCCAGCAGGTGCGACAGGCGCTGCATGTGCTGGTTGGTCGCTTCCACCAGGGGCTGCAGTTCGCGCGGCGCGTCGTCGGCGGGCAGGGGGGACAGGTCGTTGTCGTTGCGCGCCGTCAGCGCGTGGCTGAGGGCGCGCACCGGGCGCGTGGCGCGCTGCACGACGAACACCACGACGCCGACGATCACGATCACCAGCGCGGCCTGGCGCCACAGCGTGTCCAGCAGGATCTGGCGCGCCAGGGTCTGGCGCAGTTCCAGCGTTTCGGCCACCTGGATGGTGCTCATGCCCTGTGCGCTGCTGCTGGCCACGGGCTGCAGCAGCACCGCCATGCGCACCGGCATGCCGCGGTATTCGTCGTCGTAGAAGTGCACCAGCGCAGCGTAGATCTTCTGGTCGGGCAGCTGCGCCCGGGGCGGTGGCAGGTCTTCGAAGCCCGAGACCATTTCGCCGGCGAAGCCGCTGACGCGGTAGAAGATGCGGCTGCGGTTGTCGGCCTCGAAGGCTTCCAGCGCCGAATATTGCAGGGTGGAGTGCACGCGGGCCTGTTCGCCCCGACCTTCGACGTTCAGCTGTTCGCTCAGCGACTTGGCGGTGGCCAGCAGGGTGCGGTCGTACGCGGTGTCGGCGGCGGCCAGCGCCTGGCGGTACAGCACCACGGTATTGATCACCACAAAACCGGCCACCGGCAGCAGGATGCCCAGCAGCAGCGTGCGCCGCAGCGACGCCGGGCGGTGCTTCATGCGGCTGCCTTGAGCAGGTAGCCCAGCCCGCGCAGCGTGACCAGCTGCGCGCCGGTGTGGGCGATCTTCTTGCGCAGGCGGTAGGCCACGACCTCGATGGCCTCGGGCTGGATGTGGCTCTCGCCGGGGAAAACGAGTTCGGTCAGCCGTTCCTTGGCGATGGCCTGGCCGGGCTTGGCCAGCACGGCGCGCAGCAGGGCCAGTTCGCGCGGGGCCAGTTCCAGCGGAGCGCCTTCGAAGTAGACGGCGCCGTTGTCCTTGTCCAGCTGCATGCCGCACCAGGCGGCGCTGTGGCCGGCGCTGGCGCTGTCGGGGCTGCCGCCCGATCGGCGCACCAGGGCGCGCACCCGGGCTTCGAGTTCGTCGAGGTCGAAGGGTTTGGGCAGGTAGTCGTCAGCCCCGGTGTTCAGGCCGATGATGCGGTCGCCCACCGTGCCGCGCGCGGTGAGGATGATGACCGGGGTGGCCAGGCCGGCCGCGCGCGCATCGCCCAGCACCTGCAGGCCGTCGCGCCCGGGCAGGCTCAGGTCCAGCAGCACGGCGTCGGGCAGGCTGGCCTGCCACAGCGCCAGCGCGCGTTCGCCGTCGCCACAGGTGAGCACCTGCATGCCGCGGCGCTCGAAGGTGCGCGCCAGCGTGGTCTGCAGGGTGGGGTTGTCCTCGATCAGCAGCAGTTTCATGCGCGGCCATTATCGGCACGCCGCGCCCACCGACCGCATCCTAGGGAAACCCCTGAGCCGCTGGACAGCCGATTGACAGGGAGCGACAGGAACATCAGGGCTGTCGATCAACCACCACCGGAGACTGTTCATGCGTCGCGACACCTTCCTCAAATCCCTGGCCGCACTGGCCGCCGCTGGCGCCCTGCCGAACGCTGCCTGGGCCGCCAACAACATCAAGATGATGATCCCGGCCAACCCCGGTGGTGGCTGGGACGGCACGGGCCGCGCCCTGGGCGAGGCCCTGCGCGATGCCAAGGCGGCCGATACCGTGACGTTCGAGAACAAGGGCGGTGCGGCCGGTGCCATTGGCCTGGCCCAGTTCTACAACGCCACCAAGGGCGACCCCAATGCGCTGATGGTCATGGGCGCCGTCATGCTCGGCGGCATCATCACCGGCAAGCCGCCGGTGTCCATCACCCAGCTCACGCCCATCGCCCGCCTGAGCACCGAATACAACGTGTTCGTGCTGCCCGCCAACTCGCCTTTCAACACCATGAAGGACGTGGTCGATGCCCTGAAGAAGGACCCCGGCAGCGTCAAGTGGGGCGGCGGTTCGCGCGGCTCCACCGAGCACATCGCCGCCTCGCAGATCGCACAGGCCGTGGGCGTGCCCGCCGCCAAGATCAACTACGTGCCGTTCCGTGGGGGCGGTGAGGCGGTCGCCGCCATCCTGGGCGGCAACGTCACCGTGGGCGGCAGCGGCTACAGCGAATTCCAGCAGTACATCGAGAGCGGCAAGATGAAGGCGATCGCCGTCACCTCGCCGACCCGCGTCAAGGGCATGGACAAGATCCCCACGCTCAAGGAGCAGGGCATCAACGTCGAGATCGGCAACTGGCGCGGTGTGTTCGGTGCGGCCGGCCTGACGCCGGCGCAACGCGATGAGCTGACGCAGCGCGTGATCAAGGCGACCCAGAGCAAGGCCTGGCAGGACGCCCTGGTCAAGAACAACTGGATGCCCGCGCTGCTGACCGGCAAGGCGTTCGACGAGTTCGTGGACAAGGACTTCTCCGCCCTGCGCGCGACCATGGTGCGCGCCGGCATGGTCTGAGCCCGCTCACCCAACCGGTCTGACACAGCGGCCGCGGCGTTCGCGTCGCGGCCTTTTTGTTCCTGCGAGGAGTTGCGCACATGCAAACCGAATCCATGGGCTCGCCCGAAGCGCGTCCCGATCACCGTCCCGCTCAGCTGGCCATCGGCGTGGGCGCCGTGCTGCTGGCCGCCGCGCTGGCCTATGGCGCGGCCAACATCCCGTCCGATGCGGGTTACGCGGGCGTGGGCCCCGACTTCCTGCCCTGGCTGGTGGCGGCGGCCATGGCCCTGTGCGGCGTGCTGCTCATCTGGGAAGTGCGCACCGGTGGTTTTCGCAAGATGGAAGAGCCTTCGGGCGCGGCGCGCGGCGACTGGCACGCCCTGGCCTGGGTCTCGGCCGGCATCCTGGGCAATGCGGCCCTGATCACCACCATCGGCTTCATCCTCAGCTGCGCGCTGTGCTTCACGCTGGCGGTGCGGGGCCTGCGCATCAGCGAAGGCAAACCCGGCGGCCACGCCATGCAGACGGTCAGGGACGCGGCGACCGGCATGCTGATCTCGGCGCCCACCTACTGGCTGTTCACCAAATTCCTCGCCGTCAACCTGCCGGGCCTCACGGGCACCGGCTGGCTATGAGCCCCCACGCTCATCACTGCGTGTATTCGCTGCCCCCCGAGGGGGCGCAGTCCGCCTTGGGGCGGCCCGGCGGCGGACTATCAGGAGCACACCATGCTTGAACTCTGGAACAACCTGCTCGGCGGCTTCGCCACCGCGGGCACCCCCATCAACCTGCTGTGGGCGCTCGCCGGCTGCGCGCTGGGCACCGCCATCGGCGTGCTGCCCGGCCTGGGCCCGGCGGTCACGGTGGCCATGCTTCTGCCCATCACCGGCCAGGTGGAGCCCACCGCGTCGATGATCTTCTTCGCCGGCATCTACTACGGCGCTATGTACGGGGGCTCGACCACCTCCATCCTGCTCAACACCCCGGGTGAAACCGGCACCATGGTGACCGCGCTCGAAGGCTTCAAGATGGCCAAGAGCGGGCGCGCCGGTGCGGCGCTGGCCTCGGCGGCCATCGGCTCGTTTGTGGCGGGCTCCATCGCCACCGTGCTGGTGACGCTGTTCGCGCCCTTCCTGGCCGAGTTCGCTGTCAAGCTCGGCCCGCCCGAGTATTTCTGCCTGATGCTGCTGGCCTTCACCACCGTGAGCGCGGTGCTGGGGCAGAGCACGCTGCGCGGCCTCACCGCGCTGTTCTTCGGCCTGGCCCTGGGCCTGATCGGCATGGACCAGATCACCGGCCAGGTGCGTTACACCGGCGGCATCATCGAATTCATGGACGGCGTGGAGGTGGTGCTGGTCGCGGTGGGCCTGTTCGCCGTGACCGAGGCGCTCTACAACGCGCTGTACGAAGGCAAGAGCGAAGCCAGCCTGAACAAGATGAACAAGGCGCACATGACGCGCGCCGAGTGGAAGCGCTCCTGGCCCGCCTGGCTGCGCGGCACGGTCATCGGCTTCCCCTTCGGCACCATCCCGGCCGGCGGCTCCGAGATCCCGACCTTCCTGAGCTACGCCACTGAGCGCAAGCTGGCCGCCCCGGAGCACAAGCAGGAGTTCGGCACCACCGGTGCCATCGAAGGTGTGGCCGGCCCCGAAGCCGCCAACAACGCGGCCGTGACCGCCACCCTGGTGCCGCTGCTCACGCTGGGCATTCCCACCTCGGTGACCGCCGCCATCCTGCTGAGCGCGCTGCAGAACTACGGCATCAACGCCGGCCCGCAGCTGTTCCAGACCTCGTCGGCCCTGGTGTGGGCGCTGATCGCTTCGCTCTACATCGGCAACGTGATGCTGCTGGTGCTCAACCTGCCCATGGTGGGCCTGTGGGTCAAGCTGCTGAAAATCCCCAAGGCGCCGCTGTACGCCGGCATCCTGATCTTCGCCACCGTGGGCGTGTACGGCATGCGCCAGAGCTCGTTCGACCTGTTCGTCATGTTCGGCCTGGCGCTGGTGGGGGTGGTCATGCGCCGCTTCGACTTCCCGACCGCGCCGGTGATCGTGGGCCTGATCCTGGGCCCGCTGGCCGAGGCGCAGTTCCGCAACGCCATGTCGATCGGCGAGGGCAGCGTGGAGGTGTTCTTCCAGCGCCCGATGTCGGCCACGCTGCTGGCCATCGTGCTGCTGGTGCTGATCACGCCGCGTGTGCTGGCCTGGCACCGGAGGAGCTGAACCGAACACCCCCTGCGCCGCTGACGCGGCTTCCCCCTCTGTGGCGCGCCTGCGGCGCTTCGAGGGGGACGCACCTGGTGGCCGGGCGAAGCCCGTTCCACGGGTGCCCTGGACGCAGGCACTTCGCACCGGAGGTCGGTGTGCTCCCGCCTGCGCGGCGGCGAAAATCACCGGATGACTTCACAGACGGTGATTTTTGACCTCGGCGGCGTGTTGCTGCACTGGCAGCCGCTGGCCCTGCTGCAGCAACTGCTGCCGCAACACGCCCCCGACCCCGAGCGCGCCCAGGCGCTGGCGCGTCAGGTGTTCCAGGGCTTCGACCCCGGCAGCGACTGGGCCCTGTTCGACCTCGGGCAGATCGAGCCCGACGCGCTGGCGCAGCGCATCGCACAGCGCACCGGCCTGCCGGTGGCCGACGTGCAGGCGGTGATCACCGCCATCCCGCCGCACCTGGCCACGCTCGAAGGCACCGAAGCCTTGGTGCATGCCCTGCGCGAGGCCGGCCACCGGCTGTGTTTCCTCTCCAACATGCCGGCGCCCTACGCCGAGCACCTGCTGCGCGAGAAGCCGTTTTTCAGCGCGTTCGACGACGGCATCTTCTCGGCCCATGTGCAGCAGATCAAGCCCGACCCTGGCATCTACAGTCTGGCCGTGGAGCGGTTCGGCCTGAACGGCACAGGCGTGTGGTTCATCGACGACGTGCAGCGCAACCTGGACGCGGCACGATCGCACGGCTGGCAGGGCCTGCGCTTCGAATCGGCCGGGCAGGTGAGGGCGCAACTGGTGGACGCCGGCCTGCTGCCGGCGTGACGGATGGCCGGGGATGTTTTGCCTTGCAGCTGCCGCACCGAAGCGAACTGCCTGAATCCAGAGCGTCCAGAACGCGGCGGAACCACCCTTCGACCACGCAGGACGGGCCGCATCGCGTTGCCCCCCTTGGGGCGGTGGCGCCCAGCGCGGTGGGGGTGGGCCCTATCATCCCGCCATGACCCGAGACGACCGACTGCCGCGCGACGCCCAGAGCATCCTGGAGCTGGCCGCGCGCTCGATGTTCGACCTGTTCGCCAACGCCAGCGAAGGCATGCTGCTGGTGGACCGCAACGGCCGCGTGGTCTGGATCAACGACCAGTACCGCCGTTTCCTGCCCGCGCTGGGCTACGCGCGCGAGGAAGACTTCGTCGGCCACCCCGTCTCCAGCGTGGTGCAGAACACGCAGATGCACCAGGTGCTGGAAACCGGCAAGCCCATCCTGATCGACCTGCTGACCAACAAGGCCGGCACCTTCGTGGTCAGTCGCATCCCGTTGCGCGACGACGCGGGGGCGGTGATCGGGGTGCTGGGCATCGTGCTGTTCGACCATCCCGAGACCACGCTGCAGCCCTTCATCGCCAAGTTCGCGCGGCTGGAGCAGGACCTGAACGAGGCCCGCCGCGAGCTGGCCAGCCAGCGCCGCGCCAAATACACCTTTGCCAGCTTCGTGGGCACCAGCCCGGCCGCACTGGAAGTCAAACGCCAGGCGCGCCGCGCCGCGCAGTCGGCCAGCCCGGTGCTGTTGCTGGGCGAAACCGGCACCGGCAAGGAGCTGCTGGCGCACGCCATCCACGCCGCGTCGCCACGCGCGGGGCGGTCGTTCGTGGGCGTGAACATGGCGGCCGTGCCCGAGGCGCTGCTGGAGGCCGAATTTTTCGGCGTCGCGCCCGGCGCCTACACCGGGGCCGACAAGAAGGGCCGCGACGGCAAGTTCAAGCTGGCCGACGGCGGCACGCTGTTCCTCGACGAACTGGGCGACATGCCGATGGCCGTGCAGGTCAAGCTGCTGCGCGCGCTGCAGGACGGCGAGATCGAGCCCCTGGGCTCCAACCAGCTGATCCGTTGCGACGTGCGGGTGGTGGCCGCGACCTCGCGCGACCTGGTGCAGCTGGTGCGCGATGGGCTGTTCCGCGAAGACCTGTACTACCGGCTGAACGTGCTGCCGATCCGCGTGCCGCCGCTGCGCGAGCGGCGCGACGACCTGCCCCTGCTGGTCGAGGCCCTGTGCGAAGACATCGCCGCGCGCGGTGGCAGCGCCCAGCACGAGCTGGACGCCGGCGCCCAGGCCCTGCTGGCCGCGCAGCCCTGGCGCGGCAACATCCGCGAACTGCGCAACGTTCTCGAACAGCTGGCCCTGCGCAGCGACACGCCGCAGATCCACGCCGCGCTGGTCGAGCAGGTGCTGCGCCAGTCGGGGCTGGACCGCATCGAACCGGCGGTGCCGTCGGCGGCGCTGCCGCGTGGCGGGGCGGGGGTGGCGCTGGACGAGCGCCCGCTGCCCGAGCAGATTGCCGAGCTGGAGCGCCGCGCCATCGCGGCCGCGCTGGCGCGCACCGGCGGCAACCGCGCGGCGGCGGCCCGGCTGCTGGGCATCTCGCGCGCCAGCCTGTACGACAAGCTGGGTGATGTGTCTGAATTTCAGACTGCTGTCTGATATTCAGACATGTTGAGGTCGTTTGGGTTGTCTGAAAATCAGACGCTTGAATTTGAGGTGCGCGTAAGTCCTTGATTCAAAAGGGCGGTCGGACCTGGCACGCTCCCTGCAAAGTGTGTGGCGAAGGCACCGCCCGGTGGCCTGACCACAACCAGGAGACAAGACATGTTCCAGACCACGCGCCGCGTTGCGGTGATGGCCCTTGCCTGCACCGCCACGCTCGGTTTTGCCCAGTCGAACAAGGGCGAGATCCGCATCGCCCACATCCACAGCAAGACCGGCCCGCTGGAGGCCTACGCCAAGCAGACGCACACCGGCCTGATGATGGGGCTGGCCTACGCCACCGGCGGCACCATGATGGTGGCGGGCAAGAAGATCGTGGTCATCGAGAAGGACGACCAGGGCAAGCCCGACGTGGGCAAGAGCCTGCTGGCCACCGCCTACGCCGACGACAAGGTGGACCTGGCCATCGGCCCGACGGCATCGCCCGTGGCGCTGGCCATGCTGCCGGTGGCGCAGGAATACCAGAAGATCCTGCTGGTCGAGCCGGCCGTGGCCGACTCCATCACCGGCGACAAGTGGAACAAGTACATCTTCCGCACCGGCCGCAACAGCA
>NZ_JASJOY010000169.1:0-12355 GCF_031426985.1 Hydrogenophaga sp.
GCCGCCGATGCTGGGGCCGATGGCCGGCGCCAGCACCACGCCCATGCCGAAGATGCCGCTGGCGCGGCCCTGCTCGTGCGGTTCGAACGCGCGCAGGATGATGATGGCCGGGATGGGCTGCACCACGCCCGCGGCCAGGCCCTCGGCCACGCGCGCGGCCAGCACCAGCGGGTAGTGATTGGCAAAACCGCCGGCCACGCCTCCGGCCAGCAGCAGCGCCATGCAGCCCATGTAGGTGTGGCGGTAGCCGTAGCGCGCCAGCAGCCAGGGGGTGGTGAGCATGGACACCGTCATCGCCGCCATGAAGCCCGAGGTGGCCCACTGCGCCCGCTCCTGCCCCAGCGTGAAGTGCAGGCTCATGTCGGGAATCGCCACGTTGATGATGGTGGACGACATGATGGACGCCATGGTCCCCACCATCACCGACATCAGCAGCAACCAGCGGTAGCGTTCGCCGTAGCGTGCGCGCAGGGCGGGGAAGGAGTGGTCGTCGGGCTGGGTCATGGTGGCGGGTGTGAAGGCGGTGCAACGATAACCGCCCGCGCGCGTCCTGGCACGCGGTGGGGCCTCAGCGCCGCTTAAGTTGGCCGCCCGACGCGCTGGCAGAATGGCCGTGAACCCCCCCGGAGGAATCCGCCATGCGGCTGCTGCTGGTTGAAGACGACACCATGATCGGCGAGTCCGTGCTCGATCTGCTGCGCGCCGAACACTACGCCGTGGACTGGGTGAAGGACGGCGAAATGGCCGACACGGCGCTGTGCACCCAGGACTACGACCTTGTGCTGCTCGACCTGGGCCTGCCCCGGCGCGACGGCCTCGCGGTGTTGCGGGCGCTGCGCGTGCGCCAGAACCGCGTGCCGGTGCTCATCGCCACCGCGCGCGACTCGGTGCAGCAGCGCATCGAAGGCCTGGACGCCGGGGCCGACGACTACGTGCTCAAACCCTACGACCTCGACGAACTGCTGGCGCGCATCCGCGCGCTGCTGCGCCGCGCCGCCGGGCGCGCCGAGCCGGTGTACGAGCACCAGGGCGTGAGCATCAACCCGGCCACGCGCGAGGTCGCGGTGAACGGCCAACCGGTGCTGCTGTCGGCGCGCGAATGGGCGGTGCTCGAACCGCTGCTGGCGCGGCCCGGCCTGGTGCTCTCGCGCGCCCAGCTGGAAGAAAAACTCTACGGCTGGAAGGACGAGATCAGCTCCAACGCGGTGGAGGTCTACATCCACGGCCTGCGCAAGAAGCTGGGGCCGGACATCATCCAGAACGTGCGCGGCGTCGGTTATTTGGTGCCGAAGGCATGAAACTGCGCCAGCCCACCTCCTTGCGTGGCCGCCTGCTGGTCTTCGTGCTGCTCGCCATCCTGGCCACGGCGCTGTTGCAGGCGGGGCTGGCCTACCGGGCGGCGCGGGCCGAGGCCGACACGCTTTTCGACTACCACATGCAGCAGACGGCCCTGTCGCTGCGCGCAGGTCTGCCGCAGGCGCTGGTCACGGGGGTGATCCCGTTGCCGGCCGAGGAACAGGACTTCGACTTCGTGCTGCAGATCTGGACGCTGGACGGCGAGCGCGTGTTCGAGTCCGCCGCGCGCGCCGAGCTGCCGCAGCGCGCGGTGCTGGGCTTTGCCGACGCCAGCGCGCACGGCACGCGCTACCGCGTGTACTCGGTGCAGGCGCGCAACTTCGTGATCCAGGTCGCGCAGGACCGGGCGGTGCGCCAGCGCATGGCCGGCGCGCTGGCGCTGCGCACGGCGCTGCCCATCGTGCTGCTGGCGCCGCTGCTGATGGGGCTGGTGGGCTGGGTGGTCAGCCGCTCGCTGGCGCCGGTGGCGCGTGTGCAGCGCCAGGTGGCGCAACGCCAGGCCGACGACCTGACCGAGGTGGCCGACACCGACCTGCCCGACGAGGTGCGCCCGCTGGTGCGCGAATTCAACGGCCTGCTGCGCCGCGTGGCGCAGGCATTCGACGCGCAGCAGCGCTTCGTGGCCGACGCCGCGCACGAGCTGCGGTCGCCGCTGGCCGCGCTGAAGCTGCAGGTGCAGGGCCTGCAGCGCGCCCCCGACGACGCCACGCGCGAGCGCGCGCTGGAGCGCCTGGGGGCGGGCATCGACCGCGCCACGCGCCTGATCGAACAGCTGCTGGTGCTGGCGCGCCAGCAGGCCAGCGCCGCCGCGGGCGCGCCGCCCGAACCGGTGGCGCTGGCCGATCTGCTGCGCAGCGCGGTGACCGACATGCTGCCCGCGGCCCAGCAACGCCGCATCGACATCGGCGTGACGCAGGCCGACGCCGGGCCGGTGAGCGGCCACGCCGAGGCGCTGCGCATCCTGGTGCGCAACCTGCTGGACAACGCGGTCAAGTACACGCCGGCGGGCGGCCAGGTGGACGTGGCCTGGCGCACCGAGGCGGGCGCGCGGGTGCTCAGCGTGGAAGACAGCGGGCCGGGCATTCCCGAGGCCGAACGCGGGCGCGTGCTGGACCGTTTTGTGCGCCTGCCCGACGCGCCCGCGTCGGGCAGCGGCCTGGGCCTGGCCATCGTCAAGGCGGTGGCCGATCTGCACGGCGCCACGCTGCGCCTGGACGCCGCGCCCACGCTGGGCGGCTTGCGCGTCCAGGTGGTGTTCCCGGGGCCCTAAGGCGACGCTGAACAAGTCCCTCGCGGCGCGCTCATCCCGCTCTCGGGCGGTCTGCCGCGTTGCAAAGCCTCGCCGGGCCGCCCGGCCCGCCTGCGTTTTGCGCCTTGCAGCCCATCCCGACAGCGGGCGATCGCATCCACGGGGACTTGATCAGCGTAGCCCTAACCCAGCGCGGACGCCAGCACGTTCACCGCCATCGCCAGCACGATCAGGTTGAACGCGAACGACAACAGGCCGTGCAGCAGCGTCAGGTGCCGCATGGCGCGGCTTTGCGGCGTCACGTCGGCCACCTGTGAGGTCATGCCCACCACCGCGCTGTGGTAGAAAAAATCGAGGTAATCGGGGTCTTCACCGCCGGGCCAGAGCAGACCGCGCGCGGGCGCCCGGCTGGCGCCGGTGGGGTGGTAGTAGCGGCGCGCGTAGTGCAGCGCAAAGACCGACTGGATCAGCAACCACGCACCGGCCAGCGAGGCCAGCACCAGGCCCAGGCGCACGGCGCGCGGCCCGCCTTGCAGGGCGCGCACGCCGTCCACCGCCAGTGCCACGGCCAGCAGGCTGGCGCAGGCCGCGCTGGTCACCAGCACCAGCAGCATGGCCGCGCCCGGGTCTTCCCAGCGTGCGCGCCGGTGCGTGCCCGCCGCGTCCAGGTGCCGGGCCAGACGCCACACCAGGCCGGTGTAGACCCCGCAGTACACGACCCAGCCGAGCAGCCAGGGCGTTGCGCCGGAGGCCCCCGGCCAGACGGCCGCGGCGCCCCCGGCCAGCAGCGCGGGCAGCAGGGCCGCGCCTTGGCGCTGCCACGCGGTGAAACGGGCCGACCAGTGCAGGCCGTGCATCGGGTGCTGGTTCATCGGGCCAGTGTGCCATGGGGGCGGCGTTGCCCGGTGGGTGACCCTAAGCCCGGACTAAGTGAGTCCCCGGACAGTGGTGCCCTGTTCCTTTTTCACCCGTTCCAGGAGATGCCATGAACACCCGTCAGCTCACGCCCACCCGTCTCGTGCTCGCCCTGCTCACCGCCGGTGTGCTGGGCGGCGCCGGTGCCACCTATGTGGCCGGCAGCCACGCCCGCGCCGCCGCCCCCGCCGCGGTGGCCCACGCCACCGCCTTGCCGGCCGGGGCCAACGGGGCGCCCGACTTTTCCGCCATCACCGACCGCTACGGCCCGGCCGTGGTCAACATCAGCGTCAGCGGCGTCAAGCAGGCCGCGGCCGACGACGAGGCACCGGCCGCGGCGCGCGGTGGCCTGCCGCCCGGCGTCGACCCCAACGACCCGTTCTTCGAATTCTTCCGCCGCTTCCAGGGCCCGCAGCCGCGCGGCCAGGGCGATGAGGTGGTGCGCGGCCAGGGCTCGGGCTTCGTGGTCAGCGCCGATGGCCTCATCCTCACCAACGCCCACGTGGTGCGCGATGCCAGCGAGGTCATCGTCAAGCTCACCGACCGCCGCGAGTTCAAGGCCAAGGTGCTGGGCGCCGACACCAAGACCGACGTGGCCGTGCTGAAGATCGACGTGCAGAACCTGCCCACCGTGCCGCTGGGCCGCGCGCGCGATCTCAAGGTCGGCGAATGGGTGCTGGCCATCGGCTCGCCCTTTGGCTTCGAGAACAGCGTCACCGCCGGCGTCGTCAGCGCCAAGGGGCGCAGCCTGCCCGACGACAGCTTTGTGCCCTTCATCCAGACCGACGTGGCGGTCAACCCCGGCAACTCGGGCGGCCCGCTGTTCAACAGCCGCGGCGAGGTGGTGGGCATCAACGCGCAGATCTACAGCCGCTCCGGCGGTTACCAGGGCCTGTCGTTTGCCATCCCCATCGAGCTGGCCACCCAGGTCAAGGACCAGATCGTGGCCACCGGCAAGGCCCGCCACGCCCGCCTGGGGGTGAGCATCCAGGAGGTCAACCAGACCCTGGCCGACTCTTTCAAGCTCGACAGCCCCGAGGGTGCGCTGGTCTCGGCCGTGGAGCCGGGTGGCCCGGCGGCCAAGGCCGGCCTGAAGGCCGGCGACGTGATCCGCCAGGTCAACGGACAGCGCATCGTGGCCTCGGGCGACCTGCCGGCGCTGATCGGCCAGTCCGCCCCCGGCAGCCAGGTGACGCTGGAGGTCTGGCGCCAGGGCCGGCGTGAGAGCCTCACCGCCCAGCTGGGCGACGCGGGCGAGAAAAAGGCCCAGGTGGCCCAGGCCGGCAGCGGTGCGGAGCAGGGCAAGCTCGGTCTCGCGCTGCGTCCGCTGCAAGCGCAGGAGCAGCGCGAGGGCGGCGTGAGCCAGGGGCTGGTGGTGGTGGACGTGGGCGGCCCCGCCGAACGCGCGGGCGTGCAGCCGGGCGACCTGCTCATGGCGGTCAACGGCACACCGGTGCAGAGCGTCGAGCAGGTGCGCGCGGCGGTGGCGGCGTCGGCCAAGTCGGTGGCGCTGCTGATCCGGCGCGACGGCGACACCCTCTTCGTGCCGGTGCGCATCGGCTGATGCCGGGTGGCACACCGGACGCCCCGGAACGCCGCGCGGACGGCCGGGGTCTGTCGGCCCACATCCTACCGACCTCGGCCACCATGATCGGGGTCTGCCTCACGGCGCTCTACATCAGCCTGCTCGGCCCGCCCAGTGCGGGCCGGGTGCTGGTGGACAAGCTGCTCGCGCTCGACGGCCTGGTGTTCCTGGCCAGCGCCGTGCTGTCGTTCATGTCCATGCGCCTGCGCAGCCGCGCGGCGCGCTACGAGTCGCTGGGTGAAAACGTGTTCGTCGGCGGCCTGGGCCTGCTGGCGCTGGGCGCCCTGGTGCTGGCCTTCGTGGTCAGCTGAGGCCCGGTCGCTCGGCTTCAGTCGGGCCGCTTCGGCCGCGCGCGCCGCTGCGCATCGCGCCACAGGCGCAGTGCCAGCAGCACCAGCGGCGTGGTGTGCAGGAACAGGTCGAAGACATCGATGGGCCTGTGCAGCGCGCCTTGCGAGAGCAGGCGCAGCTTCTCGACCAGGTGCGGCTCGGGCACGATGGGGGCCACCGCCAGCCACAGCGCGACCACCACCAGCAGCTTGAGAGGAAAACGGTCCAGCCAGCCCATCACGGTTGCGCCTCGTCGGTTGAGAGGTTGAACGCGGCCAGGCAGGCGGCGCAGATGCAGGCCTTGCCCGCGGCCTCGGCCGGCAGCCGGTCCAGCAGGTCTGACGGGAAGCGCGCCGTGCTGCACCAGCAAGGTGGTTGCGGCTGGCCGCTGGCGCGTTCCACTTCCATCGCACAGCGGTTGTCGCCGCCGCACAGTGGGCAGCGGGTGGGGTCGGTGGGGGCGGGCGTGGTCTGCATGGAAAAGGCCTTTTCTGCGCAGTGTATCGACCCCCTGCCTGTGGTACTTTTGAATGGATTTCCGACGCCCGCCCCCTCTCACCACCGCTCCGCGCCGCACCATGTTCCTCGTCCGTTTTCTCGCCGGTGTCGGCTGCGCCTGGTTGATCCAGGGCCTGGCATGGGCCGCTGGCCCCACCCCTTCCACACAGCCCCACACCGTGCCCGACACCCTGGCCCAGCGCGTGATGGCCTGCACCGGCTGCCACGGGCCCGAAGGCCGCGCCACCAACGACGGCTTCTACCCGCGCATCGCCGGCAAGCCCGAGGCCTACCTGTACCACCAGCTGCAGAACTTCCGCGACGGCCGCCGCCAGGCCGCGGGCATGCGTTTCCTGCTCGACCCGCTGAGCGACGCCTACCTGCGCGACATCGCGCGCCATTTCGCCGGCCTGGACCTGCCCTACCCACCACCGCCGCCCAGCACCGCCCGGCCCGAGCAGCTGGCGCGCGGCGAAGCGCTGGTGCGCCGCGGCGACCCGGCGCGCGAGCTGCCCGCCTGCACCGCCTGCCACGGCGCCGCCATGACCGGCGTGCAACCCGCCGTGCCCGGCCTGCTGGGCCTGCCGCGCGACTACCTCATCGGCCAGCTCGGCGCCTGGCAGACCGGCCTGCGCAAAGCCCACGCGCCCGATTGCATGGCCCAGGTCGCGCAGCGCCTGGCCGCGCCCGACATTGCCGCCGTGGCCGCCTGGCTGGCCGCGCAGCCGCTGCCGGCCGACGCCCACCCCGCGCCCGCCACCACCCAACCGCTGCCCCTGCGCTGCGGCAGCGCCGGGAGCCGGTCATGAAGCGCACCACCCCCCTGCGCGCCGCATTCGGCGTCTGCTTGCTCGGCTGTGCGCTGCTGGCGGCGGCCATCGGCTGGCAACTGCGGGCCGATGCCCTGCCGCATGTGTCCAATGTCCCCACGGCCTCGGCCGAACAGCTGGACCGCGGCGCCTACCTGGCCCGCGCCGGCAACTGCATGGCCTGCCACACCGCGCGCGGCGGCCAGCCCTATGCGGGCGGACGCTTCATCGACACCCCGTTCGGCCGCGTCGTGGCCGGCAACCTCACGCCCGATGCGCAGACCGGCCTGGGCCTGTGGTCGCCGCAGGCCTTCCGCCGCGCCCTGCACGACGGCCGCTCGCGCGACGGGCGCCTGCTGGTGCCCGCCTTCCCCTACACCCACACCACCTTGCTCAGCGACGCCGACGTCGACGCCCTCTACGCCCACCTGCGCCAGCTGCCCCCGGTGCAGCAGGCCCAGCCCGCGCACGCCCTGCGCTTTCCGTACAACACGCAGGCCGCGCTGGCGCTGTGGCAGATCCTGCGGTTCCAGCCCCAGCGCTTCGTGCCCGACGCCGCCCGCTCGGCCGAATGGAACCGCGGCGCCTACCTGGTCAACGGCCTGGCCCACTGCGCCGCCTGCCACGGCAGCCGCGACCCCATGGGGGGGCTGCGCCAGGCCTTCGGCGCGGCCGACATGCCCGATGGCCGCTGGTTCGCCCCCTCGTTGCGCGACCCGGCGCAGGGCGGCGTGCAAGCCTGGCCGACCGAACGCATCGTCGCCCTGCTGCGCGACGGCAGCGTGGCCGACGCACCGGGCCACGCCACGATGATGGGCCCGATGGCCGAGGTCGTGTTCCACAGCACCCAGCACCTGCGGGCCGACGACCTGCGCGCCATGGCCGTGTACCTCAAAGACCTGCCAGCGCAGGCCGAGCCGGTGCCCGAGGTCGAGCCCGCAGCGCCCGCGCAGATGGACCTGGGCCAGCGCCTTTACAAACAGCACTGCGCCGACTGCCACGGCGCCCAGGGCCAGGGCGCGCCCGGCGCCTACCCGCCGCTGGCCGGCAACCGCGCGGTGGTCATGACGTCGCCCGTCAACGCGGTGCAGGCCATCGTCAGCGGCGGTTTCGCGCCCGCCACGGCCGGCCACCCGCAGCCCTACGGCATGCCGCCGTTCCGCACCGTGCTGACCCCGGCCGAGATCGCGGCCGTGGCCAGCTTCGTGCGCCAGAGCTGGGGCAACCGCGCGGGCGCGGTCTCGTCGCTGGACGTGCAGCGGGTGCAGTGAGCCGCCAAAAAAAAGCGGCCCGAAGGCCGCTTTTTCGAGAGGGCTGTCGCCGAGCGCTCAGCGGGCCTTGCGGCGCGAGGCGGCCAAGCCGGCCAGACCCAGGCCCAGCAGGGCCAGGCTGGCGGGTTCGGGGACCCGGTTGCCGTCGTCCAGCGCCGTGACGTTGCTCAGCGAACCGTTGGACGCGGTCATGGTCAGGCGCCAGGCGCCAAAGCTGTCGTTGTTGCCCTCGTAGTCGAAGAAGGCGCGGTCGGCTTGGAAGCCTTGCAGGCCGTCGGCGGCGCTGTAGATGAGCTGGCCCAGGGAGATCATGTAGGAGCCGGCATTGGCGAAGGTGTAGCTGTAGGCCGAGTCGTACCCGTGCACCGAACCGTCGCCGTAGGTGATGCCGGAATCGTCCTGTGCGGTCAGCATCGAGCCGCCGCTGAACAACGCCATGTAGTTGTCGAAACCGGTGAGGAAGCCGTCACCGTTGAGGTCCACGTGTGTGGCTTCCCAGACCATGGAGTCGAAGAACACCGTGGTGCCGGCGGTCACGTCGAACGCCACGCGGGAAATCTTGAGATCGTCGACCAGACCGTCATGGTCACCATCAATGTTGTGGATGGCGCCGTTGACCACGACCGGAGCGGCCAGGGTGGCGGCGGTGGACAGCGCGAGCGAGCAGGCCAGGAGGACTTTTTTAAACATGTGTTTTTGAGTGCAATGAAATGTAAGCAAATGAAGCAAGTGCCAGGCCAGACACGTAAGTGCTTGATTTGATTGGATCATCGAAAAACACAAGCAAGAATTGTCAAAAAAATCGACAGTTCTACATGCCCCGCCAGAGGCAACGTCGGTCGGCCGCTGCGGTGTCGCAGGGCGTGCGGCGGGTGCATCGAGGCGGTGTGAACGGATCCCGCCAACCGGCCATGGGCGTGCCGGCCGCCCCGCGCTGGGTGGCCACTGAGCACCAGAGCCCGCGCCACGGCGGTGCGCTGCGCTCCGGTGGGCGCGAACCGGCGTCAGCCGATGCGGAACTGCCCCACGGTGCGGGCCAGGCGCTCGGCCTGGTCCTGCAGGCCGCTGGCCGCGGCCGCGCTTTCTTCCACCAAGGCCGCGTTCTGCTGCGTCATCTGGTCGAGGTTGCTGATCGCACTGCCCACCTGCGCGATGCCCGAACGCTGCTCGGTCGCCGCCGCGGCCACGGCCTGCATCATTTGCGAGACGCGCTGCACGTTCTGCACGATCTCTTCCATCACCGCGCCGGTGCGGCCCACCAGGGCCGAGCCGGCCTCCACGCTCTGGACCGAGCTGCCGATCAGCTGCTTGATCTCCTTGGCCGCTTCGGCGCTGCGCTGGGCCAGGTTGCGCACCTCGGCCGCCACCACCGCAAAGCCGCGGCCCTGCTCGCCGGCCCGCGCCGCTTCCACCGCCGCATTGAGCGCCAGGATGTTGGTCTGGAAGGCGATGCCGTCGATGACCGAGATGATGTCGTTGATCTTGCGCGAGCTGTGGGTGATGGCCTCCATGCTGCTGACCACCTGACCGACCACCTCGCCGCCCCGCGCGGCCGAGGCGGCGGCGCTGCCCGCGATCTGGTTGGCCTCCTGGGCCGACTGGGCCGACTGCGCCACGGTGGCGGTCATCTCTTCCATGGTGGCCGAGGTTTCCTCCAGGCTCGACGCCGCCGACTCGGTGCGCGTGGACAGGTCGTGGTTGCCGGTGGCGATCTCGCGCGAGGCGGCGTGCACCGCTTCACTGGCCGAGGCGATGTCGCGCAGCGTGGCCTGGATCTTGTCGACGAAAGCGTTGAAGGCCTGGGCGATGCGGGCCAGCTCGTCGTGGCCGCTGGCGTCCAGCCGCTTGGTCAGGTCGCCGTCGCCCGAGGCCACGTCCTGCATGGCGGTCTGCAGGCGGTCCAGACGCTGCAGCGAGCGCGCCACGACCACGCCGGCCAGCAGCACCGCGATCACGGTGACCACCAGCGCGCCGATCAGCGAACGCATCAGGAACCCCGACACCGACGCCAGCGCCTCGCCCTTGTGCAGCGAAATCACCAGCTTCCAGTCGGTGCCCGCCACCGGCACGGCCGTCAGCAGGCGGGCGCTGCCGTCGATCGTCACCTCGGTCAGCTCGGTGCCCAGGGCGGCAACCGCCGCGGGCGTGAGCGCCGGGCTCAGGCTGACCGCGTCCTTGAGCACCCGGTCCAGGTCGGCGTGCACCATCACCTTGCCGCTGCTCGACAGCACGAAGGCGTCGCTGGACGGCGTGGGCTTGATGGCGGTCACCGCCGCGGCCACCGCGTCCATGAACACATCGCCGGCCGCCACCGCGCGGACCTCGCTGCCGTTGCGGTCGGCCACGGCAAAGGTCATCACCAGCTTCTTGCTGTCCGCATCCACATAGGGCTCGGTCAGCACCACGCCTTGCCCGCTGGCGGCCTTCTGGTACCAGGGGCGCGCGGTCGGATCCCAGCCAGAGGGCAGGTTCTGAGGGGTCGAGAAGATCGCCCGCTTGTCCTGGTAGCCGATGTAGGTGGTGTCGAACAGGCCGCTCTTGACCGCCTGCGTCAGCGCCGTCATCGGGTCTTGCACTTGTGTGGCGGGCAGCAGTGCGCCCACGACGGCGGATTTGCTGGTGATCCATTGGCCAATGCCCTCGGCCCGCGCGAGGGCCAGGTTCTGGGCCGAGGCGTTCACCGAGGCCCGCGTGGTCGAGCGCAGGCTCAGGAAGTTGAAGGCACTGACCGCGGCCAGACCGGCCACCACCAGCGTGGCCACGGTCAGCACCAGGCGCGACTTGATCGACAGGTGGCCCAGGCGGGATGGAACGTTGTGCATGCAAACCTCTGGCGGTGAGGGGGCCGTTCGCCCGGGGATTCGGGCGTTCGTGTCCTGTCTTCGGTCGCCGGGCGTGGCACTTGAGGCTGGGCCGCCAGGCGGCGCGGCCCCGTCGGTCCGCTGGAGGCTGTCCCGCGCCTGGGTCAGCGCTCGTCGACGTCCTCGACCAGCGCCTCGCCCCAGGCCCAGGGGCCGGTGAGCGTCAGCGTCACCGTGGTCCAGTCGCCGTCGGTGTGCTGCTGCACATCGGCGTCCCACACCCCGCCCTCGTCCAGCGGCCCGCGCGGGCCGGGGGCGCGGCGTTCGGCCACGGCCAGCACGGCCTGCGCTTCGGCCTGCACCGCGGGCAGGTCGGCCGCCCGCACGCTGGCCATGGCCTCCCAGGTGCCGGTGCCCTCGCCGTCGTCGCTGGCGTCAAAGATCAGGTAGTTCAGGGGCATGGGTGGGTCGGCGTGGCGCCGTCCGGGGGCAGGTGCAGGAACAGTTCGGTCAGCAGCAGCGGCGCGTGCTCGCGCGTGAACACGCAGCGCCGCGCCCAGCAGCCAGGGGCGGCGCCGGGCCAATGGTCGGCGTGCGGCCAGGCCAGGCCCTGGGCCCAGTCGAAGCCGCTGCGGTCCAGCCCATGCAGCCCGAAAAGCAGCTCGCCCAGCGGCTGCTGGCCGAGCGCCTGCACCTCGGCCCAGGTGGCCAGGGCCGGGCCGTCCGGGATCACCGTGCGCGCATAGACCCGGGGCAGGCCCCCGCCCACCAGCAGCACGCAGCGCAGCCAGGCCGGCACGCCATCGGCCAGGCCCAGGCGCCGGGCTTCGTGGGGCAGCGGGGTGCCCAGGCCTTCGGCCAGCACCCGCACCGCCAGGTCGGGCCAGTGCCGCCGCAGGCGCGTGGTCAGCGAACCCTGTTCCCGCAGCCAGCTGCGGGTGGTCGCGTCCGGAGCGGACGGTTCGTGCGCCGGTGCGGGTTGCCAGGGGGAGGGCGGGGTCATGGGGCGGTGCGGTTTTGCATGGGGGCGCATTGTGATGCCAAAAGAAAACGGCGCCCCGTGGGGCGCCGTGTCGCGGTCCAGAACGCCGCGGAACTGGCTTTGCCAGGCCGCAGGCGTTGCCCCCTTGAGGGGGTGACGCACCTCAGGTGCGGCGCGGGGGTGGACTCAACCCGCCGCCTTCACCTTCAGGCGCCAGGCGTGCAGCAGCGGCTCGGTGTAGCCGCTGGGCTGTGCCTTGCCCTTGAACACCAGATCGAGCGCGGCCTGGTAGGCCTTGCTGGTGGCCACGTTGCCGGCCATGGGCTGGTAGAGCTTGTCGCCGGCGTTCTGCTTGTCCACCTTGGCGGCCATGCGCTCATACGTGTCGCGCACCTGCTGCTCGGTCACGATGCCGTGGTGCAGCCAGTTGGCCACGTGCTGGCTGCTGATGCGCAGCGTGGCGCGGTCTTCCATCAGGCCGATGTCGTTGATGTCGGGCACCTTGGAGCAGCCCACGCCCTGGTCGACCCAGCGCACCACGTAACCCAGGATGCCCTGG
>NZ_JASJOY010000170.1:0-3737 GCF_031426985.1 Hydrogenophaga sp.
CGGCCGTGTCGCCGTGGCCATAGACCTTGCGCAGGCCTTCGATCAGGATGCCGCCCTGGGTTGTTGTGTTCATGGTGTTCATCCGATCGCCGCGCCCGGGTCCACCTTCAGCGCCACACGGATCGCCAGCGTGCTGGCCAGCGCGCAGATGATCAGGGTGACGACCAGGCCGGTGACCGCGTCGCCTGGCAATAGCAGCACGTATTTGGGGAAGGCCGGGCCCCACACCGTGGCCGCCACCTTGCCCACCGCAAAGCCGATCAGGCCCAGGCCCAGCGCCTGCTGCAGGATCATGCCGGCGATGGTGCGGTCGCGCGTGCCGATGAGCTTGAGCACCGCGATCTCGCGCAGCTTGCCCATGGTCATGGTGTAGATGATGAAGGCCACGATGGCCGCGCTCACGACCGCCAGGATGACGAGGAACATGCCGATCTGTTTGGCCGAATTGGCGATCAGCTTGACGATCAGGATGTCTTCCATCTGGTCGCGGGTGTGCACGCTCAGGTGCTTCCAGCGCCGGATCGGCTCGGCCACCTGTTCGGCGGTGAAGCCGGGCGCGATCTGCACCAGCACCGCGTTCACGCTGCGGCTGCTGGTCTGCAGGGCCTGCACCGCTTCGAGCAGGCCGGGGCTGCCCGGGCGGTTGAAGGCCGGGTTGGCGGCGGTGCGCGCGCGCTCGTTGACGATGGCGTCGTTGTCTTTCAGGAACTGCGTTTCCTGCGCGTCCTTCATGGGCACGAACAGCATCGGGTCGCCGCCCGACGACACCATGCGCCGCGTCAGCCCCACCACGGTGTAATCGTGGCGGCGGATGCGCACCACATCGCCCAGCGCAAAGCCGGTCTTCACATCGGCCACCGCCTCGTAGTGGTTGCGCGTGATGTGGCGGCCCGCCACCAGGTAGCCGGGCGCGCCGGGCATGCCGGGCTCCATGCCAACCACCATCACGCGACTGTCCTGGCCGCCTTGCTGCACCTGCATGGTGAGGTAGGCGACGTTGGCCGCCGCCGCCACGCCCGGCATGCCGCGCACGCTGCGCACCACGTCGTCCTTGAGGCTCGACGATTCGGCGTACGGACCCTGCGTGTCTTTCTGCACCACCCACAGGTCGGCGCGGCTGTTGGACAGCAGCGCGTGCGCGTCGTCCACCATGCCGCGGTACACGCCCGCCATGGTCAGCGTCACGCCGATCAGCAGCCCCAGGCCCAGCCCGGTCAGCACGTACTTGCTCCAGCCGTGCAGGATGTCGCGGCCCGCTAGGCTGATCACTTTTTGGCCCCCGCCGGCACCAGCTGCTCCACCACCGCGATGCGCGTGCCGGGCTTGAGCGCGCTCTGGCTGTAGCGCACCACCGTGTCGCCCACGTTCAGGCCGTCCAGCACCTGCACCTGGCCGTCCAGGCCCTGCACGCCCAGCGTCACCGGCGCGAAGCTGAGCGCGCCGTCCTGGAGCCGCCACACGCCGGTGCGGCCCTCGTGCTGCACCACCGCCGCGTTGGGCAGCAGCGGGCGCTCGGCCGTGGGCGGCAGCTGCAGTGTCACCTCGGCCATCTCGCCCACCGAAGCGCCCAGCGACACGCCCGCGGGCGGCGCGTCAAACGCCACCATCGCCAGCCGCTCCTCGGTCACGGCGTCGGCCAGCGCCTCGACCCGCGTGACCTTGCCGGCCAGCGTTTCACCCGGCCGCGAGCGCAGGGTGATGCGCGCCACCAGTCCCGGTGCTAGCCCGGCGCTGCGGCCCTGGTCCACCCGCAGCTTCACCCACAGGCTGGCCGGGTCTATCAGCCGCAGCACGGCCTGGCCGGCCACCACCGTGGTGCCGGCCTCGGCCTCGCGGGCGGTCACCACCGCCGCCGCCGGTGCCACCAGTTTCAGGTTGCCGCGCTGCTGGGCCAGCGCCGCGCGCTCGGCGCGCAGCCGCGCCATGTCCTGTGCGCTGCCGCTCAGGTTGGCCTGTGCGGCGGCCACGCCCGCGCTGGCCGACGCGACCTCCTGCGACCGCGCTTCCAGCGCCCCGGCGCTGATGAAGGCCTGCCGTGCCAGGTCTTCATTGCGTTTCAGATTCGCCGCCGCCAGCGCGCGCCGCGCCTGCGCGTCGGCCACCTGCGCGCCCGCCGCCTGCTGCGCGCTCTGTGCGCGGGCGAGCGAGGCGTCCAGCGCCGCCAGCCGCTGGTCCAGGTCCACCGGGTCCATCTCGGCCAGTGGCTGGCCCGGCTGCACCGTCTGGCCCACGTCCACCTGCACGCCCAGCACGCGCCCGGCCACCGTCGGCCCGACCATCCAGCTGCGCTGCGCCTCCACCTGGCCAATGCCGAAGATGGCCGGGCTCACGCTGCCTTTTTTCACCTCGGTCACCTGCACCTTGGTGGGCGCCAGCGGCCCGGTCCGCAGCGCCACCCAGGCCAGCGCCGCGAGCAGCGCCACGGCCAGGCCGCCCAGCAGCAGCCGGCGCGAGAGTTGGGGGTTCATCTTCATGGGGTGGTCTCCTGCGTGCGCCGGGCCCGGGTGGGCGGCGCGGCAATGGCTTGTTGAAAAAGGTCAAAAACGGCCGGTGCCAGTGAGCGCATCGCGCCCACCTGGCCGCTCAGCAGCGACTGCATCACCAGCCCCTGCACCGAGCCGATGAACAGCACCGCCGCCGCCTGCAGGTCGGTGCCCGGCGCCAGCAGCCGCGCCGCCTGCGCCCGTTGCAGCAGGCCGGTGAGCAGCGTGCGGTAGGCCTGCATCAGCCCGCGCACGCGCGCCTTGAGCGGTGTGTCCTCGGGGTGCTGCAGCTCCTGAAAAATCACCCGCGGCACGCCAGGCTTCTCGACCACGAAATCCACGTGCGCCATGAACACCGCGCGCAGCGCCGCCAGCGGCTGCGTCTGCACGGCCGCCGCCGCGTGCAGGCGGGCCAGCAGGTCCTGGTGCGCGAAGTCGATCACGGCCAGCCAGATCGCTTCCTTGCTCTCGAAATGGCGGAACACCGCGCCCTGCGTGATGCCCACCGCCTGCGCCAGCGCGGCGGTGGTCACCTCGGCCGGGCTGCGCTCGGCGGCCAGCGCCAGCGCCGCGGCCACCAGTTCGGCCTGGCGGGTGTGGGTGGGTTGTTTGGTGGGCATGGGCAATTAATGTAATTGAGTAATTACTGATATTCAAGCGAAGAATCCGACGCTGCCCGGCGTCTACCATCCGGGCCATGCCGCACCACCACCCCACCTCCGGGAACCCCGCGCTCCGCGGTGGCCTGCTGGCCTTGCTCGCCGCCGCCCTGTTTGGCCTGAGCACGCCGCTCGTCCAGCGTTTCGGTCAGGGCCTCGGCCCGTTCAGCACCGCCGCGCTGCTCTACGCCGGCGCCGCGCTGGTGGCCCTGTTCCAGCGCCGCGGCGCGGGGGCTGAAGCACCGCTGCGCCGCAGCGACGCACCGCGCCTGCTGGCCATGGTGGCGGCGGGTGCGGTGATCGGCCCGGTGGCGCTGGCCTGGGGCCTGCAGCGCACCAGCGGTGCCAGCGCCTCGCTGCTGCTCACGCTCGAGGCCGTGTTCACGGCGGTGCTGGCCTGGCGCTGGTACGGCGAGGTGCTGGACGGGCGCGTCAAGACCGCCGTGGCGCTGCTGCTGGCCGGTGGCGCCCTGCTGGTGATCGACCAGGGCCTCTCGGGCCAGGTGCAGTTGCTCGGCCTGCTCGCCGTGGCCGTGGCCACCATCGCCTGGGGCGTGGACAACACCCTCTCGCGCGGCGTGGCCGAGCGCGACCC
>NZ_JASJOY010000171.1:0-5563 GCF_031426985.1 Hydrogenophaga sp.
GCGACGGACTGTTAATCCGCAGGTCCCTGGTTCGAGTCCAGGTCGGGGAGCCAAGTAAATCAAGAGTCAGCAGGTTAGCGCCTGCTGACTTTTTTGCTTTCTTGGCAGCTCGTGTCCGACACGTGTCCGAAATTTCCATGGGCTTTGGTGTGTGTATCTTGAGTACAACACCATGATCAAACCCGGATGGCCTCACCTCTTTGGCGTCATGGCATGTACAGGCATGAGCCTGGCGTCGTCCTGGCTGCGTTGGCTCGGCGCTCTGTCCATCAATTCATAGAAGCCGCTATGGGAGACCGCCAGAACCCGGCACATGGTGCGGGTGGGCCAGACACTACGATGCCGCGCGATGAAGCCGTACTTCACTGCGGGTCCTTGGCAAAGTAGCCGAGCGCTTTGTTTAGGATGTCGCGCTCCGTGGTCACACGGCGCAGTTCGCGTTGCAACTGCTCCACCTCGGTGGCTGCCTCACTGCGCAGCGGCCGGTTCGGTCTGAGGTCCAACACCCCACCGCGCTCCTGGGTGACCCAACGCCAGAGCACACTGGTTTGGATTCCCAGGTCCCGCGCAATGTGCGGGATGGTTGCTCCTGGCTGCTTGCACAACTTCACTGCCTCACGTTTGAACTCGTCCGTGAAGCTCCTTCGGGCTCTTGCCATGCCTATCTCCAGCCCGACTCCAGTTTAGAAGTGACCGGATATGGGGGTGACGTCATCAAGATGTTGTTTCTTGATGAGCTGAGTCTGGAGATGGGCGGCAATCCGCCGATAGCGCTGTGAGGCCGATGGCAGTTGTAGTGATGTTGCCAATGAGCCAAGGCGGCGGTGCGCGGAGCGGAGTTCTGACACGTCCAGCCGTAGGCACATTCGCGCAAGGCCGACTGATGAATCTGTCAGCCTTGCCGTTGGTCTGAATCCGCCACCGTGAGATCGACATCAACATCGACACCGGCGAATCGCGCAGGCGCTACCAGCCCGGCAAATGGCTATGACGACAAATAGATGGTGACGAGCCGGGCAGGCCAGTGACGTAGTGCTGGAATGAAATTGATACACCATCGTCACCTGCTGTTGTTCGATCGCGCCGGGCTCGACAAAGATACAAGGCTGCTCGGCCGAGACCGGCACGTTGAACACCTGAGCGAATGCATCCCGCTTGAGGTGCGCCAGCCGCCCGGTACGGTACGCCTGCGCAGACTTCATCAGGCCTCAACCTGACGGCGCACAGCTGCGCTGCGAATCACTCGGGAAACACCGCCTCGATGGAGTCGGGGAAGCACTTGAGCCCGCGCAGAGTTCAAGCGCACCTTTAGTGGGTTAAATGGCCTTGATCAGCTCAGGCACTGCGGTGAACAGATCGGCCTCCAGGCCGTAGTCGGCCACCGAGAAGATCGGGGCTTCGGGATCCTTGTTGATCGCCACGATCACCTTGCTGTCCTTCATGCCGGCCAGGTGCTGGATCGCGCCCGAAATGCCGCAGGCCACGTACAGCTGCGGCGCCACGATCTTGCCGGTCTGACCCACCTGCCAGTCGTTCGGGGCGTAGCCCGCATCGACCGCCGCGCGGCTGGCACCCAGCGCAGCACCGAGCTTGTCGGCCAGCGGCGTCATGACTTCGTTGAACTTTTCGGCGCTGCCCAGCGCCCGGCCACCGGAAACGATGATCTTGGCGGCGGTCAGTTCGGGGCGGTCGCTCTTGGCGATCTCGCTGCCGAGGAACGTGCTCTTGCCGCTGTCGGCCTGCGCTGCCTGGGTTTCCACGGCGGCGCTGCCGCCGGTGGCTGCGGCCGGATCAAAGCCGGTGGTGCGCACGGTAATGACCTTGGTGGCATCGCTGCTCTGCACGGTGGCAATCGCGTTGCCGGCGTAGATCGGGCGCTCGAAGGTGTCGGCGGCGATCACCTTGGTGATGTCGCTGATCTGGCCCACGTCCAGTTTCGCGGCGACGCGGGGTGCGATGTTCTTGCCGCTGGCGGTGGCGGGGAACAGGATGTGGCTGTAGTTGCCGGCGATGGCCAGCACCTGGGCGGCCATGTTCTCGGCCAGGCCGTGCGCGAGGTATTCGGCGTCGGCGTGGATGACTTTGGCGACACCGGCGATCTGCGCGGCGGCGGCTGCTGCGCCTGCGGCGTTGTGGCCGGCGATCAGCACGTGCACCTCACCACCACACTGGGCGGCGGCGGCGACGGTGTTGAGCGTGGCGCCTTTGATGCTGGCGTTGTCGTGTTCGGCCACAACAAGAATGTTTGCGAGTGCGGTCATGTTCTGTGTTCCTCTTGATCGTTGATGTCAGCGGTCTCAGATGACCTTGGCTTCGTTCTTGAGTTTTTCAACGAGTGCAGCCACATCGGCCACCTTGATGCCGGCGCCGCGCTTGGGCGGCTCGCTGACCTTGAGCGTCTTCAGGCGCGGGCTCACGTCCACACCCAGGTCTTCGGGCTTGACAACATCCAGCGGCTTCTTCTTGGCCTTCATGATGTTGGGCAGCGTCACATAACGCGGCTCGTTCAGGCGCAGGTCGGTGGTGACGATGGCCGGCAGGGAGAGGCTCAGGGTTTCCAGACCGCCGTCGACTTCACGGGTCACGTTGACCTTGCCGTCCACCACCTCGACCTTGTTGGCAAAGGTGCCTTGCGGCAGATCGGCCAGCGCGGCGAGCATCTGGCCGGTCTGGTTGCAGTCGTCGTCAATGGCCTGCTTGCCCAGGATCACCAGGCCGGGCTGCTCCTTGTCCATCAGCGCCTTGAGCAGCTTGGCCACGGCCAGCGGCTGCAGCTCTTCGGCCGTTTCCACCAGGATGGCGCGGTCTGCGCCGATGGCCATGGCGGTGCGCAGGGTTTCCTGGCACTGCGTGACGCCGCAGGAGACGGCGATGACCTCGGTGACGACACCCTTTTCTTTCAGGCGCACAGCTTCTTCGACCGCAATCTCGTCAAACGGGTTCATGCTCATCTTGACGTTGGCCAGGTCCATGCCGGACTGGTCGGCCTTCACGCGCACCTTGACGTTGTAGTCCACCACGCGTTTGACGGGGACGAGGATATTCATGGGTATCTCCTGTGTATGGGATCGCAACGGGGTTCTGAACGGCTTCAAGCTTGTGGAAGGCCGGTTTTCGCTTTCCAGCGTGTCATGAGTTCGGGCAGTTTCTTCAGCATCGCCTGGTGCTCGCGCGCCTTCACATGGCCGTAGCCCCGCACCTGCTGAGGCAGGCGGGCGAGCGCCAGCGCCTCTTGAATGTTGTCGCGGCCCAGGCCTTGAAGCAGACCATTCACCAGCGCTTCAAAGTCTTGAACGGCCGCGCGCTCTTCGCGCCGCTCCTGGGTCCAGCCAAACGGATCGAAAGCGGTACCGCGCAGGAATCGCATGCGGGCCAGCAGGCCAAAAGCCGTTTGCACCCACGCGCCATAGCGCTGTTTCACCGGGCGACCTTGGGCATCGCGGCGCGCGAACAGCGGCGGCGCCAGGTAGTAGCTGAGCTTGAAATTTCCTTCGAAGCTCTCTTGCAACCGAGCATGGAAATCGCTGTCGGCATGCAAGCGGGCCACCTCGTATTCATCTTTGTAGGCCATCAGCTTGTAAAGGCTCACCGCGACCTCGCGCGCCAGCCGATCCCCGCCCACGCTGGCTTTTTCGGCCTCGGCAACCTGTCGGACAAACGCCTCGTAACGCCTGGCATAGCGGGCATTCTGGTAGCCGGTGAGCCGCTCGGTGCGATCTGACATGAGCTTGGCCAGCGTGTCCGCCTTCGGCGGCATGAGCATGACCTTTTCATCGGAGGGCAGCCCCGCTGCGCGGCGCACCACCGCCAGATCCACCGCCGCCTGACGCCCCCAAGCAAACGCGGCCCGGTTCATGCCCACAGCGGCGCCGTTGAGTTCAATGGCGCGCAACAACGAAGCCTCCTTCAGCGGAACCCAGCCCTTTTGCCAGGCAAAGCCCAACAGGAAGACATTGGTGGCCACCGCGTCGCCCATCAGGGCGACCGCCAGGCGCGAAGCTTCGAAGGCATCGACCTCCCCCGCCGCCGAACGGACACGCTCCAGCATCGCCTCGGGCGGGGCCTGCCAGTCGGGATCGCGGGTGAAGCTGCCCGTGGGGGCCACATCGGTGTTCATCACCGCATGGGTGCGCCCTGCGGCCATGGACGCGAGGGCATCCCCCGCGGCGGCCACCATCAGGTCGCAGCCGAGCACCACATCCGCCTGACCACGGGCCACCCTTGCTGCGTGCAGTTGGGCCGGATCGGCCGCCAGCCGCACATGGGACATCACCGCCCCGCCCTTCTGCGCCAGGCCCGCCATGTCCAGCACCAGTACGCCCTTTCCTTCCAGGTGCGCCGCCATGCCCATGAGCGCCCCGATGGTCACCACCCCGGTGCCACCGACCCCCGCCACCAGGATGTTCCAGGGGCGTTCGAGCTCAAGCCAGGCCGGCTCTGGAAGATCGGTGGGCGGCACCACGCGCTCACGCTGGGGCTTTCGCAACTCCGCCCCTTCAAGCACCACAAAGCTGGGACAAAACCCGCGCACACAGGAGAAGTCTTTGTTGCAGCCGCTCTGGTCGATCTGCCGTTTCCGGCCCAGCGGTGTTTCCAGCGGAAGGATGGAGACACAGTTGGACTGCACACCGCAGTCGCCGCAGCCTTCGCACACGGCTTCGTTGATGACCACCCGGCGTGCCGGATCGGCCAAGGTCTTCTTCTTGCGCCGACGCCGCTTCTCGGCCGCACAGGTCTGGGCGTACACGATCACCGACACCCCTTTGACTTCGCGCAACTGCCGTTGCAGCGCATCCATGGTGTCCCGGTGCGACACCTTGACGCCTTGGGGGAAGTCGTCCAGCGACTGAAATAGATCGGGTTCATCGCTCACCAGGTGCAGTTCCTTCACACCTTCGGCAGCCAACTGCCTCAACAACTGGGGCACCGAAGGTGCGCCTTCGACCGGCTGCCCGCCCGTCATGGCCACGGCGTCGTTGACCAGCAATTTGTATGTGATGTTCACTCCGGCGGCCACCGAGGCCCGGATGGCCAGAGACCCCGAATGCATGTAGGTGCCGTCGCCCAGGTTGGCGAACACATGCGGCGTGTCGGTGTAGGGCGCCTGCCCGATCCACGGCACCCCTTCGCCCCCCATCTGGCTGAAGGTCTCGGTGCGTCGGTCCATCCACATGGACATGTAGTGGCAGCCGATGCCCGCGAGCGCACGCGAGCCCTCGGGCACCTGGGTGCTGGTGTTGTGCGGACAGCCGGAGCAAAAATACGGAAGCCGCTGTTGCATAGAGGCATTTGCCTTGGTCAGGGTCGTGGCCACCGCATGGCGCTCGATCCACCCTTGCACCGAAGCCGGAAGCGCGTCATGCCCGAACACCTTGGCCATGCGTGCGGCCATCACATCGGCGATACCAGCGGGTGTTAGCTCACCGTTGGGCGACAGCAATATGCCGCTGCTGGGCACCTGAACCCACTCGCCCGATTCATCGTATTTGCCGACCACGCGAGGGCGGTGGGGTTCGTTGTAGAGGTGCTCCTTGATCTGGTATTCCAGCACCTGGCGCTTTTC
>NZ_JASJOY010000172.1:0-43680 GCF_031426985.1 Hydrogenophaga sp.
CATGGGCTTCGCCATCTTCTTCCTGGCCGAATACGCCAGCATGTGGCTGGTGTCTATCCTGGCGGTGCTGATGTTCCTGGGCGGCTGGTTGCCGCCCATCGACAGCGCGCTGTTCAACTGGATCCCGGGATGGATCTGGCTGGGTCTCAAAACCTTCGTCGTCGTGTCCATGTTCATCTGGATCCGCGCCACCTTCCCCCGTTTCCGTTACGACCAGATCATGCGTCTGGGCTGGAAGATCTTCATTCCCGTGACCCTGGTCTGGCTGCTGCTCGTGGGCGGTCTGATGCAGACACCGTGGAACATCTGGAAATAAGCAGGGCGAACGATCATGTCCACCACCGCTGCCACCACGGCGTCTCCCAACGTCGTCGCGCCGTTCTCGATCGGCGATTTCTTCAAAAGCTTTCTGCTGGTTGAATTGTTCAAGGGCATGGCCCTGACCGGCCGCTACGCCTTCCGCCGCAAGGTGACGGTGCAGTTCCCGGAAGAAAAGACGCCGCTGTCGCCGCGCTTCCGTGGCCTGCACGCACAACGCCGTTATGAAAACGGCGAAGAGCGTTGCATCGCCTGCAAGCTGTGCGAAGCCGTCTGCCCGGCCATGGCCATCACCATCGAAGCCGCCCAGCGCGAAGACGGTTCGCGTCGCACGACGCGCTACGACATCGACCTGACCAAGTGCATCTTCTGCGGTTTCTGCGAAGAAGCCTGCCCGGTGGACGCCATCGTCGAGACGCAGATCCTGGAGTACCACGGCGAAAAGCGCGGCGACCTGTACTTCACCAAAGAGATGCTGCTGGCGGTGGGCGACCGGTACGAAACCGAGATCGCTGCGGCCAAGGCGGCGGACGCCAAGTACCGCTGAGCGCCCCGCGAAAGACAAGAACCATGGATTACCAGACCGGCTTTTTCTACCTCTTCTCGGCGGTGCTGCTGTTCGCAGCCTACCGGGTGGTCACGGCGCGCAACCCTGTGCACGCGGTGCTCTACCTTATGCTGTCCTTCTCCCAGGCCGCGGCCCTGTGGCTGATCCTCAAGGCCGAGTTCCTCGGTCTGACCCTGGTGCTGGTGTACCTGGGCGCGGTGATGGTGCTGTTCCTGTTCGTGGTCATGATGCTGGACATCAAGCTCGACGATGACCGCTGGGGCTTCTGGCAGAACTTCCCGCTCGCGGCAGCGCTGGGGGCCATCGTGGCGGCCGAAATCATCGCGGTGCTGTGGGTCGGTTTCCCGGCCATCAGTGCGCAGGCGCCGGCCGCCGTCGCGGCCGAGGCCTCGAACACCAAGGCACTGGGCAAGCTGCTTTACACCGAATACCTGTACGCGGTGGAGGTCGCCGCCGTGATCCTGCTGGTGGCCATGGTCACGGCCATCGCCCTGACCCTGCGCCAGCGCAAGGACAGCAAGGCCATCGATCCTGCGCTGCAGGTGCGTGTGCGCGCCGCCGATCGCCTGGTGGTGCTTCCGCTGGCCGCCACCCAACAACAAGCACCCGCAGTCGTGACTGCAGAGGAGGGCAAGGCATGAGCCTCACATTGGGACATTTCCTTTCGGTCGGCGCGGTGTTGTTCGCACTGTCGGTGGTCGGCATTTTCCTGAACCGCAAGAACCTGATCGTGCTGCTCATGGCCATCGAGCTGATGCTGCTGGCCGTCAACATGAACTTCGTGGCCTTCTCCCATTACCTGGGTGACCTGCACGGCCAGGTGTTCGTGTTCTTCATCCTCACCGTGGCGGCCGCCGAGTCGGCCATTGGTCTGGCCATCCTCGTGCTGCTGTTCCGCAACAAGGCATCGATCAGCGTCGAAGAACTCAACACCCTCAAGGGCTGACGCCAACACCCGACGAGGCAAGAACACCATGAGCTCCACACTATCTGCAAGCACCCTGCTGGCCGTTCCGCTGGCCCCCCTGGTGGGTTCGGCGCTGGCCGGCCTGCTGGGCACCACCTTTGGCGGCAACGTCATCGGCCGGCGCGCCTCGCACAGCCTGACCATTTTGGGCGTCCTGATCGCCTTCATCCTCTCAGCCATCACGCTCAAGAGCGTGGCCGTGGACGGTGCCCGCTTCAACGAGACCATCTACGAGTGGATGCGCGTCGGTGGATTGAAGATGGAGATCGGCTTCATGATCGACGGCCTGACCGCCATGATGATGGTGGTGGTCACCTTCGTGTCGCTGATGGTGCACCTCTACACCATCGGCTACATGGAAGAAGACGCTGGCTACAACCGCTTCTTCGCCTACATCTCGCTGTTCACCTTCTCCATGCTGATGCTGGTGATGAGCAACAACCTGCTGCAGCTGTTCTTCGGCTGGGAAGCGGTGGGTCTGGTGTCCTATCTGCTGATCGGTTTCTGGTTCAACAAGCCGACGGCGATCTTCGCCAACATGAAGGCCTTCCTGGTCAACCGCGTGGGCGACTTCGGCTTCATCCTGGGCATCGGCCTGATCGTGGCCTACACCGGCACGCTGAACTACTCCGAGGTATTCGCCAAGGCGCCCGAGCTCGGCGAGCTGGGCTTCCCCGGCACCGACTGGCTGCTGATCACCGTGATCTGCATCTGCCTGTTCGTCGGTGCCATGGGCAAGTCGGCCCAGTTCCCGCTGCACGTCTGGCTGCCGGACTCGATGGAAGGTCCGACCCCGATCTCCGCGCTGATCCACGCCGCCACCATGGTGACGGCCGGCATCTTCATGGTCAGCCGCATGTCGCCGCTGTTCGAGCTGTCGGAGACGGCGCTGAACTTCATCATGGTGATCGGTGCCATCACGGCGCTGTTCATGGGCTTCCTGGGCATCATCCAGAACGACATCAAGCGTGTGGTGGCCTATTCCACGCTGTCGCAGCTGGGCTACATGACGGTGGCGCTGGGGGCGTCGGCCTACTCGGTGGCGGTGTTCCACCTGATGACGCACGCCTTCTTCAAGGCCCTGCTGTTCCTCGCGGCCGGTTCGGTCATCATGGGCCTGCACCACAACCAGGACATCCGCTGGATGGGCAACGTGCGCAAGTACATGCCCATCACCTGGATCACCTCGCTGCTGGGCACGCTGGCACTGATCGGTACGCCGCTGTTTGCCGGTTTCTATTCCAAGGACGCGATCATCGAGGTGGTGCATTTCAGCAACCTCCCGGCCGCAGGCTTCGCGCACTTCGCGGTGCTGGCCGGTGTGTTCGTCACCTCGTTCTATTCGTTCCGCCTCTACTTCCTGGTGTTCCATGGCGCCGAGCGCTACGACCAGAACCCGGACGCCCACCATGGGCACGACGACCACCACGCGCACGACGACCATGGTCACGGTCATCACGATGCGGGCAAGCCGCACGAGTCGCCCTGGGTGGTGACGGTGCCGCTGCTGCTGCTGGCCATTCCGTCGGTGGTCATCGGTTACCTGACCATCCAGCCCATGTTGATGGGGGACTTCCTCAAGGACGCGATCCACATCAACCTGGAACTGCACCCGGCGATGGAAGTCTTCAAGGAAGAGTTCCACGGTCCGCTGGCGATGGCGCTGCATGCGTTCTCCACCGCGCCGTTCTGGCTGGCCCTGGCCGGTGCCGTGTCGGCCTGGTACATGTACCTGATCAACCCGGCCGTGCCCGCAGCCTTTGCGCGCGTACTCAAGCCGCTGATCACCGTGCTGGAGAACAAGTACTACCTCGACTGGTTCAACGAAAACGTGCTGGCCCGTGGCGCCCGCGCGCTGGGCACCGGTCTCTGGAAGGGCGGCGACCAGGGCGTGATCGAGGGCGGCGTGGTCAACGCCAGCTGGAAGCTGGTGGGCGCGGTGTCGTCTGTGGTGCGGCGCGCCCAGAGCGGCTTCCTCTACCACTACGCATTGATGATGATCGTGGGCGTGTTGCTGTTCATGACGTACTTCGTCTGGCTCGCCAAATAAGGAGAAGAACAAGATGGGTTTGCTGAGCCTTGCGATCTGGATGCCAATTGCCTTTGGCGTCGTGCTGCTGGCCCTGGGCCGCGATGAACACGCTGGCGCGGTGCGCTGGATTGCCCTGGTGGGCGCCATCGTCTCGCTGGCCGTGACGGTCCCCCTGTATGCCCAGTTCGAGCTGGGCACGGCCGCGATGCAGTTTGTCGAGAAGTCGCTCTGGATCGAGCGCTTCAACATCCACTACCACCTGGGCGTGGACGGTATCTCCCTGTGGCTGGTGCTGCTGACCGCTTTCATCACCGTGGTCGTGGTGATCGCCGGCTGGGAAGTCATCACCGAGCGCGTGAACCAGTACATGGGCGCGTTCCTGATCCTTTCGGGTCTGATGATCGGTGTGTTCAGTTCGCTGGACGCGATGCTGTTCTACGTTTTCTTCGAGGCGACGCTGATCCCGATGTACCTGATCATCGGCATCTGGGGCGGTCCGAACAAGATCTACGCGGCGTTCAAGTTCTTCCTCTACACGCTGATGGGTTCGCTGCTGATGCTGGTGGCCCTGATCTACCTGTACGTGCAGTCCGGTGGCAGCTTCGACCTCGCCACCTGGCACCAGCTGCCGCTGCCCGCCACGGCGCAGACCCTGCTGTTCTTCGCCTTCTTCGCCGCCTTCGCCGTGAAGGTGCCGATGTGGCCGGTGCACACCTGGCTGCCCGACGTGCACGTCGAAGCCCCCACCGGCGGTTCGGCCGTGCTGGCGGCGATCATGCTCAAGCTGGGCGCCTACGGTTTCCTGCGCTTCTCGCTGCCCATCCTGCCCGACGCCTCGCGCGAATGGGCCTGGCTGATCATCGGCCTGTCGCTGGTGGCGGTGATCTACGTTGGCCTGGTGGCCATGGTGCAAAAGGACATGAAGAAGCTTGTGGCCTATTCGTCTGTGGCACACATGGGCTTTGTCACCCTGGGTTTCTTTGTTTTCAGCGACCTGGGTGTCTCTGGCGGCATCGTGCAGATGATCGCCCACGGTTTCGTCTCGGCCGCCATGTTCCTGTCCATCGGCGTGCTGTACGACCGCGTGCACTCGCGCAACATCGCCGACTACGGCGGTGTGGTCAACACCATGCCCAAGTTCGCGGCCTTTGCCCTGCTGTTCACCATGGCCAACTGCGGCCTGCCGGGCACCGCAGGCTTCGTGGGCGAATGGATGGTGATCCTGGCCGCCGTCAAGGCCAATTTCTGGATCGGTCTGCTGGCCGCTTCGGCCCTCATCTTTGGTGCCGCCTATTCGCTGTGGATGTTCAAGCGTGTGTACCTGGGCGCGCCGGGCAACCACCACGTCAAGGAACTCACCGACATCGGTGCGCGTGAATTCCTGGTCATGGGCTTGCTGGCCATCGCGGTGCTCTACATGGGCGTGTACCCCAAGCCTTTCACCGACGTGATGGACGCTTCCGTGGCCGAGCTGCTGCGCCATGTGGCCGTGTCCAAACTGCACTGAGCCCCGACCTAGAGATAAGCGAGTTTTGACATGAACGACAACCTTGGCTGGGTCGTGGCCTACCCTGAAATCCTCTTGCTGGTCATGGCCTGCGTGATCGCGCTGGTCGACCTGTTCGTCAAGAGCCCCCTGCGCGGCGCAACGCACGCCCTGACGCTGCTGACCCTGGCGGGCCTGGCCCTGCTCACCGGCCTCTACGCCAGTTCCGGCCAGGTGGCCGTGGGCTTTGGTGGCATGGTCATCAGCGACCCCATGGGCAACTGGCTCAAGTGCTTTGCCTCGATCGCCCTGATGGCGACCCTGACCTACGGCCGTGCCTACGCAGGCCAGCGCGACATGCTGCGTGGTGGCGAACTGTTCACCCTGTCGCTGTACGCGCTGCTGGGCATGTTCATCATGATCTCCGGCCACAACCTGCTGGTGATCTACCTGGGTCTGGAACTGCTCACGCTGTCTAGCTATGCGCTGGTGGCCTTGCGCCGCGACGATGGGCAAGCCATCGAAGCCGCCATGAAGTACTTCGTGCTGGGCGCGCTGGCGTCGGGTTTCCTGCTCTACGGCATGTCGCTGATCTACGGTGCCACCGCGACCCTGGACCTGGCCGAGGTGGTGCGCGCCATCGCCGGTGGTGACCAGACCCTGGCCGGCTCGCCGCGCGTGCTGATGCTGGGCCTGGTGTTCCTGGTGGCCGGCCTGGCCTTCAAGCTCGGTGTGGTGCCTTTCCACATGTGGGTGCCCGACGTGTACCACGGTGCCCCGACCGCCGTCACGCTGATGATCGGTGGTGCGCCCAAGCTGGCGGCCTTTGCCATCGTCATCCGCCTGCTGGTGCAGGGCCTGCTGCCCATGGTGGTGGACTGGCAGCAGATGCTGGCCGTGCTGGCCGTGATGTCGCTGCTGATCGGCAACCTGGCCGCCATCGCCCAGACCAGCCTCAAGCGCATGCTGGCGTTCTCGACCATCGCGCAGATGGGCTTCATGCTGCTGGGTCTGCTGGCGGGGGTGTCGGGCGGGCAGGGCGGCAACATGGCCAACGCCTACGGTTCGTCCATGTTCTATGTGGTGAGCTACGTGCTGACCACGCTGGGCACCTTCGGCGTCATCCTGCTGCTCTCGCGCCAGGGCTTCGAATCCGACAACATCAGCGATCTGGCCGGCCTGAACCAGCGCAGCCCGCTGTACGCCGGCGTCATGGCGGTCTGCATGTTCTCGCTGGCGGGTGTGCCGCCGCTGGTGGGTTTCTACGCCAAGCTGTCGGTGCTGCAGGCCCTGCTGGCTTCCCCGCAACCTTTCTACATCGGTCTGGCCGTGTTCGCCGTGCTGATGTCGCTGATCGGTGCGTTCTACTACCTGCGTCTGGTCAAAGTCATGTACTTTGATGCGCCCACGCAGACGGCCGTCATCGAAGCCGGCGCCGATGTGCGCACCGTGCTCTCGCTCAACGGTGGCCTGGTGCTGGCTCTGGGCATCCTGCCCGGCGGTCTGATGGCGCTGTGCGCCCAGGCGATCGCTGCGCTGATCGTCTGATTTCGCACCCGCTGCCGCTGATGCCGGGAACCTCGGCGCCAGCGGTGGCTCACAACCGCGTCATGTCCCATACCCTGTCTGTCTGGCTGGTCATCGCAGCCGCCATCGTGGGGGCGAACCTGCCCTTCCTCAACAGCCGCTGGCTGGCGGTGATCCCGCGCCAGGGACGCAAGACCCTCTGGATGCACGCGGCCGAGTTGCTGCTGTTGTACCTGTTGGTCGGTGGTCTCGGGCTGGCGCTGGAGCAGTCGGGTGGGCAGATTTACCCGCAAGGCTGGGAGTTCTACGCCACCACCGGCGCGCTCTTCCTCACGCTTGCTTTCCCGGGTTTCGTCTACCGTTACCTGTTCCACCGCCGCGGTTGAACACGGCGGGGGCGCTGTGCTGCACCGCCCACCATCGGGCCGACTGACATGATGGACGACCAACACCTGCGCGAAACGCCGGTTGCGCGCACCGAATTGCTGCGAGGCCATTTCCTGCACGTCGTGCGCGACACGGTGCGGCTGCCTTCGGGGAACGAAGCGACGCGTGAATACGTCCTGCACCCCGGCGCGGTCATGGTCATCGGCCTGCTGGACGATGGCCGGGTGGTGATGGAGCGCCAGTTCCGCCACCCCATGCGGGCGGTGATGATCGAGTTCCCTGCGGGCAAGCTCGACGCAGGTGAAGCCAGCCTGGCCTGTGCGCAGCGCGAGTTGATCGAAGAAACCGGCTACCGCGCACGCGAATGGGCTTTTGCCGGGCGCCTGGCCCCGACCATCGCCTATTCGGACGAAATCATCGACATCTGGTTTGCCCGCGGCCTCACCCTGGGTGATCGCCGCCTGGACGACGAAGAGTTCCTCGATGTCTTCACCGCCGACCCGGCGGAACTGACGCAGTGGTGCCGCAGCGGCGAAGTGATCGACGGCAAGACCCTGATCGGCTCGATGTGGTTGAACAATGTGATCAGCGGGGCATGGACGCTCGACTGGTCGGGCACCCCGCCGGCGGACGCTGTCCGATAATCGGGGGCATGAAAGTCCTCAATCTGCAATGCGCGCACCAGCATGGGTTTGAAGGCTGGTTCGCCTCCGAAGACGACTTCACCAACCAGCTCTCGCGGGGGCTGGTGAGCTGCCCGATGTGTGGCGATGCGCAGATCCAGAAGATGCTCTCGGCGCCGCGCCTGAACCTGCGCGCCGGCCGGGACGACAAACCGACCGCCGCGCCCGCGGAAGGTGCGGGCAGCGTCGAACTGGGGCTTCCCGCACCCGGGACCCCGTTGCAGGCCCAGCTGCTCAGGGCCATGCGCCAGGTGCTGGCGCAGACCGAAGACGTCGGTGACCGTTTTGCCGATCAGGCGCGGGCGATGCACCACGGAGACATCGACCAGCGCAACATCCGGGGCCGCACCAGCCCCGAGGTGGCGATGGAACTGATCGAAGAGGGCATCGAGGTGATGCCGCTGCCTTCCATGCCGGCGCTGAAAGAAACCCTGCAATAAGGCGTGCGCCCGGATCAAAAAAAAGCCCCGCATGCGGGGCTTTTTTGCTCGATGACCTGTGTCCGGGTCAGGGGTACAGACCACGCAGGTCGCGCGCGTGCAAGATGCGCTTGCAGGCGACGATGAAGGTCGCGGTGCGCAGGCTGACCTTGTTGTCCTGGGCCACTTGCCACACGGCGGCGAACGCGCCTTTCATGATGCGCACCAGGCGTTCGTTGATCTCGTCCTCGCTCCAGAAGAAGCTGGAGAAGTCCTGCACCCACTCGAAGTAGCTCACGGTCACGCCGCCAGCGTTGGCGATCACGTCGGGCAGCACCAGGATGCCGCGGTCGTGCAGGATGTCGTCGGCCTGCGGCGTGGTCGGTCCGTTGGCGCCTTCGATGATCATCTTGGCCTGGATGCGGCCGGCGTTGGCTTCGGTGATCTGCTGCTCTAGTGCGGCCGGGATCAGGATCTCGCAGGGCACGCCCCAGAAGGCGTCGTTGTCGATCACATCGCCACCCGGGAAGCCGGCCACGGTGCCGGCGCGGGCCACGTGAGCCAGCAGGGCCGGCACATCCAGGCCCGATTCGCGGTAGAGGGATCCACCGTGGTCCTGCACCGCGACCACCTTGGCGCCGGCTTCGGCGAACAGCTTGCCGGCGACACCGCCGACGTTGCCGAAACCCTGCACCGCCACGCGGGCCTTGGAGATGTCCATGCCGATGTGTTTGGCCGCTTCGGTGCCGACGGTGAAAACACCACGGCCGGTGGCCTCGCGCCGGCCCAGCGAGCCGCCCAGATCCACCGGTTTGCCGGTGACCACGCCCGTGGCGGTGGAGCCTTCGTTCATGGAATACGTGTCCATCATCCAGGCCATGACCTGTTCGTTGGTGTTCACGTCGGGCGCGGGAATGTCCTTGGTCGGGCCGATGATGATGCCGATCTCGCTGGTGTAGCGGCGGGTGATGCGTTCGAGCTCACCCATCGACAGCTGGCGCGGGTCGACGCGGATGCCGCCCTTGGCGCCGCCGTAGGGCACGTTGACGGCCGCGTTCTTGATCGACATCCAGGCCGACAGCGCCATCACTTCGGACAGTGTCACGTTCTGGTGGAAGCGCACGCCGCCTTTGCCCGGGCCGCGGCTGGTGTTGTGCTGCACGCGGTAGCCCTCGAAGTGGGCAATGGTGCCGTCGTCCAGGTGGATGGGCACGTCCACGATCAGGGTGCGCTTGGGGCGCTTGAGGGTGTCGATCCAGCGCGCCAGGCTGCCCAGGTAGGGGGCGACGCGGTCGACCTGTTGCAGGTAAATGCCCCAGGGGCCGAGGTTGTTCGGGTCGAGGTAGGAGGGCAGGGCGCTGGTGAAGGCCGCCGGGCTGTTGGCCGCGGCGCCGGCCGGATGCGGTGCTTGTGACATGGCGAAGGTTCCTGGTGGTTTGTCTCATCGAGCCCGGGTGGGGTCGATGGGCGCGACTGTACGGATCCTGGGTGGGGCCTGTCCAAGGCTGAGTTGCCATCTGGTTATGCGTTTGATGCATAACCAGGTTTTCAGGCCCGGGCCGCCCCCCAGACCTGTTGCGCCACACGCACCATGTTGTCGCCCAGCACGGCCCGCACCTCGCGGTCGTTCATGCCCGTGGCCTGCAAGGCTTCGGGCAGGGCCCGCCAGCTGTCCAGCGGGGCGTAGCGCATCTGGCTGATGCCCTGTCCGTAGCCTGCGCTGGCGGGCCACCAGAACCCGGGGTCGAAGTCGCCGGGCGGGTCGTCGTTCAGGCCGGGTTCGCTGAAACCGATGTCCAGGCCCAGGCCCACATGGTCGGTACCCACGAGCGCGGCCACGTAGGCCACATGGCCGGCGATGTCCCGCGCCGTGGGGGTTTCGGTGCCCAGGAAGCGCGACACACCGGAGATGCAGACCACACCCCCGGTGGCGGCGCAGGCGCGGATCTGCTCGTCGGTGATGTTGCGGCCGTGCTCGGCCAGGGCCAGCGGGTTGGCGTGGCTGAAGATCACGGGGTGGCGCGAGCAAGCCATGATGTCCAGCGTGCTGCGGCGCTCGGTGTGGGCGCAGTCCATGAGCACGCCGGCGTCGTTGACGGCGTCGACCATGCGCCGGCCCAAGGCTGTCAGGCCCTGCGGCGTGTCGTGGCAGCCGCCGGCCACGGCGTTGTTGCGGTTGTAGGCAAAGTGCATCTGGCGCACGCCCAGCTCGCTGAACAGGGCCACCATTTCGGGGCGTTCCTGCAGGGGCAGGGCCCCTTCCAGATCGAAGCCGATGGCCAGTTGCCCGGCGGCGCGCGCCTGCTCGATGTCCTCCACATGGCGCACCAGGCGGTAGCGTTCGGGCTGGGCCGTCAGGCGGGCGCGGAAGCTGGCCAGCACCGGCAGGATCTGCGCGAGCGGGTTCATGTCCATGCCCACGTTCAGGCACGCGTAATGCACGCCGGCGGCGCGGTAACGCTCCAGCGGCTCGAACGAGGCGTCGGGGTGCAGGGGCAGACAGGTGTGGGATTCCCAGCGGAGCATGGTGAGTTTTTGGGGTGGGGATGGATGCAGGCGTGGCACCGATTTTGCGAGCATTGACCGGTGTCAAGTGGTGCCTGCGTTTTCCATGGGTGGCACCACCCTGGGTGACAACAGTGTGACCTTTTGTACCCATAATGCCGTTCACCGGATGGGGGCCGCGTCCTGCCGCCCCTGCCACAACCAATTCAAAGGATGACGCATGTTTGCAATGAAGAAGCTGGTGACAGTCCTGGGTCTGTCCGCGGTGGCCATGGCCTCGCAGGCGGCCGGCACGCTGATCTATTGTTCCGAAGGCAGCCCTGAAGGGTTCGACACCGCGCAGTACACCGGTGGCAACACCTTCGACGCCGCCGGCCATGCCATGTTCAACCGCCTGACGCAGTTCAAGAAGGGTGGCACCGACGTCCAGCCCAGCCTGGCCGAGTCCTGGACCATTTCCGCCGACGGCCTGACCTACACCTTCAAGCTGCGCAAGGGGGTCAAGTTCCACACCACCGACTACTTCAAACCCGGCCGCGACATGACGGCCGATGACGTGATCTTCACCATCGAACGCATGGTCAACAAAGACCACGCCTTCAACAAGGCCTACCCGGCCCAGTTCCCCTACGCGTCCGACGTCGGCCTGGAGAGCAACACCGAGTCCGTCACCAAGACCGACCCGCTGACCGTGGTGCTCAAGCTCAAGAAGCCCGACCCGGATCTGCTGGTCAAGCTGGCCATGCCGTTCGCGTCCGTGCTGTCCAAAGAATACGCCGACAAACTGGTCGCCGAAGGCAAGGCCAGCATGATCAACCAGCAGCCGATCGGCACCGGTCCCTTCGTGCTGCGCCGCTACGAGAAGGACGCCCAGATCCGTTATGTGAAGCACAAGGACTACTGGAACGCCAAGAATGTGCTGGTGGACAACCTGATCTTCGCCATCACCACCGACGCCTCGGTGCGCTTCCAGAAGCTCAAGGCCGGCGAGTGCCACATCATGTCCTATCCCAAGCCGCAGGACATCGCCGCCATGAAGGCCGACCCCAACCTCAAGGTCGACACCGCCCCCGGCTTCAACATCGGCTACCTCTCGTACAACACCGAGAAGGCGCCGTTGAATAAGCTGGAGGTGCGCCAGGCCCTGGACATGGCGATCAACCGCAAGTCCATCATCGACGCGGTTTACCAGGGCCAGGGCCAGGAAGCGTCCAACCCGTTCCCGGCCTCGCTGTGGTCCTACAACAAGAGCCTGAAGAATGCCGCCTACAACCCCGAGAAGGCCAAGGCACTGCTGAAGAAAGCCGGCGTGGCCGAAGGCACGGAGATCACCCTCTGGGCCATGCCGGTGCAGCGCCCCTACAACCCCAACGCCAAGCTGATGGCCGAGATGATCCAGGCCGACTGGGCCAAGGTCGGCATCAAGGCCAAGATCACCCAGTACGAGTGGGGTGAGTACCTCAAGCGCATGAAGCAGGGCGAGCACGACACCGGCCTGATCGGCTGGACCGGTGACTACGCCTCGCCCGATAACTTCCTGGGCGTGCTGCTGACCTGCGAGGCCGTGGGTGGCTCCAACTACGCGCGCTACTGCAGCAAGGAGTTCGATGGCTACACGCTCAAGGCCCGCAACAGCACCGACCAGAAAGAGCGCACCGATCTCTATATGAAGGCGCAGGCCGTGTTCAAGAAGGATCTGCCGTGGTCGACGATCGCGCATTCGACCACCAACCAGCCGATGCGCAAGGGCGTGAACGGCTTCCTCATCAGCCCGCTGGGCGACTACAACTTCGAAGGTGTGAGCGTTAAGTAAGGCCCACCCCCGCGCCGCCTGCGGCGTGCCTTGCAGGCCGCGCCACCGTCGGAGCCGGTGTCACTTCGGGCTGTCCAAGTCTGCGCAGGCCGACTTGGAGCCGCGGCCCTCTGCCCTCTCAAGGGGGCAACGCGGTGCGGCCCGGCAAAGCCGGTTCCGCCGCGTTCTCGAAGGGGGCACTTCGCTTCGGTCAGGGTTCAGGCGTCATCCGTGACGCCTGATCTTTTTTCGCATTTGTAGAACAACAAGGAGCGTTCTCCATGCTGAGATACCTTCTCCAACGGTTGTTGGTGCTCATTCCCACGTTCCTGGGCATCACGCTGCTGACTTTCTCGCTCATCCGCCTGATCCCGGGAGACCCGGTGGAGGTGATGGTGGGCGAGCGCACGCTGGACCCCGTCATGCACGCCGCAGCACTCAAGCGCCTGGGGCTGGACCAGCCGCTGTACGTGCAGTACGGCCACTACCTGGCCGATCTCGCGCAGGGCAACCTGGGCCAGTCGCTCAAGACGCAGGCCAGTGTGTGGACCGAGTTCAAGTCGCTGTTTCCGGCCACGCTGGAACTGGCCCTGGTGGCGCTGCTGATCGCGCTGGTCTTTGGCCTCATCGCGGGCGTGCTGGCAGCGGTGCAGCGCGGCAAATGGCTGGACCACACCGTCATGACGGCGGCGCTCACCGGGTATTCGATGCCCATCTTCTGGTGGGGCCTGCTGCTGATCCTGATCTTCTCGGTCGGCCTGGGGTGGACCCCGGTGTCGGGCCGCCTGGATTTGATGTTTGACGTGCCGCCACAGACCGGCTTCATGCTCATCGACGCCTGGCTGGCCGAACGCGCCGACCCGGAACTCAACGCCGGTGCGCTGTGGGATGCGGTGCGTCACCTCATCCTGCCCGCCATCGTGCTGGGCACCATCCCGCTGGCGGTGATCGCGCGCATGACGCGCTCGTCCATGCTCGAAGTGCTGCGCGAAGACTACGTGCGCACCGCGCGCGCCAAGGGCCTCTCGCCCCTGCGCGTGATCTTCGTGCACACGCTGCGCAACGCGCTCATCCCGGTGCTCACGGTGGTCGGCCTGCAGGTGGGCACGCTGATGGGCGGCGCAGTGCTGACCGAGACCATCTTCTCCTGGCCGGGCATCGGCAAGTGGCTGATCGAAGCCATTGGCCGGCGTGACTACCCGGTGGTGCAGAACGGCATCCTGCTGATCGCCACGCTGGTGATCCTGACCAACTTCACCGTGGACCTGCTCTACGGTGTGGCCAACCCTCGCATCCGGGTGCAGTCATGAATCTGAACGAATTCTGGCGAGCTTTCTCGCACAACAAGGGCGCCGTGGCGGGGCTGCTGTTCATGGCGGTCGTGGTGCTGCTGGCGGTGTTCGCGCCCTGGGTCGCGCCGCACAGCCCGGTCGAACAGTACCGCGAGCATTTCCTGCAGGCCCCGGTCTGGTCCGGTGGCAGCAGCCAGTTTCTGCTGGGCACCGACGAGCTGGGCCGCGATCTGCTGTCGCGGCTGATGCACGGCGCGCGCCTGTCGCTGCTGGTGGGCCTGGTGTCGGTGCTGCTGGCCATGGTGCCCGGCGTGCTGCTGGGCCTGATCGCCGCGTTTGCGGGCAAGTGGGTGGACGCGGCCATCATGCGGGTGATGGACATCGTGATGGCGCTGCCCTCGCTGCTCATGGCCGTGGCCATCATGGCCATCCTCGGCCCGGGTCTGCTCAATGCCATGATCGCGATCGCGCTGGTCTCGCTGCCGGCCTATGTGCGCCTGGTGCGCGCCTCGGCCCTGAGCGAGCTGCAGCGCGACTACGTGACCGCCGCCCGCCTGTCGGGCGCGCGCACGCTGCGCCTGATGTTCGTGACCGTGCTGCCCAACTGCACCGCGCCGCTGATCGTGCACGCCACCATGAGCTTCTCGGCCGCCATCCTCGAAATCGCGGCACTGGGTTTCCTGGGGCTGGGCGTGCAGCCGCCGCTGCCCGAGTGGGGGACCATGCTCGCTTCGGCGCGCGACTACATCGAAAGCGCCTGGTGGGTGGTGACGCTGCCCGGCCTGACCATTCTGCTGTCGGTGCTGGCCATCAACCTGGTGGGCGACGGCCTGCGCGATGCGCTGGACCCCAAGCTCAAATCTGCCACCTGACGCCAGGGAACACACACCATGAGTCTCCTTGACATTCAGAACCTGAGCGTCGAATTCGGCGCCAAAGGCCGCGCCTTCCGCGCCGTGGACGGGCTGGACCTGCAGCTCGAACAGGGCCAGGTGATCGGCATCGTGGGCGAATCCGGCTCGGGCAAATCGGTGTCCATGATGGCGCTGATGGGCCTGCTGGCCGGCCAGGGTCACATCGCGGCCGACCGCCTGCGCTTCGACGGCCAGGACCTGCAGACCATCTCCGCCCGGCAGCGTCGCAAGATCCTGGGCAAGGACATGGCCATGATCTTCCAGGACCCGATGACCTCGCTCAACCCCTGCTTCACGGTGGGCTTCCAGATCGAGGAAGTGTTGCGCGAACACATGGGGCTGCGCGGGGCGGCGGCGCGTGCGCGCGCCATCGAACTGCTGCAGATGGTGGAGATCCCCGCCGCCGCGAGCCGGCTCGAAAGCTATCCGCACCAGTTCTCGGGCGGCATGGCGCAGCGCGTGATGATCGCGATCGCTATCGCCTGCAAGCCCAAGCTGCTGATCGCCGATGAACCCACCACCGCGCTGGACGTGACCATCCAGGCGCAGATCATGGAGCTGCTGGTGCAGCTGCAGCGCGCCCACAACATGGCGCTGGTGCTGATCACGCACGACCTGGCGGTGGTGGCCGAAGTGGCCCAGCGCGTGGCCGTGATGTACGCCGGTCAGGTGGTGGAGCAAGGCGCGGTGGACGCGCTGTTCGCCGCCCCCACGCACCCCTACACCCATGCCCTGCTGCAGAGCGTGCCCGAGCACAGCCGCGGCGCGCGCCGCCTGCACACACTGCCCGGCATCGTGCCCGGCCAGCACGACCGGCCGGCGGGCTGCCTGCTCTCACCCCGCTGCCCGCGGGTGCAGGACCGTTGCCGCAACGAACGCCCCGCACTGGTGAACGCGCATGGCATGCTGACCCGTTGCTTTTTTCCCATGACCGAAGAGAAGGTGGCCGCATGACGAACACCGTGATGCAGGCCGAGGGCCTGACACGCCACTACGGTGTGGCCCAAGGCTTCATGAAGCCCCAGCTCACCGTCAAGGCCCTGGTCGATGTGTCGTTCCAGCTGGAGGCCGGCAAGACCCTGGCCGTGGTCGGCGAATCGGGCTGCGGCAAGAGCACGCTGGCGCGCCAGCTCACCCTGATCGAGCCCCCCACCGAAGGCCGGTTACGCGTGGGCGAGGAATGGGTGCAGCCGGGCGACCGTGCGCAGTACAAGCGCCTGCGCAGCCAGGTGCAGATGGTGTTCCAGAACCCCTACGCCTCGCTCAACCCGCGGCAGAAGATCGGCCACCAGATCGCCGAGCCGCTGCTGCTCAACACCCCGTTGAGTGCGGCCGAGCGCCAGCAGAAGGTGCAGGACATCCTGCAGCGCGTGGGCCTGCGGCCCGAGCACTACGACCGCTACGCCCACATGTTCTCGGGCGGGCAGCGCCAGCGCATCGCCATCGCGCGCGCCATGGTGCTGCAGCCCAAGATCCTGGTGGCGGACGAGCCGACTTCGGCGCTGGACGTGTCCATCCAGGCCCAGGTGCTCAACCTGTTCATGGACCTGCAGGAGCAGTTGCAGACCGCCTATGTGTTCGTCTCGCACAACCTGGCGGTGGTCGAGCACATCGCCAACGACGTGATGGTCATGTACCTGGGGCGGGTGGTGGAGGCCGGCCCCAAGGCCACCCTGTTCGCCAACGCGCTGCACCCCTACACGCAGGCCCTGCTGTCGGCCACGCCGTCCATCGACCCGGCGCAGCGCCAGAAGAAGATCAAGATCCACGGCGAGCTGCCCAGCCCGTTGAACCCGCCCTCGGGCTGTGCCTTTCACAAGCGCTGCCCCAAGGCGGATGGGCGCTGCGAAAGTGAGCTGCCGTTGCTGCGGCCGCTGGAAGGGCGGCAGGTGGCTTGCCACCACGCCGGATGATCGACGCACTGCTTTCGGTGGATGCCGAGCCACTGCGTGGGTGGGTGTACCGGGCCTCGGACTGGATCACGTTCCACCTGCTCGACGACCCGGCCTGGCTGGCGCTGATGTTCTGCTGAGCCACGCCCCGCAGCGGCGGCGCGTGGGGGCAGCCGTTTCGCCGACGGGCCGCTCCCAAGGCGAAACAGCCCCCCTGGGGGGCAGCGACCCGCGCAGCGGCGGAGCGTGGGGGCGTTTCAAGTGTTGAACTGCAGCGCCGCCAACCCCGCATACACCCCGCCCTGCGCCACCAGCTGGGCGTGCGTGCCGTGCTCCACCAGCCGGCCGTGGTCCAGCACCACGATGTGGTCGGCCTTCTGAACGGTGGCCAGGCGGTGGGCGATGACCAGCGTGGTGCGGTCTTTCATGGCCGATTCCAGCGCGGCCTGCACCATGCGTTCGCTTTGCGCGTCCAGCGCACTGGTGGCTTCGTCCAGCAGCAGCAGCGGCGGGTTCTTGAGCATGGCGCGCGCGATGGCGATGCGCTGGCGCTGCCCGCCCGAGAGGCGCACGCCCCGCTCGCCCAGGTAGGTGTGGTAGCCCTCGGGCAGCTGGGTGATGAACTCGTCGGCGAAGGCCGCCTGTGCGGCGGCGCGCACCTCGTCGTCGCTGGCGTCGGGGCGGCCGTAGCGGATGTTCTCCAGCGCGCTGCTGGAAAAAATCACCGGGTCCTGCGGCACGGTGCCGATGCGCGCGCGCAAGGCCTGCAGGTCCATCTGCTGGATGGGCACGCCATCGAGCACGATCTGGCCCGCCTGCGGGTCGTACCAGCGCAGCAGCAGGCCGAACACCGTGCTCTTGCCCGCGCCGCTGGGGCCGACCAGGGCCACGGTCTGCCCGGGTTGCACCGTCAGGGCAAAGTCCTGCAGAGCCGGCTGTGCGGGGCGCGAAGGGTAGTGGAAGCGCACCGCGTCAAACACCAGCGCACTGCCGCCGGCCGGCCAGGGCGCCTGCACCGGCCGGGCCGGGGACTGCACCGGTGAGCGCAGGTGCAGCAGCTCCATCAGCCGTTCGCTGGCGCCGGCGGCGCGCAGCAGGTCGCCGTACACCTCGCCCAGCACCGCCACCGCGCCGGCCAGGATGATGATGTAGACGACGGTCTGCCCCAGGTGGCCGGCGCTGATGTCGCCCGCCAGCACCGCCTGTGTGCCCTGGTACAGGCCCCACAGCAGCAGGGCCGCGGTGCTGATGATGATGAAGGCCACCAGGCCGGCGCGCGCACGGCTGCGTTTGACGGCGGTGCCAAAGGCCTGCTCGGTCGAATCGGCAAAGCGCTGCGCTTCGCGGTCTTCGGCGGTGTAACTCTGCACGATGGGGATGGCGTTGAGCACCTCGGCGGCGATGGCGCTGCTGTCGGCCACGCGGTCCTGGCTGGCGCGCGAGAGCTTGCGCACGCGCCGGCCAAACCACATGCTGGGCAGCACCACCAGCACGATGATCAGCGACACCTGCAGCATCACGTAGGGGTTGGTCCACACCAGCATGAGCAGGGCGCCGAGGCCCATCACCGCGTTGCGCAGGCCCATGGACAACGACGAGCCCACGACGGTCTGCACCAGGGTGGTGTCGGTGGTCAGGCGCGAGAGGACTTCACCCGTCTGCGTGGTTTCAAAAAACTGCGGGCTCTGGCGCAGCACGTGGCTGTAGACCGCGTCGCGCAGGTCGGCCGTGATGCGCTCGCCCAGCCAGCTGACCAGGTAAAAGCGCCCGGCCGAGAACGCGCCCAGGGCGACGGCCACGCCGAAGAGTTGCAGGAAGTGGCCCCGCAACGCGAGGGTTTGCGCGCTGCGCTCGGCCGGCACCAGGCCGCCATCGATCAGGTCGCGCAGCGCCACCGGGAACAGCAGCGTCGCGGCGGCGGCCAGCACCAGGAACAGGGCGGCCAGCGCGATCTGCAGGCGGTAGGGGCGCAAAAACGGGAGCAGGCCGGTGAGCGGGCCTGGGCCCTGGGCGGGGGGGCGTGCGGGGGCGGTGCGGGCGTTCATGGCCGCCAGTGTGCCGGGTTTGTGCCGGGTTGGGCCCGGCCCCGCCCGGTTGGGGTGGTCAGTCGGACGTGGCGGTGGCGGCCACCAGGCGCTCGTGGGCTTCTCGCAGCTGTCCGATCAGTTCGTCGACCTCGGCCATGAACTGCTCCCGGGTGGCTTGCGGGCTGCGCGTGACCAGGGCGGCCGCGCTCTCGGCCAGCGCCAGCTCGCCGGCCTGGCGGGCCCAGCGGCGCACTTCGCAATAGGCCAGCAAGGCCAGCCGGCTCATGTCCTGGTGGCGTCGGGCGTGTTGCATGTCGCCCAGCAGATCTTCCAGGCTGAGCTGAAGGGGCGCGGGATGGGTGTTCATGTTGCGGTGCAGCATAGCGCAATCGGTTGCGCTGTGCACCTGCATTTTTAGGGGCGGTTGTCGGTTTGGCGACAGACGGTCGCCCGCCCCCGCCGTTCAGACCATTCGCCTGAGTTCTTTGGGGTCCACCCAGCCTTCAAACAGGTGCAGCAGGCCGTGCATGCGCCCGTCGGCGATGGCCTGGCAATGCTGCAGCGCGATCAGCCGGTAGGTACCGCTGCGCAGCATCCACAGGTCGCGGTGCTGGCGCGCGGTGCCCAGCTGGCGTTTGAGCTGCTCGGCATCCGGACCCTGGCAGTCGTCGACGGCCGCCAGCAGGGCGCTGCGAACGGTCTGCAGGTCGGCCCGGCGCTGGGCGGGGCGCGCGCGGCGCAGGGCGCGCAGCAGTCGGGCGATGCAGGGCGGCATGGAGCGGTGTCGGAGGGCAACGGGTGGCGTTGCGTGGGCTGTGGGGGCAGGGCCTGCCAGGGGTCTGGGGCTGGCCAGCCCGTGACTGTGCATGGTGGTGGGCCCACGCAGCACCTTGCAGGCCGCGCATCCCGGCCCCGGGGTGACATGCGTCACGTCTTTGTGGTCTTGTGCGTACCCGGCGCGCGAACCGCCGCACTGCCCGCCCAGTGGCTCACAGCACCAGGCGCTGGGCGTAGCCCGTCATTTCCAGGTAACCGCGGCCCACGCGATGACCCTGCTCGTCGAGCAGGTCGGCCAGCCCTTCCCAGTACACCGTGCCGGTGCTCTGGCGGCTGTCGAGTTCCTGCGGGTCGATCACGGCGCGCACGGTGTGCCGGCCGGCGGGGGTGCGCACGCGCCATTCCACCGGGTAGCGCGCCCGGGTGCGCGGGCTGGTCCAGAAGCGGCGGGGCTCGAACACCACGCTGTCGGGGGCAAAGTGCCGCGCACCGGTGCGCTGGGCCTCGCTGGCCTGGCGCCAAGAGCCACCGGCCCACAGCGCGCTGCCGTCGGCGCGGCGCAGCCGGAAGGCGGTCAGGCTGCTGCCGTCGTTCAGGTTCATGCCGATCCAGTCCCAGCCCACCGCGTCGGGGTGCAGCAGGGCCTGGCTCCATTCGTGGTCCAGCCAGGCGCGGCCGTGTACCGCAAAGGTCTGGCCGCCCAGGCGCAGCCGGCCCTGCACCGCCAGCTGCGGGTGGCTGGTGTAGAAGCTCGCCTGCGCCGGCTGCGGCCCCTTGCGCGAAAACCCGGCCTCGCCCTGCAGCAGAAAGGCCTGGTCCGCCTGCGCACGCAGTTCCATGGCCAGCCCGTCGCTGCGCACCTGCGCCACATAGCCGCCGTCCGGCAGGCGCTGCAAAGACCAGTCGCGCAGCACCACGTGCAGGTCCTGGTCGCTGGCCCACACGCCACCTTCGCGCTGCGCGGGCGGCGAGCCGTTCCAGCGCGCGATGCGCTGGTCGTGGTGCAGCTGGCCGCCCTGCACATCGGTGATGGCGGCGTGCGCGAACAGCAGTTGCCGTGCGGCCAGGCGCCCCGGCAGGCTTTGCGCCGCATCCACCCGGCTGCGGAAGAAGGTGACCTGAAAGCCGAACGGTCGGCCTGCCGCGTCTTGCGCATGGCCGGTGAGGTACCACCACTCGGTGTGGGTGGCGTTGTGCGTGCCGTGGTCGCGCGGGAAGCGTAGCGGCCGCGGTTGCAGCACGGCGCTGGCGTCGATATCGGGTGCCGCGTGCGCCGCCCAGGGCAGGGCCAGACCGGCGGCCAGCCACTGGCGGCGGTTGAAGCCGGGCATCTGCATCACCAGTCCTCCTTGACGGCCTGCACCGCGTCGCGGCCGGCGGCGGCGCGCCCGGCCAGCCAAGCCGTGACCGTGCCGGCGGCCACCACCGCAACACACAGTGCCAGCAGGCGCCCCCAGGGCAGGGCCATGTCCATGGTCCAGTGGAAGCTCTGCGGGTTGACCACGTGCACCAGCACCACGCTCACCGCCAGGCCCAGCGCCAGGCCGGCCAGCGCGCCCAGCGTGGTCCAGGCCAGGCCTTCGAGCGCCACCACACCCAGGATCTGCCGGCGCGTGAGGCCCAGGTGCGCCAGCAGGCCGAACTCTTTGCGCCGTGCCAGCACCTGGGCACTGAAGCTGGCCGCCACGCCGAACAGGCCGATGCCGATGGCCACCGCCTGCAGCCAGTAGGTGACGGCAAAACTGCGGTCGAAGATGCGCAGCGAGGTGGCGCGGATCTCGCCGGCCGAGGCGAAGTCGATCAGGCCGTCGGCGCCTTGCTCGCGTGCCAGCTGGCGGATGGCTTCGCGCACCACGTCTTCGTCCGCACCGTCGGCCAGGTGCAGGGCCAGGTCGCTCACGCGCGGGTCGCCGCCCAGGCGCAGGTGGTCGGCGCGGTCCATGACCACGCTGCCGTGCTGGCGGGCGTAGTCGCGCCAGACGCCGGCGACAAAAAAGCGGGTGCCCGCGGGGGCCGCGAACGCCATCGCGAGCGCCGGCAGATCGCCGCCCGGCCGTGCGCCGTGCAGGTCCACCACCGCTTCGCTCACGTACACCGGCACCACGGTTTCGCCCAGGCGTGTCGCGGGCAGCGGCAGTGGGCCGACCACCAGTGGCAGCACCTGGCCCGGGCGGTCGGCCCCGGCCAGCGGGCGCACCAGCAGCGTCACCGGCGGCAGGGATGCGTTCAGCTGCAGGGCGGTGGTGCGCAGCGGTTCGGCGCGCGCCACACCCGGCACCCGGCCCACGGCGGCCACAAACGCCTCGGGCAGCGTGTTGCCTTCGCCCGCGCCGCTGCCGCCCGCGCGCAGGTACAGCGGGGCGGGCAGCACACCGTCCAGCCACTGGGTGACCGAGTCGCGGAAGCTCGCCACCATCACCGTCAGCGCCACCGACAGCGCCAGGCTGGCCACCACGCCGCTGGTGGCCACGGCGGCGGTGTCGCGCTGGCGGCGTGAACGTTCCACCGCCAGCAGCGGCAAGGCATGGCGCGCCACGCGCGGCGCGATGCGGTCGAGCAGCGCGCCCACGGCCAGCGGCAGGGCCGCGATGCCGCCCACCAGCAGCAGGCCCACCGACGCATACGCCGCCAGCGGGATGCCCGCCACCGGCGGCGCCCAGGCCAGGGCCGCCGCCAGCGCCACCAGGCCCAGCGCCAGCGCATGCGAACGTGGGCCGGCACGCTCGCCCGTGCCCAGTCCCTTGAGCGCCAGCGCGGGCGCCATGCGGGCGCTGGCGCGCGCCGGCCACCAGCCCCCGGCCACAGCGGCCACCACACCCAGCCCGCCGTAGAGCCCGGCGGCCCAGGGGCTCCAGTGCAGCGTGGGCGCGGCCCCGGCGAAGTAGCCCCCGCCCAGGTCGCCGCCCAGCACGCGCAGCGCCAGCGCGGCCAGGCCGGTGCCCAGGGCCACGCCGAGCACGCTGCCCAGCAGGCCCAGCAGCGCCGATTCGGCCAGCACCAGGCGCATGCGCTCGCGCGCCGACAGGCCCAGCACTCCCAGCAGCGCAAACTGCTGCTGGCGCCGCGCGACCGACAGCGACAGCACCGAGAACACCAGGAAACCGCCGGTGAACAGCGCCACCAGGGCCAGCACCGTGAGGTTGACGCGGTAGGCGCGCGAGAGCAGGCTGGCGCGTTCGCCGGTCTGTTCGGGGCGCTGCGCCAGCACCATGGCCGGCAGCGCGAGGGTGCCCAGCACCTCGTCGGCCACGGCGCCGGGGGCCAGGCGCAGGTCGATGCGGCTGAGCGCGCCGGGCCGCTGCAGCAGCGCCTGCGCGGCGGCCACGTCCATCACCAGCAAGGGGGCGCCGGGGGCGTTCACCGTGCCGGCCACGCGCAGGGTGTGCCATTGCAGGCCGCTTTGCACCTGCAGCTGCGGGGCATGGCCCAGCGCCGCGCGGGCGGCGGGGTTGAGGAACACCGCATCGGGGGCGAACAGGTCGCTGCGGCCGGCGCCCGCGGCCAGCCGCGGCAGCAGGGCGGGCGAGACGCCGGCCACGGCCAGGGCGTCCACCCCCAGCAGGCGCAATGGCACGCGCTGGCCCGACGCAGCCCGGGCGCTGGTGGGCAGGTCCAGCACCGGGCTGGCCAGCGCCACGCCGGGGTGGGCGGTCACGCGCTCGTGCAGGGCGTCGTCCAGCAGGCCCTGGCGGGCGCGCAGGCTCAGGTCGGGCTGGCCGTTGACGGTGCTGACCGCGCTGGCGAATTCGGCCAGGGCCGAGGCGTTGATCAGCTGCACCGCCATCGCCAGCGCCACACCCAGCAGCACGGCCACCACCGCCGCCGCGCTGCGCCAGGGATGGTGGCGCAGTTCCTGCCAGGAGAAGGTGGTGAGCAGCGAGCGCATGAGGAGGCAGCATAGGGCAAGGCCCAACACGGTCCGCGGGGCATGGGCATGTCGTACCCCGATCGGCGGTGTGCGCCAGCGCACTGGCCCGAAGCTTGCGTGCGCCTATGATGGGTTTTCCAGTTCGCTGGAAAGTCCGCTCCTGCGGCGCTGACGGCACCCTGGGTTGTTCCTGTTCTCCAAAGTGATCCCATGGTCCGCATCCACCTCGCCATCGACCTGCAGTACCAGGTCCACACCCCGCCCGGGGCCGACTTCATCTTCAACCTGCAGTGCGCGCAGACGCGCCAGCAGCAGGTGGTCTGGGAAGAGCTGCTGGTCAGCCAGCCCGTGCCCCAGACCAGCCACACCGACCCGGTCACCAGCACCCGCACGCTGCGGCTGAGCGCCGTGCCCGGCCCGTTGCTGGTGCGTTACCGCGCCACGCTGGACATCACCCACCACAGCGAAGCGCCCGCGATGGTGATGGAGACGCCGGTGGCCCAGCTGCCGCCCGAGGCCCTGGTTTATCTGTACCCCAGCCGCTACTGCCAGTCCGACTGTCTGGCGGCGCAGGCCATGGCCCTGTTCGGTGCCCTGCCGCAGGGCCATGCGCGCGTGATCGCGGTGCGCGACTGGGTGCGGGGCCAGGTGCGTTTCCAGTCCAACAGCAGCAACTCCACAACCTCGGCGCTGGACACCCTGCACAACCACGCGGGCGTGTGCCGCGACTTCGCCCACCTCATGATCGCCATGTGCCGCGCGCTGAACATCCCGGCGCGCTTCACCACCGGCATCGACTTCGGCGCCGACCCGGCCCTGGGGCCGACCGACTTCCACGCCTATGTGGAGGTCTACCTCAGCCACCGCTGGTACCTGTTCGACCCTTCGGGCACGGCCATTCCCATGGGCTTTGTGCGCATCGGCACCGGGCGCGATGCGGCCGACGCCTCGTTTGCCACGATCTTCGGCCAGGTCACCGCGCAGGCACCGCGCATCGACATTTCGGCCCAGAGCGGCAGCCCGTCGGGCTGGGTCTACCCGGTGCACCGCGACGACGCGCTGTCCACCGACGCGGCCTCGCCCTGGAACCTGGTCAACGCGCGCTGATCGGTCTGTGGCGGGTCGGGGCGGGAGGGGGCGGCGTCTGTGGTCCAATAACGGGTTTTCAACCCACCTCTCAGAGACAGACTGCCATGGGCAACAAACTCTTCACCGAAGCCGACCGCCGTGCCACCCCCCGTCCCTCCGCCGTCAACGGCGTTGTTCTGCCCACCCCCGGCCGTGGCCAGCGCGTGAGCCTGGAGCGCGGTGTCGCCACCCGCTCCAAAAAGAACCCCGGCAAGCGCTCCAAGAAGGGCGGCTGATCGCCCTGCGGTGGCCAGCGGTTCGGTGGACCGCTGGGCGCAACCCTACCCATGCAAAAGGCCCCTTTCGGGGCCTTTTTGTTGGGGTGTCCGCGCCGGGGTGGCGGATCAGGTCAGCGGCTCCACCGGTGCCGAGAGCAGGTAGACGCCCGACTCGGTGATGGCGCGCTTGAAGGTCCACTGCTGGTCGTCGCTCGTGACCACCGGTGCTTCGCAGCTGATGGCGCCGGTGCGGTTGACATGGCAGATCTGCACCGCGCTGCTGTCGCCCAGCTGGCTCTTGCTCAGGCGGAACACGGCCGTGGCGGGCTTGTCCGTGAAGTTGTGCGTGTACTCGAAACCGTTGACGGCGGTGCCCGGGAGCGAGCCCACGGGCAGGTCGGTCAGCATCGCGCTGGTCCACGACAGCAGGTAGTTGGGCGATGCTTCGCTGCCGGTGTTGTTCACACGGCTCACGCCGGTGACGCAGCCGACCGAGCCGGCCGCAAAGCGGCTGCCCAGCTCCACGCCCATGCGGTCGTTCGTTTCGGTGGGCGTGTAGCTGTGCGTCATCACGTCGCGCAGGTCTTCCAGCGGCAGGGCCAGACTTTGCGTGCCAACGTCGTAGGGGTATCCCGTGAGCGAGGTGAGCAAGCGCATCGGCATCTCGACGCTGTTGATCTCGGTCGTCAGGTCGTAGACGATGTCAAGGCGCTCAAGACCGGTCGCGACGGTGACGGGCGTCGCTACCACGCCGCAGATGGTGGGGGCCGATGCCGGCTGGACCGGCGAATCGGAGGATCCGACAACAGGTGCTCCGTCCCCGCCGCCACCGCAAGCGGTGAGCAGGGCCAGCGTCAGGGTGCTCAGCGACAGGGCCAGGCGGGAGGTCAGTGGTTTGCGGTTCATGGCGGTTTCCATTTCCCTGGGGGTCGTTGTGATGTCCGGGCGACTCGAAAAGGGAGTCGGTACCCTTTGTTTCGAACCATCCTTGCGCTTCTTGAGCGGTTTTTGCAGACATTTCGTCGCCTGTTTTTTCGCTAGTACGGCCGGCCTACAATGGCGCCTTCCACCGGGGGTGCGCCGTGGTCCAAAGGGCCACAGCGCTGAGAAATACCCCTCTCACCTGATCTGGGTTGTGCCAGCGTAGGGAGCGTGTTGAAGTGGTCCGCCCTGTGCGGTGATCGGTCTTCAGCCGCTGGCCTCATGGCTTTGTTGGTATGAAAAGGCGGCTTCACATGCAACGGCGGTTTCTGTTTCCGGTTCTCCTGTCTCTCGCGGGCCTTGGCCTGGCCCCCGTGGCCCTGGCGGCGGCGCCCGTCACGCTGCGGGTGCTCACCCACAGCTCGTTCGACCTGCCCAAGGAACAGCTGGCCCAGTTCGAAAAAGACGCCGGCGTGAAGCTGCAGATCGTCAAGGCCGGAGACGCCGGCGAGATGACCAACAAGCTCATCCTGACCCGCGCACGCCCCATTGCCGACGTGGTCTACGGCATCGACAACACCCTGCTGCCGCGCGCCCTGGCCGCCGGTGTGATCCAGCCCTACACCGGCCCCGCATCGCAGCGCATGTCGGCCGCCACGCTGAATGCCGGGGTGGTGCCGGTGGACTACGGTTTCGTCACCCTCAACATCGACAAGGCCTGGTTCGCCAAGAGCGGCCTGGCCCTGCCCGCCAGCCTGGACGATCTGACCAAGCCCGCCTACGCCAAGCTGCTGGTGGTGCAGAACCCCGCCACCTCCAGCCCTGGCATGGCGTTTTTGCAGGCCACCATCGGCGGGCTGGGTGAAGAAAAAGCCTTCGACTGGTGGAAGGCCTTGCGCGCCAATGGCGTGAAAGTGGTCAAGGGCTGGACCGAGGCCTACTACACCGAATTCACCCGCAACGGCGGCACGCGGCCCATCGTGGTCAGCTACGCCACCAGCCCGGCGGCCGAGGTGTTCTACAGCAAGGACAAGATCACCGAATCGCCCACCGCCAACCTGTTCCTCAAGGGCGGCGTGTTCCGCCAGGTCGAGGGCGTGGCCCTGGTCAAGGGCGGCCGCCCGGCCGCGCGCGAAGCCGCCGGCCAGTTCATCGAATTCCTGCGCTCGGCACAGGTGCAACAGGCGTTGCAGACCACGATGTGGATGTACCCGGCCGAGGTCGGCGCCGCGCGTGCGGACCTGATCAAGCGGCACGCGGTCGAGCCGTCCAGCTACGACAACCCGGCCAGCGCGGAAGCTTCGGGCAAGTCCAAGGCCTGGCTGCAGCGCTGGACCAAAACCGTCTTGAAGTGAACGTCTTCGGATGACCCCCCTGCGCCGCTCCGCGGCTTCCCCCCGGGGGGGACGCACCCAGTGGCCCGGCAAAGCCGGTTCCACGGGTGCCCTGGTGGCGGCGCGTGCTCCGACCCTTCGTCTGGGTACATCGCGTTCATGCGTGGATTGAGATCCCGTTACCTGCTACCGGCCCTGCCGCTGGTCTTTCTGGCCATGGTGCTGGTGGCGCCGGTGCTGCGCCTGCTGGCCGAAGGGCTGGCGCCCGGTGCGGCGCTGGACGCTGAGCCCCTGCGCTGGCTGGATGTGTGGCAGGACGACTTTCTGCGCTGGCGCGTGCTGTGGTCGTTCGCGCAGGCGGCCATCACCTGCGCGCTGGCCCTGGTGCTGGGCCTGCCGGTGGCCTGGGTGCTGGCCCGGCTGGCGTTTCCGGGCCGCACCCTGGTCCTGCGCCTGCTGATGCTGCCCTTCGTCGTGCCCACGCTGGTGGCCGCGCTGGGGGTGCTGGCGCTGTGGGGCCCGCGCGGCCTGCTGGGCGGGCCGCTGGCGGCGGCCGGTCTGGACCTGAGCGAGACGCCCTGGCTGCTGCTCTACGGCAACCTGTTCTTCAACCTGTGTGTGGTGGTGCGCGCCGGCGTGGACGCGCTGGAGCAGGTGAGCGCGCCCCGCGTGGCCGCGGCCCGCACCCTGGGCGCCACGCCGTGGCGCGCGTTCTGGCGCGTCGAATGGCCGGTCATCACGCCCTGGCTGGCCTCGGCGCTCTGTCTGGTGTTCCTGTACTGCTTCGCCGGTTTTGGTCTCGCGCTCATCCTGGGCGGGCCGGACTACGCCACCGTCGAGGTGGAGATCTACACCCTGGTCGCGCACGAGCTGGAGCTGGGCCAGGCCAGCGTGCTGGCGGTGTGGATGCTCGCGCTGACCGGCGCCGTGGCACTGGCCTACGCCGTGCTGGAAAAACGCCTAGCCGCGCCCGGCCGCGTGGTGCCGATCGCGCGCCAGCGCCCGCAGGGGGCTGCGCAGTGGTGTGCGCTGCTGGGCGCGGTGGTGGTGCTGTTCGTGGTCTGTGCCGCGCCGCTGCTGGCCATCGTGTGGCGGGCGCTGCAGGCCCTGCTGTTGGGGCAGGGCGCGGCCGTGCTGACCGATGCCGACACGCTGGACGCGCTGTGGAACACCGTGCGCTTTTCCACCCTGGCGCTGCTGCTGGCCACCGTGCTGGGCCTGGTACATGCCCTGGGCGTGCGCGCGCTGGACGCGGCCGCGCAGGCGCGCCACGCCGGCCCCGGGCCGGGCGCGCTGGCCCTGGTCTGGCGCGCCGCGGCCTTCCTGCCCTTTGTGGTGTCGTCGGTCACGGTGGCCTTCGGCCTGCTGCTGCTCTACCCGGACGCCAGTGCCAGCCTCGCGCTGCTGCTGGCCGCCTACGTGCTGCTGGCCTACCCGTTCGTGGCCAAGTCCCTCACCGCCGCCCTGGACGGCCTGCCCGCCAGCCTGGCCCAGGCCGCCGCGTCGCTGGGCGCGCGTCCGTGGCGCGTGTTCTGGCGCGTCACCTTGCCGCTGGTGGCGCCGGCCCTGCGCCGCGGCATGGCCTTTGCCGCCGCCACCGCGCTGGGCGAATTCGCGGTCACGCTGTTCCTCGCGCGGCCCGAATGGACCACGCTCACCACCCTGATCTACCAGCACCTGGGCCGTCCCGGCCAGGCCAACCTGGACGCTGCCCTGGTGCTGGCCGGCCTGCTCATGCTGCTGGCCCTGGGCGCGTTTGCCCTCATCGAAGGCCGCCCCCGCGAGAATGACCGCCATGCTTGAACTGCGCGACATCGCCAAACAATGGGACCACCGGCCGCTGCTGGTCGGCGTGAGCCTGCGGGTGGCGGCGGGCGAAACCGTGGCCCTGCTGGGGGCCTCGGGCAGCGGCAAGAGCACCCTGCTCAAGATCGCTGCGGGGCTGGAAGCGCCCGAGCGCGGCAGCGTGTGGTTCGACGGCGTGGACATCACCGCCTTGCCGCCCGAGCGGCGGCGTTTCGCCTTGATGTTCCAGGACTTCGCGCTCTTCCCGCACCTGAACGTGCAGGACAACGTGGCCTTCGGTCTGGTGGAGCAGGGCGTGCGCAAGGCCGAGGCGCGCGAGCGTGCCCGCGCGATGCTGCAGCGCTTCGGTCTGGGCGACCACGCCACGGCCCGCGTGTGGACGCTTTCGGGCGGTGAGCAGCAGCGTGTGGCGCTGGCCCGCGCCCTCATCACCCAGCCGCGCGCCCTGCTGCTGGACGAACCGTTCTCCGCGCTCGACGCCGACCTGCGCGAACAGCTGCGCGCCGAGTTCCGCGAGCGCATCACCGAAGCCGGCATGACCGCCATCCTCGTCACCCACGACGAGCAGGAAGCGCGCGCCATGGCGCAGCGCGCCTGGGTGCTGCGCGAGGGTCGGCCGCAGGCCCTGTGGTGAATGCCCACATGAGGCCCTGACCGCTGTCGGGGCTTTTGATGCCTGGTCATTCATTGACTAGGCAAACATATAATCGCGTGTCCACCCTTGCACACGCCGCCATGTCCCGACCACCGAAGCCCGTCCAGTTCTACCAAGCGGAAACCTACAACGCTGAGGAGAGCCTGGGTTTTCTCATGAAGCGGATCTTGCTGTCTGTCGTCCAGCAGGTGGACAAGCGGCTGGTCGAGCACGACCTGACCACCGCCCAGTGGGGGCCGCTGAAGCACCTGCAGTCCAACGGTGGTCGCAGCACGGTGGCCGAGCTGGCTCGCTGGACGAATTCAGATGGTGGCGCCATGACGCGCCTGCTGGACCGTCTGGAAAAAAAGGGCCTGTGCAAGCGCGTGCGTTCGACCGAAGACCGGCGCGTGGTGATGGTCGAGCTCACACCCGAAGGCGAGGCGGCGCTGGTGCATGTGCCGCAGGTCCTGTCGGACGTGCTCAATGCCCACCTCGCCGGGTTTTCCAAGTCCGAGTGGGAGGCCCTCAAGGGCTACCTGACACGCATGGCCGAGACGGGTGACACGCTGCGCGATGCTGGCTGACCGACCCGGTCCGGCAATCCTTTTTTTTGATTCAAATCATTGCCTGAGCAAATGAAGCCTGATCATTTATCTGCTGCCCGCCGGGGCTCTGCCGTGCTCGCGCTGGCCGCCCTGAGCCTGCTGGCCGGCTGTGCCAGCCCGGGCGGGATGTCGTCTTCCGCACGGCCCTTGAGCGCTGCCGAACTGGGGCTCAGCCAGACCACCGCCGCGCCGCTGGCCGCCGACTGGTGGACGGCCTGGGGTGACGACAGCCTGTCGGGGCTGATCGAGCAGGCCCTGCGGTCGCAGCCCAGCCTGAAAGTGGCACAGGCGCGCCTGGACCGTGCACAGGCCGCGGTGGCCGGTGAACAGGCCGCTGACGGGCTGCACGTCAACGCATCGGCCGACACCACGCGACAGCATTTCAGCGCCACCAGCATCTACCCCGCGCCGCTGGGCGGCTCCATCCGCACCCTGGCCAACGCGCAGGTCGCGGCCCAGTGGGAGTTCGACTTTTTCGGCCGTCACCGCGCCGCCCTGGACGCTGCCCTGGGTCAGACCCGCGCCGCGCAGGCCGACCTGCAGGCGGCCCGCAACCTGCTGGCCAGCCAGGTCGCCCAGACCTGGGTGCAGCTGGGGCGCCTGCTGGCCCAGCGCGAGGTGGCGCAGCGCGCCCTTGCCCAGCGCGAGCAGATGCTGGGCCTGATCCGCCAGCGCGTGGACGCCGGTCTCGACACCCGGGTCGAGCTGCGCCAAGGCGAGGGGACCTTGCCTGATGCGCGCCAGCAGATCGAACAGATCAACGAACAGATCGCCCTCACGCGCCATGCGCTGGCGGCCTTGGTGGCGCAACCGCAGGACCGCTTTGACACGCTGACACCCGACCTGTTGCGCCTGCGCTCGACCGACCTGCCCGCTGCGGTGCCGGCCGACCTGCTGGGCCGCCGGCCCGACCTGGCGGCCGCGCGCTGGCGCGTGGAAGCCGCCACCCGCGGGGTGGACGCGGCCCGCGCGCAGTTCTATCCCAACGTCAACCTCACGGCCTTCATCGGTCTGTCGAGCATCGGGCTGGACCGGCTGGTCGAGGCCGACAGCCGCCAGTTCGGCGCGGGGCCGGCGATCCGCCTGCCGATCTTCGACGGCGGCGCCCTGCGCGCCAACCTGCGTGGCCGGACCGCCGATCTGGACGCCGCCATCGAGGGCTACAACAGCGCGCTGCTGGAGTCGGTGCGCGACGCGGCCGACCAGTTGACCAGCTTGCAGTCGGTGCAGCGGCAGCAGGCCGATCAGGCCAAGGCGCAGGCCGCCGCCGAATCGGCCTACGACATCGCCCTGCAGCGCTACCGCGCCGGCCTGACCGGCCAGCTCACCGTGCTGACCGCCGAAACCGGCCTGCTCAACCAGCGCCGTCTGGGCGTGGACCTGCGGGCCCGCGACCTGGTGGCCCGCATCGGCCTGGTGCGCGCGCTCGGCGGTGGCTACACGGCCGACACCCCCACCCCCTTGCGCGGCTGATGCCGCCGGACCCCAACGCTTCCAGAGCCCCGACATGACCACCGACCACCACACAACGCCCGCAGTTCAGGGCAACACCGCCCGCCGCAAGGCGCTCACCGGCGTGGCCGCCGCCGTTGCCCTGGCGGCCATCGGCTACGGCGCCTACTGGGCGCTGGTGCTCAATCACTACGAAACCACCGACAACGCCTATGTGCAGGGCAACGTGGTGCAGCTCACCCCGCAGGCGGGCGGCACCGTGGTGGCCATCAACGCCAACGACACCGACCACGTCAAGGCCGGCCAGTGGCTGGTCCGCCTCGATCCGGCGGATGCGCAGGTCGCGCTCGACCAGGCGGAGGCCCAGCTCGCCCAGACCGTGCGCGAGGTGCGCACGCTCTATGCCAACAACCGCACCCAGGCCGCGCAGATCGCCCTGCGCGAAGCCGATCTGGCCCGCGCCCAGAGTGAACAGGCGCGTCTGCAGGACGACGTGAACCGCCGCCAGCCGCTGGTGGCCACCGGCGCTGTGGGGCGCGAAGAGTTCAACCACGTCGGCGCCCAGCTGACCGCGGCCCGCAGCAGTGCTGAAGCGGCGCGCTCGGCCCTTCAGGCGGCGCGCGAGCAGCTCGCGGCCAGCCAGTCGCTCACCGACGGGATCGCCTTCGACCAGCACCCGAGCGTGCAACGCGCGGCGGCGCGGGTTCGCGAGGCCTTCCTGGCGCTGCGCCGTGTGGATGTGCAGGCGCCCGTGGACGGCTATGTGGCGCGCCGCAACGTGCAACTCGGCCAGCGCGTGCAGGCCGGTGCGCCGCTGCTGTCGGTGATCGCACTCGACCAGGTCTGGGTCGAGGCCAACTTCAAGGAAAGCCAGCTGCAGAAGCTGCGCCTGGGCCAGCCGGTCGAGCTCACCGCCGATGTGTACGGCTCCCAGGTGGTCTACCACGGCAAGATCGATGGCCTGGGTGCCGGTACCGGCGCGGCCTTTGCCCTGCTGCCGGCCCAGAACGCCACCGGCAACTGGATCAAGGTGGTGCAGCGCGTGCCGGTGCGCATCCAGCTCGATGCGGCCGAGCTCCAGGCGCACCCCCTGCGTGTGGGCCTGTCGATGGAGACCCGGGTGGACGTGAGCCAGACCGATGGCCGAGTGCTCGCCGCCGACAGCACCACCACCCCGCCGGCCGAGACCAAGGTGTTCGAACAGGACAGCCGTGAGGCCGACGCCCGTGTGCGCCAGATCATCGCGGCCAACAGCGGCGGCGCCCGCGCCCACGCCGCGGTTGCGGGCGGCAGCGGAGCCTGAGCATGTCGGCCACGGTCACCGCGCAGCCGGATTCCGCTGCGCCGCCACCACCACCGCCTGCGCCGCCGGCGCGGCCAGTGGCTTATCCGCCCTTGCAGGGGCGCGAACTGGTGCTGGGCACGCTGGCCCTGTCGCTGGCCACGTTCATGAACGTGCTCGACACCTCCATCGCCAACGTGTCCATCCCCGCCATCGCGGGCGACATGGGCGTGAGCCCGGGGCAGGGCACCTGGGTCATCACCTCGTTCGCGGTGGCCAACGCCATCTCGGTGCCGCTGACCGGCTGGCTCACGCAGCGCTTCGGGCAGGTGCGCCTGTTCGTCATGAGCGTGCTGCTGTTCGTGGTGGCGTCCTGGCTGTGCGGCCTGGCGCCCAACATCGAACTGCTGATCGCCTTTCGCGTGCTGCAGGGCCTGGTGGCCGGGCCCATGATCCCGCTGTCACAGACACTGCTGCTGGCCAGCTACCCGCCGGCCAAGGCCGGCATGGCCATGGCCATGTGGGGCATGACGGTGCTGGTCGCACCGGTGGCCGGCCCCCTGCTGGGCGGCTGGATCACCGACAACATCTCCTGGCCCTGGATCTTCTACATCAACATCCCGGTGGGCCTGTTCGCGGCGGCGCTGACCTGGTCGATCTACCACCAGCGCGACCCCGGGCCGCGCCGCGTGCCGCTGGACGTGGTGGGGCTGCTGCTGCTGGTGCTGTTCGTCGGCAGCATGCAGATCATGATCGACAAGGGCAAGGAACTCGACTGGTTCGAGTCCGGCGAAATCATCGCCCTGACCGTGGTGTCGGTGGTCAGCTTCCTGTTCTTCCTGGCCTGGGAACTGACCGACCAGCACCCCATCGTCGAGCTGCGCCTGTTCGCACGCCGCAACTTCCTCACCGGCACGCTGTCGCTCTCGGTCGCCTACGGGCTGTTTTTCGGCAACGTGGTGCTGCTGCCGCTGTGGCTGCAGCAGTTCATGGGTTACACCGCCACCTGGGCCGGTCTGGCCACGGCGCCGGTGGGGCTGCTGGCCATCGTGCTCTCGCCCTGGGTGGGCAAGAACGTCAGCCGCATCGACCCGCGCCGGCTGGCCACCGTGGCCTTCGTCGGCTTCGGTGCGGTGCTGTGGATGCGTTCCCACTTCAACACCCAGGCCGACTTCACGACCATCCTGATCCCCACGCTGCTGCAAGGCGCGGCCATGGCCTTTTTCTTCATTCCGTTGCAGGCCATCGTCTTCTCGGGGCTGCGGCCGGACCAGATGCCCTCGGCGGCCGGCCTGTCCAACTTCGTGCGCATCACCGCGGGCGCGGTCGGCACCTCGCTGTTCACGACCCTGTGGGAAAGCCGCGCCGCGCTGCACCATGCCCAGCTGGCCGAAGCGGTGAACGACGGCAGCGCCACCGCCGTGGGCACCATCGCCCAGCTCATGGCCAGCGGCATGAGCCGCGAGCAGGCGCTGTCGAACATCGACCGCATGCTCAACCAGCAGGCCTTCACGCTGGCGGTGACCGACCTGTTCTACCTGTCCTCCGGCCTGTTCTTCCTGCTGGTGGGGGTCGTCTGGCTGTCGCGGCCGATACGGGGCGTTGGCGGCGGCGGGGGTGGCGGCGCGCACTGAAGCAGAATGCCCGGATGGACGCCTACCTCCTCATTGGCAACGCCAACACCCGCAAGACCTCCGTCATCCGCAGCCTGACCGGCTGCTTCAACCGCAGCGTGCGCGACATCCAGCTGCAATCGGGCCGACCGGTGCGCTTCTACGCGCGCGTCGGTGCGCTGCAGAACACCCGCACCACGCTGGACGAATTCGTGCAGGAAGTACACCGCTCGCGTTGCGACGCGGTGCTGTTCAGCCTGCTGCCGGTCGCCGTGCACACCGACCTGATGGACTACCCCGATGCCCAGACCTATGTGGCCGGCCTGCGCGAGCGGGGCTGGCGCTTCAAGGGTGTGGCCGTGCTCGGGCAGGACGGTGGCGGTGTGCGCGCGACCAACCTGCGGCAATACGTGCAGGCCCCGTCGGCACCGGTGAACGCGACCGCGCGCGAGGTGCGCGCGCAGTTCGGCTGGCTCTGAACCCGCGGGTGGCTCAGCGCGCCTGTGACTGCAGGTAGTTCGGCAGGCCCAGCTGGTCGATCAGGCCCAGCTGCTTCTCCAGCCAGTAGGCGTGATCGGTTTCGGTGTCGTTCAACTGCGCCTGGATGATGTCGCGCGTGACGAAGTCGCGCAGGCGCTCGCACAGCGCCATGGCGGCCTGCAGGCGGCTGCGCACCTCGTACTCGGTGTCCAGGTCCTTGCGCAGCATCTCGGGCACGTTCAGGCCGGGTTCAAACGCCATCGGCCGCATGTCGGGCCGGCCACCGAGCATCAGGATGCGCCGCAACAGCGCATCGGCGTGCTGCGTCTCTTCCTGCATCTCGTGGTCCAGGCGCTGAAACAGCCGGCTGAAGCCCTGGTCTTCGTAGGTGCGCGAATGCACGAAGTACTGGTCGCGCGCGGCCAGCTCGCCGCGCAGCAGATCGACGAGGCAGGCGATGACGTCGGGATGGCCTTGCATGATTCTTGGGGGTGGGGTTGGGGATGCACCGAGTATCGCGCCGACCAACACCCCGTCACAAGCGCAGCGGCTGGCAGAATGAAAGCGCATCCGCGACCGGGTGCGTCAACCCCATTCACCGGGAGCATTCACATGGGCTGGTTTTCCAAAAGCACCGACGGTTTTTTTCTCAGCACCACCACGCCGCCGGACATCCCGCGCAGCCAGTACCTGGGCGTGGTCAACGGCGAAGCCATCATCGGCGCCAACATCTTCCGCGACATGTTTTCGTCGGTGCGCGACGTGGTCGGCGGCCGCGCGGGCGGCTACGAACGCGCGCTGTCCGGGGCGCGTGACGCGGCCCTGGAAGGCCTGACCGAGGCCGCGAAAGAACTGGGTGCCAACGGCGTGATCGGCATCGACTTCGACTACGAGGTGCTGGGCGAGACCAACGGCATGATGATGGTGGCCGTCAGTGGGACGGCGGTGAAGCTGGGCTGAGCGGGGTCCGCGCGCGCCGGGCAGCAGGAGGACACGGACATGCAAACAACCACGGAAGCCGCCATGCCGCGCCAGGCGAGGTTCGCGGTGGTGTCAGGGCTGCTGTCCCTCGGGCTGTTGCTGGCCGGGTGCGCCAGCGCGCCGATCGAAACCGACCCGGTGTTTATTCCCGTTCCAGTTGTCGTTCCGGTGCTGGTGGAGACGGTGCCGGTCCACCGGCTGCCGCACCGGCCGCCGGTCGTGTCGGGTCCCCTGGTGTGCGGCGCGGGGCAGCAGGCCTGCCGGGGTGGGCATGGGGAGCGCTGTTACACCCCCAGCGCCGGCGAGCGCTGCACCGACGGGGTGGTCTGCACCGCCGGACAGAACGCTTGTCTGGGCCCGTGGGGCGCGTCCTGCTACACCCCCAGCCGGGGCGAAAGCTGCCAGAGCGGCACCGTGTGCGGGATGGGTCAACAGGTGTGTGCCCGGGGCCGCACCGCCCAGTGCTACACGCCGTCCAGAGGCGAGACCTGCCGCTAAGCCGTGCGCGTGCGGGACGGGGCGGCGGTCAGCCGCCGCGCAACGCCCGCAAAATTTTCTGCCCACCGCGGCCACTGACCTCCTGCCCCAGCCGCGCCTGCTCGATGCGGATGGCGGCGCGGCTTTTTTCGCCCAGCGCGCCGTCGATGGCGCCGATGTCGTGGCCGCGCAGCACCAGCAGGCCCTGCAGTTCGCGGCGTTCGGCGCGTGAGAGGCCAGCGTCGTCGGTGGGCCAGGGGGTGGTGAAGGGGCCGGCGCCACGCAGGCGGTCGGCCAGGTGGGCGATGGCCAGGCCGTAGCTTTCGGCGGCGTTGTAGCTGTAGATGGCGTCGAAGTTCTTGAACACCAGGAAGGCCGGGCCTTGCGGGCCGGCGGGCAGCATCAGGCCGGCGCTGCCCAGGTCGCGGGACAGCGGCGCGCCGTCCACCTGCGTCAGGCCGCGTGCGATCCAGTCGCCGATGGGGCGCTTGCTGCGGCGGCCTTCGCCATTGGCGTTGAATCCTTCGGGCAGCTTGACCTCAAAGCCCCAGGGCTGGTCGCTCTGCCAGCCGGCTTTCTTCAGGAAGTTGGCCGTGGAGGCGAGCGCGTCGGCGGTGTTGTCCATCAGGTCGCGCTTGCCGTCGCCGTCGAAGTCCACCGCCAGCCGTTCAAACGTGGTGGGCATGAACTGGGTGTGACCGAAGGCGCCGGCCCAGCTGCCCACCAGGCGTTCTGGCGCGATGTGGCCGGCCTGCAGGATGCGCAGTGCCGAATACAGCTCGCCGCGGAAGAAGGCCTGGCGCCGGCCGTGGCACGACAGCGTGCCCAGCGCCTGCACCAGCGGGTAGTTGCCGAAGTTGCGGCCGAAGTTGCTTTCCACGCCCCAGACCGCGACCACGGTGGCCGGGTCCACGCCGTAGCGCTCGGCCACTTTCGCCAGCACCTCGGCGTGCTGCGCCAGCTGCGCCTGCCCGTCGGCCACGCGTTCGTCGTCCACCAGCGCGGCCAGGTAGTCCCAGATCGGCATGCGGAACTCGGGCTGGTAGTCCAGCTTCTCGACCACGCTCATGTCGGGCACCAGGCCCTGGGTGAAGCGTGTGAAGGCCTCGTCCTGCACACGCGCGGCGCGCGCATCGCCCCGCAGGCTCTCGATGCAGCGGGTGAAGTCGGGGGAGGCCGACTGGGCAAAGGCCGACGGAGCGAGTGCTGCAATCAGCAGCAGGGCAGGGGTGATGGAACGCATGGGCAAGAGCGTAACGCCTCCGGCGCACGTGCCCCCAAGGCCAGGGGCCCCGTGGAACGGGCTTGGCCCGGCCACAGGGGCCGTCCCCCCGCGCAGCAGGGGGGAAGCCGCGTCAGCGGCGCAGGGGGGCACTACCTATACAGCCCAGGTGCTGCCGTGCTCCGGCACCATCGCGCGCCAGCGCAGTTCGGTCTCGATGCGGTGGCGCAGCGCGTCGGACGCGCCCATCTCGCCGTGCGTGACGAACACGCGGTGCGGCGGCTGGGGCAGGGCGCGCAGCCAGTCCATGAGCTGGCTGGCGTCGGCGTGGGCCGAGGCCGAGCGCATCTGCACCACCTCGGCGCGCACGGCCACGTCCTGTCCGTGGATGCGGACGCTCTTGGCGCCATCGCCCAGCGCCGCGCCGCGCGTGCCCGGTGCCTGGTAGCCGGTGAGCATGACCATGTTGCGGTGGTGGCCGAGGTACTGCACCAGGTGGTGCAGCACGCGCCCGCCGGTGGCCATGCCGGCGGCGGCCAGCACGACCTTGGGGCCGTGCTGTTGTGCGATGGCCTTGGACTCGTCGGTCGAGCGCGTCATCTTGGCCACGTGCTCCATGTCGTGGCACTGGGCGGCGCTCAGGCGGTGTTCGCCCAGGTGGCGCTCATACAGGTCGGTGGTGTGGATGGCCATGGGGCTGTCCAGGTACACCGGCAGGCTGTGCGGCAGCGTGCCGTTGGCCTTGAGCAGCGCGATGGCATGCAGGATCTCTTGCGCACGCCCCACCGCGAACACCGGCAGCACGGCGGTGCCGCCGCGCGCGGCCACGCGCTGCAGGGCCGGGCCGAGCTCGGCCAGCGTGTCCTCGTCGGGGTGCTCGCGGTCGCCGTAGGTGGACTCGATCACCACCGCGTCGGCGGCGGGCGGCGGGTCGGGCGGCAGCATCAGCATGTCGTCGGGGCGGCCCAGGTCGCCCGAGAACAGGATGCGCTTGCCGCCCACCTCCAGCAGCAGGCTGGCCGCGCCCAGGATGTGCCCGGCGCGGAAGAACTGCGCGGTCCAGCCGTGCAGCGGCTCGAACGGCTGGCCCATGGGCACGGTGCGCAGCAGCTTGAGGCTGTCCAGCGCATCGCCTTCGGTGTAGAGCGGCAGCGCCGGCGCGTGTTTGGAAAATCCCTTGCGGTTGGCGAAGGCGGCGTCTTCTTCCTGGATGTGGCCGCTGTCGGGCAGCAGGATCTGCGCGAGGTCGCGCGTGGCCGGCGTGCACCAGACCTTGCCGTGGAACCCTTCCTTGGCCAGCAGCGGCAGGTAGCCGCTGTGGTCCAGGTGCGCGTGCGTCAGCAGCACGGCGCCGATGTGGTTGGGCAGCACCGGCAGCGGGTCGCGGTTGCGCAGGCGCAGCTGCTTGTAGCCCTGGAACAGCCCGCAATCGACCAGCAGGCTCTGGCCGCTGAACTCGACGAGGTATTTGGAGCCGGTGACGGTGCCCGCAGCACCGAGAAAGCGCAGATGGACGTTCATGCGGGCCATGGTACGCCCGCGACGGCGCCCGGTCATGACGCAGCGCAGGGTCCGTGTTCAGAGCGCGGCGTCGAGCAGCAGCATGAAGATGAACCCCGCCATCAGCGCGACCGAGGCCATGCCCTCGAAGCCGTTGCGGTGCGTCTCGGGAATGATCTCGTGGCTGACGACGAAGATCATGGCGCCGGCCGCGACCGCCAGCCCCACCGGGTAGAAGGCGGGCAGGCTGCCCAGCACGGCCAGGCCGACGATGGCACCAAAGGGCTCGGCCAGGCCCGAGAGCGCGGCCACCGCCCAGGACCGGCCGGCGCTCTGGCCCAGGGTGCGCAGGGCCATGGCGACGATCAGGCCTTCGGGCATGTTCTGCAGGCCAATGGCCAGCGCCACCGATGCGCCCGCGTTCACCGCGTCGGCGCCGGCCACCCCCAGCGCGCCACCGGCGTAGGCCGCGCCCACGGCCAGGCCTTCGGGCACGTTGTGGATCAGGATGGCCAGCACCATGAGCCAGGCGCGCTGGCCGGCGGTGTGGGCGTCGGCGTGGGGCATGGCGTGGCCGTGCGCCGCCGGCGGCAGCACGGCGTGTTCGTGCGGGGTGAAGCGGTCGATGGCGATCATCAGCGCCATGCCCAGGGCCAGGCCCACGGCGGTGAGCGCCGCCGCCCCGATCGCGTGCGAACCGGTGGCCGCCATGAGCGCGCGCCCGGCGCCCAGCGACGGCAGCAGCAGCGCGAAGATGGCCGCGGCCAGCATGACGCCCGCGGCAAAGGCCATGAAGGCCGATTCCTGCCGCTTGCTCACGCGCTCGACCAGGAAGACGGGCAGGGCGCCCACGGCGGTGGCCAGCGCCGCCAGCAGCGAGGCCTGCACCCCGGCCGTCATGCCGCTGCTGGCGCCGGTGGCGTCCCACCACACGCGGGTGGGCGCCCAGAAGGTGCTGCCCGCGGCCAGCCCGGCCATCAGCAACAGGCCCACGCTCAGGGCCAGCAGCGCGTTGCGCAGCGCGTGCGGCGCCACCGGCAGGTCCAGCTGTTGCATCTGCAACCAGACGGGGCGGACTTGGCGGATGAGGGCGGTCATGGGTGGGCTCCTGTGGGGGCAATCGGGAATGGGTGGTAGTTTGTCAAAAACTATCACACATTGGAATTCGATTGTCTTGATGGGCGCCATAGCGACGTGAATGCGCGCTGCTTAGCTGTTTTCTTCATAAACAACTGAGAACGTATTCGTTCCAGTTTTGATGCGCGGCTTTCATGATCCGCTCCGTTGAACCACTTTTCCGGAGCAAAACCATGAACACCCGCCGCACGTTCACCGCCGCCGTCATCGCGTCCGCCCTGGCCGCCAGCGCCGGCCTGGCCTTTGCACAGCCCGCCCCCGTGAGCCTGCTCAACGTGTCGTACGACCCGACGCGCGAGCTCTACGTCGAATTCAACGCCGCCTTCGCCAAGGCCTGGAAGGTCAAGACCGGCCAGGACGTGACCATCAAGCAGAGCCACGGCGGCTCGGGCAAGCAGGCCCGTTCCATCATCGACGGCCTGGACGCCGACGTCGCCACCCTGGCCCTGGCCGGCGACACCGACGCGCTCAACGCCCACGGCGGCTGGATTCCGAAAGACTGGCAAAAGCGCCTGCCGCACAACAGCACGCCCTACGCGTCCACCATCATCTTGGCCGTGCGCCAGGGCAACCCCAAGGGCATCAAGGACTGGGACGACCTGATCCGCCCCGACGTGAAGGTCATCACCCCCAACCCCAAGACCTCGGGCGGTGCCCGCTGGAACTACCTGGCGGCCTGGGAATTTGCTTTGCGCAAGTACGGCGGCCCGAACCGTGACGTCAGCAAGGCCAAGGCCTTCGTGGCCAAGCTGTACGGCAACGTGCCGGTGCTCGACACGGGCGCCCGCGGCTCCACCATCACCTTCGCCCAGCGCAACCAGGGCGACGTGCTGATCGCCTGGGAAAACGAGGCCTACCTGCTGGACAAGGAGTTCAACACCAAGTTCGACGTGGTGTATCCCTCGATCTCCATCCTGGCCGAGCCGGCGGTGACCGTGGTCGACAAGAACGTCGACAAGAAGGGCACGCGTGCCGTCGCCACCGCTTACCTGGAGTACCTGTATTCCGAGGAAGGCCAGGACATCATCGGCAAGAACTTCTACCGCCCGGTCATCTCGGCCAAGGCGCAGGCCAAGTACGGCAAGCAGTTCCCCAAGCTCAACCTGTTCAAGATCGACGACGCCTTCGGTGGCTGGGAGAAGGCGGCCAGGGACCATTTCGCCGACGGCGCCTCGTTCGACCAGATCTACACGCGCAAATGAGCCCGGACCGCATCCTCATCGTGCCGGGCTGGCGCAACTCCGAGCCCGCGCATTGGCAGAGCCTGTGGGAGGCCCGGCTGCCCCATGCGCGCCGCGTCGCGCAGGGCGACTGGCTGTTTCCGCGCCGGCAAGACTGGGTGGACCGGCTGACCGAAGAGATCCTCTCCAGCCGGGGGGAGCGGGTGGTGATCGTGGCCCACAGCCTGGGCTGCATCACCACCGCCCACCTGCCGCCCGAGGCGGCCGCGCGCGTGAGCGCCGCGTTGCTGGTGGCGCCGGCCGATCCGGAGCGGCGCTCGCAACTGGCCGATTTCGCGCCCGTGCCCCACCGGCGCCTGCCCTACCGCAGCATCCTGGTCGCCAGCGGCAACGACCCGTATTGCCCCGTGCGCCTGGCCGGCGCATACGCCCGGGCCTGGGGCAGCGCATTCGTGCGGCTGGAGAACGCCGGCCACATCAACGTGGCAGCGGGCTTTGGCGAATGGCCGCTGGGTCTTCAGTTGCTGGCGCAGCTGGGGGTGGAGGTGGACCCGGCCGAGCTGTTGCGACGCGCAGCGTGACATGACACCCCCCGCGCCGCTTCGCGTCACCCCCCAAGGGGGTGGCACGGGCGGCCCGGCACAGCCGGTTCCGCGGTGCCCCTGGTGGGGGCACGTCGCGCCGGATCTGACCTCGCTTTTTTTGGATCTTTCATGACCACTGCCACGCTGTCCGTCGCGACGGCCCCTTCCTTCGTTGTTCGCCGCAGCGCGCGCGTGCTGCCGGGCTTCAACCTCACGCTGGGCTTCACGGTCTTCTACCTGAGCCTGATCGTGCTGATCCCGCTCTCGGCGCTGGTCTTCAAGACCTTCACCCTGACCTGGCCGCAGTTCTGGGAGGCGGTCACCTCGCCGCGCGTGCTGGCGTCCTACCGCCTGACCTTTGGCGCCTCGTTCATCGCGGCCCTGGTCAATGTGGTGTTTGGGCTGCTGGTGGCCTGGGTGCTGGTGCGTTACCCGTTCCCGGGCAAGAAGATCGTGGATGCGCTGGTGGACCTGCCGTTCGCGCTGCCCACCGCCGTGGCGGGCATTTCGCTCACCGCCCTGCTGGCCGGCAACGGCTGGGTCGGTTCGCTGCTGGAGCCGCACGGCATCCAGCTCGCCTTCAACCCCAACGGCGTGGTGATCGCGCTGATTTTCATCGGCCTGCCGTTTGTGGTGCGCACGGTGCAGCCGGTGCTGGAGGACGCCGAGAAAGAACTGGAAGAAGCTGCGACCTGCCTGGGCGCCACGCGCTGGCAGACCTTCAGCCGCGTCATCTTCCCCAGCATCGCACCCGCGCTGCTGACCGGCTTTGCCATGGCCTTTGCGCGCGCCGTCGGTGAGTACGGCTCGGTCATCTTCATCGCCGGCAACATGCCCATGGTCTCCGAGATCACGCCGCTGATCATCATCGGCAAGCTGGAGCAGTACGACTACGCCGGCGCCACCGCCGTGGCCACCGTGATGCTCGTCATCTCGTTTGCGCTTTTGCTCGTGATCAACGGCCTGCAAGGCTGGCAGCGCAAGCGTTCGGCAGGTAACTCCCAATGAGCCAGAACACTGTTCGCACCGCCCAGCGCGGTACCACCGAAGCGCCCTGGATCCGCTACCTGCTCACCGGCATCGCGCTGGTGTTCATGTTTCTGTTCCTGGTACTGCCGCTGGCGGCCGTGTTCACCGAAGCCCTGCGCAAGGGCTGGGACGCTTATTGGGAAGCGTTGAAAGAGCCCGACGCCTGGGCGGCGATCCGCCTGACGCTGCTGACCGCGGCCGTGGCCGTGCCGCTGAACCTGGTGTTCGGCGTGGCGGCGGCCTGGGCCATTGCCAAGTACGAGTTCCGGGGCAAGTCCTTCCTCACCACGCTGATCGACCTGCCGTTCTCGGTCTCGCCCGTGGTGGCGGGCTTGATCTACGTGCTGGTGTTCGGCGCGCAGGGCTGGTTTGGCCCCTGGCTGATGGAGCACGACATCAAGATCGTGTTCGCCGTGCCCGGCATCATCCTGGCCACCATCTTCGTGACCTTCCCGTTCATCGCGCGCGAGCTGATCCCGCTGATGCAGGCCCAGGGCAACGACGAAGAACAGGCCGCCATCGTGCTGGGCGCGATCGGCTGGCAGACCTTCTGGTACGTGACCCTGCCCAACATCAAGTGGGGTCTGATCTACGGCGTGATCCTGTGCAACGCGCGGGCCATGGGCGAGTTCGGCGCGG
>NZ_JASJOY010000173.1:0-1590 GCF_031426985.1 Hydrogenophaga sp.
ATCGGCTGCTTCGGCGACCCGGGCCTGATGGCACTGCGCGAATCCAGCCCGGCGCCGGTCACCGGCCTGGCCGAAGCCGCCTTCATCGAAGCCGCACGCCACGGCCGCTACGCCATCGTCACCGGCGGCGAGCGCTGGGGCCCCATGCTGCAGCGGCTGGCGCAGGCGCTCGGTCAGGCGCAGCAGCTGGCCGGCATCCACACCGTGGCGCCCACCGGTGCCCAGCTCGCGGCCGACCCGGCCGCCGCCCACCGCCTGCTGGCCCAGGCCTGCCGCGACGCGGCGCAGCAGTTGGGTGTGCAGGCCGTCATCCTGGGCGGCGCGGGCCTGGCCGGCATGGCCGCCGCCGTGCAGGCCCAGGTGCCCGTGCCGGTGATCGACAGCGTGACCGCCGGCACCCACTGGGCGCTGCGCAGCACGCCGCTGCCACCACAGCGCACCACGCCAGGTTTCGACATCGCATGGCAGGGCCTGTCGGCCGAGATGGCGGTGCTGGGCCCCACCCCGGGCCATTGAAGGCCATCCGTTCGGGCGGAGCCTGTCGAAGCCCTGGCGAGCCCGTCGCCCAGCTCCGTGCGAACGGACCGAGGTGGCGCGCCTGTCAGCGACAGCGGCGGGCCGCCAGTCCACGCACAATGTGCGCATGGTCCGCCCCACCCAACTGCTCCACCCCCAGCGCGCACCCGCCCCGGTGCGCCCCGCCGCCACCGTGCTGCTGCTGCGCGATGCGCCGCAAGGCGTCGAGGTGCTGATGACGCGCCGCTCGATGACGGCGAGCTTCGCGCCCGGTGCCTACGTCTTCCCCGGCGGCGGCATCGACGCCGCCGACGCACAAGCGCACGGCCAGTCCACCCGCCGCCCCACGCAGAGCGACCTGCACCTGACGCAGGCCATCGCCGCCATCCGCGAGAGCTTCGAGGAACTGGGCATCCTGCTGGCGCGGCGCGCCGATGGCTCGCACCTGGACACTGCCCAGATCGCCGCGCTGGACCGCAAAGCCCCCTTCGCAGACCAGTGCGCCGCGCAGGGCCTGACGCTGTCGGGTGCCGAGGTCTTCGTGCTCGCGCACTGGATCACCGACCGCGACCTGCCGCGCCGCTTCGACGTGCCCTTCCTGGTCGCGCGCATGCCCGAGGGCCAGGAACCGGTGGCCGACGAGTCGGAGCAGTTCGAGCCGCTGTGGGTGCGCCCGGCCGATGCGCTGGCGCGCCACGCGGCGGGCCAGTTCTTCATCATCTTCCCGACCATCCGCACGCTGGAACGGCTGCAGGCCTACCCCACCGTTCAGGCGGTGCTCGATGCGTGCGCGGTCAACGACGAGCCGCTGTTCACCAGCTGCCCGCGCGCCGGCCTCATGAACGGCCACGAGTCGCGCCACATGGAGCACGAGCCGCCCTTCGGTGAACTCGCCCTGGTCTGCCCCGACGGGCAGATCGTGCACGAGCTGGCCTGGCAGACCGAGCGCCCGGTGCCCCTGCTCAAACACGTGCAGCGGCTGACCGCGCCCAACCCCGGCTTCATGACCGGCCCTGGCACCAACAGCTACCTGGTGGGCGACCCGGTGAGCGGCCACATCGCCATCGACCCCGG
>NZ_JASJOY010000174.1:0-6276 GCF_031426985.1 Hydrogenophaga sp.
AGCGGCTACAACGTGACCGCCGCCGTGGTCGACCGCGCCGGCAACCTGCGCGCCCTGCAGCGCGCCGACAACGCCGGCCCGCACACCATCGGTGCCGCACAAGGCAAGGCCTACACCTCGACCTCGGCCCGCAACACCACGGCGGCGATGCTGGAGAACGTGCAGAAGAACCCGGGCGCCGCGACGCTGGTCGACATCCCCGGCTTCCTGATCCTGGGCGGCGGCGTGCCGGTCAAGGCCGGCAACGAGGTGATCGGCGCGGTCGGCGTGGGCGGTGCGCCCGGCGGCCACCTGGACGAGGCCTGCGCCAACGCCGGCATCGCCAAGGTCGCGGACCTGCTGAAATGAAACCCCTCCGGGTCATGGCGCTGGCCCTGTCGCTGGCATTCGGCGGCCCCACCGCGCAGGCCCAGGTCGCACCCAGCGCGGCCGAGGCCGCCGCCTACACCGGTCTGCACGCTGCGGCGCACAAGGGCGACCTGGCCAAGCTGCAGCGGCTGGTGACGGTGGGCGCGGCACTGAACGCCACCGATGGCCAAGGTCGCACGCCATTGCATGTGGCGGCGTTCGCCCGGCAGCGTGAGGTGATCCGTGTGCTGGCCAAGGCCGGTGCCGACCTGAACCGGCTGGAAAACGATCGCTACGACGCCGTCACCATCGCTTCGGTGGCCAACGACGAAACGACGCTGAAGGGGTTGCTGGAACTCGGTGCCAGCGCGACACAAGTAACCAGCCGCTACGACGGCACGGCCCTGATCGCGGCGGCGCACCTGGGGCACGACGGCGTGGTGCGGCAGCTGATCGCGGCCGGCGCGCCGCTGGACCATGTGAACAACCTGCACTGGACGGCGGTGATCGAGTCCGTCGTGCTGGGGGACGGCGGCGCTCGTCATCAGGCAACGTTGAAGGCGCTGATCGACGCGGGGGCCAACCTTCAGTTGGCGGACCGCAGCGGTCAGACGCCGTTGGCGCTGGCGAAGGCGCGCGGGTTTACGGCCATGGTCTTGATGCTGGAGAAGGCTGGGGCTCGTTGAGTCCTTCGTTCCAGCGTTTCTTCAATGGTTGGAAGGGCTGGGGTGGCCAACTCCGCTCATGTCCCCCGGGGCCTCTGCGCGGCCCCTCCTCCTTTACTTCGCTGCGTCGACCACCCCAGCCCTTCCAACCGCGCACCACCTGGCCATCCCACAGTCGCACACCCACATCACCTCGGATCGGGGTGGCAGCGCGTTCTGTGCAGTGAGGTCAAGGGGGAGGACCGGCGCAGCCGGTCCGGGGGCCACGAATGGAACAGAGCGCGCTGGCGACCCGATCCCGCGAGGTACGGGCTTTACGACAGCGTGACCCGAGCAAACTTCCGCTTGCCCACCTGCACCACATAGACCCCAGCGCCCAGCTTCAGCCCCTTGTCGCTGACCACGGAAGAGTCGATGCGCACACCGCCGCCATCGATCAGCCGGTTGCCTTCGCCGTTGGAGGCCACGAGACCAGCCGCATTCAGCAGCGCCGCCACGCCCATCGGCGCACCCGACAGCGCCACCTCGGGGATCTCGTCGGGCACACCGCCCTTGCTGCGGTTGATGAAGTCCTGCTCGGCCGCGTCGGCCGCCGCCGCGCTGTGGAAACGCGCGGTGATCTCCTTGGCCAGCATCACCTTCGCGTCCTTGGGGTTGCGGCCGCCCGCGACTTCTTGCTTCAGCGCCTCGATCTCGGCCATGGACCTGAACGACAGCAGCGTGTACCAGCGCCACATCAAGGTGTCCGAAATCGACAGCACCTTGGCGAACATGGTGTTGGCGTCTTCGGCGATGCCGATGTAGTTGTTCTTGGACTTGGACATCTTCTCGACGCCGTCCAGACCTTCGAGCAGCGGCATGGTCAGGATGCACTGCGGCTCCTGGCCGTATTCCTGCTGCAGGTGGCGCCCCATCAGCAGGTTGAACTTCTGGTCCGTGCCGCCCAGCTCCAGATCGGCCTTGAGTGCCACCGAGTCGTAGCCCTGCATCAGCGGGTACAGGAACTCGTGCACGCTGATCGGCGTGCCGGCCTTGAAGCGGTCGTGGAAGTCGTTGCGCTCCATCATGCGCGCCACCGTGTACTTGGCGGCCAGCTGGATCATGCCCATCGACCCCAGCGGCAGACTCCATTCGCTGTTGTAGCGGATCTCGGTCTTGGCCGGGTCCAGCACCAGGCTGGCCTGCTTGTAGTAGGTCTCGGCATTGGCCTTGATCTGCTCGGTGGTCAGCGGCGGGCGCGTGTTGTTGCGGCCCGAGGGATCGCCGATCAGGCTGGTGAAGTCACCGATCAGGAAAATCACCTGGTGCCCCAGGTCCTGCAGCTGGCGCATCTTGTTGAGCACCACCGTGTGACCGATGTGGATGTCCGGCGCCGTCGGGTCCAGCCCCAGCTTGATGCGCAGCGGCACGCCGGTTTTTTCCGACTTCGCCAGCTTCTTCACCCAGTCGCCTTGCGGAATCAGCTCGTCGCAGCCCCGCAGGCTCACGGCCAGCGCCTCGCGCACACCGTCCGTCAGATCCCCTCCCGCATCGGCTGGCAGGGTATTACTTTCGGTTTCTTTTGCACTGAGGTTCATACGGGTTTCTTCAGATGTCAGAGAGGCCCCGCCCACTAAAATGGCGGTTGCTGCTGGCGGATTTTAGAGCGCTGCCCCGAGCGATCGAATCGCTGCCTTGCCCGGACATCACCGGGCCCCGGAACTTGTCCGAGCCAGCCAGCTCCCAACCCGAATTGTGTTTTTGTGTGGCCCTGTGGGCGACACCGACCGGAACTGTTGCCTATGCGTGAATTCCTGACCTCCCTGAGCCTGCTGGCCAGGGCCGTCGCCCACAGCCTGGAACGCCACCCGCGGCGTGTGATGGCGGGCGTCGGCACCCTGTTGCTGGGCACCGGTGTCACCGCCTTCGGCATCGCGCCGCTGGGCCCCGACGCCGCCCAGCTGCCCGTCACCCAGGTGATCGAAAGCCTGGCCATCGACCCCCTGGTGCCTGCCGACCTGGCGGCGACCGCCCAACTCAACCTGTTCCGCAGCGACGCCGTGCGCCGCGACGACACAGCCCAAAGCCTGCTGCAGCGCCTGGGCGTGCGCGACAGCGCTGCGCTGGCCTTCCTGCGCGACGATGCGCTGTCGCGCCAGCTGTTCAGCGGCCGTGCCGGCAAGCTGGTCACGGTCGAAACCGACGACCAGCACCAGCTGCTGCGCCTGACCGCCCGCTGGCTGCCCGACGACGAACGCAGCTTCAACCGGCTGGTGCTCGAACGGGGTTCGCAGGGCATGAGCAGCCGGCTGGAAGTTGGCCAGCTCACCCCCTCCAACCGCCTGTCCAGCGGTGAGATCCGCAGCTCCCTGTTCGCGGCCACCGACGCGGCCAACCTGCCCGACAGCGTGGCCGTGCAGCTGGCCGAAATGTTCTCCAACGACATCGACTTCCGCCGCGATCTGCGGGTGGGCGACCGCTTCAGCGTGGTCTACGAGAGCCTGGAAGCCGACGGCGAGACCATGCGCGCGGGCCGCGTGCTCAGCGCCCAGTTCGTCAACGCCGGCCGCCACCACGACATGGTCTGGTACGAAGAGCCCGGCCAGAAAGGCGCGTACTACGGCTTCGACGGCCAGAGCACCCGCAAGTCCTTCCTGGGATCTCCCCTGGCGTTCACCCGCGTGAGCAGCGGCTATGGCATGCGCTTCCACCCCATCTCGGGCAAACAGAAAGCGCACCTCGGCGTGGACTACGCCGCCCCGACCGGGACGGCGGTGCGCACCATCGGCGACGGCGTCGTGACCTTTGCCGGCGTGCAGCGCGGCTACGGCAACGTGGTCGAGATCGGCCACAAAGACGACCAGTCAACCCTCTTCGCCCACCTGAGCCGCATCGACGTGCGCAAGGGTCAGCGCGTGAGCCAGGGCGATCAGGTCGGCGCCGTCGGTTCGACCGGGGCCTCCACCGGGCCACACCTGCATTTCGAGTTCCGCGTCAAAGGCCAGCACCAGGATCCGCTGATGATCGCGCGCAACAGCGAATACGTCCCCATCAGCCCGGCGCTGCGCGCCCGCTTCGATGCCGTCGCCCAGGCCCAGCGCCAGCAGCTCGATGCCGCAGCCAGCCTGCAGCAGGCCAGCGCCGAATAAGCCCATTCGCCGCCGCCGGCCGGTCACAAAAAAAGAGCGCCTCGGCGCTCTTTTTTTTATCTGCGGACGCGGAACCGTCAGACGCTGAAGCTCGACCCGCAGCCGCAGGTGGTGGACGCGTTGGGGTTGCGGATGACGAACTGCGCCCCTTCCAGATCTTCCTTGTAATCAATCTCGGCGCCAACCAGGTACTGGTAGCTCATGGCGTCGATCAGCAGCGACACGCCGTTCTTGCTCATCGTCGTGTCGTCTTCGTTGACCACCTCGTCGAAGGTGAAGCCGTACTGGAAACCCGAACAGCCACCGCCCTGCACGAACACGCGCAACTTCAGGTCGGGGTTGCCCTCTTCGGCCACCAGTTCGGCCACTTTGGCGGCGGCACTGTCGGTGAAGATCAACGGGGCGGGCATTTCGGTCTGGACGTTTTCGGCAACAGCGCTCATGGGGATTCCTTCAAGGGGGCGAAGCACCGGAGCCAACGCCCCGGGACAACAGATGGCAAATGCTAGTGCAAATCACCCGGAACAGGCGATCAGCCGTTGTTTGCCGCCAATTTCAGTGTGGGTTTGTCTTCCGCCCCACCCGCGGTGGGTTTGAGCTGGCCGGCAATGGTGGCGCCCTGGTGCATTTCCAGCGCCTTGTACGACACATCACCTTCGATGCGCGCCTTGGGCTGCAGTTCCAGCAATTCGAAGGCGTGCACCGGGCCCTTGACGCTGCCGTTGATGATGACGTGATCCGCATGGATCTGGCCCGTCACGCTGGCCAACTCGCTGATCACCAGGATGCTGGGCTGCTCGTCGCTGGCCCGGATGTCACCCACCACGTCGCCGTCCACGCGCAGGCCGTCGTGGAACAGCACGTTGCCGTCGATGCGGGTGCCCTGGGCGATCAGGCTTTTGATGGGGGGTTGTTTCTTGTTGCCGAACATGCGTTCTCCAGACGACGGGGTTAGAGCTTGAGGGTCTGCACCGACTTGACCACGCCGCCTTGCAGGATCTTGGCGGTCACGGTTTTTACCACGGCCTGCGCAGGAACGTCCACGACACCCTCCTGCCGGAGGTAGCTCTTGACCAGCACCGGTTGCGCCGCCGGCGCGGGGCTCAGCGACCAGGACTTGCCCTCCAGCGTGCCGACAAAGCTCAGCTCCAGCGTGCCCTTGAAATCCGGCGCGTTCTTGAGCGCCTGGATCAACAGCACCTGCCACTTGAGCTGCCCTTCGCCCACGCGCTCAACCTGCAGCCCACGGATGCTCAGCGCGTCGCTGCCGGTGCCGGGGATCAGGCGCTCGAAAAAGCCCAGGTCGCTGCGCAACGCCTGGTTGTCGGTTTCGAGCTGGCGGATCTGCAGCAGCAGCTGATCCTGCGCAGACTTCTCGGCCGTGAGCAGGCTCTCGGACGTGTTGGAGATGGACTGCGCCCGGCCCAGGTCGGTGCGCAGCGTCTGCACCTCGGCGCGCAGCTGCTCCAGTTCCTGCTTGGCGTTGCGGTCCAGCCCGGCGATCTCTTTGCCGAACTCGAACGCCCACAGCGCCATGGCGCCCGAGAAGCCCAGCACCACCGCACCGACCAGCCAGCGCACCGGCCAGGGCAAGGCACTGCGCACCGCCACACGGGGGGCGCTCACCGTCAGGCGTCGACGCAACAGACGCAGCCTCATTCAAACCCCTTCCAACGGCAAGGCTTGCAAGCAAATGCAAGCCCCAGAAAACAAAAACCGCCCCAAGCGAACTTGAAGGCGGCGTTTGCGGCAGAAGCCAACGCGGTTTAGCGCTTGCTGAACTGCTTGGCGCGGCGTGCGGAACGCAGACCGACCTTCTTACGTTCGACTTCGCGTGCATCGCGGGTCACGAAACCTGCTTGCGACAGGCCGGACTTGAGCGTTGCGTCGTAGTCGATCAGGGCGCGGGTGATGCCGTGGCGGACAGCGCCGGCCTGGCCGGATTCACCACCACCGTGCACGTTCACCTGGATGTCGAAGGTCTCGGCATGGTTCGTCAGCAGCAGAGGCTGCTTGGCGATCATGATGGACGTCTCGCGGCCAAAGTAGGCCTGGATGTCCTTGCCATTGACCGTGATCGTGCCGGTGCCTTTTTTCAGAAACACGCGGGCGACGCTGGATTTGCGACGGCCGGT
>NZ_JASJOY010000175.1:0-17842 GCF_031426985.1 Hydrogenophaga sp.
GCACCGGCCTGGGCCCGCGCGCCTACGCCATCATCGGCCAGGGCACGATCAGCCGGATCATCGAATCCAAGCCCGAGGAACTGCGCCTGTTCCTGGAAGAGGCCGCCGGTGTCTCCAAATACAAGGAGCGCCGCCGCGAGACCGCCAACCGCCTGAGCGACACGCGCGAGAACCTGACCCGGGTCGAGGACATCCTGCGCGAACTCAACGCCAACCTGGAGAAGCTGGAGAAGCAGGCCGAGGTGGCCGCGCGCTACAACCAGCTGAGCGCCAGCGCCACGCTCAAGCAGCACCAGCTGTGGTTCCTCAAGCGCAGCGAGGCCGAGGCCGATCAGGTCAAGGTCAAGAACGACGCGGCCCAGGCGCTCAACGACCTGGAATCGCGCACCGCCGACCTGCGCCGGGTGGAAAGTGAGCTGGAAACCATCCGCCAGGCGCACTACGCCGCGGGCGACCAGGTCAACCAGGCCCAGGGCAAGCTGTACGAAGCCAGCGCCGAGGTCGGCAAGCTCGAAGCCGAGATCCGCTTCGTGGTCGAGGGCCGCACCCGCGTCGAACAGCGCCTGGTGCAGCTGAAAGAACAGATCGCCTCCTGGTCCACCCGCAGCGAGGACGCCGGCGTCGAGCTGGAGCAGCTGGCCGAAGCCATGGTCGAGGCCGAGGAAAAGTCGGTCGTGCTCGCCGCCCAGGGCGAAGAGCAGGCCGGTGCCTTGCCCGCACTCGAAGACGCGCTGCGCGCGGCCCAGAACCTCGCCAACGAACAGCGCGGCAGCGTCACCCAGGTGCAGCAGCAGATCCAGGTGCTGGCGGCCGAACAGCGCAGCATCGAAGAACAGAGCCGCCAGATCGGCGTGCGCCGCGACAAGCTCAGCGCCGACCGCAACGCACTGGCCGCGCCCGACGAGGCGCGCCTGGTCAGCGCCCAGGAACAGCTGGCGCAGGCACAGGAAGCCGCCGACATGGCCGAAGCCGTGCTGCACGAACTGCAGGACCACGTGCCGCAGCTCGACGACGCGCGCCGCAGCGCCCAGCAGGCCGTCAACCAGGAATCGGCCCGACAGTCCGACCTGTCGGCCCGCATGGAGGCGCTCAAGGCGCTGCAGGACAAGGTCAAGACCGACGGCAAACTCAAACCCTGGCTGGCCAAACACGGGCTGGACGGGCTGCAGGGCCTGTGGAGCCGTCTGCACATCGAACCTGGCTGGGAAAACGCGCTCGAAGCCGCGCTGCGCGAACGCCTGTCGGCGCTGGAAGTCTCGCGCCTGGAGATGGTGCGCGCCTTCGCCAGCGACGCGCCGCCCGCCAAGCTGACCTTCTACAGCCCGGTGAGCGCCGCGGCGCCGGCTGCTGGTGGCGGTGCGCTCAAGCCGCTGGCCGACTGGCTGCGCCTGAACGACGCCGGCCAGAAGGCCTTGCTGGCCGACTGGCTGCAGGGCTGCCTGACGGCGCCCAACCTCGAAGAGGCCATGGCCCAGCGCGCCCAGCTGCAGGCCGGCGATGTGATCTACGTGCCCAGCGGCCACGCGGTCAGCGCGCACAGCGTCAGCTTCTACGCGCCCGACAGCGAGCAGGCAGGCCTGCTGGCCCGCGCGCAGGAAATCGAACACCTCGAAAAAGAACTGCGCGCCCAGGCCTTGATCGCCGAGCAGGCCCGGACCGACCTGGTGCGGGCCGAAGCCGCGTACAGCGAGGCCTCGCAGCGCCTGGTGGCGGCCCGCCGCGAAGGCGCCGAGACGCGCGGCAAGGCGCACGAACTGCAGGTCGAGACGCTGCGCCTGACCCAGCTGGCCGAGCAGACCCGTGCCCGCAGCGAGCAGATCGCCGCCGACCTGGCCGAGGTGGACGCCCAGCTCGAAGCCCTGCAGGAACGCCGCGTGACGGCCGAAGCCCGCTTCGAAGAGCTGGACATGCAGCTGGCCGACAGCCAGGAGCGCCACGCCCAGCTGGACGACCAGGTAATCGAGGCCGAGCGCAAGCTGACCGGCGCGCGCGAACAGCAACGCAGCCTGGAGCGCAACGCCCAGGAAGCCACCTTTGCCCTGCGCAGCCTGCAGGCGCGCCAGGCCGAATTGCAGCGCTCGCTGGAAACCGCGGCCATGCAGGAGCGCTCGCTGGCCGACGAAGAGCGCCGCGCCGGTGAAGAACTGACGCGCCTGAGCGACGCCGCCGCCCAGGCCGGGCTGCAGAACGTGCTGGCCGTCAAGCTCGAACGCGAACAGGCCCTGGGCGCGCTGCGCAGCCAGTACGACGATCTGACCACCAAGCTGCGCGCCAGCGACGAGCACCGCCTCAAGCTTGAACGCGAACTGGACCCGCTGCGCCTGCGCATCACCGACTTCCAGCTCAAGGAACAGGCCGCGCGCCTGGGTGTGGAGCAGTACAGCCAGCTGCTGGCCGAAGCCAACGCCGACCTGGCCGCTGTGGCGCAAAGCATCACCGAAGGCAATGTGCGCCTGGCCGGCCTGCAGGGCGAGATCGACCGCCTGCACCGCGAGATCCAGGCCCTGGGCGCGGTGAACCTGGCCGCACTCGACGAACTGACCGCCGCGCGCGAGCGCAAGACCTTCCTGGATGCCCAGACCGCCGACCTGACGGAGGCCATGACCACGCTGGAAGACGCGATCAAGAAGATCGACAACGAAACCCGCGACCTGCTGGGCAGCACCTTCGAGACCGTCAACGGCCATTTCGGCCGCATGTTCCCCGAGCTGTTCGGCGGCGGCAACGCCAGGCTGGTGATGACCGGCGAAGAAATCCTGGACGCCGGCGTGCAGGTGCTGGCCCAGCCGCCGGGCAAGAAGAACCAGACCATCCACCTGCTCTCGGGCGGCGAGAAGGCGCTGACCGCCATTGCGCTGGTGTTCGCCATCTTCCAGCTCAACCCGGCCCCGTTCTGCCTGCTGGACGAGGTGGACGCGCCGCTGGACGACGCCAACACCGAACGCTACGCGCGCCTGGTGACCAGCATGAGCAAGCAGGGCACCCAGTTCCTGTTCATCAGCCACAACAAGATCGCCATGGAAATGGCCGAGCAGCTGATCGGCGTGACCATGCAGGAGCAGGGCGTCTCGCGCATCGTGGCGGTGGACATGGAATCGGCCGCCGGCATGATGGAATCCCACTGAACCCAACCGTTCCTCAAGCGATTCAGCCCATGAGTTCACTGCAAATCAGTCTGGCGATCATCGGCGGCCTCGTGCTGGCCGGAGTGGTGGCGTACAACGCCTGGGTCACGCGCCGCAGCGCACCGCGCACCGCCAGCGAGCGCCTGCCGCAAGACGGCGCCGCGGCCGCCGACGGCCGGGTGTTCCAGGACACCCAGCCCGGCGCACCGGCAACAGGCGAGCGCATCGACCCGGTGCTGGACGACTCCATGCACGGGCCGGCCGATGGCGCCGTCGACGGCGCGGTGGCGCGGGCCCCCGCGGTCGTGCCGGTGACGCTGAACCACGTGGTGCAGGCGCCCGAAAAGCGCCCGGGTCTGGACGCCCTGATCGACGTCATTGCGCCGTTGCTGCCCGAAGGCCCGGTCTCGGGCGAAGCGCTGCTGGCCGCCTTGCCCGGCACGCGCCGTGTGGGCAGCAAGCCGTTTGCGGTGGAAGGCCAGCACGAGGCCACGGGCGAGTGGGAAGCACCGCGCCCCGGCCAGCGCTACACCGCGCTGCAGGCCGGCGTGCAGCTGGCCAACCGCTCGGGTGCGCTCAACGACATCGAGTTCTCCGAATTCGTGGTCAAGGCCCAGGCCTTTGCCGACGCCGTGGGCGCCGCGCCCGACTTCCCGGACATGCGGGCCGAAGTCGCCCGCGCCCGCGAACTGGACCACTTCGCCAGCGGGCACGATGCGCAGCTGGGCTTCACCCTGCGCGCGCGCCGCGCCGCCTGGAGCCCCGGTTACGTGGCGCAGCACGCGGCCCGCCTGGGCTTTGTGGCCGGCGTGCTGCCCGGACGCATGGTGCTGCCGGGCAGCGAGGCCGGGCAGGCGCCCATCCTCAGCCTGAGCTTCGACCCTCAGGCCGCCATGGCCGATGACCCGGAACAGAGCGCGCTGCGCGAGGTGGCCCTGTCGCTGGAAGTGACCCACGTGCCGCGCAGCGAACAGCCCTTTGTGCGCCTGCGCCAGGCCGCCGCCGCGCTGGCCGAAGCCATGGACGGCGTGGTCACCGACGATGCCGGCCAGCTGCTGAACGCCGACACCATGGACCGCATCGGAGCCGATCTGGAAGGCCTGTACGACGCGCTGGATAGCCACGATCTGTCGGCCGGGTCGGCGCAGGCGCGCAGATTGTTCAGCTGAACGATTGACCCACCCCCGCCACGCTGCGCGTGACCCCCCAGGGGGCGATGCTGGCGGCCCGGCAAAGCCGGTTCCGCGGCATCCTGGCCGAATTCACCTCTATCGCTGCATGAGCACTTCTGATCTGTTTTCCTCTCAGCCCACGCCAGCGGAGCGCGCGGCCGAGCTGCGCGCGCAGCTGAACCACCACGCCCACCGCTACTACGTGCTGGACGCGCCAGAGATTCCCGACGCCGAGTACGACCGGCTCTTCCGTGAACTGCAGGCGCTGGAAGCGGCACACCCCGAGTTGCTGACCCCCGACTCGCCCACGCAGCGGGTGGGCGGCGCCCTGCTGGACGAACTCGCCAAGGTGCGGCATGCGGTGCCCATGCTGTCCATCGAGACCGAAACCGATACCGAGCCGACCGGGGCGCTGAACTTCGACACCCGCGTGCGCCGCGCGCTCGGCCTGGCCGAGGACGCACTGGCGGTGGAGTACGTGGGCGAACTCAAGTTCGACGGCCTGGCCATGAGCCTGCGCTATCAAAACGGCGTGATGGTGCAGGCCGCCACGCGCGGCGACGGCGAGGTGGGTGAGGACGTGACGCACAACATCCGCACCATCGGACAGGTGCCTTTGCGCCTGCCGGCCGACTGTCCCGCTGTGCTGGAGGTCCGCGGCGAGGTCTACATGCGCCGCGACCAGTTCGAGGCGCTCAACGAAAAACAGCGCGCCAAGATCGCCGCCGGGGCCAAGGGCGAAAAGACCTTCGTCAACCCGCGCAACGCCGCCGCCGGTGCGGTGCGCCAGCTCGATTCCGCCATCGCCGCCCAGCGCCCGCTGAGCTTTTTCGCCTACGGACTGGGCGAGGTCACGCCGGTGGAGCAGGGCGGCCCGACGTTCAAGACGCACTTTGGTCTGCTCATGCAGCTCAAGGCCTGGGGCTTTCCGGTGGCCGAGCAGACCACCGTGGCCCGTGGCGCGGACGAGTTGATCGCCTTCCACCAGCGCATCGGCGCCGCGCGCGACCAGCTGCCGTTCGACATCGACGGCGTGGTCTACAAGGTCAACAGCCTGGCGCTGCAGCGCGAGCTGGGCTTCAAGACCCGCGAGCCGCGCTGGGCGGTGGCGCACAAGTACCCGGCGCAGGAGCAGCTGACCACCGTGCTCGCCATCGACGTGCAGGTGGGCCGCACCGGCAAGCTCACGCCAGTGGCCAAGCTGGCGCCGGTGTTCGTGGGCAACGTCACCGTGACCAACGCCACCCTGCACAACGAAGACGAAGCGCGCCGCAAGGACGTGCGCGTGGGCGACACCGTGATCGTGCGCCGGGCCGGTGACGTGATCCCCGAGGTGGTGGCTTCGCTGCCCGAGAAGCGCGTGGGCGGCGCCGAGCCCTTCACCATGCCGCACACCTGCCCGGTCTGCGGCAGCGTGGCGGTGCGCGAAGAGGGCGAGGTGGACTACCGCTGCACAGGCGGCCTGTTCTGCGGCGCGCAGCGCAAGCAGGCCCTCCTGCACTACGCGCAGCGCCGCGCGGTGGAGATCGAGGGCCTGGGCGACAAGCTGGTCGAGCAACTGGTGGACGCCGACGTGGTCAAGACCCTGCCGGACCTGTACCGCCTGGGCCTGATGGCGCTGGCCAACCTGGACCGCATGGCCGAGAAGTCGGCCCAGAACATCCTGGCCGCATTGGAAAAGTCCAAGCAGACCACGCTGCCGCGTTTCCTGTTCGGCCTGGGCATCCGCCATGTGGGCGAGGCCACGGCCAAAGAAATGGCGCGCCACTTCGGCAACCTGGACGCGATCATGGACGCCAGCCTGGAGCAGCTGCTGGAGGTCAACGATGTCGGCCCCATCGTGGCGCAGAGCATCCGCACCTTCTTTGACCAGCCGCACAACCGCGAGGTGGTGGAACAGCTGCGCGCCTGTGGCGTCACCTGGGCCGAAGGCGCACCGGCCGAGCGCGCCGCCCAGCCGCTGGCGGGCAAAACCTTTGTGCTGACCGGCACCTTCCCCACGCTCAAGCGCGAAGAAGCCAAGGAAATGCTCGAAGCCGCCGGTGCCAAGGTGGCCGGTTCGGTGAGCAAAAAGACCGACTACGTGGTGGCCGGCGAAGAGGCGGGCAGCAAGCTGGACAAGGCCCGCGAACTGGGCGTCGCGGTGATCGACGAGGCCGGCATGCTGGCGCTGCTGCAGAGCTGATACGACCCGCGCAGCGGCGGAGCGTGGGGGCGAACGATCTGGCGCCGGGCCGCCCCAAGCCGGATCACCCCCCCTGGGGGGCAGCGACCCGCGCAGCGGCGGAGCGTGGGGGCGAACGATCCGGCGCCGGGCCGCCCCAAGCCGGATCAACCCCCCTGGGGGGCAGCGACCCGCGCCAGCGGCGGAGCGTGGGGGCTAACGATCTGGCGCCGGGCCGCCCCAAGCCAGATCAGCCCCCCTGGGGGGCAGCGACCCGCGCAGCGGTGGAGCGTGGGGGCTACATCACTTGGTGAACTTGTAGTGATCCCGGTTGAGCACCGCCGCCACGGCATCGACTTCCTCGGGAAACATGCCCAGGTTCATGTTGGTGTTGCACATTTCGACCATGCCGCGCAGCAGGCCGGCGGTGTTGATCTTGCCCTGGGGCTTGTAGATGGCGCTGCCGTCGCCGCCCACCTTGCTGGTGTGGCAGGCCACGCACTTGTGTTCGTCGATCAGCTTCTGGCCCAGGGCGAGGTCGGCGCCCTGGAACATGTCGGCCGCGCGGGCCTGCCCCGTCCAGAGCACCAGCCCGCCCACCAGCAACAGGCCGCCGAGCGCCCAGGTCCGGGCGCGGGCCGGCCGCCGTGACAGGGCGGTGGCGCGAAGCGACGAGTGGGTGGTGTTCATGGTGGGCTCCTGGTGGGTGAACATTGCGGGGGCGGTGCGTGGCGTTCACTGTATATCCAGCACAATCCGCAGCCATCAGGGACATCCTTAGAGGACATCGGCCATGACCGTGCACACCATTCTCAAGATGGGCGACCCACGCTTGCTGCGCGTGGCCAGCCCCGTCACCGACTTCGACACGCCCGGACTGCACCGCCTGGTGATGGACATGGTGGACACCATGGCCGCCGCCAACGGTGCCGGGCTGGCCGCGCCACAGATCGGGGTGGACCTGCAGGTGGTGGTGTTCGGCACCGGCGCACCGAACCCGCGCTACCCCGACGCACCGCCCGTGCCCCGCACGGTGCTGATCAATCCCGTGATCACGCCGCTGGGCGCCGAGGAGTCCGATGACTGGGAAGGCTGCCTGTCGGTGCCGGGCCTGCGGGGCGTGGTGCCGCGCTGGCAGCGCATCCGCTACCAGGGTTTCGATCTGACAGGGCAGCCGATCGACCGCGAGGCCCAGGGCTTCCACGCCCGGGTGGTGCAGCACGAATGCGATCACCTGCAGGGCGTGCTCTATCCCATGCGGGTGCGCGATTTCACCCGTTTCGGTTTCACCGAGGTGCTGTTCCCCGGGCTGGACGCGGCCGACGACGACTGATCCCCCCGATCGGTGGTGCCTGAAACAATTCGACATGTTCGGCGCGCCAAATGCACTAAATTCGCAGGCCAACAAAGGACCACCCTTTCGGGTGGAGGGATCCCACATGAAGCTCATGATCGCCGCGCTCGGCTGCGCGGCCCTGCTCGGCGGCTGTGCAGCGCCACAGCCGCCCCGCCCATCGGAACCCGAACTGCCCGCCCAGTGGTACGCACCACCCCTGGCCCACCAGGGCAGCGCCGCCGAACTGGCCCAGTGGTGGGGCCGCCTGGGCGACCCGGTGCTCACCGACTGGATCACCCGGGCGCAGACCCACAGCCCCAGCGTGGCCGCTGCCCGGGCACAAGTGACCGCGGCGCGTGCCGCCGTGGCCGCCAGCGAAACCCAGGCCGGCCCGCAGGTGTCGGCGGTGGCCAGTGCCTCGCGTGGCCGGCCCGACGCCAGCACCCCGCTGGGCAACGCCGTGGGCGTGGGGCTGCAGGCGTCGTGGGTGATCGACCTCTGGGGCGGTGCCGCCGCCGAAACGGCCAGCGCCCGCGCGCAGCAGGACGCCGCCGGCGCCGGCTGGCACGAGGCCCGCGTGGTGGTGGCCGCCGAAGTGGCCCAGCTGTATGTGGCGCAGCGCCTGTGCCGGGCCCAGCTGGCCGTGGCCAGCAGCGACCGCGATTCGCGCGGCGCCACCGCCCGCAGCAGCGCCGTGACCGAAAAGGTCGGCCTCACGGCCCCGGCGGTGCTGGCCCTGGCCCAGGCCAGCCACGCCGAGGCGCAGGCGCGCACCCAGACGCAGACCGAACAATGCGAGCGCCAGATCAAGGCCCTGGTGGCGCTGACCGCGCTGCCCGAACCCACGCTGCGCGGGCAACTGGCCGGCTCGCCCGGCCCGCAGCTGGCCGCCATGCCGGCGCTGTCCGTACAAGCCGTGCCGGCCGAGGCCATCCGCCAGCGGCCCGATGTGTACCACGCCCAGCGCGAGCTGGTGGCCGCGGGCGAGGCGGCCGGTGCGGCCCGCGCCTTGCTGCTGCCCAACCTCAGCCTCTCGGGCAGTCTGCTGCGCAACCGGTACAGCACCGGGTCGGGCAGCACGAACTTCACCACCTGGTCGGTCGGCCCCTTGTCGCTGAACCTGCCGCTGATCGGCCGCGGCGCACTGACCGCCAACGCCGACGCCGCACAGGCCCGTTACGAAGCCGCGGCCGTGGCCTACGCGGCCACGCTGCGCCAGGCGGTGGCCGAGGTGGAACAGGCGCTGGTGACGCTGGACGGGCTGGCGCTGCGCCTGACCGCCACCGACGCCGCCCAGGCGGGGTACGTGAAGTCTTTCGGTGCCACCGAGGCGCGCCACCGCGTGGGCCTGGCCAACCTGAACGAACTGGAAGACGCACGTCGCCTGCGCCTGAACGCGGAGAGCAGCACCATCGCGCTGCAGCAGGAACGCTTCAACGCCTGGGTGGCCCTTTACCTGGCCCTGGGCGGCGGCTTCGACCCGGCCCAACCCCAACCGACACCGTGAGAGCCGAGATGAACATGCCTGCCCGTTTTCCCTTCCCAAGCGCGGCCTGGCCGCTGGCCGCCGCGCTGCTCAGCGTGGGCCTGACCGCCTGCCAGCCCGCGGCCGACACATCGCAGGGCGGTGAAGCCGCCAAGGCCGCGCCCGCGGCGGCCGCCGCCAAACCCGCCATGACGGTGACCGTGACCCGTCCGACCCGAGAATCCCTGTCGATTGGCCTGCAGGCCAACGGCAACGTCAGCGCCTGGCAGGAAGCGAGCGTGGGCGCTGAACTCAACGGCCTGCGGCTGGCCGCGGTGAACGTGAACGTGGGCGATGTGGTCAAAAAAGGCCAGGTGCTGGCCACACTGGCCGGCGAAACCACCCAGGCCGAGAGCCTGCAGAGCCGTGCCGCCCTGATGCAGGCCGAAGCCAGCCACGAGAACGCCAGGGCCGACGCCGACCGGGCGCGCGCCATCCAGGACACGGGGGCGCTGTCGAAGTCGCAGATCGCCCAGTACCTGACGGCCGAGAAGGTGGCCAGGGCCCAGTGGGAAGCCGCCAGGGCCGCCTACGGGGCGACGAAGGTTCGGTTGGCCAACACGCGCGTGCTGGCGCCCGACGACGGCGTCATCTCGGCCCGCGCCGCCAGCGTGGGCGCGGTGGTGGGCGCGGGGCAGGAGCTGTTCCGCCTGGTGCGCGGCAGCCGCATGGAATGGCGCGCCGAGGTGACGCCCACCGAGGTGGGCCGCGTGCGCGTCGGCCAGAACGTGCGCGTGACCGCCGCCACCGGCACCGAGCTGGCGGGCCAGGTGCGGGCCATCGCTCCCGGCGCCGACCCGCAGACCCGCAACGTGCTGGTGTTCGTCGACCTGCCGCGCCACCCCGATCTGAAGGCCGGCACCTTTGCCAAAGGCCAGTTCGAGCTGGGCCAGAGCGCCGCGCTCACCGTGCCGGCCCAGTCGGTGGTGGTGCGCGACGGCCACCACTATGTGTTTGTGATCGGCGCCGACAACAAGGCCATGCAGCGCAAGGTTGAGGCTGGGCGCCGCACCGGCGAACGTGTGGAAGTGCTCGATGGTCTGAAGGACGGCGAGCCGGTGGCGGTGCAGGGCGCCGGTTTCCTGAACGAAGGCGACCTCGTGAAGGTGACGCAATGAACGTCTCGGCCTGGTCGATCAAGAACCCGATCCCGGCGGCGATGCTGTTCGTCATGCTCACGCTCGCCGGGCTGTTTTCGTTCTCGTCGATGAAGGTGCAGAACTTCCCCGACCTGGACGTGCCCAACATCACCATTGTGGCCAGCCTGCCGGGCGCCGCGCCCAACCAGCTGGAAAACGACGTCGCCCGCAAGATCGAGAACAGCCTGGCCTCGCTGCAGGGCCTCAAGCACGTCTACACCAAGGTGCAGGACGGGGTGGTCTCCATCACGGCCGAATTCCGCATCGAGAAGAACACGCAGGAAGCGCTGGACGACGTGCGCTCGGCGGTGGCCAAGGTGCGTGGCGACCTGCCCACCGACCTGCGCGAGCCCATCATCAACAAGCTCGAACTCGCCGGCGGCGCGGTGCTGGCCTACACCGTGCGGTCCGACCGCATGGACGACGAGGCGATTTCCTGGTTCGTCGACAACGACGTGGCCAAGCTGCTGCTGTCGGTGCGCGGCGTGGGGGCGATCAACCGCGTGGGCGGCGTCAACCGCGAGGTGCAGGTGCAGCTGGACCCGCTCAAGCTGCAGGCCCTGGGCACCACCGCGGCCGACATTTCGCGCCAGCTGGCGCGGGTGCAGATCGAAAGCGCCGGTGGCCGGGTCGACATCGGCGGCAGTCAGCAGCCGCTGCGCACGCTCTCGGCCATGAAATCGGCCGATGAGCTGGCGGCGCTGGAGCTGTCGCTGTCGGACGGCCGGCGCGTGCGGCTGGACCAGATCGCGACCGTGAAGGACACCGTGGCCGAGCCGACGGCCGCGGCCTTCCTTGACGGCAAGCCGGTGGTGGGCTTTGAAGTGGCCCGCAGCCGCGGCGCCAGCGAGGTCGAGGTGGGGCAGGGCGTGCGCGAAAAGCTCAAGGCCCTGCAGGCCGCGCGCCCGGACCTGCAGATCACCGAATCCTTCGACTTCGTCACGCCGGTGGAGGACGAATACAACGCCTCGATGACGCTGCTGTACGAGGGCGCGATTCTGGCCGTGCTGGTGGTCTGGCTGTTCCTGCGCGACTTCCGCGCGACGGTGGTGTCTGCGGTGGCGCTGCCGTTGTCGGCCATCCCGGCCTTCATCGGCATGCACTACATGGGCTTCACCATCAACGTGGTGACCTTGCTGGCCATGTCGCTGGTGGTGGGCATCCTGGTGGACGACGCCATCGTCGAGGTGGAAAACATCGTGCGCCACATGCGCATGGGCAAGACGCCCTACCAGGCCGCCATGGAAGCGGCCGACGAGATCGGCATGGCGGTGATCGCCACCACCTTCACCCTGATCGCGGTCTTCCTGCCCACGGCCTTCATGGCCGGCATCCCGGGCAAGTTCTTCAAGCAGTTCGGCTGGACGGCGGCGCTCGCCGTGTTCGCCTCGCTGGTGGTGGCGCGCGCGCTCACGCCCATGATGGCGGCGTACATCATGAAGCCGGTGGTGCTGGCCAAAGACCGCCCGCAATGGGCGAGGCGCAACGCGGTGCTGGGGCGCGTCTGGGCCTGGATGACCAACCAGAGCGAGCCGCAATGGCTCCACACCTACCGGGGCTGGGCGGCGTGGTGCATCCGCCACCGCTGGGTGACCATGGTCGGTGCGCTGCTGTTCTTCGTCGGCTCGATCATGCTCATCCCGCTGCTGCCGCAGGGCTTCATCCCGGCGGACGACAACTCTCAGACGCAGGTGTACCTGGAACTGCCCCCAGGCAGCACCCTGAAGCAGACGGTGGCCACGGCCGAACGCGCCCGGCTGCTGGTCAATGGGGTGAAGCACGTCAAGTCGGTCTACACCACCATCGGCTCCGGCTCGGCCGGCAGCGACCCGTTCGCCCCGCAGGGCGCGCAGGAGTCGCGCAAGGCGGCGCTGACCATCCAGCTCGATCCGCGCGGCGAGCGCCCGCGCAAGCAGGTGATCGAAAACCAGATCCGCGAGGCCATGTCCAACCTGCCGGGCGTGCGCAGCAAGGTGGGCCTGGGCGGCTCGGGCGAAAAATACATCCTCACCCTGACCGGCAGCGACCCCAACGCCATGGCCAGCGCGGCGCGCGCCATCGAACGCGACCTGCGCACCATCGCCGGCGTGGGCAGCATCCAGTCCAGCGCGGCCCTGGTGCGCACCGAGATCATCGTCACGCCCGACCTGCAACGCGCCGCCGATCTGGGCGTGACCAGCAGCGCCATCGCCGAAACCCTGCGCATCGCCACCGTGGGCGACTACGACGCGGCCCTGCCCAAGCTCAACCTGCCGCAGCGCCAGGTACCGATCGTCGTCAAGCTCGACGCCGCCGCGCGCGAAGACCTGGACGTGCTCTCGCGCCTGGCCGTGCCGGGTGCCAAGGGGCCGGTCATGCTGGGCCAGGTGGCCACGCTCAGCTTCGGCGGCGGCCCGGCCGTGATCGACCGATACGACCGCTCGCGCAACATCAACTTCGAGGTCGAACTCGCCGGCATCGCGCTGGGCGACATGAAGACCGCGGTGGACGCGCTGCCCAGCATTCAGAACCTGCCGCCGGGCGTGCAGGTGATCGAGATCGGTGACGCCGAGGTGCAGGGCGAACTGTTCGCCAGCTTTGGCCTGGCCATGCTGACCGGCGTGCTGTGCATCTACATCGTGCTGGTGCTGCTGTTCAAGGCGTTTTTGCACCCCTTCACCATCCTGGCGGCGCTGCCGCTGTCGCTGGGTGGGGCCTTCGTGGCGCTGCTGCTGACCAACAAGAGCTTCTCCATGCCCTCGCTGATCGGCCTGATCATGCTCATGGGCGTGGCCACCAAGAACTCCATCCTGCTGGTGGAATACGCCATCGAGGCGCGGCGCGGGCACGATGGCAGCGACGGCCGCCCCGCCGTCGCGGGCCTGGGCCGGCTGGACGCCATCCTCGACGCCTGCCACAAACGCGCACGCCCCATCGTCATGACCACCATCGCCATGGGCGCGGGCATGCTGCCCATCGCCGTGGGCTGGGGCGCGGCCGACAGCAGCTTCCGCTCGCCCATGGCCGTGGCCGTCATCGGCGGCCTGATCACCTCCACCTTCCTGAGCCTGCTGGTCATCCCGGCGGTGTTCACCATCGTGGATGACCTGGCGCTGTGGTTCGGGCGGATGACGGGACGTCGGCCGGCAGAGGCGGTTGCGCCGCTGCAACCGCAGCTCAAGTGAGCCCCGTCACAGGGGTGTCGACAGGTAGCGCACCCAGCCGATGCGCCCCTGGACACGGACGCCTTCGTCGGTGAAACCTGCGTTCCGGTAGGCGCGGATGCCGGCGTGGTTGTCTTCGTCGACCGACAGGCTCACCCGCGCCGTGCCGGGCCAGTGCGAACGTATCCAGTGGGGTAGCTGCACCAGGGCAGCCGATCCCAGGCCCTGACCTTGGCTGCCGAGGTCGATCCGCAGGGCGCTGACCACCGCTGCATCCGCCTTGGCCCATTCGGGCGCCGAGGGGCCGCGCCGCAGCAGCAGGAAACCGACAGCGTCGGCGCCCTCCAGGATGGCCAGGCCGGCCAGGTGTTCTTCGGCGGTGGACTCGCAGGTGGCGATCGCCTGTTCGACCGTGCCGGCGTATTCGGTCTGCGGCCCGCTCACGCGCAGCCGCCGCACGGCCTGTTGCTGATCGCCGGTCAGCGTCTGCCAGCGCACCAGGCTCAGTTTCGGCGGTGAATGGGGCGGCACGGGCGGTGGTTTCGGCCGGTCGACGTCAACGGGTGGTGCCGAGCCGCTCAGCCTTCCAGAGGGTCGGCAGGGATTCATGTAAAAAACCGCAGAAACGACCTTAAGCCTATGATTCCATTGGAATTATGGTGGCATCGAAATTCAAAGGACCGATCTTCCTTTTGAAGTCCAGCGTGTAGTCCCCAAACCTGTTGATGTGAGCCGTGCGAAACGGCGCCAGGCCCCCCAGGATCTCCAGCGTGATCTCGGTGCCCTCATCTCGAAGCTCCTGCAGAACCCGCGTCATGCCCACCACGTTGTGCAAAATGATCATGTTGGCCACCAGGTGGTTGTACTTGATCACCTTGCGTTGCTCGTGCCGGATGTTCTCCGCAATGATCCCCTCTCCCCCGAAGAAGGACCAGCCGGCAAAGACATTGAATTGCTCGCTCTTGTTGGTTTCGGCATGGATCACCTTGCGCAGCCCGACATCGCCGATGTAGCTCAGCAGGAACATGGTCCGGATGACCTTGCCGAGCTCCACAAACGCGAAATACAGCTTGTTCTTGCGGCTGTAGGTGCCGAGCCGGCGCAGGATGGCCGACGGCGTGATCTTGCCGGTCTTGATGGAAACCGCCACCCGCAGCATCGCCGGCAAATGCAGCTCAATCAGCCGCCAGTCGATCACATCGCTGAACAGCGCATTGATGTTGCGGTAAACATTGCCCGGCTCCGGGCGATGGAATTTGAGGTCTTGGATGCCCCGGATGCGCGGCATGAGCTGGATGCCCAGCAAGTGGGCCAGCGCGAAGACCGGGTAACTCTGGGCCTGCGTGTCCCCGTGAATCGTGTCCGGCCGGATGTCCGATTCGTTGGTCATCAGCCCATCCAGGATGTGGATGCCCTCATAGGTGCCGCAGGAAATGAAATGGCTGAACAGCGCGATGAACTTGTCGGACACATGGTAGTAGCCGATGCCGCCGTACCCGCCATAGCGGATATGGTGCTCGGACAGCAAGTTCTGCTCGTAGAGGTTCCACTTCGTGCCGTCGGCCGACGCGTGCTTGCCGGTGCCCCAGTAGCCTGGCAGTTCAAACTTGTTGTACGCATTGATCACCTTGACAATGGCCTTGTCCAGAAGATCCTCGCTGACGTATTTCAAGTTCAGCCAGGAAATCTGGCGGCGGCTCAGTCCTTTGATGGATTTGGCGGTCTGAACCGGCCCCAGGTTGCAGCCGTAGCAAAACAGCGTCGTGATGACGCGCATGCGCAGGTCCGCAAGGCGGCTGTCCGTCCCGGCCAATGGCCGGAACAGCTTGTGCAGGTCGAGCCAGCGTTCGGTGTCGATCATGACATCCACGATGCTGGCCGCTTGCATCCGCTCGGTGATCAGGGCGTCGATCCGCGCGGCGGCCTCGACGATTTCGGAGCGCGGCGGTTTGCGCAGAATCAGGCGGCCATCGACGATCTCAGCATGGGCGTTTTCCGGGAAAGTGGCGTCGATGTCCCGAGCCCGCTGAGCCATGGCGGATTTGAGCATCGTCACAAAGGTGCCGGGATCGGTCTCGATGCCGGTGACCTGGCCATAGCCGCCCACCTCCTTTTCAAAGGTTTCGTCATCGACCAGCTGCTCGCGGTAGTCGTCATAGCGCTCGCCGTACTTGATGAAGAGATCGCCCGACTTCAGGTCGTCCTTGACGGCATGCATGACTGCCAGTTCAAAATACCGGCGGTGGACGGCCTCTGCCCGGCCCTTGCCTGATGGCCGGACCAGCACCAACTTCTTCCACTGGGCGGACATCCAGCGGAGGTCCTTGTCTTCACTCAGGCCCAGCATGTCCAGCAGGACGATGTCCGTGCGGTTGTCGCGCAGCTTGTAAAGCGCCTCGATCAGCCGCTCCACCACCTGGTCCTCGCTGCTGGCTTTGGGCGAGGCGATGCCAATGCAGTTGAGCAACTGGGCCCGAACCATCTTGTAGGGCTGCAGCAGGAAAGGCAGATGGTTGCGGCCGGCGTAGGCCAGGTGCTGCTCGCATTCGTTCAGCAGCTCGTCCACCTCGGCCACCAGGGTGGTGCTGATGGCTTCAACGCGCTGGGTGTCCGTCCCCTCCAATTGGTAGGCGCCCAGGATGTCTTTGAGCTGGCCGACCAGCATGTCGGTTTTCTGGACCCGCTCCTGCTGGAAGGAGAGCAATTTCTGCCTGGCATTGTTTTCCAGGTTCTGCATCAGGCGAATAAACAGATCGGCAGCATCGTCCAGAGACTGGGCATGCTGCGCCCGGATGAAGATCACCGCCAGGGCGTAGCGCTTTTGCGGCTTGAGTTCGGCCATCTCGGCCGCATCGAGGGCGCGCGCCAGGTGCCGGAACTGCTTGAGCTTGGGCACCGGCACGTCGGGCTTGGGAAGCAGCTCCACCAGGTATTGCAGGCGCCGGATGTGCTGAATGTAGGTGCGCGTTTCCTTGTTGGTCGGCCGCTTGGGTTCGCGCTTGAGCATTTGCCAGGGAGAAACCGACTCACCCGTGGCGGTTTTAAGCAAGCCGTCGATCAGGGCCTTGGTATGAGCCGTCAACTGACTGGTGATCGCGGAGAAATACCGATTGTTGCTCTTTTCCCGGGCACGAAACGCCATCCGGTCCAGCGTCGAGAAGGCCGGCAATTCGTAGCGGTGGTGGACCAGTTCCTCCAGCATCACGTTGATGATGTCGGCCACCGCGTGTTTGGTCTCGGCCGCCGTGTTGGCCACGACCTCCAGCCAGGCGTAGCCCGCCGGGTTCAAGGGTTTGACATTCAAGTGCCGGCGCAAAGCCGCGAAAAGCGCCATGCGCGAGCCCGAGGCCTCGAAGCGCTTGAGGTCCGCCGCCAGGGGCGGCCGAGCCGCACCCGCCTGCTGCGCAATGTGCTCTCGGATTGCCGGGGGCACCTCGGCCAAGGGGATGAAATAACCCAGGCGCTGGAAGACCTTCAGGTGGATCAGCGCCGCCATGCGCGGCAAGGCGCGCTTACTGATGCCTGCAGCCAGGAGTTGTTCGTCCTCGGTCGGCGTGTACAGCTCCGCCAACTCACGGGGTGTCGGATCGGGTTTCAGGCTGGGATAGGCCGTCTCATGGAGCGTGGTCATTCGCGGGGACTGCCCCGCCTGGTGGCTTTGCTACCCATCACATCAATCCCAATAGGTGTCGGTGGCGGGCTCGTGAAACGAGGTTTCCAGCAGGCACTGGTTGTCCTCGGCGACGCGATACATGTCATCGAGCAGCGTGGCGATCACCTCGTCCAGCGAGTCGCGGGACAGGCAAGGAATGCTCAACTCGTAGAGTGTGCCCTCGGCATTCAGGCGCTGCATGGAAAAACGCTCAAAACAGGTCTGCTCGATCAGCCTGTGGCCGCGGGCCAAGCCGCGCGACTGCTTGCTGAAGCGGGCCAGCACCATCGTGACGCGCAGGACCGCCACGGGCGTTGTTCCTTCGGCCGGCGGGCGGGGAACGCCCGCCGGCGCTGTCCGCAAAAGCAACGCAGGCGGTGGCTGCTGAACGGCCGATGCCAACGCAGGCAGTCCCTGTTCGAACCGGGCTTGCAGGCTGGAATCCGACGTATCCAGGTAGCGCATGGCCGATTTGACATCCTTCCAGCCGACGTATTCCATCAGCTCCTTGATGTCCCAGCCGCTGGCGCGAGCCCAGCCGGCAAAGCCGCGGCGCATGGAGTGGCTGCTGTATTCCTCGGGCGAC
>NZ_JASJOY010000176.1:0-9551 GCF_031426985.1 Hydrogenophaga sp.
GATCACGCGGCCGCGCGGCAGGCCGCCGACGCCCAGCGCGATGTCCAGCCCCAGCGAGCCGGTGGAGACGACCTGGATGTCTTCGATCACCTCGCCTTCGCCCAGCCGCATGATGGTGCCCTTGCCGAACTGCTTTTCGATCTGGGCCAGCGCGGCCTGCAGGGCCTTGGCTTTTTCGCTGTTGAGGGGATTGTTCTTGACGGCGCTTTCCATGTGCAGTGCTCCTTTGGGTGAGAGTGGGTACTGGCTTTCCGGCCTTGGGTTTGCGTACAGGCTGGATGCTTGAACAGGAGTTTATCGGCGAATACCCATTCAACAAGCCATTTATTGGTCAGTTTGCCTTACCATTTGGACGTGTCCGAAACCCCCACCCCATCCACCACCGACGACCGCTGGCGCGCCACCCACCTGGGCCGGCTGATGGGCCTGGCGCTGCGGCGCTTCGACGAACGTGTGCTGCACCTGATGGCGCACGACGCGCAGGTGCCGCTGGCGCTGTCCCACCTGGCCGCACGCGCACAGGTCGGCGCGGCGCACATCCACATCACGCGCCACCTGGGGTTGCAGGGCTCGCGGCTGACCGAGCTGGCCGCCGCCGCCGGCATGAGCAAGCAGGCCATGGGCGATCTGGTGACGCAATGCGAGGCCTGGGACCTGGTGCGGCGCGAACCCGATCCGCTGGACGCGCGGGCGCGCCGCATCGTCTTCACCGCCACCGGGCTGCTGTGGCTCGAAGCCTTCCGCCTGGCCGTGGCGCAGGCCGAGGCCGAGTTCCGCGCCCAGGTGGGCAACGACGTGGCCACCGTGGTCGCCCTGGGCCTGGAAGCCTACGGCGGATGAGGGCGGCGGTGGCCGGGGCAGCAGGGGTTTCCCCCTGACGCCGGGGCGCCGGATGCGCAGGCCCGCGTCCTAAAATGAAACACAGGCGCGCCCCGGCGTGCGCACCACGCCCCCCGCCACCACGCCCCCAGAACACCGGCCCGACCGGCCGCCGAGGAGACACCCATGCGCATCCTGATCGCCGAAGACGACCAAGTGCTGGCCGACGGCCTGCTGCGCAGCCTGCGCGCCGCCGGCGCTGCCGTAGACCACGTGGCCAGCGGCAGCGAGGCCGATGCCGCGCTGATGACCAACAACGAGTTCGACCTGCTCATCCTCGACCTGGGCCTGCCCAAGATGCACGGGCTGGAAGTGCTCAAGCGCCTGCGTTCACGCGGCTCCACGCTGCCGGTGCTCATCCTCACCGCGGCCGACAGCGTGGAAGAACGCGTCAAGGGGCTGGACTACGGCGCCGACGACTACATGGCCAAGCCCTTCAGCCTGCAGGAACTCGAAGCGCGCGTGCGCGCCCTCACGCGCCGCGGCATGGGCGGCGCCAGCTCCACCATCAAGCACGGCCCGCTGGTCTACGACCAGGCCGGCCGCGTGGCCACCATCGACGGCAAGATGGTCGAACTCTCGGCGCGCGAACTCGGCCTGCTCGAAGTGCTGCTGCAGCGCGCCGGGCGGCTGGTGAGCAAGGACCAGCTGGTCGAGCGCCTGTGCGAGTGGGGCGAAGAGGTGAGCAACAACGCCATCGAGGTCTACATCCACCGCCTGCGCAAGAAGATCGAGAAGGGCCCGATCCGCATCGCCACCGTGCGCGGCCTGGGCTACTGCCTCGAAAAGATCTGACGCGCCCACCGCGCCCTGACATGGCCGAGGACAAACACGACCACGAGCGCATGTCCTTCGGGCTGTTCCAGCGGGAGCAGCGCAGCCTGTTCGGCGAGATCCTGGACTGGATGCTCACGCCGCTGCTGCTGCTGTGGCCGCTGTCGCTGGCGCTGACCTGGTTCGTGGCGCAGGGCATCGCCACCAAGCCGTTCGACCGCGCGCTCGAATTCAACCTGCAGGCGCTCACCCAGTTCGTGGTGGCCAAGAACAAACGCGTGAGCTTCAACCTCACGCCCCAGGCGCGCGACCTGCTGCGCGCCGACGACAGCGACCTCGTCTACTACCAGGTGCTGGGCGTGCGCGGCGAACTCATCAGCGGCGAGGGCGACTTCCCGCTGCCGCGCGACAGCGAAACGCCCGAACCCGGCCAGGTGAAACTGCGCGACGACGTGGTGCGCGGCGACGAGGTGCGGGTGGCCTACATCTGGCTGCTGCGCGACACCGAACCGCAGCGCCTGGTGCTGATGCAGGTGGCCGAGACCAAGGGCAAGCGCTCGACGCTGGCGACCGAGATCATCAAGGGCGTGATGGTGCCGCAGTTCGTTATCCTGCCGCTGGCGGTGCTGCTGGTGTGGATGGCGCTGGTGCGCGGCATCCGCCCGCTCAACGACCTGGAGCAGAAGATCCGCGCGCGCAAGCCCGACGACCTGAGCCCGATCGAGGAGTCCTACATCCCGCAGGAAGTGGCGCCCCTGGTGTCGTCGATCAACGACCTGCTGACGCGGCTGAAGACCTCACTGACGACGCAGAAGCGCTTCCTGGCGGACGCGGCGCACCAGCTCAAGACGCCGCTGGCCGGGCTACGCATGCAGGCCGAACTGGCGCAGCGCGAGAGCAATCCGCAGGACATCCGCAGCTCGCTGCAGCAGATCGCCCTGGCCAGCACGCGCGCCACCCACACCGTCAACCAGCTGCTGGCCCTGGCCCGCGCCGAAACTACCGGCCGCGCCCTGCCCAGCGCACGCATCGACCTGGCGCGCCTGGTCATGGGCGTGGTGCGCGACTCGGTGCCGCGCGCGCTGGAGCACGGCATCGACCTCGGCTACGAAGGGCCCGAGCAGCTGCCCGACGACTGCCTGATGGACGGCAACCCCACCCTGCTGCAAGAGATGAGCCGCAACCTGGTGGACAACGCGATCAACTACACCGGACGCGGTGGCGTGGTGACCGTGCACGTGCTGTTCGACCGCTTCAGCGGCGTGCAGATCCTGCAGGTGGAAGACAACGGCCCCGGCATCCCCGAGAACGAACGCGAGCTGGTGCTGCAACCCTTCTACCGCGCGCTGGGCACCAACGTCGACGGCTCGGGCCTGGGGCTGGCCATCGTGCACGAGATCGCGCAACAGCACGGCGCGGCGGTGATGATGGAAGACGCCCACCCCGACGCCGTGCCGCGCGGCCTGCGGGTGTCGATCCGCTTCGCGCCGCGCAAACCGGCAGGAGAATGAACAAGGGCGGCCATGGCCGCCCTTGTTCATTCTGTCTGACCTGGTTCAGGCCGCCGTCGGCGGCTGGTACACGTTGAGCTGCAGGCGTTCACGCTCGACCACGCGGGCCACCGCCGGCAGCGCCGCGAAGCGCTGTGCCAGCGCCCAGGTGGCGGGCAGGGTGGTCGGGTCGATGCCGGCGTAACCGCCCCAGCGCAGCAGCGTCAGGGCGTAGGCGTCCAGCGCCGTGGGCTGTTCACCGGCCAGCCAGGGCGTGACCTGGACGGCCATGGCCTCGATCTCGCCCAGCAGACCGCGGTAGCTGTTGACCGCGAAGGCGCGGATGACCTGCTGCGCGCCCTCGTCGTCGGTGAACTTCTGCGGCATGAACACATGGGTGAACGTGGGGTGCACCGTGTTGTTCATCCAGGCCAGCGTAGACAGCGCACGCGTGCGCGCCAGGCCGGCCGCCGGCAGGATGCCCGCCTGCGGAAACTGCGCGTCCAGGTGCTGCAGGATGGCGACGATCTGCGTGATCGCCTCGCCCCCGTCCACCAGCACCGGCACCTGGCCGCGCGGGTTGAGCGCCAGGTACTCGGGCGCGCGCTGCTCGCCCTTGTGCAGCTTGACCGCCACCGGTTCGAACGGCGCACCGGCCAGCTCCAGCATGGCGTGCGGCACGAAGGAACAGGCGCCGGGCGCGTAGAACAGCTTGAGGCTCATGGCTCGTGTCTCCTGGGGAAATTCTGTTGTCTTCAGCCGAGGTGCTTCCCAAGCACACCCGCGATTTCAAACATGGTCACCTGCGGTTTGCCGAACACCGGCTCCAGCTTCGCGTCGGCGTTGACTTTGCGCTTGTCGGCTGCGTCCTGCAGACCGTGGGCCTTGATGTAATCCCACAGCTTCTTCGTCGCCTCGGGGCGCGAGACCGCGCCTTCGCCGATCACCGCGGCCAGCGCGGCGCTGGGCTGCTTGCCGGTGGCGGCCGTGGTCTTGCGCGGGGCCTTGGGGGCGGCGGCTTTCTTGGCGGCCGGCGCCTTCTTGGCCGCAGCGGCCTTTTTCGCGGGGGCGGCCTTGGCGGCCGGGCGCGCCGCGCCGCCGGCGGTCTTGCGCGGCGGGTACTTGCTGTCGCGCTGCTCGAACTCGAAGTTCACCTTGCCGGCCTCCTTGTCCCAGGCCAGGAAGGCCTTGAAGCTGCGGCGCGTGCGCATCGACACGAACTTGTCCAGCAGGTCGGTCTTGCCGGTTTCCAGCAGCTTGCGCATCTGCTCGCGCGCCACCGGCTGCTGCAGGATGATCTTGCCGCTCTTGAAGTCGCAGCTGGGCGTGGCCTGCGCCAGGGTCGGCACCGCCTTTTCGCAGACGTAGTTGGCCCCGTGCTCGTGCACCGCGCCGCCGCACTTGGGGCAGCCGCCCAGCGACTCGCTGCCGGTGAAGTCGACCAGTTCGCCGGTCTCGTCGTTCTTCTTGTCGTCGCCGAAGTCGAATTCGAGCTTCCAGTTCTTGTCTTCTTCGTTGAACTTGATGACGATCTCGGCCACGAAGGGCCAGCCCGCCTTGGAACGGAAGCCCTCCAGCGGCCCGATCTTCTTGTCGCGCAGCAGCTGTTCGGCCTCGTCGGGCTCGAAGGTGCGGCCCGCCGGCGACTTGCCGAACGAGAAACCACAGCCCTCGCTGTTGCCGTCGGCGCCGGTGCAGCCGTAGCGGCGGTAGTTTTCCTTCACCACACCGCCGCAATTGGGGCAGCGCGCCTCCAGCGTGACGTAGTTGCCCGGCACGGTGTCGCGGTCGTATTCCTTGGCCTTCTTGACCATGCGCTCGGTCATCTGCGCGATCTCGGCCATGAAGGCGCTGCGGCTGAGCTGGCCGTGCTCCATCTGCGCCAGCTTGTGTTCCCACTCACCGGTGAGCTCGGCCTTGGAGAGTTCTTCCACCTCCAGCCCGCGCAGCAGCGTCATGAGCTGGAAGGCCTTGGCCGTGGGGATCAGCTCGCGGCCCTCGCGCAGCATGTACTTCTCGGTCAGCAGGCCTTCGATGGTGGCCGCCCGCGTCGCTGGCGTGCCCAGGCCTTTTTCCTGCATGGCTTCGCGCAGTTCGTCGTCGTCGATCAGCTTGCCCGCGCCTTCCATGGCGCCCAGCAGCGTCGCTTCCGAGTAGCGTGCCGGTGGCTTGGTCTTCAGGCCCTTGGCGTCGACAGTTTCGGTGCGCACGGTCTCGCCCTCGCGCACCGGCACCAGGTTCTGGCCCTTGTCGCCTTCCTTGGCCCCTTCCACGTCTTCGGCCGCTTCCTTGCCGTACACGGCCATCCAGCCCGGCTTGACCAGCACCTTGCCTTCGGTCTTGAAATGGTGATTCAGCACCTTCGAGATCCGGGTCGTCACCATGAACTCGGCGCTGGGGAAGAACACCGCCAGGAAGCGGCGCACCACCAGGTCGTAGAGCTTCTGTTCGGCTTCGCTCAGGCCGCTGGGCGCCTGCAGGGTCGGGATGATGGCGAAGTGGTCCGAGACCTTGCTGTTGTCGAAGATGCGCTTGCTGGGCCTGATGTAGCCGTTGTTGAGCGCCGTCTGCGCGTGCGGTGCCAGGTGCTTCATGCCGCTGCCGGCCAGCATCTGGAAGGTGTCTTTCACCGTGCCCAGATAGTCCTCGGGCAGGGCGCGCGAATCGGTACGCGGGTAGGTCAGGGCCTTGTGGCGTTCGTACAGACTCTGCGCCAGCTGCAGCGTGGTCTTGGCCGAGAAACCGAAACGGCCGTTGGCCTCACGCTGCAGGCTGGTCAGGTCGTACAGCAGGCCGCTGGCCTGCGTGGTGGGTTTGCTCTCTTCGGTGACGCTGGCGGCCTTGCCACGCACCGCCTCGACGATGGCCAGCGCCTCGCGCTGGTTCCACAGGCGGTCGGCGCGCAGGTCGGCGTCGGCATCGTCGCCGGTGGGTTTCTTGAAGGCGGGGTCGAACCACTTGCCGGGGTATTCGCCGGCCTCGGCCAGGAAGCTGGCGTGGATTTCCCAGTAGTCGCGGCTGCGGTGGGCGCGGATCTGTTCTTCGCGCTCGACCACGATGGACAGCGTGGGCGTCTGCACCCGGCCCACGGTGGTGAGGAAGAAGCCGCCGTCGCGCGAGTTGAAGGCCGTCATGGCGCGGGTGCCGTTGATGCCGACCATCCAGTCGGCCTCGGAGCGGCTGCGCGCGGCGTCGGCCAGGCCCTGCATCTGCTGGTCGCTGCGCAGGTGCTCGAAACCGTCGCGGATGGCGGCCGGCGTCATGGACTGCAGCCACAGGCGCTGCACCGGCTTGCCCAGGCTCTGGTACTGCCCGCCCTTGAGCCCGCCGGCGTACTGCTCGATCAGGCGGAAGATGAGTTCCCCCTCGCGGCCCGCGTCACAGGCGTTGATCAGTTGTGTCACGTCCTTGCGCTTGGCCAGCTTGACCACCGCCGACAGGCGCGACTTGGTCTTGTCGATCGGCTTGAGCTCAAAGTAGGGCGGCAGCACCGGCAGGTGGGCAAAGCTCCACTTGCCGCGTTTGACGTCAAACTGCTCGGGCGCCGCGATCTCCACCAGGTGGCCCACGGCGGAGGTCACGACATAACGGTCGTTCTCGAAGTGGTCATCGTGCTTCTCGAACTTGCCCGCCACGGGGGTGAGCGCTCGCACGATGTCTTGGGCCACGGATGGCTTCTCGGCAATGACCAGGGTCTTCATTCTCTACAATCGGTTCCACGCGCGTACACACGCGCACACATGGATGCGCGCCCACATGCGCGCACCTGCACAAAACAACCTTACCAAAATTCCCGGCCGTGAAGAAAACCGCAGGATCCGCTCAAAGCCCCCGCCCTTCCACCGCCGGCAAGCCCGCCGCCAGCAGCCGCCGCATCCAGACGCGCCGCTCCGGCGTGCACGGCAAAGGGGTGTACGCGATGGTCGATCTGGCCGAGGGCGAGACCCTGATCGAGTACGTGGGCGAGGTCATCACCTGGGACGAGGCGCTCAACCGCCACCCGCACGATCCCCAGGACCCCAACCACACCTTCTATTTCCACATCGACGAAGGCCACGTCATCGACGCCAAATACGGCGGCAACTCCTCGCGCTGGATCAACCACAGCTGCGCCCCGAACTGCGAGGCCGAGATCGACGAGGGCCGCGTCTTCATCCGCGCGCTGCGCAACATCGCCGCCGGCGAAGAACTGTTCTACGACTACGGCCTGGTGATCGACGAGCCCTACACGCCCAAGCTCAAGGCCCAGTACCCGTGCTGGTGCGGCTCGAAGAACTGCCGCGGCACCCTGCTGGCGCCCAAACGCGGCGGCCGCGCCACACGACTCGGATGACCCCCCTGCGCCGCTTCGCGTCTTCCCCCCTGAAGGGGGGACGCACCCTGTGGCCCGGCAGAGCCGGTTCCACGGGTGCCCTGGACGATACCCCGCACGCCGGTGAGTCTTCCGCCGATTCCAAACATGTCTGACCTGCTCGCCCACGTCGAAGGCATCTGGCAGGCGGTGGTGCCGCAGCTGCCGGGCTTCACCGTCGAGGTGCTGCCCGAGATCGATTCCACCAACACCGAGCTGATGCGCCGCGCGCGCCACGGGCTGACCGAGCCGGTGCTGCTGGTCGCCGAGCAGCAGACCGCAGGCCGCGGCCGCCTGGGCAAGGGCTGGCACAGCAAGGCCGGGCAGTCGCTGACCTTTTCCATCGCCCTGCCGCTGGCGCCGGCCGACTGGTCGGGCCTGTCGCTGGCGGTGGGCGTGAGCCTGGCCGAGAGCCTGCACCCCGACGTGCGCCTGAAATGGCCCAACGACCTGTGGCTGCAGCAGCGCAAGCTCGGCGGCATCCTGGTGGAAACGGCCAGCAACGGCGACGGCCAGCAGGGCCGCCGCGTGGTGGTGATCGGCGTGGGCCTCAACATCGCACGGCCCGAGGCCGACGCGGTGGCGGCGCTGGCGGTGCCGGGTGCGGTGGCCGCCATGGCGCCGGCCGGCCTGGCCGAGGTGCACATGGGCATCACCGCCGGTGAAACCCTGGCCCGCGTGGCGCCCGCGCTGCTGCGCGATGTGCTGGGCTTTGAGACCCACGGCTTCGCGGCCTTTGCCAGCCGCTTTGCGCAGCGCGATGCGCTGCGGGGCCTGGCGGTGCGCCTGTCCGACGGCACGGAGGGCACGGCCAGCGGCGTGGACGCGCAAGGCGCGCTGCAGCTGCGCACGCCGCAGGGCCAACGCGCCGTGACCAGTGCGGAAGTGAGCGTGCGCCCATGCTGAGGCTGGTGGTCTGGCTGCTGGTGCTGGCCAACGCCGGCTATTTCGCCTGGACCCAGGGGTACTTGGCGCCGCTGGGCCTGGCGCCGGTGGACCAGTCCGAACCCGAGCGTCTGCGGGCACAGATCCACCCCGAGGCGTTGCGCCTGCTCAACGGTCCCAAAGACAGCGCGGCGGCGGACCCGGTGGCCGAGCCCGCCGCCGTGCCCGCCCCCGTCGCCAGCGAGACGGGCCCGGCCGACGCCAGCGCCACGGCGGCCGAAGCCACCCCGGCCACGACCGCCAGCAGCGGCACCCCCACGGCGCTGAACACGCCCGCCGCACCGCCGCCGCCCGCCACCGCCTGCTGGCAGGCCAACGGCTTCACGCCGGCCCAGGCCGACGCCCTGCGCAGCGCCCTGAGCGGCAGCGGCCTGCCGCGCGATCGCTGGCAACTGGGTGAAGTGAAGCTGGGCGGGCGCTGGGTGGTCTACATGGGCCGCTACAACGACGAGCAGATCGAGCGCAAGAAGACCGAACTGCGCACCATCGGCGTGGCATTCCGCGAACTGTCCGGGCCGCTGAGCCCGGGCCTGGCGCTGGGCACCTACTCCAGCGAATCCGCCGCCCAGCAGGCCTTGCAGGACGTGAGCCAGAAGGGCGTGCGCACCGCGCGCGTGGCGCAGGAGCGCACCGAGACCAGCGCCTGGAACCTGCGCCTGCCCGAGGTCACCGACGCCCAGCGCGGCACGGTGGCCGGCCTGGGCGCTGCGCTGGCGGGCAAGCGGCTGCAGCGCTGCAACTGACCAAGTGTCAACGGATCCGGACACGTCCGATCCGCCGCCCCGCTGCTCGACCCTGAGCACCCAACGCAAAAAGCCCATGCCGGCGAGGGCATGGGCTTTTCGGGGTCCAGGGCACCCGAGGAATCGGGTGCCGCAGGAGGGCGCTGTTACTTACTTGCTGACGACGCGGACCATTTCGAGGCACTTGTTCGAGTAGCCCCACTCGTTGTCGTACCAGCTCACGACCTTGACGAAGGTCTTGTCCAGCGCGATGCCGGCGTCGGCGTCGAACACCGAGGTGCAGGTCTCGCCGCGGAAGTCGGTGGCCACGACCTTGTCGGTGGTGTAGCCCAGCACGCCCTTGAGCGCGCCTTCGCTCTGCGCCTTCAT
>NZ_JASJOY010000177.1:0-60533 GCF_031426985.1 Hydrogenophaga sp.
GCTTGTCGGCCAGCGGGGTCATGACTTCGTTGAACTTCTCGCTGCTGCCCAGCGCGCGACCACCGGAGACGATGATCTTGGCGGCGGTCAGCTCGGGGCGGTCGTTCTTGGCGATCTCGCTGCCGACGTAGGCGCTCTTGCCATTGCCCGCGGAGGCGGCCACGGTTTCCACGGCGGCCGATCCACCCTGGCCCGCGGCGTCAAAGCCGGTGGCGCGCACGGTGATGACCTTGGTGGCGTCGCTGCTCTGCACGGTGGCGATCGCGTTGCCGGCGTAGATGGGACGCTCGAAGGTGTCGGCGCTGATGACCTTGCTGATTTCGCTGATCTGCGCGACGTCCAGCTTGGCGGCCACGCGCGGGGCCACGTTCTTGCCCGCCGCCGTGGCGGGGAACAGGATGTGGCTGTAGCTGGACGCGATGGCCAGTACCTGGGCGGCGACGTTTTCGGCCAGGCCGTGGGCGAAGCCTTCGGCGTCGGCGTGGATCACCTTGCTGACGCCGGCGATCTGAGCGGCGGCAGCGGCGGCGGCACCGGCGCTGTGACCGGCCACGAGAACGTGGACGTCACCGCCGCAGGCTGCGGCGGCGGTCACGGTGTTGAGGGTTGCGCCCTTGATGGAGGCGTTGTCGTGTTCGGCAATGACGAGTGCTGTCATGTTCGGTATTCCTCTGGATCGTTGGGTTCAGCGGTCTTCAGATGACCTTGGCTTCGTTCTTCAGCTTGTCGACCAGGGTGGCCACATCGGGCACCTTGATGCCGGCGCCGCGCTTGGGGGGTTCGGCCACCTTCAGGGTCTTCAGGCGCGGGGCCACGTCCACGCCCAGGTCCTCGGGCTTGACGGTCTCCAGCGGCTTCTTCTTGGCCTTCATGATGTTGGGCAGCGTCACGTAACGCGGCTCGTTCAGGCGCAGGTCGGTGGTGACCACCGCGGGCAGCGTGACTTCCAGCGTCTCCAGACCGCCGTCGACTTCACGGGTGACCTTGGCCTTGCCGTCGGCGACTTCCACCTTGGAGGCAAACGTGGCTTGCGGCAGGTCGGCCAGCGCGGCGAGCATCTGGCCGGTCTGGTTGGCGTCGTCGTCGATCGCCTGCTTGCCCAGGATCACCAGGCCGGGTTGTTCCTTGTCCACCAGGGCCTTCAGCAGCTTGGCCACGGCCAGGGGCTGCAGTTCGACATCGGTCTCGACCAGAATGGCGCGGTCGGCACCGATGGCCATGGCCGTGCGCAGGGTTTCCTGACATTGCGCCACGCCGCAGGAGACGGCGATGACTTCGGTGACCACGCCCTTTTCTTTCAGGCGCACGGCTTCTTCCACCGCGATCTCGTCAAACGGGTTCATGCTCATCTTGACGTTGGCGATGTCCACACCGGTGCCGTCGCTCTTGACGCGCACCTTGACGTTGTAGTCCACCACGCGTTTGACGGGGACGAGGATTTTCATGAGGGCTCCTGTGGGAAGTGAGGAAATCGGCGCCGAACGGCTTCAGCGCACGGGTGTTTTGAGGCGCTCGCGCAGTTCACGCTTGAGCACCTTGCCGATGGCGCTGCGCGGCAGTTCGTCGATGAACTGCAACGCGGCCAGGCGCTGGGTCTTGCCCGAGCGCTCGTTGTGCCAAGCGATCAGTGCGGCTTCGTCGGTTGCATCGCCAGCGCGGCGCACCACAAAGGCCACCGGCGTCTCGCCCCACTGTTCGGACGCCACGCCGACCACGGCTGCGTCGTCCACGGCCGGGTGCTGGCGCAGCAAGGCTTCGAGATCGCTCGGGTAGAGGTTGAAGCCGCCGCTGATGATCATGTCCTTGCGGCGGTCCATCAGCACCAGGAAACCGTCTTCGTCGAAGCGGCCGACGTCGCCGGTGCGGATGAAGCGCTGGCCGCTGGCGTCGAACCACTCGACTTCGCGCGTCTTCTCAGGCTGGTGGTGGTAGCCGGCCATCATCGCGCCCGAACGGCCGACCACCTCGCCGGTGCTGCCTGGCGGCAGTTCGCGCCCGTCTTCGTCGATCAGGCGGATGTCGTGGCCCGGTGCGGGCTGGCCCACGGTGTGCAGTTTGTCCGGGTGTTCGTGCGCGTTGAGGATGCAGGTGCCGCCGCCTTCGGTCATGCCGTAGAACTCGACCAGGCCGCCGGGCCAGCGCGCCAGCACGTCGGCCTTGAGGTCGGCACGGAACGGCGCGCTGGTGCAGAACTTCATCTGGAAGGCGCGCAGGTCGAAGCGTCCGAAGTCCGGCACGGCCATGAGGCGCTGGTACTGCACCGGAACCAGCATGGTGTGGGTGATGCGCCGTTCTTCGGCCAGGGCCAGGTAGCGCGTGGCGTCGAACTTCGGCATCAGGTGCACGCAGCCGCCAAACGCCAGCGTGGGGAAGAACACCACCAGCGTGGTATTGGAGTACAGCGGCGTGGACAGCAAGGTCTGCGTCTGCGCGCTGTAGCCGTAGCGTGCGCCGCGGCACACGTGTTGCCAGCGCATGCCGTGCGACTGCACGATGCCTTTGGGCGTGCCCGTTGTGCCCGACGAATAGATGATGTTGAACGGCGCTTCGGTTGGCAGGTCCACCGCCTGCGGCGTATAGCCGGGGGGCGCCAGCCAGTCGTCGAAGCCTGGCGCCGCGCTGCCGTCGAGCCACACCGCCGAAGCCTGACCGGGCAACAGTTCGCGCGCGGCGGTGTCGGCAAACACGCGCTGCGCCTGTGCGTCGTCGAGCATTTGCGCCAGGCTCTCGCGTGTGACCGACGGCGCCAGCGGCGCCACCACCACGCCCGCGCGCAGCGCGCCCAGGTAGAGCGCGGCATAACGCACCGAACTGGCAGCGCAGATGCCAATGGCGTCACCCGGCCGCACGCCGTCGCGCTGCAGCGCCGCGGCCACCCGGTCCATCAGCGCGTCGAGCTCGCGCCAGTTCAGGGTCTGCACGTCGTCGCGCAGGGCGGCGTCACCGGGTCGTTCTTGCGCGTGTTCGCGCACCAGCGCAGCGATGGTGAGGAAGGGCGTTTCGTCGGTGATGGGGCGGGGCATGGAGGCACGCGGTCAGTGGCTACCCAGCGCAATGTAGCGCGCCAGGTGGTGGTCTTCGTCCCCGAGCTGGTGGTCGATCATCACCAGGCGCTTGGCGTAGTGCGCCATGGGCAGTTCCCAGGTCATGCCGATGCCGCCGTGCAGCTGGATGCTTTCTTCGGCCACCAGGGTGCCGATGCGGCCGATGCTGTACTTGGCGGCCGACAGCGCGCGTTCGCGCGTGACGCGATCGGCGCCCATGGCGGCTGCGGCGTTGATCACCGCAGAGCGGGCCTGCTCGATCTCCAGCAGCACGTCGGCCATGCGGTGCTGCAGCGCCTGGAAGCTGCCGATGGGCACGCCGAACTGCTTGCGTGTGCGCAGGTAGTCCAGCGTGTGCTGCCGGGTCACGTCCATCGCGCCCACAGCTTCGGCGGACAGCGCCAGCAGGCCCCAGCCCACAGCCTGCTCCAGCACGGCCAGACCCTGACCTTCGGCGCCCAGCCGGGCGGTGGCGGGCAGCTGCACCTGGTTGAACACCAGCTCGGCCACGCGGCCGCCGTCAACCCGGCCGTAGCCCTGGTGGGCGATGCCCGCCGTGTCGGCCGGCACCAGGAACAGGGAGATGCCGGCCTCGTCGTCCACCGCGCCGCTGCTGCGGGCGCTGACCAGCAACAAGCCCGCGGTGTCGCCGTGCAACACCACGCCCTTGCGGCCATCGAGCCGGTAGCCATCGGCGGTCCGGGTGGCCTGCAGGCCCACGTGCGCCAGTTCGTAGTGGCCCCCGGCCTCGTCGTGCGCCAGGGTCGCCACCGTGCTGCCGTCCAGGATGCCGCCGAGCCGGGCCTTCTGGGCGTCGGTGCCGGCGGCCACGATCGCGCGGCCCACCACCAGCGCGCCCAGAAAGGGTTCGATCACCAGGCCCTTGCCCAGGCTCTCGAACACAACGGCGACATCAAAGCCCTCGCCGCCGAAGCCACCCACGACTTCAGGAAACAGCGCGCCGATGGCGCCCAGCCCGGCCAGGCCGTTCCAGACCTCGGCGCTGTAGCCGGTGGCCGATGCCGCAGCGGCGTGGCGCGCTTCGATGGGGTACTGCTCGGACAGGAAGCGGTCCAGCGTGTCGGCGAGCATGCGCCGGTCTTCGGTGTGTTCAAAGTTCATGGTCGCGCCTCACAGTCCGAGGATCATCTTGGAGATGATGTTTTTCTGGATTTCGTTGGAGCCGCCGAAGATCGACAGCTTGCGGTAGTTGAAGTACTGGGCCGCGGCGGCCCTGGCTTCGTCGGGACCCGACCAGGGCCCGTCGTAGCCCGCGTGCAGGGCTTCTTCAAAGAAGGGCAGGGCGTAGGGCCCCATTGCGCGGCGCATCAGCGCGAGCAGTTCCTGGCGGATCTCGGTGCCGCGGATCTTGAGCATGGAGCTTTCCGCCCCCGGCACACCGCCGCCGGCCACGGCGGCGATCACGCGCAGGTTGGTGGTCTTCATGTTCTCCAGGTCGATCTCCACCTTGGCCAGCCGGGCGGCGAACATCGGGTCCTGCAGCAGCGGCATGCCCTTGTGCAACACGCGAGACGCCACCGCCTTGAGCTTCTCCAGCCCCGCCACCGAAAAACCCACGCCGGCAATGTTGGTGCGCTCGTAGGTCAGCAGGTACTTGGCGCAGGTCCAGCCCTTGTTTTCTTCGCCAACCAGGTTCTCGATCGGCACCTTCACGTCGGTGAAGAACACCTCGTTGACTTCGTGCTCGCCGTCCAGCGTGATGATGGGCCGCACCTCGACGCCGGGGCTGTTCATGTCCACCAGCAGGAAGCTGATGCCCTCTTGCTTCTTGGCTTCGCGGTTGGTGCGCACCAGACAGAAGATCATGTTGGCGTGCTGGCCCAGCGTGGTCCAGGTCTTCTGCCCGTTGACGATGTAGTGGTCGCCCTCGCGCACGGCGGTGGTCTTCACTCCCGCCAGGTCGGAGCCCGCGCCCGGCTCCGAATAGCCCTGGCACCACCAGTCTTCGCCGCTCAGGATGCGCGGCAGCCAATGGCGCTTCTGCGCCTCGTTGCCGTACTTGATCAGCACCGGGCCCAGCATGCCGACACCAAAAGGCACGATGCGGGGCGTGTGGGCCAGCGCGCATTCGAGCTCGAAGATGAATTTTTGCACCGCCGTCCAGCCCGGACCACCGTACTGCTCGGGCCAGTGGTTGGCCAGCCAGCCGCGCTGGTTGAGGATGCCGTGCCATTGCTCCATGTCGGCCTTGCTCAAGTGCTGGCCGTTGCGCACCTGGGACGACAGCCGCTCGGGCAGGTGTTGCTGGAGGAAGCCGCGCACCTCGGTGCGAAAGGCCTCTTCCTCGGGGGTGAAGTTCAGATCCATGCCGTGTCTCCTTCGTTGAAAATGGTTCAACGTTCTGCAGTGCAGATTATCAATGGCGGGTTTGTATTGGACAATAGGGTTTTGTGTTGACACACTGTCAAACCAAGCTTGTCAATCATGGACCCCAACGACCTTGCCTTGCTGGTGGAAATCCACGACGCCGGCAACCTCAGCCAGGCAGCGCGGCGCCTGAAGATGACGCGCGCCAACGTCAGCTACCGGCTCGCGCAGTTGGAGCGCGCGGTGGGCGCGCAGCTGTTTCGCCGCACCACGCGCCATGTGGAAGCCACCGAGCTGGGACTGCGCCTCTACCAGCACGGCCTGGCGGTGCGCAACGAACTGCAGGCGGCGCAAGAAACGCTGGCGTCACTGGGCCAGGGCCTGCAGGGCCGGGTGCGGCTGAGCGTGCCCAGCGGCTACGGGCAGATGGTCATGGCGCCCTGGCTGATCGCCTTCAAGCGCGAATACCCGGGTGTGGTGCTGGACGTGCTGTTCGAGAACCGGGTGGACGACCTGATGCGTGACGAGGTGGACGTGGCGGTGCGCATCATGGCCGCGCCGCCCGCAACGCTCGTGGCGCGCGACATGGGGCGGGTGCGTTACCTCTGCTGCGCTTCGGCCGGCTACGCGGCCGCACACGGCCTGCCGCAGAACCTGGCCCAGCTGCGCCAGACGCCGCTGATCACCTCGGGCGTGGTGGGGCGCGAACTGCGCCTGGCCGCCTACCGGGGCGAACAGCGCGAAGAGGTGACGCTGGAACCCACCCTGATCTCGGAGCATTTTCCGTTCCTGCGCGAGGCCGTCCTGGCCGGGCTGGGCGTGGGGTTGGTGCCCGACTACGTGGTGCAGGACGCGGTCGACAGTGGCGCCATCGTGACCGCGCTGGACGATCTGCGACTGAGCATCTTCGGCAACCAGATCTTCATGCTCTACATGCCGAACCGGCACCAGACGCGTTCGGCGCGCGCGCTGATCGACTACTTGCTGGCGCTTGCAGGCTGAAGCGGGGCGCTCGCATGGATGCTTCCACGTCCCTTGCGCAGTTGCCTGGTGCCTCCCAAATCGACGCCTTCATTTTCTTGTCGATGGATACCTCGCAGCGCCGAGGCTGTTGTGTGAAGCCGGTTCAGTCGAAGCAGCACCTTGAAGCTGTACCCCTCCAAAATGGACTGACATCCTCGCCGCATCATGTGCACCAGATGCTGACCAGCAAGCGTTGTCTGAGGTCTTCTGGGATCGTGTCCCAGCGTTGCCGGGCCAGGGGAGTGCCGTTGGGTCGCTGGTTCACGCTCATGCCCTCTATCGCGCGCAACCGCCAGGCCGATTCAAAACTCAGGCCAGGTCTTCGACGGTGATGCCGTGGGCGCGCATGGTCGCCAGGATGTCCTCAATCACCTGAAGGCGCTGAGCGTCCTTGTCAGTTTCAGCCACTGAGAAGAACGCGCTGGCCTGGGCCAGCAAGCTCTGGTAGCGAGCGTCAGAAAGCTGGGTGTGGTCTGGTCGTGGCGGCACCGGGCTGCCGCGTTGTTGTCGTATCTGAAAACTCATCGAATCTGAGCGCGAGCATCTTTCAAGAGGAGCAGCAACTGATCGTCACGCAGCGGCGACCTGATGAAGCCAAACCGGAAGTAGAAGCGTGCGGCGTCTTCGTCGATCGGGTGGGTCAACAAGGCGCGGATACCGGCGTGCTCTGCGATCAACAAGGCGAGGCGAATGGCCTCTTTGAGCATTCCGACGCCGATGCCTTTGCCTTGATCCTGAGTGGACACAGCCAGCCTGGCCAGGACGATCACCGGAATCGGGAACTGTCCCATTCCTTTGCGTATGCGGTCGGGCGCGTCGGTGGTGTCAACTTGGCCCACCGTGAGGCTGAAATACCCGACTACCCGGTGGTCAGCGCCATCCACTGCGACGAACGTCCGGGCTGAGCCGCTGCTGCCGGCCTGGAGCGCGTGCTTCACCAACCAGTCGTTGAGCGCCGGCTTGCCACAGTCGAAACCGTCGAGCCGGTGCGATGTGTTGAGCGGGACGGGCGCCCTCGGCATCAACGGGTTTCCCAGGGGTCTTTACGAGAGAACAGGTCGCGCAGACCATCATTGGGCTGTGCAGGACGGTCCAGCAGCTCCAGCAGCTCCTGGCACTTCGAGCCCGAGGCGACGAACAGGCGTTGATCGAGCAACGTCTGTTCTGCGACCGAATATGCGCTCTGGAGGATGAAATCGGTCAACGACTTGTGGGCCACCTCGGCAGCGCGACGGATCACCGCCTCTTGCTCAGGTGTGGCGCGAAAGCCGAGTCTGGCCGAACGGCTGTTGGACGTGGAGGCAACGGTAGACATGTGAGGGCCTCGGAAGGATTGTTCATTTTATGTTAGTACAACAGGCGTACAAAGTCAAATAAACGGCAAGAGAGATCGTGATACCGTCAAGTCACTCTTGCATACCGTCATCGCCTTCGGGAGCGAGCTCCTGATACCGTCATTGCGTTACAAACATGCCACTTTCGCATTCCAATCGCTGCCGCAAACCATCAATGACCAAGATTGAAAGCAAAGAGCCCTGGGACGGGCTCTCGTACGGTGACGGTAAATCTGTCGGTATCGGGCCCGTTCGCACCCTGCAAACAGGGCGCTTTTTCCTCTGTGCCGCGACCGGCTGTTGACAATTGAGTGGGAATGACGGGATCCAAAAAAGTCTATATAGATCAATGGCTTGAAGTTAACCGTTGATGACGTGACTGCACATCGCGGACGCGGCTCACTGCTTCCACCGGTCAGCGGCATCAGGCGGGCAGGGAAGGGCGGTCGTTTCTCGGTGGCTTTGCCTGTCCGGTCCCGCCGCCGTCTGAAGCACCAATCGACCCGCTGCGCATGATCGCCCGCATCCGCCCAGGACGGTTTCAGGGCGTCACGATCGAAAAGCCGGGTTCGAAGGTGTCCAGACAGGCGAGAAAGCGCTGCCAGAGCGCCTCGTCGCCCTGCACGTCCACCCCATGGGTGGTGAGCAGCGGGGCCGCGGCACTGTCGGCGCGCAGCACCTGGGCCAGTGCGCTCCGCGTGGCGCGCACCACCAGATCCGCGGCCTCGCCGTGGCGGCCAGGCCCGTGGCTCAGCGCCCCGTTGGACAGGGTCAGGCGGTGGCTGGCGGCCTCGTCGGCCACGAACCAGTCGATGCGCAGGCTCAGCGCGGCCGCGTCCGCGCCGCGCACGCGGATGGCCAGGTAGTCCAGGAAACTCTCGACCGGCAGGCAGGCGATGACGTCGGGCGCGATCCGGTTGGCCTTGCCGGCGATGGGCAGCACGCCTTGGCGCAACTCGCTCGCGCCCAGCAGGTAGGCGTTGCGCCAGGTGGCCGACTCCGCCTGGTAGCCGAGTTGCTCCATCGCCTCGGCCGCGAGCGATCGCACATCCGCCCGCTCGGGGTGCGCGAACACAGCGTGCCCCATCAACTGCACGGCCCAGCGGAAATCCCCGCTCTCGACCGCTTGCCGTGCACGTTCCACAACGGCGTCGATGCCGCCCATGCTTTCCACGTAACGTTGCCCGCCTTCGGCCGGTGGCAGGCGGTGCAGGTTGAAGGGGTTGCCGTCGTAGGGCCCCATGTAGTGGGCGTAGATGGCCTGCACGTTGTGGACGATGGCGCCGTAGTAGCCCCGCGCGTGCCAGCGCGAGGCCAGGCCGCGGGGCAGCAGCATCTGTTCGGCGATCTCGGTGGCGGTGAGGCCGTGCGACATCAGCCGCAGGGTCTGGTCGTGCAGGAAGCGGTAGAGGTCACGCTGCTCGGCCACAAAGCGGTGGATGGTCTCCTGCCCCCAGAGCGGCCAGTGGTGCTGCGCAAACACCACGTCCACCTGGGGCACGTATGCGGTCAGCGCCTCGTCCAGGTAGCGCGACCAGGCCAGGGCATCCCGGGTCTTGGCGCCCCGCAAGGGGCAGAGGTTGTGCAGGGTGTGGCAGGCGTTTTCGGCCAGGTTCAGCGCCCGCAACTGTGGGAAGTGGAAGTTCATCTCGGCGGGCGCTTCGGCGCCAGGCGTGAGCTGGAACTCGATCGCCACCCCGTCGATGACGTGGCGCTCCCGCGCCTGGGTGATGACCCGGGTGGGCGGGATCAGGCCTTGTGTGCCGCGCCCCATGGCCTTGCCCAGACCGCTGTCCACATGGCCGCGCGGCCCGGGGGCCAGAAAGGTGCCGAACTGGTACTGCGAGCGCCGCCCCATGGGCACGCCGCACAGGACGTTTTCCGACACCGCTTCCTCCAGGAACTTCTCGGGCGCGATCACCTGCACCCGCCCCTCGCGCACATCGACGTCGCCGATCACGCCGCGCACGCCGCCGTAGTGGTCCGCGTGGCTGTGGCTGTAGATGACGCAGCGCACCGGCTGGTCGCCCCGGTGCTGCCGGTACAGGGCGAGCGCCGCGGCGGCCGACTCTTCGCAGGTCAGGGGGTCGATGACGATCAGGCCGGTGTCGCCCTCGATGAAGGTGATGTTGGCGATGTCGAAGCCGCGCACCTGGTAGATGCGTTCGGTCACCTTGAACAGCCCGTGGATGGCGTTCAGGCGCGACATGCGCCAGAGGCTGGGGTTCACGGTGGGCGGCGCGGTCTCTTCATCCAGAAACCGGTAGGGGGCCAGGTCCCAGACCGTGAAGCCGCGCGCGGTCTTGATCTGGGCGTCCGGGATCGTGCCGACAAAGCCCCGGCGGGCCGCGTCGAAGTCCGCGCGGTCGTCGAAATCCAGCGACGCCAGGACCTCGCGCTGCCGGGCCTCGGTCGCGGGGCGCGCAGGAAGACTCGTGGCCAGGCTGGTGGCCAAAGACAGTGGTTGCATGGAAAGCTCCGTGGAGGGCAAGGCGCCGGGTGGCCGCGCCCGTTATTCGGCGAACGCTTCGTCGCGTTTTTTCTGCAGGGCCGGGACGAGCACCACCACCAGTGCCACCAGCGCGAGCGCCAGCATGGCGCCGCTGATGGGGCGTTGGACGAACACCATCGGGTCGTTGTCCGACAGCAGCAGGGCGCGGCGCAGGTGCTCTTCCATCATGGGGCCGAGGATCAGCGCCAGCAGCAGCGGCGCGGGCTCCATGTCGAGCTTGAGGAAAACGTAACCGACGAGGCCGAAGCCGGCCATCATGAAGAGGTCGAACTCGCTGTTGCCCAGGCTGAACACGCCGATGGCGCTGAACATCAGGATCGCCGGGTACAGCAGGTGGTAGGGCACCGACACCAGGCGCGCCCACATGCCCACCAGCGGCAGGTTCAGGACCACCAGGAACAGGTTGCCGATCCACATCGACGCCACCAGGCCCCAGAACAGCTCGGGCTGTTCGCTGATGACCCCCGGCCCGGGCTGAATGCCCTGCACGATCATGGCGCCGATCATCAGGGCCATGACGGAGTTCGACGGGATGCCCAGCGTGAGCATGGGAATGAACGAGGTTTGCGCGCCCGCGTTGTTCGCCGACTCGGGCGCGGCCACCCCCTCGATGGCCCCGTGGCCGAACTGCGCCGCGTGGGGGGACACCTTTTTCTCGATGGAGTAGGCGACAAAGGACGCCAGGGCCGCGCCGCCGCCGGGCAACACGCCGAGCACCGACCCCAAGACCGTGCCGCGCAGCACCGGCGCCACGATGCGGCGGACATCCTCCCGCTTGGGCAGCAGGCCGTCGATCCGGGTGGTCACGAGCATGCGCGAGCCCTCGTGTTCGAGATTGCGGATGATCTCGGCCAGACCGAACAGGCCCATGGCGATCACGACAAAGTTCAGGCCGTCGGTCAGGGCCGGCACGTCGAAGGTGAAGCGCTGCGTGCCCGAGTTGACGTCGATGCCGACCATGCCCAGCAGCAGGCCCAGCGCGATCATGCCCAGGGCGCGCAGCAGCGAGCCGCGGGCCATGACCACCGAGGCGACCAGCCCGAGCACCATGAGCGAGAAGTACTCGGCGGAGCCGAAGGTCAGCGCCAGTTCCGACAGCGGCGGCGCAAAGGCCGCCAGCAGCACGGTGGCCACGCTGCCGGCAAAGAAGGAACCCAGTGCCGCCACCGCCAGCGCCTTGCCCGCCTGGCCGCGGCGGGCCATTTCATGGCCGTCGATCGCCGTCACCAGCGAGGACGCCTCGCCGGGCAGGTTGATCAGGATGGCGGTGGTCGAGCCACCGTACTGGGCCCCGTAGTAGATGCCCGAGAGCATGATCATCGCCGTCACCGGCGGCAGCGTGAACGTCGCCGGCAGCAACATGGCAATCGTGGTGATCGGCCCCAGCCCGGGCAGAACGCCGATGGCGGTGCCGAGGAACACGCCGACGAAGCAGTAGAGCAGGTTGTCCAGACTGAAGGCGGTGGCAAAGCCCAGGGACAGGTGCGCGAGCAGTTCCATGACACGCCTCTCAAAAACCCAGCCAGGGGCCGATCGCCGGAATCGGCAGCCCCAGACCCTTGACGAACACCAGGACGCTGAAGCCCGCCATCACCAGCGCCAGCAACAGGTACCGCCCCGCGTGAAAACGCCGATGGGCCGAACCGGACACCAGCGTCAGCACGAGCACGGCGACGATCAGGCCGGCGCCGCGCAGCAGCGCAGCGAACAGCACGACCGAGGCCAGCACCAGGCACCCGTTGCGCAGCGCCCAGCCGTCCACGCGGACCGGGGGGCCGGCCAGGGAACGGAGCATGGAGGCCACGCCGATCAGCGCCAGCAGCACCGACAGCGCGGCGGGAAAGTAGCCAGGTCCCATGCTGCCGTCCGATCCCCGGTCGTAGTCGGCGCCGAGCCCGAAGGCCAGCAGCCCCACCGCGAGGAAGATCAGACCGGCCCAGAAGTCCTTGTGGTTGCGGATGCGGGTGGGCATGTGAGCCTCGGTGACCGTTGACCGGGCCGCATCAGTTGCGCTGCAGGCCGACGTCGCCCACCCACTCCGACAGCCGTCGCGCCTCATCGCTGTAGTACGTGGCGGTTTCCTGCGGCGTGAGCACGAGGATTTCACCGCCCAGCTTCTGGTAGTAGTCCACCGTGCGCGGATCGCGCAGCACCTGGGCAAAGGCCTTGTTGAGCCGGTCGACAACGGCGCCGGGGGTGTTCGCCGGCGCCGCGATCACGCTCCACGGCTCCAGCACCAGCCCTTTGGGGAAGGACTCCGCCAGCGTGGGCACCTGCGGGAACACCGCATGGCGGGTGTCGGAGGTCACGGCCAGCGCGCGGGCCTTGCCCGACTTGACCACCGGAGCGGCCACGCCCGCGGTCGCGATCACGTAGTCCAGATGACCACCCATGAGGGCCGTCACCGATTCGGGGGCGCCCTTGTAGGGCACGTGGACGACGTTGAGACCGGCCTGGCGCGCAAACACCTGGCCCGCCAGATGCGCCGGACTGCCGATGCCGCCGGAGCCGAACTTGAGCGTCCCGGTCTGCGCCTTGGCGTTCGCGATGAAGGACTTGAGGTCCGTCGCGGGATTGCTTGAAGGCACCAGCAACACCTGGGCGCTGCGCCCCAACATGGACACAGGGGCGAAAGCCTTGAGCGGGTCGTAGGGCATCTTGGCCACCATGTAGGGGTGCAACAGATGCTGGTTCGACAGGTAGCCCAGGGTGTAGCCATCCGGCGGCGCCTTGGCCACCGCATCGCCCCCGAGCAGGCCGCCGGCCCCCGGGCGGTTGTCGATCACGATGGGTTGTTTGAGCACCTCCGCGAGCTGCTGCCCCAGAAAGCGCATGGTGGCATCGGGTGAGCTGCCGGGCTGGAACGGGACGACCACCCGGATGGGGTGGTTGGGGTACGCGTCGTCGGCGTGGGCGGCCACGGCCACCGAGCACGACAGGACCAGTGCGCTGATGAGGGTCTGCAGTTTCATGATGTCTCCAATCTATTTATAGGCGGCCTGCTGCTGCATGGCGGTCGCTTGTGCGGGGCGCACCATGCGTGCGCGAGGGGTTCACAACTACACGCGCCGGTCGGCCTCGGACCAATGGCGATCCCGCAGGACCTTGCGGGCGATCTTGCCGTTCGGGTTCTTCGGCAACTCGGTCAGGAACTCGAAGCTGCGGGGCTTCTTGAAGTCGGCCAGCTGGGTCGCACAGAACTGCATCAGCGCGTCGGCGGTGAGCGCGGAGCCCGCACGGCTCACCACGGCGGCGCGCACGGCCTCGCCCCAGCGTTCGTCGGGGATCCCGTACACGCAGACCTCCACCACATCGGGGTGCCGGGCCAGCGCCTGTTCCACCTCGTTGGTGTAGACGTTGAAACCGCCCGAAATGATCATGTCTTTCTTGCGGTCGACGATGTAGATGAAGCCCTCGTCGTCCAGGCGGGCCAGGTCGCCGGAGTGCCACCAGCCGTCGATGAGGCATTCCTGCGTGAGCTCGGGCGCTTTCCAGTAGCCCGCGAACACGTTGGCGCCGCGCACCACGATCTCCCCGATCTCGTCGCCCCGCACCGGCTCGCCCTGTTCGTTGACCACGCGCACGTCGGCCTCGCCGAACGGACGGCCGCAGGTCAGCAGTCGTTCGGGCCGCTGGGCGAGCGCCAGCTGGTGGTCCTCGATGCCGAAGTGGGTCACGCCGCCGGTGGTTTCCGCCGCGCCGTAGCCCTGGGTCAGGATCGGCCCGAACGCGGCCCACGCGGCCTCGATCTGGCGCGCCGCCATGGGCGCGCCGCCGTACGAGATCGAGCGCAGGCTCGACAGATCGTGCCGTTTGAGGCCCGGGTGCTCCAGCAGCATGTTCATCATGGTCGGCACCATGAAGACGTGGGTGATGCGATCGCGCTCGATGGCCGCCAGGAAGGCGTCGGGATCGAAACGCGGGAACACGCAGAGCGTCACGCCACGCGAGAGAAAGGGCTGGATCAGCATGCCGGTGGCGTGCGTCATCGGCCCCACCATGGCCATGCGGTCGCCCGGCCCCGGTGCGCCGCTGCCGCGCCCGATCAGCAGGTTGCGCAGCGAAGCGTGCCGATTGCCGTAGGTCTGCATGGCCGCCTTCAGGCGCCCGGTCGACCCCGAGGTGTAGTGCAGCACGGCGATGTCGTCGTCGCGCTTGACCACGTCGGGCAGGCGTTCGGCGCCGGCCTGCAGCAACGCCTCGTAGTCGGACCAGCCCTCCAGGGCGCCGTCGATGCAGAGGCGGTGGCGCAGGCTGTCCATGCGCACGGCCGCGGCGGCCAGTTGCTCGACATGGCCCTGGCTGGCGATGAAGGCGCTGGCCTCGGCGTCCGCCACCATCTGCTCGACCTCCACCGGCGACAGGCGGGCGTTGACCGGCACCTTCACCAGGCCGGCCTTGTAGAGCGCCGACTCGACTTCGACCACGGCCGGGCGGTTCTGGGTCTGGATCGCCACCCGGTCGCCCGGTCGCAGGCCCAGGCCCAGCAGGGCATTGGCCAACTGGCTGGAGCGGCGGTCCAGCGCCCGAAAACTCATGGATCGGCCTTGAAACTGGATGGCCGTCCGGTCGGCCCAATAGCGTGCCGCGCGCGGCAGGTACAAGCTGATGTCCATAGCGGTGATGTGTGGTTGGGTGAAGGAGGCGGGCCCGACGGCGCGTCAGAACGCGTCAGGCGGCTGGCGAGGCGGGCTCGAGAATGGCCTTGGCGATGGTGTTGCGCTGGATTTCGCTGGTGCCGGTGAAGACCCGGAACATGCGCAACAGGCGGAAGGTCCGTTCCACCGGGTGGCCACGGGTGACGCCCACGTTGCCGTGGATCTGCACGGCCTTGTCGGCGATCTCGAAGCAGCGCTCCGAGACGAACAGCTTGCAGGCGGCCGCCTTCATGCGCAGGTCGCCACCGGCGTCCGCCAGCATCGCGGTCTGGGCGATCATGCTTTCGCAGGCCCACAGCGCGGCGGCCATGTCGGCCAGCATGTGCTGGATGGCCTGGAAGCGCGCGATCGGCCCACCGAACTGGCGGCGCTGGCCCGCGTAGTCGAGCGACATGCGGTAGGCGCGGTCGGCCAGGCCCAGCATGCTGGGGCAGTGCAGCAGGCGGTTGACGTTGATGCGCGACATGCCCAGGGCAAAACCGCGGCCCAGGCCCCCCAGCACACACGACCGCGGCACCCGCACCTGGTCCATGACGATGTCGGCGTCGATGTGCTGGCCCGACATCGGCACGTATTCGTGCGACACGGTCACCCCCGGCAGGTCCAGATCCACCAGCACCGCGGTGATCGCGGGGGGCGTGGTTTCCGGATCGGTCACGCACATCACGATCGCGAAATCCGCGAACGGGGCGCCGCTGATGTAGTGCTTGTGGCCGGTGATGACCAGGTCGTCGCCATCGCTCACGGCGCGGGTTCGGATGCTCATCACATCCGAACCCGAATGCGGTTCGGTCAGGGCAAAGCAGGTCGAGCGTTCGCCGCGGATGACCGGCAGGAAATAGCGCTCCAGCTGCTCGGGCGTGGCGTGCTTGAGCATGTTGCCCACCCGCGGCGGCCCGCCCAGATCCCCCAGCACGTGGGGGGCCAGCGCACAGCCGCTGGCGGCGAGGTCGGCCTTGAGCGCGCATTGCTCCAGGATGCCCAGCCCTTTGCCGCCCAGAGCCTGCGGCAGGCAGGCCGCGTAGTAGCCCAGCGCCGCCGAACGGCGCCACACCTTGCGCAGCACCTCGACCGGCAAGGGGGACTCGGCGTCCAGCCCCAGCTCGCGCTCCATGGGCCGCAGCTCTTCGTCCACAAAGCGCTGAATGCCTTGGCGGATCGCCACGAACGGCGGATCCTGCAATTGTTCGAACATCTTGTCTCCTGTGGTTCTGGCGGCCGGTGGCCTGGTTCGCCGGCCCCGCGATGCCTGTCCCGGTGCGGGTCTGAGGGCCAATGTAGGACGGCCCAATCATTCCTACAATAAAACGGTTTTCATAAAGTCATAACCAAAGGGAATCCCAATGGACACACGGGACATGGGCTACGTGCTGGCGGTTCAGGAGCACGGCGGTATCGGCCGCGCGGCCGACGCACTGGGCATCAGCCAGCCGGCGCTTTCCAAGGCGATCCAGCGGGTGGAAGCCACGGCAGGGCTGCCGCTGTTCGAACGCAGCCCCAGCGGCATGGCGACCACCCACGCCGGCGCCGTCTTCATCGCGCGGGCCAGGCGCATCCAGCTGGAGTTCGACGACGCGATGAAAGAGATGCGGGGCCTTCGTGGCGGCGAGCTGGGCTTGCTGCGCGTCGGCAGCTCACCCTCGGTCGCCTCGGACCTGATCGTGAAGACCTGCCGCCAGCTGCTGAGCGAGCGACCGGTGGCCCGCCTGCAACTGAGCCGGCGCTTTGCGAGGGACCTGCTGGAGATGGTCGCCAACAACCAGCTCGACCTGGCGGTGGTCCCATTGCCCCCGGTGGACCTGGGCACCTTCCGGGTCCAGCGGCTGTTCGATGATCGGCTGGCCGTCATGGCGGATGAAGACCACCCGCTGCAGAAAAAACGGAACCTGCGCCTGGACGCCTTGGTTGACCAGCAGTGGCTGCTGCCGGGATCGCAGTTCGCCATTCGCCAGCAGCTCGAAAGCGCGTTCGTCAGCAAGGGGCTGCCCGCGCCCAGCTTGCGGGTGGAGGTGGACTTCGGCGGCGCGCTCACCTTCGACCTGATCCGCGGCAGCCGGCTGCTGACCTTGGCCGGCACCGACACGGCGGGCATCACCGACGGCTTTCGCGCCCTGGACATCCGCGAAGGCGAACTGGACCTGCGGCGCCACGTGGGCGTGGTGACCCGCGCGCATGGCTACGTCTCACCGTTGGCCGACCGGTTGATGGTGCTGCTCTCAACGCAGTCGGGCACGCCTGCGACCGAGGCATCCTCTCAGCAACGTCGCTAGGGGCCGCCATGGTGCTCATCCTGAGGGAGCTTTCCGGCGTGCCGAGCAGTCACCCGGGGGCGTGGATCTGAGAATGGCTGGTTGATGCCCTCGTGAACGCTCGGGTATCCGGTTCGAGTAACGGCCCCCCAGCCTTCACCAAACCTTGATCACGCCAAGTGAACCGCTGTTCCTGGCCGGGTTGAGGCGGATGGTCAACCAGCCGAAAGCGGTCGCTGGGTTTGGGGCAACAGTCGCTCAGTTCATGCCCTCTCGACCTGCCGTAGACGCCGCGGACGGTCGATGGGCACCGGAAGTTTTGACTCCGTCACAGCAGAGGACCATACCGCCATTGGACGGGGCCGGCGATGCCGTCAAAACTGCCAAGCCGGGCACCGGTCGCGTGGCAAGCTCCAAATCTCGACACTTCATGACCAGTAGCAACAAAAAGGAGTTGCTTTGTGCAATCCTTTCCTGACCGTTGTTCGCCTTTGCAGCCGCAATTTTCTGGAATGCGGTCTGGCGCCATCTGGAAATTTGTCGAAAAAATCTTTTCGAAACAAGTGGCTGTATTCAATTGATCGATTCGTCATTTGGAAAATCGATCCGCGGCAAACGCAACTGCGATGCGCTGTCAGCTGGTGTGTTGCGGGCCAGCGTCGTCGGATTCCACGCCGTCAAAACGGCTCCACAGCGCCGTTTTGAACCACTCTGGCATGTATTCACTCTTCATCTCCAGCTCGTGGCCGCCCGTGGCTTCTGCCACCCACAGCCGCTCGTGCCCGGAGTTGTCAAACAGGTACGCGCGGTCGGCGCATTCCACCGCGCTCAGCAGCAGCGCCAGCGAGCCGTGGTAGCGCGAAACGATCTTGTCTTCTGCCACCGGGTGTCCGCCTGAGGCCACGCGCTGACGCACTCGCTCGATATTGATCACCGGGTCTTCCGTGGCCACGTAGTACAGGTAGGTGCGAAAACCCTGCGCCCGGGCTTTGCACAGGAAGTCCACCTTGTCGGGCGACGGCATCACCGTTTTAAACGTGAACGACAGGCCTGCAGCCAGCAATTGGTGTCGCATGAAATCCGACAACACCGAAGCCCAGTACGAGTCCACCGCCACCGGACCAAACACCAGGCGTTGGTCTTGGAAGGCCAGCAGATCCACCTGAGCCAGCAGATTCGCTTTGGCTAGCAGCCGCGACGCTTTCAGGAAACCGAACAGGATCTCGTGGGTCGTCGTCAAAGAAAAATCCGCCAGCGACAGAAAGCCGTCGCGGCGGATGCTTTTTTCAATCTCGTCGGGGTTGATGTAGATCCCAAGCCATCGTCAGGGATCACTTCCTTGATGGTGCTTTTGCCTGAGCCGTTGGGACCGGCAAACATGCGCGGCCGTGGGGCGGGCGCGCTCATCAGTCGGTGATGGGGGCGCTGTCGTTGCTGGTGGTGCGGCGAACGCGCTTGAGCCCCACGGTGACCCGTGTCGGCGTGGGCAGGGATTTCAGCACGCGGCGCTGTCCCTCGACCGTGAACTCCACCAGCTCACCGTTCACCGCCTCGATCACCCGACCGTGGCTGGTGAGGGCCTGGGCATAGGCCTTGCGGATGGCGCCACTGGCCAGCGCGGGAATACCGACTTCCAGGTTCAGCATGGCGGCTTCGCTGAGGATTCTCATGGGCATAGCTCCTGAATCGGTGTATGGGTCATCCTACCCAATCGCCGTCGATTCGGCTGGTGTCGGCTGATACACCCAGACAGGCTTCAATGAAGGCGATACCGTCAGATCCCATGACGGTATCTCGGCCCCGCGACAAGGAGCCGATCGGTGGCCACGCTCGTGGACCGAGATGCGGCGGCCCAGGCGCCGGTGTCGATGCACCCTGGCGGTTCCTATGCCCACCCACAAACCGTGGGCCAGTTGTCCGCAGTCAATGCTGCCCTTGTGGCACCCCCGGTCGAATGCGGACCGCACGCAGACGCAATGCGTTGCCGATGACCGAGACCGAACTCAGGCTCATGGCCAGCGCGGCGATCATCGGTGAGAGCAACCAGCCGGTGAGCGAATACAGAAGACCCGCTGCCAGCGGAATGCCCAGCGCGTTGTACACAAAAGCGAATGTCAGGTTCTGCTTCATGTTGGCCACGGTGGCCACCGAGAGGTCGCGCGCGGTGGCGATGCCGCGCAGGTCCCCCTTCACCAGGGTGAGCTGGGCGCTGTTCATGGCCACGTCGGTGCCGGTCCCCATGGCGATGCCGACATCGGCGCGAGCCAGCGCCGGCGCGTCGTTGATGCCGTCGCCCGCCATCGCCACCACGCGGCCTTCGGCCTGGAGTTGTTCGACCAGCTGGAGTTTGTCGGCGGGCTTGACCTCCCCATGCACCTCGTCGATGCCCAGGCGCTGGCCCACGGCGCGCGCGGTGGTCAGGCCGTCGCCGGTGGCCATCACCACGCGGATATTGGCCTGGCGCAGCGAGGCCAGGGCATCGGCCGTGGTGGCCTTGATCGGGTCCGACACCGCCAGCAGTCCGGCCAGTTTCCGGCCCACCGCCAGGTGCATGACGCTGGCCCCCTGACCACGCAGGGCTTCAGCCTCGGTGGCCAGCGGCGACACGTCCACACCGAGCTGCTGCATCAGTGCGGTGTTGCCCAGCGCCAGTGACCGCGAACCCACGACACCTTTCACGCCGATGCCTGATTCGGAGTCGAACTGCTCGGGCTTGTCCAGCACCAGCCCCCGGGCCTTGGCCGCCGCCACGATGGCAGCGGCCAGCGGGTGTTCGCTGCCCTGGTCGAGGCTGGCCGCCAGTCGAAGCACCTCGTCCTCGGGGTAGCCCGCGAAGCCCACCGCCCGCTCGAAGCTCGGCCGCCCTTCGGTCAGGGTGCCGGTCTTGTCCACGATCAGCGTGTCCACTTTGCGCAGGTTCTCGATGGCAGCGGCGTCGCGGAACAACACGCCGAGCGTGGCACCGCGACCGGTCGCGACCATGATCGACATCGGCGTCGCCAGCCCCAGGGCACAGGGGCAGGCGATGATCAGCACGGCCACGGCGTTGATCAGTGCATACACCCAGCTGGGCTCGGGCCCGAACAGGCCCCAGCCCAGGAACGTGAGCAGCGCGATGCCCACCACAGCGACCACGAAGTAGCCCGCCACCTGGTCGGCCATGCGCTGCATGGGGGCGCGCGAGCGCTGCGCCAGGGCCACCATCTGCACGATCTGCGACAGCACGGTGGCCGAGCCCACGTGTTCGGCGCGCATCACCAGCGCGCCGCTGGTGTTGAGCGTGGCGCCGATCAGCTTATCGCCCACCCGCTTGGTGACGGGCAGCGGTTCGCCGGTGAGCATGGATTCGTCGAGTGCGCTGCTGCCCTCGACCACCGTGCCGTCCACCGGCACCTTCTCGCCGGGTCGCACGCGCAGCAGATCGCCCACGTGCACGTGGCCCAGCGGCACGTCCTCCTCCTGGCCGTCGGCCCCGATGCGGCGAGCGGTCTTGGGCGCCAGGCCCAGCAGCGAGCGGATCGCGGCCGACGTCTGTGAGCGGGCCTTGAGTTCCAGCAACTGCCCCAGCAGGGTGAGCGAGATGATCACCGCAGCCGCTTCGTAGTACACCGCCACGCGCCCCATGGAAACAAACGAATCGGGGAAGACCTGCGGAGCCACCGTGGCCACCGCGCTGTACACAAAGGCCGCACCGGTGCCCAGAGCGATCAGGGTCCACATGTTGGGACTGCGGTTCAAGACGGACTGTGCGCCGCGCACGAAGAAAGGCCAGCCGGCCCACAGCACGATCGGCACCGTGAGCATCAGTTCGATCCAGCTCTGCTCCGCCATGTCGAACCAACCCAGGCTGTGGCCAGCCATGGCCAGCACGGTGACGACCACGGTGAGCGGGAGGGTCCACCAGAAGCGGCGCTGGAAGTCTTTGAGTTCGGGGTTCTCCAGCTTCTCCAGCTCGGGCAGCAAGGGCTCCAGCGTCATGCCGCATTTGGGGCAGTTGCCGGGGTGGTCCTGGCGCACCTCGGGGTGCATGGGGCAGGTGTAGACGGTGTCTGACGCCAGGGGCGTCAAGGTCGCAGGGGCCTCGCTCGACGCAGCGTCCCTGGTGCCCGGCGAACGCGCATGGTGGTGATGGGAATGCTCCATGGTCTGCGGCTTTTCCGTTGCGGGTGGGGGTCATGACACTTTCATGGCCCCCACGGCCTTCTTCGGTCGCGCTCAGTGCTTGCCAGCGTCCCGGTCCAGCAGCGCCTTCGCCTGCTCATAGGCTTCGGGGGTGATTTCGCCCTTTGCCAGTCGCCGCTGCAGCAGATCGTGTGGGGACTCACGTTCCGACCGCCGAGAGCGTCGCTGCGGAGACCAAACCGCGTAGACCACGGCGATCATCAGGATCAGCCAGAACAACCACCAGAAGGTGTGCATGCCCCCCATGAAGTACCCATGATCAAAAAACATGACATCACCTCCGGGTTCGGTTGGGCGCTGCGACAGGCGCGCGCTGCATCAGCACAGTCATCATGCGCTGCATCACGTCCACGCCTGCCTGCATGGTCTTCATGTGCTCGGCTGCCGTGGTGGCCGCGGCCGGCTGGGCGCGCAGCGGTTGCATGGGGGCTACGTGCTGCTGCATGCCTTGTTGCATCTGCGTCATCGACAGGCCCGTGGGCATGCCGGCTTGAGGCGTGATCGGTTGGGTGGAGGCCGTTGCGAAAGAGGGGGCCGATGCGGCAGCCGGAGGGTGCTGGATGTGCTCAGCGTCCTGCTGCGCTGAAGCAGAGAGGGCACACCGGTGACGAGCACCGTCAAAAGGGTCCGGATGCCTTGGGACATTTCGATCTCCTTTCATGCCTGAACGGAGGCGGAGTTGCCATGTGGGCACTCTAGGCATTGGCTGGGTACGGCAAGATGACCCGAAGATGACAAATAAGTCAGCATCAGCGCGGCATGGACTGGTTGGCCTGGGGTCGGTCTCGTCGTGATGGGCTGGGAACGTGTGTGGGCCAGTTTTGCTTGGCGCATCCCGGCGTACCGCCGTCGGGCTCTGTGGGCTGCGCCTGCACCCCGTAACGGGTCCCGGCCTTCCGGGTTCGATCCCTTGACGACTACGACCGGAGGCACGCCCTTCGGGCTGCGCGCGCGCACATGGCGCAGCAGGTGGTTGGCGATGTGCACGCCGGCCCACTTGCCGTTGCCGTCGGTCGCATCAATACTGTTCAAAACAACAGTATTCGTGCAAAATCGGTCCACGCAGTCACCACCCGAGGAGGTGTTGCATGGGGCCTCGCCACGATCTGTATCTGATGCTGCACCCGCCACCCGCGGTCGCCGAGGTGATCGTTCAGCTGCAGCTGCAGCTGAACCGCTCGTACCGCGGTCCTTCCAAACCCATGGCCGCGGAGCGGCTGCACGCCACACTGGTGCCGCTGGGGTCCTACGCGCCGGGCATCCCTCCTGACATCCTGCAACGGGTCCGAAACGCCGGGGCGCTGCTGGACGAGGCGCCGTTCCGGGTGTGTTTCGACACCCTGCAGTCGCGCGGACCACACAGCAGGGTCGGTACCGTCGAGCTGGCCGGGCACGGCGCCGGTGTGCTGCCGCTGTTCCGTCTGCGCCGCCAGCTGGTCGATGGCCTGCTCCGGGTCGGATGGCCCGGGGAACTGATCCGGAGCGCCTTTTACCCGCACATCACCGTGGACTACCAGCATGAACCCGTCGGTATTCGGCGCATCGAGCCCCTGGTGTGGGACGTGACCGAGGTGCTCCTGGTCGACAGCCTCTATGGCCAGGGACACCACGACCTGCTGGCCCGCTGGCCCTTGCAGAACCTTCAGCCGTCGCTGTTCGACTGAAGGCCCACCCCAGCGGGTGCGGGACAATGGCGCCATGAACGATGCCGACTACATGGGGCTGGCCCTGAAAGAAGCCCAGGCGGCACATGCCGCAGGCGAGGTGCCGGTCGGCGCCGTGGTGGTGCATCAGGGGCGGGTGGTGGGGGTCGGGCGCAACGCACCGATCGCCGCACACGACCCGACCGCCCACGCCGAAATCGTCGCCCTGCGGGCGGCAGCCCAGGCCCTGGGCAACTACCGGCTGGACGATTGCGAGCTCTATGTGACGCTGGAGCCCTGTGCCATGTGCAGCGGCGCGATGCTGCATGCGCGCATCCGGCGGGTGGTTTTCGGCGCCAGCGACCCCAAAACGGGGGCCGCTGGCTCGGTGGTCAACCTGTTCGACCAGCCGCAGTTGAACCACCAGACGCAGGTGCAGGGCGGTGTGCGGGCGCAGGAAAGCGGTGCGTTGCTCAGCGATTTTTTCAAGGCGCGGCGCGACCACCAACGCCGCGAGGCGCACCCTTTGCGCGACGACGCGCTGCGCACGCCTGATCGGCACTTCCAGGACCTGCCGGGGTACCCGTGGGCGCCCCGCTACCTGAGCGATCTGCCATCGCTCGATGGGCTGCGCCTGCACCACCTGGACGAGGGCCCCGAGGATGCGCCGCGCACCTGGCTGTGTCTGCACGGCAATCCGGCCTGGAGCTACCTCTACCGCAAGATGGTTCCGGCCTTTCTGGCGGCTGGGGACCGCGTGGTCGCGCCCGATCTGATCGGCTTTGGCAAGAGCGACAAACCCAAGAAAGATCACTGGCACAGCTTCAGCCGACACCGCCAGGTGTTGCTCGAATTCGTCGAGCGCCTGGACCTGCGCAACGTGGTGCTGGTGGTGCAGGACTGGGGCGGCCTGCTGGGCCTGACGCTGCCCATGGCCGCCCCGCAGCGCTACCGCGGCTTGCTGGTGATGAACACGATGCTGGCGACGGGCGACGTGCCGCTGTCGGCGGGCTTTCTGGACTGGCGCGAGATGTGCGCGAAGAAGCCGGACTACGACGTCGCGCGCCTGCTGGCGCGTGGCAACCCGCAGCTCAGCGCGGCCGAATGTGCGGCCTACGCCGCACCGTTCCCTGACCGCGGGCACCGCGCCGCCCTGCGCGCCTTTCCCGCCCTGGTGCCCGAACACGCCGACGACGATGGCGCCGAGGTGTCACGGCAGGCGCGCGATTTCTGGCGCCGCGACTGGCAAGGGCAGTGCCTCATGGCCGTCGGTCAGCAGGACCCCGTGCTGGGCGACGCGGTGATGCAGGGCCTGCGCGCCGACATCCGTGGCGGCGTTGATCTCGTCCAGCTGCCCCAGGCCGGCCATTTCGTACCGGAGCAGAGCGAGGACATCGCGCACCGGGCCTGCGCTTTTTTTGCGCGATGATCGCGCCACCGCATCCGCACCATTCCTCACATCCATGAGCCACATCTACATCTATTCCCCCTCCAGCGCCGTGCGCGACAAAGCCGCCTTTCGACGTGGCGTCAAGCGCTTGCAGCAGCTGGGGCACGAGGTGGAAATCGACGAGGCGGCGCTGGCCAGCCACATGCGTTTCGCGGGCGACGACAGCACCCGCATCGCTGCCGTGGGCCGGGCCGCCGCCAGCGGCGCCGACATTGCGCTGATCTCGCGCGGCGGCTACGGGCTCACGCGCATCCTGCCGGACCTGCCCTACAAACAGATCGCCAAGGCCATTACCAAAGGCACGCAGTTCGTGGGCTTGAGCGACTTCACCGCCCTGCAGTGCGCGCTGCTGGCCAAGACCGGTGCCGTCAGCTGGGCCGGGCCGGCACTGGGCGAAGACTTTGGCACCGAGGACACGCCCGATGACATCATGGAAGCGTGTTTCGACGACCTCGTCTGCGGCCAGGGCGAGGGCTCGGGCTGGCAACTGCCCAAGTCCGATCTGCCGGCCCTGGCGGCACGCCGCAGCGCTGCGGCCGAAGGACAAGCCTCGCTCAAGGTGGGCAACGCCACGCTGTGGGGCGGCAACCTCACGGTGTTGAGCTCGCTGGTCGGCACGCCCTGGCTGCCGCGCGTCAAGGGCGGCGTGTTGTTCCTCGAAGATGTGAACGAGCACCCGTACCGCATCGAACGCCAGCTGACCCAGTTGCTGCACGCCGGCATCCTGGGTGAACAGAAAGCGGTGCTGCTCGGCTCGTTCAACCGCTACCAGCTCGGGCCGCACGACAAGGGCTTCAAGCTGCAGACGGTGGTGGACTGGCTGCGCAGCCAGACCCGCACACCGGTGCTGACCGGCCTGCCGTTCGGCCACGTGCCCACCAAGGTGCTGTTGCCGGTCGGACACCAGGTGGATCTGCTGGTGCAGGACCGCGACGCCTTGCTGTTCTGGGGCTGAGCGCCCCAAAAAACAAACAGCCGCATAAAGGCGGCTGTTGGAGGAGGGCAGAGGCGCGGGGGGCTGCTCAGCGGCGCATGCGGCACGAGTCCATCATGCTCTTGGGCAGCAGGCCTTGAAACACCGGCGACAGGCGGATCACCGTGTCCACCGCCTTGGCTTCGCCGTGCAGGCTGCTGAGCACCGCCACCATGTCGGACCGTGCGTACGCCAGACCCGCACACCGGTGCTGACCGGCCTGCCGTTCGGCCACGTGCCCACCAAGGTGCTGTTGCCGGTCGGACACCAGGTGGATCTGCTGGTGCAGGACCGCGACGCCTTGCTGTTCTGGGGCTGAGCGCCCCAAAAAACAAACAGCCGCATAAAGGCGGCTGTTGGAGGAGGGCAGAGGCGCGGGGGGCTGCTCAGCGGCGCATGCGGCACGAGTCCATCATGCTCTTGGGCAGCAGGCCTTGAAACACCGGCGACAGGCGGATCACCGTGTCCACCGCCTTGGCTTCGCCGTGCAGGCTGCTGAGCACCGCCACCATGTCGGACCGTGCGTACCACAGGGCGTGAACGTCGTGCAGGTACATCAGGCGGTGCTTGAGCCGGGGGTTCATTTCGGCCCCTTTTTCGCCCAGCGCGGCGAGCATGGCCTGGCGAACCGGCTCCAGGGCTTCCGGGGAATCCCGGCGCACCTCGGAGCCCAGCAAGGCAGAGATGGTGTTGCGCAATCCAGGTTTCATCCAACGCATGACGAACGCCTCAACGACTGTAGGAATAGTGATGTGAAGAATACGGGGAGGAGCACCGCACGCGCAACCGTGTTTGTATGACCCACGTCAAAAAAACAACTGCCAAATCATGCGTTTACTGGTTTTCCTTGAGGGAGTACCTGATGTTTCTTAGAACCTTTGCATGTCGGGCCGACCGAAACCGTGGTCTTTGGGGGCAGGACCCGGGTGCCCAAGCAGGGCCGGAAGGTTTCATCGATGGAATACAGGGGGGGATCGGGCGCATTCCCTACAAAGGCCTTTGTCACGACGTGCTAAAAGTCACAACGTGATGGCGAAAGCCGAGCGGCGCAAGGGCGCTCAACTACGCTCGGTCGCTGTGATGTAATGAAATCATTCCTACCGATTGCCCATGGCTGAACTGACGATTGCTTTTGTGGATTTGACCGGCAGCGTGTCCGTGTTCGAAACACTGGGCAATGACCGTGCCACACAGGCGGTCACCAAGCTGACGCAGTGGATCGGTGCCACCGGCCAGGAGCACGGGGGCAAGGTTGTCAAGATGCTGGGCGACGGCGTGTTGCTGTCCTTCACCAACAACCGCCACGCCGTGGAGGCGATGACCCAGATCCAGCAAGAGCATTCGCAACGTGTGGCGCAGTGGCCCAACCGCCTCAAGCTGCTGATGCAGATCGGCATGGCGCGCGGCCAGGTGGTGCAAATCGACGGCGACTGTTTCGGTGATGCGGTGAACGTCGCCTCGCGCCTGAGCGATCTGGCCGGGCCCGAGCAGATCCTGGCCACCGACACCGTGGTCCGCAAGCTCGGCGCCCGCAGCGGCGTGCGCAGCCGCAGCCTGGGCCCCATGCGCATCAAAGGCCGGGTGGAGCCCTGCGAGGTGTTTCGCATCGAATGGCAGAAGGAAATGCTGTCCGAATTCCTCACCCTGCCGGCCGATCTGCATGCCCTGCGCAAGACCACCGAATCGGTGTTCGGTGGCATCGAACTCGGATGGTTGGACGCCAATCACGCGTTCAGCCTGACCGACCTGCCGCTGAAGATTGGTCGCGTGCCCGAGGCCGACTTTGTGGTGAGCGATCCACGCGTCTCGCGCATGCACGCCAGCATCGACATCCGCTCGGGCAACTACGTGCTCGAAGACACCAGCAGCTACGGCACCTGGGTGCGCTTTGCGGGCGGCGACAACGTGATCGCCCTGCGCCGGCAGGAGTGTTTGCTGCACAGCGACGGTGAGATCGCCATGGGCGCGCCGTTCAACGACTACAGCGCGCCCACCGTGGTCTTCCGGCTGGTGGACGGCAGCATGGTGCTGGGCCACGGCCCGCTGTTTGCCTGATCGCGGACGGGCATGAAACGCTGGCTGAGCCGTTCCCTCTGGGCATTGCTCGCGGTGCTGCTGGTGGCCGCCGCCGCGCTCGCCTGGTACGCGCGCCAGAGCCTGCCCCAGACCGATGGCGAACTGCGTCTGCCCGGCCTGCGGGCTGCTGTGGAGGTGCAACGCGACGCCAGTGATGTGACCCACATCCAGGCCAAAGACCCGAGGGACGTCTGGATGGCCATGGGCTATGTGCATGCCCAGGAACGCGGCTGGCAGCTGGAGTTCAATCGCCGCATCATGCGCGGCACGCTCTCCGAACTGCTAGGCCCCGCCACGCTGGACACCGACCGATTGATGCGCACCCTGGGCATTCGCGAAGCCGCGCAGCGCCAGGTGGCGCGCCTGCCGCAGGAGGCGCAGGCCGCCCTGCAGGCCTACAGCGATGGGGTCAACGCCTTTTTTGCCCAGAGCGACCAGGCGCTTTCGCCCGAGTTCCTGCTGATGCGCACCGACCCGCGCGAACCGGCCCGCGCCGGGCGCTACTGGGACCCGGCCGACAGCGCGGGTTGGGCGCTCATGATGGCGCTGGACCTGGGTGGCAACTGGGGCAACGAAGTGGCGCGCCTGTCGGCCCTGCAGGTGCTCGACACGCAGCAGCTGTGGCAGCTGTTTCCGCCCTACCCGGGCGAGCCCCCCGCATCGGCCACCGACCTGGCCCGCCTGTACCGTGAGCTGGACGTGTACCGGCCGCAAGCCTCCAAACTTTCCGACGCGGGGGAGGGCGACCATGGTGCCGTGGCCAGTGGCCTGGCGACCGACGTGGTGGCCTGGACTCAGGAGCTGGGCAACATCGAAGGCAAGGGTTCGAACAACTGGGTGGTGGACGGCTCGCGCAGCAAGAGCGGCAAACCGCTGCTGGCCAACGACCCGCACCTGGGTCTGAGCGCACCGGCCATCTGGTACTTCGCGCGCCTGCAGGCGCCCGATGCGGGCGGCATCAAGGGCATGGACGTGATCGGCGCCACGCTGCCGGGCACGCCGTTTGTGGTGCTGGGGCGCACGGCCGGCGTGGCCTGGGGTTTCACCAACACCGGGCCGGATGTGCAGGACCTGTACCTGGAGCAGATCCACCCGGACCAGGCGAACCAGTACCGGGTGCCGGCGCCCGACGGGCAGGTCGCCTGGGCGCCGTTCGAGACCCGGGTCGAGACCATCCGCGTCAAAGGCCAAGCCGATGTGCAGCACACCGTGCGTCGCAGCCGCCACGGGCCGCTCATCAGCGACGTGCCGGGCCGCACGCGCGACCTGATCGACACCGGCCGTTACGCCCTGGCCCTGCGCTGGACCGCGCTGGAAGAAAACGACAGCAACGTGCAGGCCACCCTGGCGTCCAACCGGGCGCAGTCGGTGGCCGATCTGTTGGCGGCGTACCGTGACTTCCACGCGCCGATGCAGAACGTGCTGATGGCCGACCGCAGCGGTCGCATCGCCTACAAGGCCGTTGGCCGGGTGCCGGTGCGGGGACCGCAGCACGACATCCGCGGCATTGCCCCGGCACCGGGCTGGGACGCACGTTACGACTGGACCGGCTGGCTTCCCTACGACGACACGCCGCACGACGATGGCGCCAAAGGCTGGATCGCCACCGCCAACCAGCGCATCCACGCGGCCGATTACCCGCATTTCCTCACCCAGGACTGGGCGCCGTCCTACCGGCAGCAGCGCATCGAGGCCTTGCTGGCGCAGACGCCGCAACACGACGTCGACTCGTTCAAGACCATGCACGCCGATCGGCAGTCGGCCGCCACGGTGCTGCTGCTGCCGCACCTGCAACAGACGCGCTCCGACCACGCGCTGGCCCCGGCGGCCATGGCCGCACTGAAAGGTTTTGGCGGTGACATGACGGCGGACAGCGCGGCGCCGCTGATCTTCACCGCCTGGGTCGACGAGTTCACGCGTGGCGTGATCGGCGGTCGGCTGGGGCGGGAACGTTTTGAGGGCCTGTACGGCAAACGGCTGTTCCGCAACGCGGTGGAGGGCATCCTGGCCCGCGACGACCAGGGCTGGTGCGGGGCCGATGGCTGTGCCGCGGCCAGCACCGCCGCGCTGGGCCGTGCGCTGGACAAGCTCTCGCAGATGCAGGGTGCCGATGTGAGCGCGTGGCGCTGGGGCGTGTCTCACCAGGCCTATTCGGTGCACAAGCCACTGGGCAACGTGCCTGCGCTGGCACAGCTGTTCGATGTGCGCCGCCCCACCGGCGGCGACCCGTTCACCGTGAACGTGGGCCAGTACCACCTGGACAAGGCTGACGCCCCCTACGCCAACCGCCATGCGGCCAGCCTGCGCACCATCTACGATCTGGCCGACCCGGAGCAATCGCGCTTCATCTACCAGACGGGGCAGAGTGGCAACGTGTTTTCAGGCCGCTACCGCGACATGGCCGACGAGTGGGCCGCCGTGCAGTACCGGCCGTTGCAACTGGCACCCAACGCCTGGACCAGCCGCCTGACGCTCAAGCCCTGAGCGCAGGCCGGCCGCTTATTACTTGAGGTTGCCCGAGAGGAACTGCGACAGGCGTTCGCTCTTCGGTTTGGCCAGCACTTCGCGGGGCACGCCCTGTTCTTCGATGCAGCCCTGATGCAGAAAGATCAGGTGGTTGGACACCTCACGGGCAAAGCCCATTTCGTGCGTGACCACCACCATGGTGCGGCCTTCTTCGGCCAGGGTGCGCATCACGCGCAGCACCTCGGTCACCAGTTCGGGGTCGAGCGCGCTGGTCGGTTCGTCGAACAGCATCACCTCGGGTTCCATGGACAGGGCGCGTGCAATGGCCACGCGCTGCTGCTGGCCACCCGACATGTGGGCGGGGTACTTGCCCTCGACGTTGCGCAGACCGACCTTGTCCAGGTACTTGCGTGCGGTCGCGATGGCCTCGTCCTTGCCCTTGCCGAGCACGTGCATCGGCGCTTCGATGATGTTTTCGAGCACCGTCAGGTGCGACCAGAGGTTGAAGTGCTGGAACACCATGGCCAGCTTGGCGCGGGCGCGCTGCAGCTGCTTGTCGTCGGCGGCCTTGAGCATGCCGTCCTTGGCGGTGACCAGTTGCAGTTCTTCGCCGGCCACGATGATGCGGCCTTGTTGTGGCCGCTCCAGCAGGTTCATGCAGCGCAGGAAGGTGGATTTGCCCGAACCGGACGAACCGATGATGCTGATGACGTCACCCGCTTTGGCGGTCAGCGAAATGCCCTTGAGCACTTCGTGCGAGCCATAGCTTTTGCGGATGTCGAGGGCTTCGAGTTTGGTGGTCATGGGCGGATTTTCAGGGGCTGAGCAGGTTGCCCGAACGGATGGGGACGGCGCCGGCCACGCGGCAGACTTCCATGCCGGTGGTGGCCCAGCGCAGGTTGTGGCGGGCGTAGATCACGCCGTCGGTGCGGGTGGTGATGGGGGTGCGGCGCTGGTTCAGCGGGTCGACGATGTGGGCCAGCACGTCACCGGCTTTCACCACGTCGCCCACCTGGCGGTGGAACACGACCACGCCGGAGTGGGGCGCATGCATGTCGTCGGTGGCGGCCAGGGGCGTGGCGGCGCACAAAGCCGGCGGCAGGGCAGGGGCGGGGCCGGCCAGCACACCGCGCTCGCGCAGGTAGTTCACGATCGCCTGGGCGTCCTGCGCCGCGAGTTCGTCGGACACCTCGGTCTGGCTGCGCAGTTCCACCGTGGTGCTGGCACAGGCCAGCGGGATGGGTGCACGGTCCTTGAAATGCTCCTGCAGGCGCCACCACGGCCCCGACAAGGCTTCGTCGAACGAGATGAGCGGGCCAGACCCCCGAGCCCACAGCAGCGCACGGGCGCCGAGGTAACGTGCCAGAGGCTCGATCTGGTCGACCATCGGCTGCTCGACGTACAGGTGCATCACGGCCTCGAAGTCGCAATGCAGGTCCAGCACCAGGTCGGCGTCGTGCGACAGCGTCATCAACACCTGGCGCTGGCTCTGCAGCTCGGTGGTGGGCGTCTGGGCGTCCAGCGCCTGGCGCATGGCAGCGCGGATCAGGCGCTTGTTGGTGTCGGCATCGGGGCCCAGCTGGTCGGCCACCACGTCCTTGACGAGCTTGAAAAAGTCCGGGTAGTGGCGGTTGAAGTTCTCCATCGCGCCCAGCTCGAAGCGACCGATCTGGTGGTGCATCACGGTCTGCGACAGGCCGATGGGGTTGGCCATGGGCACCAGCACCACCTCGCCCAGCAGTTCGCCGCGGGCCTCGGCCGCGTCGAGAAGCCCGCGCAGGTGGTCGGCCACCAGCATGCCGGGCAGCTCGTCGGCGTGCAGGCTGGCCTGGATGTAAACCTTGCGGCCAGCGCCGGCGCGGCCGAAATGCCAGCTCACCAGCTGGCGTTGCGTGCCCAGCGATGGCGAGAGGAGGGGGTGCAGTTGCTGTTGCATCGTGAACGGTGGGCGCAGGGCAGGGCCTGCGCCTCTTCAATGGGCTTGGGGACGCAGGTAGGCCAGGAAGCGGCGTTCAAGCAGGCGGAACACGTACACCAGTGCGAAGGTGAGCACAAAGTACAGCACCGCCACCACGATGAACGGCTGGAACGCCAGGTAGTAGGTCTTGTAGATGGAATAGGCCGCGTTGGTCAGGTCGTACAAAGCAGGCACCACACTGGCCAGTGACGTGGCGTGCAACATCATCACCACTTCGTTCGAATAGCCGGGCAGGGTGCGGCGCAGGGCGCTGGGCAGCACCAGGCGGAACATCATGTTCCACTTGCCAAAGCCGGCCGCCTGGGCGGCTTCGATTTCGCCGGCCGGGGTTTCCTTGATCGCGCCGGCCAGCATCTCCACCGTGTAGGCACAGGTGTTGAGCGTGAACGCCAGCACGGCGCAGAAGAACGGGTCTTTGAACCAGGTGAAGGGCCAGTGCGTGTCCCACAGCGACTGCACCCATTCCAGCTGCGCGATGCCGTAGTAAATGAAATACACCTGGATCAGCAGCGGCGTGCCGCGCACCACGTAGGTGAACAGCCAGACCGGCCACCACAGCCACTTGCTGCTGGAGACGCGCATCAGCGTCAGGGGCAGGGTGAGCAGGCCACCGGCGATCAGGCTGATGGCCAGAAGCTCCAGGGTGGCGATGAAGCCGGTCCAGTACAGCTCCAGGTTCTGGGGCTGGAAGATGATGGCGAATTTGTCCATCAGAAATCTCCCCGCTTCACACCCACCGAGTAACGCCGTTCCGCCTTGCGCAACAGGTACAGGCTGATGGAGGAGATCAGCAGGTACAGCACACCGGCAAAGGCCATGAAGATGATGGCCGCGCCCGGGATCTGGCCCCGCGCGGCGGCGCCGGCCTGCTTGGCCAGGTTGGTGATGTCGGCCAGCCCGATGACCGAGACCAGGGCCGTGGCTTTGAGCAAGACCAGCCAGTTGTTGGTGAAACTCGGCAGGGCAAACCGCACCATCTGCGGCAGCACCATGCGCCGGAAGGTGTAGAAGCGGCTCATGCCGAAGGCCCAGCCCGCTTCGGACTGGCCCTTGGGCACGCTCATGATGGCGCCGCGGAAGGTTTCGGTCATGTACGCGCCGTACACGAAGCCGATGGTCAGCACACCCGCCACAAACGGGTTGATCTGCGGACCGCGCCGAAAGCCCAGGGCTTCGGCGATGTCATTGACGAGGATCTGCCCGCCGAAGTACAGCAGCAGCATCCAGACCAGATCCGGGACGCCCCGGATCACGGTGGAATAGATGTCGCCCAACCAGTTGAGCGACTTGTAGGGCGAGAGCTTGGCGGCCGCCCCGGCCAGGCCGAGGATGGCGGCCACCACCAGGGCGCCCAGGGCCACGCCGATGGTGACAAGCAGTCCTTGAAGAATGCTGAGAAAGTAAGTCGTCATCGGATCTCGGCCGCCGGGCGCTCAAAGACTCAGGAACCCCAGATGTCCACGCCGGGGACGTGCTTGTCGGCCAGTTCTTTCCACTTGCCGTTGTCACGGATGGCCTTGATGCCGGCGTCCAGCGCATCGCGCAGCGCGGTGTCTTCCTTGCGGATCGCGACGCCGGCGCCAGCGCCAAAGTACTTGGCGTCGAACTCGACCGGGATGCGGCCGCCAGCGCAGCTGTAGTCCTTGCCGTCCGGGGTGGACAGGAAGCCGCCATTGACTTCGACCACGTCGGCCACGGTGCCGTCCAGACGGCCCGACTTGATGTCCAGGTAGACCTGGTCCTGGGCGTCGTAGGGCACGACGGTGGCGCCAGCGGCCTTGAGTTCACCCATGGCGTACTTTTCCTGGGTCGATGCCTTGAGCACGCCCAGCTTCTTGCCCTTGAAATTCGCGGCTTCCGCGCCCAGGTTCAGCGCCGACTTCACCACCACGCAGGACGGGGTGTTGTAGTACTTGCCCGTGAAGTCCACCGCTTGCTTGCGCTCTTCGGTGATCGACATCGACGAGATGATCGCGTCGTACTTCTTGGCCTGCAGGCCGGGGATCATGCCGTCCCAGGCCTGTTCCACGAACACGCACTTGCTCTTGAGTTCATCGCACAGGGCCTTGGCCACGTCGACGTCGAAGCCAGCAGGTTCGCCGGCTTCGGTTTTGTAGGTGAACGGCTTGTAAGTTGGGTCGATGGCCACGCGCAGTTCAGGCCACTGGCTGGCTGGCGCTGCGGCGGCGGGTTCGGGCGCTGCAGGTGCGGCCGGTGCCGGTGCTTCGGTCTTGCTGCAACCCGCCAGGGTTGCGGCGGCGATCACACTCAGGGACAGGAACAGGTGCTTCATGGATTTCCTTGCGAAGGTTGAATGAGGGTGGCCGGATTGGACTCCTGCCGGAGGGTCACATTGTAGGTCTGGGCAGTCCAATTGCCCGATGCACCATGCTGGTGTTTCCCCGAATGGGCGGCATCACACGTGCCTCAAGCAAGTCATGGGCCAATGACACCGCCCAGGTGAGGGCGTAGCGTTGTGCACGAGGTCGGGTTGCGTGGGTCAGTTGCCGGCGACAGTGGTCGGCTTGCCGGCTTCTCCGACAAAGACCACCAGCAAGCGGCTCGGACCACCAGCGGCCACGTTGAACGCTTGGTGACGGCGGTTCTGTGATTCGATGAAAGCCTGCCCGGCCTTGTAGCGCTGCGGGGCGCTGCCGTCGGTGCGCAGTTCGATTTCACCCTCCATCACATAAACGTAAACCGGCACCGGGTGCATGTGCAAGGGCGTGCGGCCGTCTTTCTCCAGGGTTCCGATCACCGAAATCATCTCTGCACCCGCGGTCGGATAGCGAATGGGTTCGTTGTCGCGCGTCATGCCGGTCTTGAGCAACGGCTGGGTGGTGAAACCGGCGGGCAGTGGATTGTCCTGCGTGTGGCCGGGCAGATGGGCACCCAGCAACAGCAGGGCGGCCAGAGGGATGTAACGAACTTTCATTTTCATGCTCCTTCATAAAAGCGCCGCTCGAAATGAACGGCTCACGTCACCACCTTCAGGATGTCCCAGCGGGTTGAGCCGGACACGAGCAGCGGCTCCACCCGGAGGGAAAACGCCTTGTGTTCGGGGAAATGCGCCAGCTGGTCCCATTGGGACTGCAGTTCGGCCATGTCCGCGCAGCGCACGTCCACCGTGACGAGGGACTCGGCCGCGCCGACACTGCCGGTCAGGATGGTGGTGTTGGTCTGTCCGATGTCGCGCCCAACGGTTTGCCACCAGTTCCTGATCTCGTCGATCAGCTCTTGTTTGTGCCCGAAACGGGCGTTGACTTGCCAACGTGCGACGATCATGATTTGCTCCAAATGGCATGAGGGGAGTTCATGTTGCCCAGAGGAGCGACGTGGTGTCCTTAAGAAACGCTTGTCTATTTCTGGTGTTTTTCTGCGGTGGATTCCAGCGCAATTCTTGAGAGCGCCATGGACATCCTGTTTGAAGACTTCGTGCTGGACATGTCCCGGCGAGAGCTCACCCTCGGGGGCTCAGAGGTCGCGCTCGAACCCCAGGTCTTCGATTTGTTGGCGTACCTGATCGGTGAGCGGGAGCGGGTGGTCGACAAGGACGAACTGGTGCAGCAGGTCTGGAAGGGCCGGGCCGTGAGCGACTCGACCATCGAAAGTCGCCTGTCGGTGCTGCGAAAGGCCCTGCATGACGATGGGCGCAGCCAGCGACTGATCCGGACCTACGCGCGCAAAGGTGTGCGTTTCATTGGTGAGGTGAGGGCGGGCAGCGGCCTGGTCAGCACCATCACGCCGAGAACGCCAGCCAACGGCACGCCCGTCGACCTGCCGATGGCGTCCGAGAACGGGCCACGTCCCTCGGTGGCCGTCATTCCCTTTGACAACCTGAGCGGCGATGCTGCACAAGACCATTTGGCCGTCGGCATTGCGGCGGACCTCATCGGCCTGCTCACCCGCTGCCGCACGCTGTTTGTGCTCGCCCGCAACGCGAGTTTTGCTTACAGGCACTCGAATCCGACCACGGCTGCCGCAGCGTTGCAGGTGGACTACCTCGTGGACGGCACCATTCGCTGCGCACAGGGGCGCCTTCGCATCAGTTTTCAGCTGGTCGACACCAGGCGGGGGTGTGCCGTGCTGGCCGAACATTACGACAGCGACATGGGCGACATTTTTTCGGTGCAGGATGACATTGCCGAAAAAATCGCCGGGCGCATCGAACCTGAGATTGGGCATTTCACGCGCCAGGCGCTGGTGCGCCATCTGCCCCGTTCGCTGGAAGCTTGGGACCATTTCCACCTCGGCATGTCCCACCTGTACCGCGCCACACCGAGGGACAACCTCGAAGCCCAGGCATGGCTGCGACGTGCGGTCCAGCTGGACCCGCAGTTCTCGCACGCCTACGCGTTTCTGTCTTATGCGATGGTGCTGAGCATGATCTATTTCGATGCGCCACCTTTGCCTCAGCAGCTGGATGAGGCCTTGAGGACGGCTCAGCGGGCCGCCGAACTCGATGACCAGGACGCGTCCGTGCGTTTTGCATTGGGCAGGGTGCTCACGGTCAGCAAGCGCTATGACGATGCGATCGACGAGATGACGCTGGCCACCGGCCTGAATCCGGCGCTGGCCGTTGCCTGGTGTGGCCTGGCCGATTCATACGTCTACAACGGGGACTTTGAGCTCGCCGACCCTTTGTTTCAGCACGCGCTGGACCTCAGCCCGCACGACCCCATGCGTTGGGCCTTTCTTTCCTACCGCGCGCAGGCCAAGCTGTTTGCCCGCGATTTTGCGCGCGCCAATGCGTATGCCAGCCAGGCGGTCAGGGCACCCAACTGTCACTACTGGCCTTTTGCGCATCGGCTGGCTGCGCTGGGACATCTGGGCGCCAGCGACGAACTCGAGCGAGCGCGCCAGCAGATGTTTGAGCGCAAACCGGACTTCAATTGCGACTGGACGCGGGAGCGGCTGTTTTATGTGCTCGATGCCGATCAGGTGGCCGTCTATGTGCAGGGATTGCGTTGCGCAGGGGTTCCTGACAGTGGTGGCTGAGGGGCTATCTTTGTTTCTTCGAAACTTGACATAATATACATCGTGGAATATCAAAACCGCAGCCAGAAAGTCACTGCGGCGTCCCCTTGTCGGTGTCCATCACGACGCACCAGCGCCGTTCACGATGTGGGCACCGATCAAAAAAAAGACCCGACAGGTCTGCACCTGTCGGGTCTTGGGCGTGGCGTGTGCCCGGATCAGTCTTCGACGAAGGCCTCTTCGCGCTTTTTCTTGACCGACGGCATCAGCACCACCGCCAGCAGGACCGCCGCAACCACCAGCAGGCTGGCCGACAGCGGACGGGTCACGAAGACCGACCAGTCGCCACGGGAGATCAGCAGCGCTCGGCGCAGGTACTCTTCCATCATGGGGCCCAGGATCAGGCCCAGCAGCAGCGGCGCGGGCTCACAGCCGAGCTTGATGAAGCCATAACCGATCAGGCCGAACAGCGCCACCATCCAGATGTCGAAGCTGTTGTTGTTGGTCGAGTACACGCCGATCGCACAGAACAGCACGATGGCCGGGAACAGCCAGCGGTAGGGCACGGTCAGCAGCTTGATCCAGATGCCGATCAGCGGCAGGTTCAGGATCACCAGCATCAGGTTGCCGATCCACATCGAGGCGATCAGGCCCCAGAACAGCTCGGGGTTGCTGGTCATGACCTGCGGACCCGGCTGGATGTTGTGGATGGTCATGGCACCGACCATCAGCGCCATCACGGCGTTGGGCGGAATGCCCAGCGTCAGCAGCGGAATGAACGAGGTCTGGGCACCGGCGTTGTTGGCGGCTTCTGGTGCCGCCACACCGCGGATGTTGCCCTGGCCGAAGGGCACTTCGCCCGGCTTGAGCTTGGTTTTCTTTTCGATGGTGTAGGCCGTGAAGGCCGACAGCAGCGCGCCACCGCCGGGCAGGATGCCCAGGGCCGAACCCAGAGCGGTGCCTCGCAACACGGCCGGAATCATGTTCTTGAAGTCTTCCTTCGTCGGCATGATGCCTTCGACCTTGCCGGTGAACACTTCGCGGTGCTCATCGGGTTGCGACAGGTTGCTGATGATTTCGCCGTAGCCGAACACACCCATGGCAATGGCCAGGAAGCTGATGCCGTCGGTGAGTTCCGGAATGTCGAAGCTGTAGCGCGCCACGCCGGAGTTGACGTCGGTACCCACCAGGCCCAGCAGCAGGCCGAGCACGATCATGGCCAACGCTTTGCTCAGCGAGCCCGAAGCCAGCACCACGGCGCCGATCAGGCCGACGATCATCAGCGAGAAGTACTCGGCGGGACCGAACTCCAGGGCCAGTTCGGTCAGCGGCGCGGCAAAACCAGCCAAGATCAAGGTGCCGACGCAACCGGCAAAGAAAGAACCCATGCCGGCGGCGGCCAGTGCGGGGCCTGCCCTGCCCTTGCGCGCCATCTGGTAACCATCGATCACGGTCACGACAGACGACGATTCGCCCGGCAGGTTCACCAGGATGGCGGTGGTGGAGCCCCCGTACTGCGCACCATAGTAGATGCCGGCCAGCATGATGAGCGCGGCCACCGGCGGCAGGCCGTAGGTGGCAGGCAGCAGCATGGCGATGGTGGCCAGCGGGCCGATGCCGGGCAGCACCCCGATCAGCGTGCCCAGCAGGCAGCCGATGAAGGCGTAGGCGAGGTTCTGCAGGGTGAAGGCAACGCCAAAACCCAGCGCGAGGTTGTTGATCAGATCCATGTGGGTGTTTCCTCGTGTTCAGTTCGCGAGGAACCAGGGCAGGACCGGGAACTGCAGGTTCAGCAGTTTCACGAAGGCGAGGTAGCTGCCAGCAGCCAGGATGGCGGCCAGGATCAGCGACTCCTTGAGCTTGGCGCCTTGGCGGGCGTAACCGGCCATGATGACCAGACCGAAGATCGCCACGATCAGGCCGAAGGCCGGAATGCCGAACTTGGGGATACCCACCAGCAGCGTGCCGAACAGCAGGTTGGCACCGAGAATGAACACCAGCGGGCGCCAGGCGATGGCGCCGATCTTGTCGCCCCCTGGTGCCCCGGACCTGAAGGCGTTGAAGGTGACCAGCGCACCGAGCCCGAGCAGGATCAGACCGAGCATGAAGGGAAAGTAGCCAGGCCCCATGCGGGCGGCATCGCCGATTTCGTAGTCCACAGCGCCCCAGGCGAACGAGCCGCCCACCGCCATGAACATGAGACCGGACGCAAAATCTTTCTGACTGGCCAAGGCCACGGTTATCTCCTTTGTAGTTAGATCACCGCGGATTCTCTAGTGCTTTGGCCCGCTGCTCCATGTGGGTTACACCTACGGGCCAGTCCCCCGAGACACCTTGGCGTCACCAGGTGCCCGTGGGTTGCCGGGCCCGCAACGCGGCGGTCAGCAGCCGCACAGCGTCCTTGCGCTCGGCGCGCTGGGCGAAGTCCAGCGCGGTCAGGTTCTGTTCGTTGCGCAGGGTCGGATCGGCCCCCTCTTCCAGCAACAGCTTCACCACGTCGGGCGTCCCGTACCGCGCGGCCATCATCAGCGGCGTGGTCTTGTTGGGCGATTCGGCGTCGATGTAGGCATGGTGTTCAAGCAGCAGGCGCACCAGTTCCAGCCCCACCGGTTCGGCATTGGCGGCGGCGTAATGCAAGGGTGCCCAGCCGGGTTTGTTGACTTCGGCCTGGCGCTCGATCAGCCGTTTGGCCAGCGGCAGGTGGCCCTTGATCGCCGCCATCATGAGCGGGCTTTCGCCACGGGGATTGCGCGCCTCGACCTGCACCAGCGGTTGTTCCAGCAGAAAGGTGGCGACCCTCAACGAACCCTCACGCATGGCCACCAGCAGCGCGTGGTTGCCGTGCTCGTCCCGGGTGTTGAGGTCCAGCCCCCGCAGTGCCAGCTTCACGACGGTGGATTCATCGTCACGCCGCACGGCCGCAAAAAAATCCTCGGTGGCACCGGCGCTGGCAAACAGGCAGATCGACAAAAGCCATATCAAAACAAATGGCTTTTTCAATTTGTTCATGTGATGTCTCATGTTTTCTCAAGCCACCATGCGGGTGAACAACTGATCCACATTGGCACTGGTGGCCCGCGCCACCGCTTCCACCGGTACGCCTTTGATGTCGGCGATCTGCTGCGCCACGTGGGGCACGTACGACGGGTTGTTGGTCTTGCCGCGGTAGGGAACAGGCGCCAGGTACGGGCTGTCGGTTTCGATCAGGGTGCGGTCCAGCGGCACGAAGCGCGCCACCTCGCGCAAGTCGGCCGCGTTGCGAAAGGTCAGGATGCCGGAGAACGAAATGTAGAAACCCAGGTCCAGCGCGGCGCGCGCGACGGCCTCGGTTTCGGTGAAGCAGTGGAACACGCCGCGCGAGCTGGGCAGGCCCGCGTTGGCCCCGCTGCCCAGGCTTCCGGCTTCGCGCAGGATGGCCAGGGTGTCGTCCGACGCGCTGCGGGTGTGGATCACCAGCGGCAGGTCGGTCTGGCGGCCCGCCTGGATGTGGGTGCGGTAACGCTCGCGCTGCCAGGCCATGTCGGCCACGTTGCGGCCATTGAGGCGGTAGTAGTCCAGCCCGGTTTCGCCGATGCCCACCACGCGCGGCAAGGCGGCGCGGCTCAGCAGGTCGTCCAGGGTGGGTTCGCGCACGCCCTCGTTGTCGGGGTGCACGCCGACGGTGGACCACAGTTGTGCGTGGTCGGTCGCCAGGGCATGCACATCGTCGAATTCTTCCAGGGTGGTGCAGATGCACAGGGCACGGTCCACCCGCGCCTGTTGCATGGCGTCCAGGATGCTGGGCAGCTGCTCACGCAGCTCGGGAAAACTCAGGTGGCAGTGAGAATCGGTGAACATCTGCCGAGCATAAAGGCAGCGGCGCCCTGCCCTGGCCGTGCGGGCCGAATGTTCAGATGGTCTGTGTGGGTCTGTCCGACCCCAGTGCCGTGCCGAGGATCTCTTCGATCTTGAGCTTGAGCTGGCGCGACTTTTCGTCGGCCGGGAAGCGGATGCCCACGCCCTGGGTGCGCCCGCCCTGCGCCTTGGCCGGTGTGACCCAGGCGACCTTGCCGGCCACCGGGTAGCGCTGCGGGTCGTCGGGCAGACTGAGCAGCACGTACACATCGTCGCCCAACCGGTAGTCGCGCGAGGACGGGATGAAGATGCCCCCGTCGGCGAACAGCGGGATGTAGGCGGCGTACAGCGCCGCCTTCTCCTTGATGGAGAGCTGGATCACGCTCGGGCGCGCAGACGCGGCCGACGGAGTGGGAGATGTGCTCATGACGCGCGAGTTTAGCGGCAAAGGTCGACCGCAAGCCCGGCAACAACAGGCGGTCAGCCCCTCAGATCGGGGCTGGCGTCGTGCGGCGGTATTTCCGCACGCCCGCCTCAGGGTCGGGCCGCCCGCACACGCAGCACCTGGCGGGTCCGCGCGGCCCAGGCCTCCTGCATCAGTCCCGCGTTGAAGGGGTGTTCCACCGTCCGGGCGGCGGCCATCAGTTCTTTGGACCAGGCGGCCAGCAGCACCATGCGCGGCGCGGGTGGCAGCTGGTCGGCCTGGAAGTAACGCGTCGGAGCGCCAGCGGCGTGCGCCATGAGGTCGTGGCACAGCTTCTGCAGCACTTCCAGCTGTTGCGCCGCCGGCCAGTCGCCCATGGCCGCCCAGTCGCCCCGGGCCAGCGCGGCCGGCAGTTCGGTCCAGGTCTTGGCGCTGAGCCCGCCGGCGCCCCAGGCCAGGGCGTCGCTGGGGCGGCCGCCGGCGGCCTGCAACCAGACACGCGCCTGTTCCCGGGTAGGGGCGGTGGCACCGCGCGCGGCGGCTTGCTGCACCAGCCAGTCCAGTGCTTCGTCTTCGGTCGGCCAGACCATGGCGTGGCCCTGGCAGCGGCTGCGGATGGTGGGCAGCAGCTGGTGGGTGGACTCGCATGCCAGCACGAAACGCGTGTCGCCCGGCGGCTCTTCCAGCGTCTTGAGCAGCGCATTGGCGGTCACGTGGTTCATGCGCTCGGCCGGGTACACCAGCACCGCCAGGCCGCGCCCGCGCGCACTGGTGCGCTGGGCGAAGGCCACGGTGTCGCGCATGGCCTCGACGCGGATGTCCTTGCTGGGCTTGCGTTTCTTGTCGTCGATCTCTTTCTGCGCGGCCTCGGGCAGCGGCCAGCCCAGGTCCAGCATCACGGTCTCGGGCATGAGCACCACGAAGTCGGGGTGGGCGTGGCTGTGGATCAGGTGGCAGCTGCCGCAGGTACCACAGGGGCCGTCGGCCGTGGGCTGCTCGCACAACCAGGCCTGCGCCATCGACAGGGCCAGCTCGTACTGGCCCAGGCCGGACGGGCCTTGCAGCAGCCAGGCGTGGCCGCGCTGGGCCAGCAGCGGTGTCAGCTGGCGCTGGATCCAGGGCGCGCGGCTCATGCGGCACCGCCTTGCGCCAGGGCTGCCAGCCAGCCGCGTTGCGTCAGGGCCTGGACCACGCCCCGCCAGACCTGTTCGCGCGGCTGGTCGGCGTTGATGCGCGCAAACCGTTGCGGCTGGGCGGCCGCGCGGGCGGCGTAGCCGGCGATCACGTGTTCAAAGAAGGCCACGGGCTGGGCCTCGAAGCGGTCGGGCGCGCGGGCGTCGGCCAGACGGGCGGCCGCGGTGGCGGCCGGCAGGTCGAACCAGATCGTCAGGTCGGGCTGGCGAACCGCGCCGTCGGCGAGCGCCGGCACGCCCTGCACCCAGCGTTCGAGCGTGCTCAGGGTGTCCAGATCAAAGCCACGCCCCCCGCCCTGGTAAGCAAAGGTGGCGTCGGTGAAGCGGTCGCACAGCACCACCTCGCCGCGGGCCAGCGCCGGTTCGATCACCGTGACCAGGTGGTCGCGTCGTGCGGCGAACACCAGCAGCGACTCGGTCAGCGGGTCCATGGCATCGCCCAGCACCAGCGCGCGCAGCTTTTCGGCCAGCGGCGTGCCGCCGGGCTCCCGCGTCAACGTCACCGTGCGGCCCTGGGCCTTGAAGGCGTTGGCCAGGCCGGCGATGTGGGTGGACTTGCCGGCGCCGTCGATGCCTTCGAAGCTGATGAACAGGCCTGTGGATGGAGCGGTCATGGGGGTCATCATCGTTGGAGCTGGTAGCGCTGCACCGCAGCGTTGTGCTCGGCCAGGCTGCCGCTGAAGTGGCTGCTGCCATCGCCGCGCGCCACGAAGTACAGCGCGGGGGTTTGTGCCGGCTGCACCGCGGCCATGAGCGAGGCCCAGCCCGGCATGGCGATCGGCGTGGGCGGCAGGCCGGCGCGGGTGTAGCTGTTGTAGGGGGTGTCGGCCAGCAGGTCAGCCTTGCGCAGGTTGCCGTCGAAGCGGTCACCCAGGCCGTAGATCACGCTGGGGTCGGTCTGCAGGCGCATGCCGATGCGCAGGCGGTTGTTGAACACACCGCCGACCAGGGCGCGGTCGCTGTCGACGCCGGTTTCCTTCTCGATGATGCTGGCCAGGATCAGCGCCTGCTCGGGCGTTTTCACCACGGCGCCCGGGGCCCGCTGGGCCCAGGCCTGGGCCAGGCGCTGGTCCATGGCCTGGGCGGCCTGGCGCAGCACGCTGGCCGCGCTGGCGCCGCGCACCATGCGGTAGGTGTCGGGGAAGAAACGCCCTTCCGGGTGGCGGCCGGGGTAGCCGATGCGGGCCATGATGTCGGCCGCGCTCAGGCCCTCCAGGTCCTGCGCCAGGTCGGGCGAGCGGCGCACCGCCTGCAGCAACTCGCGGAAGTTCCAGCCTTCGAGCAGGGTCAGGCTGCGCAGCGCCTGTTCACCTTTGACCAGCTTGTCCAGCAGGCTGCGGGGGGTCAGCCCGGCTTCGAGTTCGTAGTACCCGGCCTTGATGGCGCGCGACTGGCCCGACAGCCGGAACCAGGCGTACAGCAGCAGTGGCGGCGTCTGCACCCCGGCACTGACCAGGGCCTGTGCGGCGCCACGGGCCGACACGCCGGCGCCGATCTGCACCGACAGCGGCGGCTCAACCCCGTCGGCCGCCTGCAGGGCCAGCGGGCGCTGCAGCCACCACGCGCCCGCCGCCGCCAGCAGCACAGCCGCGGCGACCAGGGCGAGCAGCAGCGTTTTGAACAGGCGCATGGCGGGACACAACGGGAAAGTGAAAGGGAGGCTGCCACGGTGCAAATGCACCTCTGCGGCAATGGAGAAAGACGCCGGGCATGATAATCGCTCACCCGTTTTCACCCCACCCTGCCCCGACCATGAACACCGTCGCACACACCGCCCCGGCCCACACCTCCACCACCAGTGCCACGGCGCTGCGTTCGCTGGGTGTGATCCGCGCCCAGGGGGAAGACGCGGCCAAGTTTCTGCACAGTCAGTTGACCCAGGACTTTTCGCTGCTGGGCCTGTCCGAAGCGCGGCTGGCCGGCTTCTGTTCGGCCAAGGGGCGCCTGCTGGCCAGCTTCGTCGGCTTCAAGCGCGCGCACGACGACATCCTGCTGGTGTGCGGCCGCGACGTGCTGCCCGCCACGCTCAAGCGCCTGAGCATGTTCGTGCTGCGCGCCAAGGTGAAGCTGAGCGACGCCACCGAGGCCTTTCAGCTCTGGGGCCTGAGCGGCACCGACACAACGGCCCGGCCCTGGAGCAAAAGCGATGGCGCCGACGGCAGCCAGACCGTGGTGCTGTACCCGGCCGCCGGCCGGGACCGCGCGCTCTGGGTGGCGCCGGCGGACGTGGCCGCCCCCGCCCTGCCCGTGCAGGAAACCGCCCAGTGGGACTGGCTGGACGTGATGAGCGCCATCGCGCCGGTGAGCCAGCCCATCGTCGAGGCCTTTGTGCCCCAGATGCTGAACTACGAATCGGTGGGCGGCGTGAACTTCAAGAAAGGTTGCTACCCCGGCCAGGAAGTGGTGGCGCGCAGCCAGTTCCGCGGCACGCTCAAGCGCCGGGCTTACCTCGTGTCCAGCGACGCGGCGCTGTCGGTGGGCCAGGACGTGTTCCACAGCAGCGACGCCGAGCAGCCCTGCGGCACCGTGGCCGCCGCGGCCGCCAACCCGGCCGGGGGCTGGAACGCCATCGTGTCGATGCAGACCCAGGCCGCCGCCGATGGCACGCTGCACGCGGGCAACGCCAGCGGGCCGGCGCTGAGCCTGCTGCCCCTGCCCTACCCGCTGCTCGACGACATCTGAGGTCGCCCGGGCCAACGCCATGTGCCTGATCGCCTTCGCCATCGGCGCACACCCGGCCTGTCCGCTGCTGCTGGCCGGCAACCGGGACGAATTTTTCGACCGCCCGACGCAGCCGCTGCACCGCTGGCCCGACAGCCCGGTGGGCATCTGGGCCGGGCGCGACCAGCGCGACGGCGGCACCTGGCTGGGCATCAGCGAAGCCGGCCGCGTGGCCCTGCTGACCAATGTGCGCAGCGCGCAACCCGGCCCCGGCGCGCGCAGCCGGGGCGAGCTGGCCACCCGCTGGCTGCAGGGCGACACCAGTGAGGACGCCTTCGCCGCCGGCCTGGACCCCGGCGCCTACGGCGGCTTCAACCTGGTGCTGGGCGATCTGAGGGGCGGCGGCTGGACCTGGCTGTGCAACCGGGACCCGTTGGCGCCGCACACCGACCACGCCGCTGCCGCGCTGCACCGGCAGGACCTGCCCCCGGGGATCTACGGTGTCTCCAACGCGGCGCTGGACACGCCCTGGCCCAAGACGCAGCGCCTGAAAACGGCCGTGTCCAGGGCCTTGGAATCCCTGGACACCGAAGCCGCCTGGCTGCCGCCGCTGCGGGCCGCGCTGGCCGATGATAAGCTGCTGGCTCCCGACGCCCTGCCCGCCACCGGTGTACCGCCGGACTGGGAGCGCGCCTTGTCCAGCCCCTTCGTGCGGGCGCCAGAGCGCGGCTACGGCACCCGCAGCAGCCTCGTCATGCGGGTGCAGGCAGGAGCAGTCGGTCACCGTGCCGAGTTGCACGAATGGACCCACACACCCTCCGGCTGGAGCCCCTCAGCCCCCGCCCGCCATCACCTGAGTTTGTGACCACCGCGCGGGAATCGCCCCGCGTCAGTGGCGGGGCGTGGTCGGGTCAGATCACTTCTGCAGCTGCGGCCACAGGCCCTGCGGAATGCCGTTGAGCATGGTCTGGCGTTGCCCCGCCGGCGTGGCGGCCAGGGCGGCGCGGAAGTGCTCCAGCGCCTTGTTCACATTGCCTTTGCCGATCCAGGCGTTGCCGATCTTGGCGTCGCCGTCGGCCCGGGTGTCCGGCCAACCCTTGGTGCGCAGTTCGACGGACTTGATCGCCAGGTCCCAGTCCTGGGCCCGCATGGCCAGCACGAAGCCGGTGTTGACCATGTCGTAGTCGTACTTGCCGGCGTTGATGTCCTCACGGGCGATCGCCAGTGCCTTGGCCTCGTTGCCGTTGCGGCTGAGCAGGATCACCTCCAGCGAGCGCACCGAGGGCGCGCTGCGCTGGATTTTCTTGGCGCGTTCGAGCATGGCCATGGCCTTGTCCGGCTCGCCCATCTGGGCGTAGCCGCGCGCCACGTTGGTCATGATGGCGGCCACGTACGGGCGCGAGCCCAGCACCGACTCCCAGACCCAGACCGCGTTCTTCCAGTCGCCCCACTTGGCCAGCTCGTCGGCCACCATGGGCGTGATCTTGCGGTAGTGCGGGTTGATCGCGATACCCTCCTCGATCAGGCCGAGCATCTCGTCGCGTTGCGGAATCCACTTGGGGTTGTTGTAGTCGCCCGACTGGCTGACCAGCAGGGCCAGCTTGGTGGCGCGCACGATCAGGCTTTCGCTGGCCGCGGCCTGCTGGGTGATGAAGCTCGCCAGCGCCAGGCAGCCCACGGCGGTGACCGCCGCCACCTGCGAAAACACCGGCTTCCACGGCAGCCGCGTGGCCGCGGTCCAACCGCGCTGCGCCAGGCGCGCATCCGACGCGGCCAGGATGGCCAGGAACAAGGCAAACAATGCGCCAGTGCTGGCCATGCGCCAGGGGAAGCCCGCGTTGCTGACGATCAGGAAAGCCATCAGCCCGGCCAGCGTGACCGCGCGCAACAGCCCTTCTTCCTGCTCATCGGGCCCCTTGAGCCACCAGGTGCGCCAGGTGGCGCGCAGCAGGTAGGCCACCAGCGCCAGCAGGAAGATCCAGCCCACCAGCCCGTACTCGGCCAGCAGCTGCAGGATTTCGTTGTGCACGTAGTAGTCGGTTTCCAGCTGCGAGCCTTCGTCCTGGTAGAGCGGGATGTCCACTTCCCAGGCGCCGGCGCCCACGCCGGTCAGCGGGCGCTGCTGGATGATGCGGCCGGTGGCCTTCCACATGACCCAGCGCACCGAGAACGAGCGCTCGGTGTATTCCTCGGTCTGCGTCATCGACTTGGCGCGCAGGAAACTGCGTTCCAGTGCGTTCATGCCCTTGCCTTCGACCACGTGCTCTTCAATCAGCTTGGCGTTGCCGGTGTTGATGAGGCCCAGCCCCAGCACGCTGATGAGCAACACCCCGGCCGCCAGGATGCGCGTGCCCGAATCCCAGCTTTTGAAAGCCAGCTGCCCGCGAAAGCGCCACAGGACGACCGGTGTGACCACCGCCAGCGCCAGCAGTGCCAGCAGCGCCGAGCGCGTGCCGGTCATGAACATGGCCACCAGGTTGAAGCCCAGCGAAAACGCCAGCAGCGCCACCGTGGCGCTGTTGCGGGCGCGCACCAGCAGCCAGACCGAGAACGGCAGCGTGCAGACCAGGAACTCGGCGAAGAAGTTGCGGTTGACGAAGGTGGACGCCGGGTTGGGCCCTTGCGGGAAGAAGGCCATGTCGGTCCAGAACTGCAGCGCAGTCCAGAGCGCCGCGACGAAGGCGCCGGTATGGATGCCCCAGGCCAGCAGGGGCATGCGTTCGCGGTCCAGCGTGTTCAGGCCCAGCCAGACGATGAGCGTGAAGATGAACCAGCGGATGGCTTCCACCCCGGCCAGGTAGGTGTGCGACCAGACCATGCTGCCCAGCGCGTACAGCGTCAGCATCAGGGGCAGCCAGACCAGGGCGTGCCAGCGCAGGGCCGTGTCGCGGTTGCGCTGGTTCCAGAAGAAGAACAGCGCGGCGGCCAGCACGGCGAACGACACGACGATGGACTTGAGCGTGTCCTGCAGCATCAGTTCGTTGGGCACGCCCAGGGCCGGCGCCAGGAACATCATCAGCGCCAGCAGGGCCACGGTCCAGTCGCCCTTGAGCACCTCGGTGGGCAGGGGCAGGCTGGCTGCGCGCGCGGGTGCGGCCGGACTGCGCACGGTCTGTCTGGCCGCGGGTGGCGGTGCAACAGGGGCCGGACGGGGGGTGGGGGTTGCGCCGCCAGCGGGCGGTGCATTGCGCTTTTTCTTGGCCATGGGAGAGCGGGTCGGCGGACAGCAACGGGGGCCGGGTGCGCGGTGCTCACGGCCAGGGGTACTCGCCGACATGGCGAGTACAAAAGACCGCTATTGTCGCTTGACTGAAGCGGCTCGCCGGCCACTGCGCGGCACGGCGGTCACAGCACCGTGACCATCTCCACATGGCTCACGCCCGCCTCCACGAACGGCTCGCCCCGGCGTTGCCAGCCCAGGCGGTCGTAGAAGCCTTCGGCGCTGCGCTGGGCGTGCAGCATCAGCTCGCGGTCGCCACGGGCGCGGGCGGCCTCGGTCAGGGCCAGCAGCAACTGCCGCCCCACCCCGCCGCCCCGCAACACGCGGTGCACCGCCAGCCGGCCGACCTGCGCGCGACCGGCCTGGGCGGGCAGCAGGCGCCCGGTGGCCACGGCCTGGCCCAGGCGGTTGTAGGCCACGGCGTGCAGCGCCTGCTCATCGGCCGCGTCCTGCTCCAGGTCTTTGGGGATGCCCTGCTCCTGCACGAACACCTCGGCGCGGATGCGCCGGGCGTCGGCGCCCAGCCCGGTCCAGCGGCCGACCTTCATGTCCACCATCGCCTCGCCCGCTTCGTAGCCCAGCAGCACCTCGCGCAGCGCCTGCGGCACGGGTTTGGAGGTCTGGGTGGCCGGATCGGCGAACACATAGACGATCTCGCCCGAAATCAGGTGCTGATCGCCGCGGAAGATGGCACCGGTGAAGGTCATGGACGAGGTGCCGATGCGGCTGCACTTCATGGCCACCTCGATCTGGTCGTCCACCCGCGCCGAGGCGTGGAACTCCACCGTCGCCTTGACCACGTACAGGTCGCCCTCCAGGCTGTCCATGGCTTCCTGGTACGGCAGCGCCAGTGCCCGCCAGTAGTCGGCGATGGCGGTGTCGAAGTACATGAGGTAGTGGGCGTTGAAGACGATCTTCTGCATGTCCACCTCGGCCCAGCGCACGCGCAGGCGGTGAAAGAAGCGGAAGTCGGCGCGGTTGTGCGTCATCTTGGGTGTCCTGGTGATGGGGGGATCGGGCCAGAGCATGCCACCGCTTCAGATCACGTGATAAATTAACACCAACGAATTACTGATGCCGACGTTTGGGCTCCGCATGGGCGGCGCCCATCCGATCGCGGAACAGGGAGGAACACACATGGGCAGCATCCGCGAGGCCGTGCAGTCGCTGCACGCCCTTATCAATGACCAGCGCCAGGCACGGCGCATCCTGAAACTGTCCTTCCCCAAGGACGATGGCCCGGCGGCCACATTGCTGGTCGCCAACAAGCTCGACGCGCACGAAGGCCTGAGCCGCGACTTCCGCTACACGGTGGAGATCCTGTCCGACCGCTCGGACATTCCGCTCAAGGACGTGCTGGGCAAGATGATGAGCATCGAACTGGCCCGAACCGACGGCGGCCAGCGCTGGTTCAACGGTTACGTCTTCGACTTCCGTTTCATCAAAAACGACGCCGGTTTCACCTATTACCAGGCCGAGCTGCGCCCGTGGATGGCGTTTCTGCGCTATCGCCAGGACAACTACCTCTTCCACGGCAAAACGGTGGAAGAACAGACCGCCCTGATCTTCGGGGACTATGTGCAGGCCGACTGGCGGGTGCGTGACCTGGGCGCCGACCCGGTGATGACCGACGCCTGCCAGTTCGACGAGAGCGATCACAACTACCTGCACCGCCGCTGGGAGGCGATGGGCTGGCACTACGGGTACGAACACCGCAAAGACGGTCACACCCTGGTGCTCAGCGGTGACAGCACGGCCTGCGACCCCATCGATGGCAGCGGTTGCGACATCGCCTGGCAGGGCGACAACGGTGTGCGCAAAGCCGGCATGCTCAACTTCGCGCCGGTGCGGCAGATCGCGTCGACCCAATACGCGGCCAGCAGTTTCGATTTCAAGCGACCGAACCCGCTGAAGGCCGACCTGCCCACCCTGAACGAACAGGGCCTGCCCCCGACCCTGACCAGTGCGCTGGAGGTGTACGAGTACGCCGGCGCCTATGGCGTCAAGGACGAGATCGACGGCGACGACTTCGTGCGCCTGCGCATGCAGGAGATCGAGGCGGCGGCCAAGCACTTTGAAGGCTCGGGCGACGACGACCGGGTGCAACCGGGCCGCATGTTCAGGCTGACCGGGCATCGGGATTTTTCGCTGCTGGACCAGGGCGAGGACGAGGCCGACTTCCTGATCACGGAAGTTCACCACCTGGCCAGCAACAACTACGCGGCGGGTGCGGCCACGCCGTCCGAATACAGCCACCAGCTGCGCTGCCTGCGCAAGAAGATCCCGTGGCACCCGGGGCGCGGCTTTTCCAGCACCGAACCCAAGATCTACGGCCTGCAGACCGCGCTGGTGGTGGGCCCGGCGGGCGAAGAGATCCACACCGACGAGTACGGCCGCGTGCGCGTGCAGTTCCACTGGGACCGCGAAGGCGCCTACAACGAAAAATCCTCCGCCTGGGTGCGGGTGGCCTCGACCTGGGCGGGCAGCAACTTCGGCTTCGTCGCCATCCCGCGCATCGGGCAAGAAGTGCTGGTGCAATTCCTCGACGGCAACCCGGACCGCCCGCTGATCACCGGCCGCGTCTACAACCAGGACAACATGCCGCCCTGGGACCTGCCGGCCAACAAGACCCAGACTGGCTTGCTCAGCCGCTCCAGCCAGGGCGGCGGTTATGACAACGCGAACGCGCTGCGCTTTGAGGACAAGAAAGGCCAGGAAGAAGTCTGGCTGCACGCCGAGAAGGACCAGCGCATCGAGGTCGAGCACTGCGAAAACCACAGCGTGGGCGTGGACCGCAGCAAAAGCATCGGGAACAACGAAACGGTGAGCGTCGGCAACAACCGCAGCGAAAGCGTGGGGGTTGACGAGAGCATCAACATCGGCAACAACCGCACCGAATCGGTTGGCGTCAATGAAACCATCCACGTGGGCGTCAACCGCAGAGAATCGGTGGGCGTCAATGAGAGCGTGAGCGTTGGCGTAGCGCGCAGCCTGAGTGTGGGTGTGAGCGACAGCACCTCGGTGGGGGTGAGCCAGAGCACGAGTGTGGGCAAGAAGCAGTCCAACTCGGTGGGCAAGATGCGCACCGAAACCATCGGCCTGCTGCACATGCAGAACGTGGGGCTGATGCACATGCAGAGCACCGGCATGGTCGGCACCTCCAGCGTGGGCCTGTACCGAAGCGATTCGGCCGGCATGAACTGGAGCCAGAGCGCCGGCGAGAAGATGACGCTGACGGTGGGAGATACCTACAGCATCAGTTGCGGAGCGTCGTCGCTGACCATGAAGTCCGACGGCACGATCACCTTGACGGGCACCGAGGTCACGGTCAACGGCGGGGGCAGCGCCAGCACCTGGAACGCCAACTGTATCGGTCACGTGACCACCGGGCAGTGGATCGAATTCGCGGCCAGCCACAGCATGGTGGGGCCCGCCTCCAAGGGAGGCGAGGGAGCCGACTCGGACGGCAGGAGCGGCAGTGGCCAGATGTGCACAAAGGAATCCGCGAACAGCCAAAGTACTTGCGGCAGCATCTCTTTCTCGACCGGAGCAGAGCGCATCACGCACACCGACTTTTCGCTGCCCGCCCCCATGCCACTGACCTGGAGCCGCACCTACTGCTCCACCCACGTGGCCAACGACGATGCGACCCTGGGTGCCCGCTGGACCAACCGGTACACCACGCGCATCGCCCCAATCGACCCGAGCCAGGCCATTGCCACCGATCCAGCCATTCAGCACCTGCTGGTGCTGCGCTACCACGCGGCGGACGGCCGCAGCCACGACCTGCCCCTGCCCAGCGTGGGCGCCGAGTACTTTGATGCCGTCGAGAAGCTCACTCTCAAGCGCCTGTCGGCCGATCTGCTGCAGATCGCCATGGGACCGGACTGGCGGGAAACCTACGAACGTGCGGCGTTGCCGGCCATGGACACCGCAACGGACGCGCCGACCGCCCACCGCTGGCGACTGGTTCGGCTGGAGGAGTCGGCCGGCAAGCTCATGCAGTTGTATTACGCCGCGCCCGAGCTAGACGAAGCGCCGGCCGATGGCGTGATCGCCGCTATGGACGCGGTCTGGCCCAGACCGCTCGCGTCGGCCGAGGCGAATGGCGATCACCTGAGCGACGTCATCAGCTTCCAGGGTCAGGGCGCCAGCGCCCGGCCCCTGGCCCATGTGCGCCTGCGCTACAACGCCCGGGGCAAGATCGGCTCGCTCTGGCAGGTGCAGGTGGACGCGTCCACCGCATCCGACGCCAACCCGCAGGACGACCTGACCCCCGGCGTGGACAGCATGAGCGCCCAGCTGCTGGGCCTGATCGGTGACCTGCCCCATGACCAGCACAAGGCCACCGAGCTGACGCGTTGCCTGGCCTGCTACGGCCATGGCGAACACGGCGACCTGATCTGGGCGTTGAGCGAAGACCACGTGCCCACGCTCACGGCAGAGGGACTGGACAGCGCTGAAGGAGCCGAAACGATCAAGGCTGCGCTGGACAACGCGTGGCACTACGGCTACCAGGACCACCTGCTCACCCGCTACACCGACCGCACCGGGTGCGGCATGAACCTGGAATACAGCGGCCCCCTGCCCCCGCACGGGCTGCCGCGCGCGGTGCGCGAATGGGCCGACGACGGCAGCTTTGCCGCCACCATCGCCTGGACCGAAGGCACGGGAACCGTCAAAGCGGTCGACGCCCTGGGCCATGACACCACCTACGTCTTTGACCGCCTGGGCTTCACCCAGCGCATCGTTCACCCCGACGGCAGCACGGAACGCTTTGTGCGCGACCGCGCCCACAACGTGGTCGAACACCACCAGGTGGACGGCGCCATCGTGCGCCAGCAGTTCGACGAAGGCGGGCGCCTGATCGGCAAGACATCGCCCGGCGGCACCCGCACCCGCCAGCACTTTGACGCACAAGGCCGGCTGACCTTGCTGGAAGATGCGCTGGGCCGACTCTGGCGGCGTGAGTACAACCAGCAAGGCCTGATGGTGAGCAGCACCGACCCGCTGGGCCGGGTCACCCGCTACGAATACGACACCAAGGGCCAACTGGGCGCGCTGATCGACGCCAAGGGCGGGCGCAAGACCTTTGCCTACACCGACCAAGGCCAGCGGGCCAGCCACACCGATTGCTCGGGCAAGACCACCCGCATGGCATACGACGATGCCGGGCGGCTGCAAAGCGTGACCGACGCCGCTGGTGGCCAGACCCTTTACACCTATGACCGAGGCCAGGTCAGCGCCATCACCCACCCCGACGGAGGGTGCGTGACCTACGAGCGCGATGCCGAAGGCCGCCTGATCAGACAAACCGATCCCAACGGCCACAGCACCGAACACCGCTACGGCCCATCCGGCCAGCTCATCGAGCAACGCAACGCCCTGGGCAACAGTCTGCGCTTCGAATGGGACAAGAACGGCCGCCTGACCACGCTGGTCAACGAAAACCAGGCCCGCTACCACTTCACCTACGACGCCGCCGGGCGGCTGACGCAAGAGACCGACTTCGATGGCCAGGAAACCCGCTACCAGTACGACAAAGGCCGACTGATCGCGTCCCATACCGTTGGGCTGACGACCACCTACGGGTACGACGCCGATGGCCGCATGACCCAGCGCAGCGCCAGCGAGATCGACGACAAGGGCCAACCGGTACTCAGCAGCAGCCTGAGCGAACACTTCCAGTACGACGCACTGGGCCGCATGACCTGGGCCAAGAACGCCGACAGCCGGGTGCAGTTCCTGTACGACGAGGTGGGCAACCTGAGCCAGGAAGTCTGCCATTACGACTTCCTGCGCAACGGCCTGAGCATGGTCTGGCGCCATGAGTACGACGAACTGGGCAACCGCATCTGCACCACCCGGCCCGATGGCGAGAAGCTGCACTGGCTGGTCTACGGCAGCGGCCACGTGCACGGACTGGTCTGGGAACGGCCACAGCAAGGCAACGAAACACCTGAACGCATCGAACTGCTGGGCTACGAACGCGACGACCTGCACCGCGCCATCCGCCGCACGCAAGGCAATGGCCTGCAGCAGACCCTCAAGCTCGACCCTGTCGGCCGCATGCTGGAACAGACAGTCACCACCATGCGCAGCGCAGCGGGCGAAGCGCACCTGCACGGCAACGGTGCATCGGTCGCCAAACCGCTGATCCATCGCCGCTACAGCTACGACGCGGCCGGCCTACTCGGGGCTATCGACGACCAGTTGCGCGGGCGCACCGAATACCGCTACGACGAAACGGGCCGCTTGGTGCGGGCGCACCACGGACTGCCGCTGGACGGCGTACAGGCGCCCAATGCCCTGTCGCTGCTCGAACAGTTCGCCTTCGACCCAGCGGGCAACCTGCTGGGCAACAGCGCCAAACCCAACGACCACGAACTGAAATACCTGCAACGCGTGGTCGACAACCGCTTGCCCTCGTTCGTGCAGAAGGACGCCGACGGCACCGAACAGACCGTGCACTACCAGTACGACGCGCGTGGCCAGCGCATCGGCAAAGGCGTCACAAAAGGCGAGCGAAACGGCGTCTGGGACACCGAATACCGCTGGAACGTGTTCGGGCGTCTGGCCGGCGTGAGGACGCGAACGCTGCAGGCCCAGTACCAGTACGACCCGCTGGGGCGACGCCTGGGCAAGACGGTGCATGTCAACGGCACGTTCCGCGATGCGCAGGAGCAGCAACGGGCTGATGCTTCACTGGGGTATGGGCAGACCATTTTCAGCTGGGAGGGTGACCTGCTTAGCCTAGAGATCACGGAACACACAGGATTGATCCATAACCTGTACGAAATCGGCGGCTTTGTGCCAGCGGTGCAGATTCAAAAGCAGTCCTGGAACCCCCTAACAGCTCAACCCCACTTTGTTCAATGCGACCATCTGGGCACGCCGCAAGAGATAACAGATGGAAATGGCTTGAAAATATGGGCGGCAGAATTAAAAGCATTCGGCCAACTCAATAAATTGGATTCAAATTCAGGCAACATAAAGACGCATGAACTGCAGTTGAAGCAAAAAATTCAATTCCAGGGGCAGTACCTTGATGGCGAAGTCAATCTTCACTACAATCTGAATCGATATTTCGATCCGCAATCCGGGAATTACTTGAGCAAAGACCCAATAGGATTAAATGGAGATTCAAATTTATTTTCCTATGCGAGCGGGAGCCCAGTCAACCATATTGACCCATTGGGCTTGGTTAGCTTTGTGGGCCAAGTGGGAGGATCTTGGGTTCCCGGTGTAGGAGCTGAAGGTAATCTTGGAGCCTTTCTTACGCTCTACAAGGGCAGAGTCGATTTTGGGTTCTACTCTCAAGGCGGGCTATCAGTCGGAGCACAGAGTCCGGGGCTCTCCGGACAGGTGGGTTTAATTAAAGGTGATGTCAATACTATTCGTGGTGTCACCAAGAATTTTAATGTCGCCGCACCACTCCTTTGTGGAACCGCGATGACCACAGATAAGAATGAATTGCTTGGTGCAACTATTGGTGGAGGCGCAAAACTAGGCGGATCCATGACCTATTCAGACACGGGCGCATGGAGTGCAAGCGAAGCTCTAGGAAGAATGTTTGATAAGTACCTGGGGAAACCATAAGGGTAGTCATATGCCTCCACTCAAAAAATACCGACTTATATTTCTTCTTTTCTTTTTAACGGGATTTATTTTTATTTACTTAAGTCTTTATATTCATGAGGCGTTCCTGCTATTGCTGGCGGTTAATCTGATTTTCTGGAGTTGGCAAGCAAAGAAGGTGTGCTGCATTAACTGCAAATCCGCCATAGCCCCAGAAATCGGATCATCTTCACTTGAGATACTTCGAAGCCTAAATCAAACCAAATGCAGACATTGCAATGCAAAGTTAAACTGATTCATGAGTTTTAATGAAATAGCCCATAGAACACAGTCAAGCGCATGCCAGCAAAAATTCTGATCCAAGACCACGCCCTATGGCGCCAAGGCGCTGGTGGCGCGCAGGCCGGTGTGGCCGGCATGAGCGATGCCAGCAGCTACACCGGGCTGGATCTGGGGCTCATCACCATTTCTGACACCACGTTCACCGGCTCAGGGTTCACGCAGATCAACTTTGAACTGGCGCAGATCAGCGCCAGCCGGTTCTTAGGCTGCCAGTTCATCGACTGCGATTTCAGCCAGGCGAGCATTAGTGGCAGTCAGTTCCAGACCTGCACCTTCACGCGCTGCAAGTTCCCCCGCTCCCACCTGAGCAGCTCCGTGTTCAGCCGGTGCGCATTCCAGGACGTGGTATTCGAGCAAGGCCACTGGCATGACATCAAGCTCGCCGAATGCCAGGGCGATCAGGTCAATGCCAAGCAACTCACCGGCAAGGGTGTGAGCTTTCTGGGCACGTCGTTCAAGACGGCTTTCTTTGACGGCTGCAACCTGGTGCCCTGAGGCCACACGCACCCACCGGCCAGGCGCAGCCGATCAGCACAGCGTCAAACGAACGCTTCGCGCAGGGCCCGGGCCGCATCGTTGTGACAGGTCTGCGCTGGCGCAATGGCCCGCCCGAACTGGATGAACCCGTGCACCACGCCCGGGTAGATCTCCAGGTCCACCGGCACGCCCGCCATGCGCAGGCGGTCGGCGTAGGCCACGCCTTCGTCCACCAGCGGGTCGCATTCGGCCAGGCCGATCCAGGCCGGGGCGACGCCTTCCAGGTCGCGCACATGGCCTGAGGCGTCCACGCCGTCCAGCGGGGCAAAGCGCCAGTCGTTGCGGTCTTGCGGGCCGCTCAGGTAGTGGTTGAAGAAGTAGTTCACGTGCGCTTCTTCGAGCAAGAAGCCTTTGGCGAAGGTCTTGTGGCTGGGGGTGTTCTGGTGGCCCGCCGTGCCGGGGTAGAACAGCAGTTGCAGCATCAGCGGCCAGCCCGCGTCTCGGGCGCTGATGGCGGTGACCGATGCGAGTGTGCCGCCCGCGCTGTCGCCGCCGACCGCGATTTTTGACCCATCCAGCTTCAAGGCCGCAGCGTTCTCGCGGAGCCAGGCCAGGCTGTCCCAGGCATCGTGCACCGCCGTCGGAAACTTCCATTCCGGCGCCAGCCGGTAGTCCACCGACACCACGGCGCAATGGGCCAGGTGCGCCAGGTGGCGGCACAGCGGTTCGTGGGTGGCGACGCTGCCGATGGTGAAGCCGCCGCCGTGGAAGTACAGCAGCACCGGCAAGGGGTGATCCGACGCCGGGGCGAACAGCCGGGCCTTGAGCGTGTGGCCGTCACGGGCCGCAAAGCTCCGGTCTTCCACGCGGGGCAGTTTGTGGGGCGGGATGTCCAGCACGCCGGCCCCCGCTTCGTACGCCAGCCGCGCCTGCGCGGGCGACAGCGCGTGCATGGGCACGTGGCCGGCACGTTCGATGCGGTCGAGCACGCCGCGCATGGCGGGGCTCAGGAGGGCTCGGGGGTTCGGGTGGTGCGAGGACATGGGCCGGCATTGTGGCTGTCTTTTGTGCGACCCGCTGCCCGCTGCGCGACCTTGGTCCGCAAGCCCCGCGCCCGTATAGTTTTCGCCATTCCCCCCAACGAGCGAGACAAGCCATGGCGCAGATCCTGTACATCACCAACATCCTGATCGACTTCGGCGCATTGGCCCAACTGCCGGCCGAGTGTGAACGCGCCGGCATCCGCCGCCCGCTGATCGTGACCGATGCCGGGGTCAAGGCCGTGGGCCTGCTCGACAAGGCCCTGGCCGCCCTGCCCGGCTGGCAGTCCGCGGTGTTCGACCAGACGCCCAGCAACCCGACCGAAGCCGCCGTGCGCGCGGCCGTGGCCATTTACAAAGCGCAAGGCTGCGACGGCCTGATCGCGCTCGGCGGGGGCAGCGCGATCGACTGCGCCAAGGGCGTGGCCATCGCCGCCACGCACGAAGGCCCGCTCAAGACCTACGCCACCATCGAAGGCGGCTCGCCCAAGATCACGCCCGCCGTGCCGCCGCTGATCGCCATTCCCACCACGGCCGGCACCGGCAGCGAGGTGGCACGCGGCGCCATCGTCATCGTGGACGACGGCCGCAAGCTGGGCTTTCACAGCTGGCACCTGGTGCCCAAGACCGCCCTGCTCGACCCCGAGCTGACGCTGGGCCTGCCGCCGCTGCTGACCGCGGCCACTGGCATGGACGCCATTGCCCACTGCATGGAAACCTTCATGGCCGCGCCCTTCAACCCGCCGGCCGATGGCATCGCGCTCGACGGTCTGCAGCGCGGCTGGGCCCACATCGAACGCGCCACCACCCACGGACAGGACCGCGAGGCCCGCCTGAACATGATGAGCGCCAGCATGCAGGGCGCCATGGCCTTCCAGAAGGGCCTGGGCTGCGTGCACAGCCTGAGCCACAGCCTGGGCGGCGTGAACCCGCGCCTGCACCACGGCACGCTCAACGCCATGTTCCTGCCCGCCGTCATCGCCTTCAACGCCAGCGCCGAAAGCGTGCAGAAAGACCGCCGCCTGGAGCGCATGGCGCAGGCCATGGGGCTGGGCAGCGCGGCCGATCTGGGCCCAGCCATCCGCGACATGAACGCCCGCCTGGGCCTGCCCAGCGGGCTGGCCGCCATGGGCGTGACGCCCGACCTGTTCGACAAGGTCATCGAAGGCGCGCTGGCCGACCACTGCCACAAGACCAACCCGCGCATCGCCAGCGTGGACGACTACCGCGCGATGCTCGACGCGTCGATGTGAGCGCGGCGGCGCTCGCGGGACCTTGACCGAACGCATGGCCGTGGCCCCGGCGGCCGTGCCACACTCGCGCCCTTTGCCCACGGGCGCTGCGGCGCCCCGCCTGCCATGTCCGCCTCCCTCAACACCCTCACCCGCCTGCGCTGGGCCTCGCTGGCCGAAGGCGCCACCTTGCTCCTGCTGGTGGGCGTGGCCGTGCCGCTCAAGCGGCTGGCCGGCCTGCCCGAATTCGTCTCCGTGATCGGCCCCATCCATGGCGGGGCCTTCCTGGTCTATGTCGGGCTGGTGCTGGCGGCGCAGGGCCGTGGCCTGTGGACCGCGGGCGAAACCACCCAACTGCTGCTGGCCGCCATCGTGCCCTTGGGCGCGTTCATGGTCGGTGGCCTGTTCCGCCGCAAGCGGGTGGCGCTGGCCACCCGCTGACGCTCAGAGCGCCTCGATCCGTCCCGGGTCCGGCCGCTCCAGCCACTGCGCAAACTCGTCGGCCAGCTGCCGGCTGGCGCCCACTGCGGCGTTCCACGCCTGCATGCGCGCGGCCAGGTTGGGGCCGTAGTGGGTGAAGTCGTTGCGGTCGGGCAGCTTGGCGTTGGGCAGGGTCCTGACCCAGTCCGGGTCGGGCGCCAGCACCAGCATGCTGTCCAGCGCCGGCGTGGCGCGGTGACGGTGCTTCCAGACCTTGTCCAGCCAGCCGGGCACCACCGCCTTTTGAAAGTGCGGGTAGAGCACGACCGGGGACGCGGCCGCGGGCTGGTAGCGCAGGTGCATGTGGTAATCGGTGATGCCGCCGTCCCAGTAGACGCCGGGTGGCGCGCCGGCAATGCCGTGCACCGGGCGCAGCACAAACGGAATCGAGCAACTGGCCTGCAGCGCGTCCATGAAGTTGGCGTCAGACAGGGCCACACGCCGGGTGCGAAAGTCGGACGTGGCGAACGGCAGGTCCGCGGCACCGGGGGATGAAAACACCACGCGGTCCAGCCAGGCGCCCAGTGCCTTGCGGTGCAGCGCGTTGGCCGCAAACGCGCCGGCGTAGCCCAGTGGCGTGCGCACGGCGCCCTCGCGCCCCAGAATGTGCCGCCCGTGCGAGGTGACGATGTGCAGCCGGTAGCGCGGGTGGTGCAGCACTTCGCCGATGCGCCCACCGTAGAAGCGCTGCAGGTTCTGGCCGAACTGTTCGCTCACCTGCGTGGCCGACGGGCGCTTCTGCCCCGGCGGCAGCTCGTAGTGCTGGGCGATGTAGTCGCGCTCCAGCCGTTCGAAAGCGGCTTCGCTCTGGTTCAGGCAGGCCGTGGCCATGCGCCAGGCCCCGATGGAGGCGCCCACCAGATCCACCGCCTGGTCGGACTGTGGCAACCAGTGCCCAAAAATGAAGCGGTCCAGCGGACCGAGGATCAGCCCCTTGGGGCCCCCCGCCGCGGCGGGGACGATGCCCACGTCCTGCGGGCGCAGACCCTGCTGCTGGATGTGGCGCCGGGCGACGGGGCCGGCATAAAGACGCAGTGCTTGCATAGGGCTGCGATTGTGGCGCAGCGACCGCAGCGACCCGCGCAGCGGCGGAGCGTGGGGACGACGTTTCGTCGCAGGGCCGCCCCAAGGCGAAACAGCCCCCGTGGGGGGGGGGGCA
>NZ_JASJOY010000178.1:0-10684 GCF_031426985.1 Hydrogenophaga sp.
TGATGCCCAGTTCCTTGGCCTCGTTGCTGCGGGCGATGGCACAGCCATCGTTGTTTCTGAATGACCCTAACAGTTAGTCAGGTAAAGTTCCCCCATCAATCTTGACTAACAGTTTCCTGCTTTTTTTGCAGAACCACCGCTCCCTACTTGATGGGAAGCAAATGGCTCTCCCGGAGGCTAGACTTCCGCAGACTGATTGCTGCCACTTAGGTTCGACGGCAGAGTCCATGGGCGCCACCGCAAGCGGTCGCTCACCGGTCAGGATCTCAAGCGACCGATCGATTACCTGTACCGGTCGTTCGGCACTGTAGCGAAGTGCAAAGTTCTGGAATGGCCCTTTGCGTCACGGACGAAACGGTGTTCTGGACCCTGGGCAGGCCTTCTTCAAGCGCCAGCAGGGAGGGCGAATCACTTCTTTTGGTCCTTCAGTGTCCGTAGCGCAATACCCGCCACCCGGGTTCCCAGTGCTCCTCAAAGTGCGTGATAGACGGGCAATAGTTCACTTTGACCTGATGCTGTTGCAACATTCTGATCATTGCTCTCGCCGCAAATAAAGAAGGAGACAAGGGGTGGCCGTTGGATCGCAATGCCCAAGACATCGCGTGCGGTATGTGGATATGCGGCAGTCTTGACCTCGCCATCCGCATCCGGCATTTGTGCAGGTGAGCCTGCCGTGAATCTCGTTGAAGGTGCGTGGATAAGCTTTGAGCGCCGACTGGCGAGCTGCTCAGGCCTGACCTCGATGGAGTCACATTTCATGGCGCCGTTTTCTCGGCGCCAGATACCTGGTCGACAAATGCCAGCAGCGAAGCGGTGGGCTGTTTGTCGCGATGCACGACCAGGTGAGATTGTCGGAGCTGCCGCGGCAAGGTCGTGGCGATGCGGCACAGGCGGCCGGCCTCCAAAGCGTCGCTCACGACCCACGACGAAAGGCAGGCCACCCCCATACCCGCCTCGGCCGCATGTTTGATCGCCTCCGAACTTCCCAGCTCGATGCTTCGACGGTAGGAGCGCAAGTGGGGCAGCAGACTTTGGTCGGTGGCCTCGCGCGTTCCCGAGCCCAACTCACGCACCAGCCAGACCCCTTCACGCAGTGTCCGCATTGGCACCCGCTCGCCGGCCAGGCTCATTCGTGCCCACGCGCTGTCGGGCGATGTAACGACCACCATCTCGTCCTGGTGCCATGGCGTGACGGCCAGCGCCGCTTGGTGGCAAGGCCCTTCGATCAGGCCCACGTCCAGTTCAAACGCAGCGACCGCGTCACAGATGGCCGCCGTGTTTCCGATCACGACCTTTGAGCGCCAGGCACTGGCATGGCCCGGTTGCGCTGCGACAAAACGGGCCAGCAGCCTGGGCAGCACATAGTTGCCGATGGTGGTGCTGGCGCCGATGCGCAGCGACTGCGCCTGGGCGCTGCCATCGCGGGACATCAACTCGATGCCGGCGGCACCGTCCAGCAGCGCCAGGGCCCGCGGCAGTAACGCACGGCCGTTGTCGTTGAGCAGCAGGCGCTTGCCCGCGCGGTCGAACAGGCGCAGCGACAGCAGCCGCTCAAGTTCATTCACGGCCGAGCTGGTGGCCGACTGCGACAGCGCGATCTCGGCGCTGGCTGCCGTGGTAGTGCCGCTGCGCGCAACCGCCACGAAGATCTGCAGCTGTCGCAGCGTGAGGCGAAGGGTATTCATGGCGGATTTGTTTGCAAAGCGATCAGATGGGTACATCTTAGCGATACAACCCGTTTGACGGGTCATCTATGAAGCCGGAAGCTTCGTCCTCATGAACTTCAACCGGAGGCAAGCAGCATGACCATCAACGTACTTCCTGAGCCACGCACATCGGCCTCTGCATCGGCTTTCGCACGCATGCTCCCCGGCCTGGCCCTGAGCGGCGCCTTGGCTGCCACCGGTATCGCGCTGGGCCGCATCGCCTGGCTGCAGGACCATGGCTTCAGTGCGCTGACGCTGGCCATCGTGCTGGGCATGATCGTGGGCAACACGGTTTACCCGTGGGCCCCGCGCTGGGCGGTAGCCAGCGGCGCCGGCGTCAACTTCTCCAAGCAGAACCTGCTTCGCCTGGGCGTGGTGCTGTACGGCCTGCGGCTCACCGTGCAGGACATTGACCATGTTGGCATAGCTGGTGTCGCCATCGACACAATGATATTGGGCTCGACCTTCGCACTGGCCTGCCTCATCGGCACGCGCTGGCTGGGCCTGGAGCGCAAGACGGCGATGCTGATCGGCGCTGGCAGTGCCATCTGCGGCGCTGCTGCGGTGATGGCCGCCGAGCCGGTGGTCAAGGCGCGCGCCGAGCAGGTCACGGTGGCGGTGGCCACGGTGGTGGTGTTCGGCACGCTGGCGATCTTCCTGTACCCGGCGCTGTTCGAGCTGAACCGGCACTGGGCGCTGATCCCCGGCGGCGCCAACGGGTTCGGCATCTACGTCGGATCGACCATCCACGAGGTGGCCCAGGTGGTGGCCGCAGCACGTTCGGTGGGCCCGGACGCAGCCAACTCGGCCGTCATCGCGAAGATGGTTCGAGTAATGATGCTGGCGCCGTTCCTGGTGATGCTGTCGGCTTGGCTGGCGCGCGACAGCACCCTGCAAGCCCTGGTGGAGGCAGAGCATGCTCACGCCAAGGGTCAACTCGCTGTGCCCTGGTTCGCCTTCGGCTTCGTCGCGGTTGTGTTGCTCAATTCGCTGCAATGGCTGCCGGCGTCGGTGGTGGCAGTGACGATCGAGATTGACACCGCGCTGCTGGCGATGGCGATGGCTGCGCTCGGCCTGGCCACGCACATCGGCGCCATTCGCAAGGCCGGGGCCAAGCCGCTGCTGCTGGCGTTGATCTTGTTCGGCTGGCTCATCGTCGGAGGCGCGCTCATCAACCGCTGGGTGCCGGCCCTGCTGGGCTGAAGCCTCGAATTCACGGCCCAGGGCCCTGACCCTAAATTTCTTTGCACGCTCTGGAATAGACCGCATGCCGACGCCGTCTGCTCTTTTGTCGGGACCTATCGGACCCTTCGTCCAGCACTCACCCCCCTTCACTTCACACCAACCCTTCATCGGAGCCCACAATGTTCAAGACTTTCGCTTTCGCCGCCACCGCCCTGACGCTCGCCTCCGGCAGCGCCTTCGCCGCCCCCAGCGACGACGCCCGCACGCACTTCCAGGCCATCGCCTCGGGCGACACCCAGATCGTCATGCGTGCCTATGCCGACCAGGCCCAGCTGAACTGGGTAGGCGGCCCACTCGACGGCACCTATGCCACCACCGATGCCATTCGCGGCACCTGGGAGAAGTTCGGCAAGGCCGTCGGCCCACTGAAGCTCACAGTCGGCCAGATTGAAGAATCGGCCAACCCCAAGGGCGCCACCGTCTCGGCCAACGTCGTCTTCGAAGGCAAGATGCCCATCAAGGTGCGCTACGTGCTGACGTTCCGTGAAGGCAAGATCGTCAGTGAAACCTGGCAGATCGACCCCAAGCTGGCGGTGGCTGCGGCTTACTGAACGGCACGCAGCGTGGCTACTCTCCACCAGACCCTAAAGGACAACCCCATGAAGCACCTTTCGACTCTGGCCGCGCTGCTGATCACAGCGGCTTCCTTCGCGGCACCACTCACCGGCGCTATGGCTGCCGACGCGCCGGCCAAGCTCGCCAACGGCGCGCTGGTCGACGCCAAGGGCATGACGCTCTACACCTTCGACAAGGACGTGGCAGGCAGCGGCAAGAGCACCTGCAACGGCGGCTGCGCCGCGCTGTGGCCGCCCGCGATGGCCGCCGCCAGCGACCAACCCGCCGGTGCATACACGATCGTCATGCGCGACGACGGTGCGCGCCAGTGGGCCTACAAGGGCAAGCCGGTGTACACCTACCAGGCCGACCAGAAGCCCGGCGACCGCGCCGGCGACAACTTCAAAGACGTCTGGCACATCATCAAGGAATGACATTTGCTGTCGACTTCCGTCCAGACCCTCAGGCCACGACCCCCCGATGCAAGACGACGCAAGCCTGCTGAGCTGGGTGCCGCGCCTGCGCCGCTATTCGCGCGCACTGGTGAACAACCGTGACGACGCCGACGATTTGGTGCAGGACACGCTGGAGCGGGCCTGGGCCAAGTCGAACCTGTGGGGCGGCGTGGCCGACATGCGCGCCTGGCTCTTCAGCATCATGCACAACCTGCACGTCGATGGCGTGCGCCGTCCCAGGCTGCACACCGTGACCATGGACGACGACACGCCCGAAGTGCCGGTGGCGCCGACACAAACCGACAGGCTGGCTGTACTGGATCTGCAGGCTGCACTGGACTTGCTGCCCGTCGAGCAGAAGGAAGTGCTTCTTCTGGTGACGCTGGAAGACATGGCCTATGCCGATGTGGCGCAGGCCCTGGGTATCCCCATCGGCACCGTGATGTCGCGCCTGTCGCGAGGCCGTGAGCGCCTGCGCGGCCTGATGGAAGGCCGCGCAGAACCGGTGCGGCTGAAAGTCGTCAAATGAATGTATTGCGAAGCAACCCATGAATACCGACCGTCCGCCACCGTCCATTCCCCCGGTCACCGAGGCCGACCTGCATGCGTTCGTTGATGGCCGCCTGCCCGCTGAGCGCCAGGTCGAGATCGCCGCTTATCTGGCCGCACGCCCTGAAGACGCGCAGCGCTTGGAGGCCTACCGGGCGCATAAGCGCGAACTGCACGCCTTGTTCGATCCCGTGCTGGATGAACAGCCGCCGCAGCGCCTGCTGAAATCGGCGCGCCCGCGCGCCGTGCCGCAGACGCCTTGGTACCTCCAGCGCCTGGCCGCTGGGATCGCCATCGCCGTCATCAGCGGCGCCACAGGCTGGGGCTTGCGGGGCGGCCTGCCCGCGGGGGGCGACGATGCCGGCCGCATGGCCGCCGCGGCACCCGCCGAGCGCGGCCTGACGCTGGCGTCAGCGGGCGGCTTCGCGCAGCGCGCGGCGGTGGCTCACGCGGTATACAGTCCCGACCCGCGCCGCCCGGTCGAGGTGGACGCGGCGCACGAAGACCAGCTCGTGGCCTGGCTGTCCAAGCGCATGGGCGCGCCGATGAAGCCGCCGTACCTGCAGGCCCAGGGCTATACGCTGGAAGGCGGGCGCCTGTTGCCGGGCGGCCAGGGGCCGGTGGCGCAGTTCATGTACCGCAACGAGCTCGGCAGCAAACTGACGCTGTACGTATCCAACGATGTCGCCGACGTGGGCAGTGCCGCGGGGCCGGACAAGGCACTGCAGGCCAGCGTGAAGAACACAGACACGGCCTTCCGCTTCGCACGCGAAGGTGTGGTCAATGTCTTCTACTGGGTCGACGGTCCCTTCGGCTACGCCCTGTCGTCCGACGCCGACCGCAGCGTGCTGGCGCAGGTGTCGGCCGAGGTCTATCGGCAACTTGGCACCCCGCGCTGAAGGCCAGGGCGGCGTCGGCGCGACGCGCTGTCGGCATGCCCAGGGAATGAAACGGCCCGAGCCGCGCTCTTGACCTGAAGCAAGCGCTGGGCAGTGGTTCATCGGCGGCTCCCGGCCCACGACCCAAGCGATCACTCTCCACACCAACTCAGAAAGCACACATGACCACCCAACGCCGCGACATTCTCAAGTACACCCTGGCCGCCGCGGCAGCCAGCGCGCTGCCCGCAGCACATGCCCAGGCCCCGTCCGGCGCTTCAGCGGGAGCCGCAGCCACCGGCATCGACCCGCGCGACCGCGTCTTCATCACCAATGAAGACTCCAACACGCTGGTCGTCATCGATCCGAAGACGAACACCGTCGAGAGCACGATCAACCTGACCAGCTTCGACGAAGACCCGCGGCCTCCATTTCGCTACGTCACCGCCGGCGTGGCGCCGACACACGCGGCGATGATCCACAAGCCGCTGTACCACGGCTGCATCGACGCCCACGGCGCGGTGCCGTCGCCCGACGGCCGGCTGCTGGCCACCAGCGGGCGCGGCTCCAGCAACATTTATCTGATCGACGCCGAGCAGCGCCGCGTGATCGGCAACACACCCAACCCTGCGTCTGGGCCCACCACCAACCCCGAGCGCCTGAGTAGTGGCCTGCTGCTGGGCCGCGAACCGCACGAGCCCACTTTCACGCGCAACGGCCGCGAGCTGTGGGTCACGCTGCGCGGTGAAGACCGTATTGCCATCGTCGGCGTCGATCGTGCCGTTCGCCAGCTCAAGGGGGCCGACAGCCCGGGCTCCAGCGCGGTTCGCCAATACCTGCCCACACTGAGCGGCCCGGCGCAGGTGTGGTTCAACCGTGAGGGTACGTTGGCCTTTGTGGCCAGCCAGAAGGTGTCGAAGATCGACGTGTTCCGCGTCAACCCCGGCGCGGATGGCCACAGCCAACCGCAGCGGCTGACCACGCTGGACATCAGCGCACAGGACAAACCCGGCTTCACGCCCTTCATGAAGACCACACCCGACGGTGCCGAGGTGTGGTTCTCGCACAAGCTGGCTGATGCGGTGTCTTGCCGCTCGACGCAGGGTGGCTTCGACCTGATCGACACCGTGCCACTCGGCATGGGCGCTCGGCCCAACCACGTTGAGTTCGTGCGCAATGCGCGCGGCAGCGTGGTCTATGCCAGCCTGGCGCGCATCGACGATGGTGGCCCCGGCGGCGTGGCGTCGAGCCCGATCGCCATCATCGACCGCAGCGCTCCGGGCGGACAGCGCAAGGTGGTGGGCACCTTCTCCAGCCGTGGCCGCGAGTCGCACGGGTTGTGGACCAACCCCGAGAACACGCTGCTGTATGTGGCCCACGAACAGGACGAGCTGCCCGGCACGCCCAACGCGGGCCAGACCGTGTGCAGTGCATTTGATGTGAGCGACCCGCTGCGCCCGACCTTCATTGCGCAGATCCCCCTGGGCAATCTGACGCTGCCCTCTGGCGCGCTGCGCAACAAAAAGAGCATCAACCTCGTCTACGTGCGTGTGGGCGAGAAGGGCCAGACGGCATGAGCGGCGCGCACACCAGCCACGGCGCCAGCGCCGCGCACACCAGCGCATTCCAGCGGGATATGGACGAATCGATGGCCCGCATGATGCAGGCCATGCACAGCCCGGGCTACGCAGGCCAGGCCGACCAGGACTTTCTGGCGATGATGATTCCGCACCACGCCGGCGCTGTGGACATGGCGCGGCTGGTGTTGCAGCATGGGCGCGATCCTGTCACCCGGCAGTTGGCCGAGGAAATCATTGCCGGGCAGACGGTGGAGATCCAGAGCATGCAACGCCGACTGCACACCCTGCAGCAGCGCACAGCCAAAGGTGCGGAAGCGGAATTTCCGTCGCTGGGTGGGACGCGGGGGCCTTGATCGACAGCCCTAGGGAAAGTACCAATGAGCGCCACGGAATGAACCAAGCCATGCAGCGCTCTTGATCACCATGCTGTTCCAGTCTGCCGAGTCCCGCTATAACCAATGGGTGCGTGAGCACTACCGTTTTTTGCTGCGCAGTGCGTGGGCGCTCACTGGTTCGCGCGCCATTGCCGAAGACGTGGTGCAAGACTGTTTTGCCAACGCCTGGAAGCACCGGGAGCAACTGCGCGACGCTGCGCTGGCACGGGCTTGGCTCTTTCAGATCATGCGCCGCGCCGCCTTTCGCCAGGCCGCACCCAGCATGCAGTCGCTGGACGATGAAGAGCAGCCCGAGCAAGCGGCGCCCGACGCGGGGCTGGACGACAAACTCGATGTCGTCAAGGCGCTCGCGCGCCTGGCGCCCATCCACCGCGAGGTGCTGGTGCTGTTTTATTTCGACGACATGCCCACCGCCCAGATGGCCGAGGCGCTGGAGATCGCGCCCGGCACGGTGTTGTCGCGCCTAGCCCGTGCGCGCGACGCTTTGAAGCTGGCCATGGGGGTACCTGCGACACCCAAGGCCGATGTCAACGTTACCCCGTTTCGCAGGACCAAGACATGAGCCCCGATACCGACGCGCCTTTCCTGCCCGACAGCGAATTCGATTTGCGCGCGCGCGCCGAGTTGGCGATCGCCTTCGAGGCCAGCGACGCACCGGCACACCTGTACCGAAAGCCGCAGCCGCTGCTGGCGCGACGCGGCTTGCAGCGTTTTCTGGCTGCGCTTTTGCTGGCCGGTGGCACCAGCGGCGGGGTGCTCGCCGTGCGACCGCCAGCGATGGTGCGCGACGCGATCGACCACGAATACCACGAGCGCAGCTTGCGGGGCAGTTTCATGGAGCAGCGCCAGTTGCTCATGCACCTGGGCATGCGGGACGCCAACGTGGTGCCCGGGTTTCCCCAACTCATGCGGCCATGCGATATCGAAGGTCACCTCGCTTACCACCTCACCACGTTCTTCGAGAAGGGCGGCATGGTGACGGTGTATGCCTTTGACCAGTCTGTGGACCTGCGCGAGGCCAGCGGCTGGTGGAGCAACGTGCACTGGAAGGTGATCCGCTCGCGCGAGGGCAAGCCCTTGTTGCTGGTGGCCCAGAAAAAGAAGGCACTGGCGGTCGCGCAGACGGCACTGCAGGCACCTCCCGTGTCCGGGCCAGGCTGAGGCACCGCGTCCCTGTCAACGAATCAACCGCTCACCCCTTTCACCCCAACCGGCGCACGACGCCCAACCACCGGAGACCCCAGAAATGAACCAACAACCCACCTCGCTCCCCCGGCGCCACCTGCTGGCCGGCAGCGGCGCTGCTTTGGCTGCCGTTGGTCTGGCCAGCTTTGGCCGCACCGCAGCCGCTGCTGGTGAGACCGCGCCCGTCGCCTTGGCCGGTGCTGCCAAGCCTCTGCCAGCGTACGTGGGCTGGAAGGACCCGGCCAGCCTGATCGTGCACAGCAGCACCACCATTGAGACCAAGCGCAGTGTGTTCGGCACCAGCGTAATCACGCCGTCCGAGCAGCTCTACATCCGCAACAACCTGCCCGCGCCCGACGCCTCGATCCTGGGCAACCGCGATGCCTGGGAGATCAACATCGAGGGGGTGAAGAACCCGCGCAAACTCACGCTGGGCGACCTCAAGCGCATAGGCATCGAGACCACGGCGATGGTGTTGCAATGCTCTGGCAACGGACGCGGCTACTTCCCCAACAAGCCCAGTGGAACGCCTTGGCAAGTGGGCGCAGCAGGCTGTGTGGTGTGGAGCGGTGTGCCGGTGCGCTGGGTGGTGGATGCCCTGGGCGGCGTGGAGGCCGGCATGGCCTACCTCACCGGCACAGGCGGCGAAAAACTCCCCGATGGACTGGACCCCAAGAGCGTGATCGTGGAACGCTCGGTGCCTGCTGCCGCACTCGCCGATGCCCTGCTGGCCTGGGAAATGAACGGTGTGCCGATTTCGCTGGCCCACGGCGGCCCACTGCGCTTGATCGTGCCGGGTTACACGGGCGTGAACAACATCAAGTACGTCAAACGCCTGGCCTTCACCGCTCAGGAGACCGACGCACGCATCATGTCGCACGGCTACCGCATTTCACCGCCCGGCGCGAAGGGCGACCCGTCGCAGCCATCGGTGCAGGAAATGACGGTGAAGTCGTGGATCAACGGTCCCGGCACGGACGGCGCCCCGCTTAAAGCGGGTGACACACAGATCCATGGCGTGGCGTTTGGCGGCATGAACGCGGTGGCCAAGGTCGAGGTTTCTCTGGACGGCGGAAAAACCTGGCAGCTCGCGCGCATGGTGGGGCCCGACCTCGGCCGCTTTGCGTGGCGGCAGTTTGTTTTTGCGGCGCGCCTGCCGGCGGGCCAGTTCACCCTGGCGAGCCGAGCCACCGACACCGCAGGCAACGTGCAGCCCGAACAACGCATGGAAAACGCGGGCGGCTACAACAACACCAGCTGGGCCGACCACGCCGTGAAAGTGAGCGTGGCATGAAGCGCACAATCCAAAAACACGCGTTGGTCGCTGCCCTGTGGTCGTTGGCATTCACAGTGCTGCCCGTGCACGCCGCCGACGATGCCGCGCAACTTCAACAAGGCAAGGTGTTGTTCGGCCAAGGCGCGGTGCCTGCCTGCGCCCTGTGCCATGCGCTCAAGGACGCGGGAGCCGAAGGCGCCGTGGGCCCCAGCCTGGACGAGCTCAAGCCCGATGCCAAGCGCGTGGCCACCGCGCTGCGCAACGGCATTGGGCAGATGCCGTCCTACAACGGCAAACTCAGTGATGCGCAAATTGCCGCCCTGGCGGCCTACGTGGCCAAGGCTTCGGGTGGATCAAAGTGATGGCTGGTTGGCCACAGCGCTGTTGCGCCAACTGACAAAAAGGACGGGATCACCTGCAAACAGCGATCCCGACTGAGTGGCTGACCCAGGGCGGGTCAGCCACTCACCATCACTTGCCTGGTTTGATGTCGGGGACCACCATCCAGCCAGCCCCCATCATCACAACCGCCGGGAACTTCTCGCCGGCCTAAGTCTTGCCCAGCATGGCCTTGTGCTCGCGGTAAGCCATCAACGCTGGCGACACGCCCAGGTGATTGATCGCACCATGCTTGATGCTGCTGCAGTCTTGCTCGTCGAGCTTGCAGATCTCTGCACGCTGTTGTCAACTCTCTAGCAATGTCAACTGCGCGCCTGAAACCTGTCTCTGCGCATTACCACGATGCATGAATAGGAGTGATCGCAATCCGGCACGCCAAGGGCATTCACGTTGAAAACTCGAACGGCAGCAACCGTTAAGGCTTGTGTGACACCTGCCCAGCCGCACAAGCGGTCGAGCAC
>NZ_JASJOY010000179.1:0-22697 GCF_031426985.1 Hydrogenophaga sp.
TCTACGACCTGGTGCTGCAGGCCGTGGGCCGCACGCCCAACGGCAAGAAGATCGCCGCCGACAAGGCCGGCGTGGCCGTGACCGACCGCGGCTTCATCAACGTCGACATCCAGATGCGCACCAACGTGCCGCACATCTTCGCCATCGGCGACATCGTGGGCCAGCCCATGCTGGCGCACAAGGCGGTGCACGAAGCGCATGTGGCGGCCGAGGTGATTGCCGGTGAACTGCAGGGCAACAAGGAACTGGCCGCGGCCGCCTTCAACGCCCGCGTGATCCCCAGCGTGGCCTACACCGACCCCGAGGTGGCCTGGGTGGGCCTGACCGAGGACCAGGCCAAGGCCCAGGGCATCAAGGTCAAGAAGGGCCTGTTCCCCTGGACGGCTTCGGGCCGCGCCATCGCCAACGGCCGCGACGAAGGCTTCACCAAGCTGCTGTTCGACGATTCGCCCGAGGCCCATGGCCACGGCAAGATTCTGGGCGGCGGCATGGTGGGCACCCACGCGGGCGACATGATCGGCGAGATCGCGCTGGCGATCGAGATGGGCGCCGACGCGGTGGACATCGGCAAGACCATCCACCCGCACCCCACGCTGGGCGAGAGCATCGGCATGGCGGCGGAGGTGGCGCACGGGTCGTGTACCGACCTGCCGCCTGCGAAGAAGTAAACGGCTTCAGCGTTCGCTCAGAAAAAAAAGCCCCGGACGGGAAACCGTCCGGGGCTTTTGTTTTCTTGAACCGGGGGAGCCCAGGCCAATGGGGTGTCAACCGTCCGTGACGGGTTGGACCGCTGGCCAAGGGCTCAGGGCATCGAGGGGCCTTCAGATCTTCAAAGCCGCTGACCCGTCTCGCGGTCGAACAGCGACAGCCCCATCGGATCGGCCCGCACGTTGACACGTGCGCCCAGCTCCGGGGCCGTGGCCGCCGGCACGCGCACGCACAGGCGCGCTTGGGCGGCGCCGGGCCCGGCATTCACCCACACCATCGCGTCGGCGCCGGTGAACTCGATCACCTCCACTTCGGCTTGCGACAGCAGCAGCGACAGGGCCTCGTTCTCGCCCAAGGCCAGATGCTCGGGGCGCAGTCCCACATGCACCGTGCGCGCGGCGCCCACCGGGCCGCCCAGGCGCGCTGGCGGTACGGTCAGCGCCGCCCCGCCGGGAACCTGCAACACCGCCGATCCCTGCTGGTCCGCCAGCTGGCCTTCAAACACGTTGATTTGCGGCGAGCCGACAAACTCCGCCACGTAGCGGCTGGCCGGTCGGTTGTAGATCTCGGCCGGTGTGGCGTACTGCTCGACCCGGCCCTCGCGCATCAGGGCCACGCGCGTGGCCATGGTCATGGCTTCGATCTGGTCGTGGGTGACGTAGATCATGGTGGCGCCCAGTTGCTGGTGCAGGCGCTTGATCTCCAGCCGCATCTCGGCGCGCAGCTTGGCGTCCAGGTTGGACAGCGGCTCGTCAAACAGATAGACCTTGGCCTTGCGCACAATCGCCCGGCCAATGGCCACGCGCTGGCGCTGCCCGCCCGAGAGCTGGGCCGGTTTGCGGTCCAGGTAGTCGGTGAGGTGCAGCATGGCGGCGGCCCAGCTCAGTCGCTCGGCAATGTCGGCGTCTGGCACCTTGGCCATGCGCAGGCCAAAGGCCATGTTGTTGCGCACCGTCATGGTGGGGTAGAGCGCATAGCTCTGGAACACCATGGCGATGTCGCGGTCCTTGGGCGGCAGGTCGGTGACATCGCGTTCGCCAAAGACCACGCTGCCGTCGGTCGGGTCGTCCAGGCCGGCGATGATGGACAGCAGGGTCGACTTGCCGCAGCCCGAGGAGCCCAGCAAGACGATGAACTCGCCGGCCTCGATGTCCAGCGAAAGCTTCTTGAGGATGTGGACAGGGCCAAAGCTCTTGTCGATGTGTTTCAGTGTGACGGCGTGCATCGCTTGTTCCTTAACCCTTGGTGGCACCGGCCGTGACGCCGCGCACAAAATATTTGCCTGACAGAAAGTACACACACAGGGGCGGAATCGCGGTGAGCATGGTCGCGGCCATGTTCACGTTGTAGCGAATCTCGCCCTCGCTGACGTTGACGATGTTGTTGAGCAGCACGGTCATGGGCCGCCACTCGCGCCCGGCGAAGATCAGCCCGAGCAGGAAGTCGTTCCAGATGCCGGTGACCTGCAACACCAGGGCCACCAGCAGCACGTTGGTGGACAGCGGCAGCATGATGCGCACGAAGATGTTCCAGAAGCCCCCGCCGTCCACAATGGCAGCGCGCAGCAGGTCGCCCGGGATGCCAGCGTAGAAGTTGCGGAAGAACAGCGCCATGAACGGCAGGCTGAACACCACGTGCACCGTGACGATGGCCAGCAGCGAGCCCTGCAGGCCGACGAAGGCGAAGATCTTCACCATCGGCAGCATGACCACCTGGATCGGGATGAAGACGCCGACGGTGATGAGCGCAAACAGCTTGTCGGCGCCCGGAAAGCGCCATTGCGCCAGCGCATAGCCGTTGACCGCGCCCACCAGGATCGACAGCACCACGCTGGGCACCAGGATCGCCACCGAACTCCAGAAGCCCGGCGCGATGCCCTGGCACTGCAGACCGGTGCAGGCGCCGCTCCAGGCCTCGACCCAGGCCGCCAGGCTGGGCGCGGCCGGCAGCGCCAGCATGGAGCCCTGGCGAATCTCCTCCATCGGCTTGAGCGAGGTCACCAGCATCACGTAGATCGGCAGGGCGAAGAACAGAGCACCCGCCAGCAGGAAGGCATACAGCCCCAGGCGGGCGACGCGCTGGCGCGGTGTGATGCGGCGGCGGCGACGCGCCGGTGCATTGGTTGCGAGGGAACTCATGCCTTGGCCTTTCGTTTGTAGAGCAGGTAGGGCGTCAGCAGCAGGGCCATCAGCACCAGCATCTCCACGGCAGCCGCGGCCGCCAGGCCCAGGTTGGCGCGCTCGCCGGCGTAGTCCACCACGAACTTGCCCGGCAGGTCGCTGGCGTAACCGGGGCCGCCGCCGGTGATGGCCACGACCAGGTCATAGGCCCGCAGCGCGCCCAGGGATTGCAGCACCACGCAGGTGCTGATCACCGGCGCCAGCATGGGCAGGATGACGTGCCAGTACATGCGCCAGGCCGGAATGCCGTCGATCTCGGCGGCACGCCAGATTTCGCCATCGATGTTGCGCAGCCCCGCCAGCAGGATGGCCATCACCAGGCCCGCGCCGTGCCACACCGCAGCGATGACCACGGTGTAGATGGCGCGGTCCTGATCGGCCAGCCAGTCGAAGGTGAAGCTGGTGAAGCCCAGGTCGCGCACCACCTGCTGCAGGCCGAAGTCGGGGTTGAGCAACCACTGCCAGGCCAGGCCCGTGACCACGTAGGACATCGCCAGCGGGTACATGTAGATGCTGCGCAGCGTGCCTTCGATGCGGATCTTCTGGTCCATGGCGATGGCCAGCAGGCCGCCCACCAGCAGCGTGATGACGATCAGGCAGCCACCAAAGATCAGCAGGTTGCCCATGGCCACGTGCCAGCGGTCTTCGGTCATCAGCCGCTCGTACTGCAGCAGGCCGGCCCACTCGTATTTGGGCAGCAGCTTGGAGCGGGTGAATGAGATGTAGACCATCCACCCGATGCAGCCATAAAAGCACACGGCCGCGGCCAGCACCGAAGGGCTCAGTGCCAGCCAGACCGCGCCGTAGCGCCGTAACAGTTTGCTCACGATAGGGGCCTGTGCAGGGTGATCAGAGCGCGCGCTTCATGGCGGCTGCGGCGGCCTCGGCGCCTTGCTGCGGCGTCATGCTCGGCGTGCTCCAGTACTTGGCGATCGCGTCGGTGACCGTGCCCGACACCTCGGTGCGGATCGCCATGGCGGCGCCGGGCACCTGGGCGCTGGGCTTGGCCATGACCTTCATCGCCAGGGCTGCGCATTCGTCAAAGCCTTCGGCCTTGATGTCGGTGCGGAACGGGATGGAACCCTTGGCCAGCGAGAACTTGAGCTGACTGTCACGGCTCATGACGATCTCGGCCAGCTTCTTCTGCTGCGCCAGCACCTCGGGCTTGACGCCATTGGGGATCGCGATCACATCGCCCATCATGACGTAGAAGTCCTGCGTGCCAGGGGTCAGCATGCAGCCGACATCGCCCTTGGCACCCAGCTTCTTGCCGGCACCGATGAACTCGCCCTTGGCCCAGTCGCCCATGAACTGGAAGGCCGCCTTGTGGTTCATGACCAGGGTGGAGTTGGCGTTCCAGGCGCGGTTGGCGGCGGCCGGGTCGGCATAGTCGCGGATCTTGGCCAGGATCTCGAACGCCCGGACACCGGCCGGCGTGGTGAACACCTTGGGGTCGCTGTCGGTGAACTGCGCATAGGTCTTTTGCCCGCCGACGCCGGCCAGGATGTTGCCCCACAGCCAGTTGAGCTGCCAGGCCTGGGTGGAGACGGCAAAGGGCAGGGCGCCCGTGGCCTTGATCTTCTCGGCGGCGACCAGCATCTCGTCCCAGTTCTTCGGCGGCGTCACCTTGGCGGCTTCGAGCACCTTGGGGCTGTACCACATCCAGTTCACGCCGTGCATCGCCACCGGCACGGCCACCACCTTGCCGGCCACCGTCACGCTGCGCAGCACGGCAGGCGGCAGCACCTCGGCCCACTTGCCCTTGATGGCGACATCGGTGATGTCGCCCAGCAGGTCTTCGGCGGCCACGTCGCGCAAGCGGCGGCCCAGCGGCATCTGAACGGCACCGGGCGGGTCGCCCGCGGCCAGGCGCGACATGGTCACCTGCGTGGCGGCACCCACGCCGCCGGCAATCGCGGTGTCCTGCCACTTGCCGCCGCCGGCCGCGTAGGCGTCGGCGAAGACCTTCACCGCCTTGGATTCACTGGGGGCGGTCCACCAGTGCAGCACCTCGATCTGTTGGGCCTGGGCGCCGAGGGTGGTGGCGGCCAGTGCGGCAGCGGCAATGTGTTGAAGGGTTTGCTTGGGGGTCATGTCAGTTCCTCGGGTGGGTGGGGTTGAAAACGGGTTAATGCAGGGCATCGGGCAGGCCGCAGCTCACATCCACCGGACTGGTTCCGGTGAATGGCTGCTCGCCGAGCAGCCGCTCCAGCACGGCCTGCTGCACCGGCAGGATGGCGCTGTAGGCGTTGATCACACAGGGCATGCGCGGCGCGTCATACAGGTAATAGGGGTGTCCGAGGGAAACCAGCAGGCTGGGCAGTCGGTGCCAGTGGCGCTGCATCGCCGTGCCCAGGCTGCCATGCAGGCGGTTCCAGTCCAGGTAAATGTGCGATTGGGTCAGCAGCGACTCTTGCGCCAGCAAATAGAGCACCAGGTCCGTGTCTTCGGGCGTGGGCGGTGTGGCCGGATCGTAGGCGCGAACGTCGAAGCCGCGCTCGCTCAACCATTGCGGCAGCTGCAGCGGCAAGGGCGCCTGGTAGGCAAAGCCACCGCGCTGCGGGTCCGTCACCAGCACAATGCGGCGGTGGCGCTTGATGTCCAGGGGCAGCAGACCCTGCACATCCTTGACCAGGGTGATGCTCGCGCCCGCCGCGGCACGCTCGACCGCCAGGTGTTCGGGGCTTCGGAGCACGGCTCGGGCCGCCTCCATCGGTGGCAGCAATTGATCTTTGGTCTTGCGATGCAGACCCAGTGCGGCTTTCAGGCCCAGCACGCGGGTGCACGCTTCTTCGATGCGGTTCGCGCTCAGGCGTCCGTCGGCCAGGGCGTTCAGGACGTGCTGAAAGTCGGTTTCAAAAGGGCTGGGGAACAGCAGCATGTCACAGCCATTGGCGATCACCTCGGGCACAGTCTCGGCGCGGTCGGCCCAGGCGTTGAGCCCTGCCATGCCGCTGGCGTCCGAGACGATCAGGCCATTGAAGCCCAGTTCGCCACGCAGCAGTTGTTCGTTGAGCAGGCGCGAGACGGAGGCCGGGCGGCAGGCTTCCAGGCCCTCCACGCCGTGCTGGCGGGCGTAGCCTGGCCAGGCAATGTGTGCCGACATCACGGTCATGACGCCAGCCTGTATCAGTTCGCGGTAGAGCCGGCCAAAGCTGGCTTCCCAGTCGGCGCGGTCCAGCGGGTTCAGGGTGGTGACCAGATGCTGGTCGCGGTCGTCAAAGCCTTCGCCGGGCCAATGTTTGGCGGTGGCGGCCAGGCCCGAGCGTTGGAAGGCGTGCACATGGCCCAGTGCATGGGCCAGGATCGTGTCCACATCCGATCCATAGGACCGCGTGGCCACGATGGCGCTGCGGAACGCCGCATTGATGTCCACCACGGGCGTGAAGGTCCAGTTGTAGCCCAGCGCGTGCGCCTCGGCGGCGAGCACCTCCGCGGCTTGCTCGGACAGCGCCGTCGATCCGGTGGCCGCCAGGCCCAGCTGGTTGGGCAAGCGGCTGCCAAACGGCATGGCAATGGAGCCGCCCTCGATGTCCCCGCTCAGCAGCAGGGGGATGGCGCTGCCCTCGACCAGTTCTTGCGCGACGGCCCAGGACCGCTCAAAGTCGGGCCCCACAAAACGGGTGACCCCTCCCACACCGAGTGCGACCACGCGCGCCACGTCCGCGGCGTCCTCTCCATGCAACGCCACGTTGAAGAGTTGGCGCAGCTTTTGATTGGTGTCCAGCGATGCCAGCGTGCCTTGCACCCAGGCGATGCCTTCCTCGTCCAGCGAGAACGGGGGGCGGCGCAGGCTGTCCAGAACCGTTTCTTTCATGGGCGGATGGGAAGTTGGGGCAACGTTGTCTCTCAACGTCAGATCATCGGACACAGTTGTTTTCATGATGTCGGTTTTTACCCTTGGATGACCGTGAAATGGGCCTGCACAGGCTTCACCCAGGACCATACTGCCCGGAGTGGCCGACAGGACCCATTTCACGCAAGGGCCGCGCCCTGTTTAGAACATGTAATCCACAAAGAACCGCACCGATTGGCGGTATTTTCCGTCGGTGGCACCTGCAACCACCGGCGCAAAGCTGTACATGCTGATTTGCCCGATCACGTTCTTGTACGGAACGTATTCGAAATACAAGCCGGCACCCTTTACGTTGTCGGCGTTCGATCCAGCCCCGCCGGGGTTGGAACCGCGCAGACCCAGCTTGGTGGGCTGCAGTGCACCGCCGATCCATTCGGCACCCGAATACGGACTGAATCCGGGGTTGAATTTACGGTAGTCGGCACTGACCGCCCAACTGCCGGGCTTGTTGATGTCCGCATTGTTGTACTGAATCAGCGCATCCCAGCCCGTTCTCTTGCCGTTGGAGTAACTGCTGTTTCCTGCGCTGGCCAATGCCACGTCGGCGCGTGCATTGTGGCCAACCTCGGCCACGAGTTTCCACATGTTGTTGCTGTCCAGCTTGGCAACGGTTCCAATGGTGCTGATGTGGGCACGACCGGCATTGGTGACGCCGGGATTGGCTGCGTGAGATTTGCCGTCCGCAAAATAGGTGGCCAGCAGATTGACGCGGGGGGTCACGTCGTAAGAGGCATTGGCAATCAGGACATTGCGGTTGGCGCCACCAAAGCTGCGCTGGAATCCACCGATGAAGAATTTGTTGTTGCCATTGTCCGGATCCTTGTAATAGGTGGAGATGCCGTCAAAGCCGGTGCTCGATGCGAGCCAGAGGCCGGTGCCCAGGCGGTTCGGGGGATCCGACTCGTTGGCGCCCTGGCGGCCAACCGTGGTGTACCAGTTGCCCGTTTTCACTCGAACCCCCACTTTTTGGAGTTGCAGTGCCTGGTTGGCGGTCGAGTTGGGCGCCGGTGAGTTGTAGTTGAAGGCGTCGTCCGGTTTGTAAGTGATATCCGCGCCGAGCGTGGAAAAGGCCCAGACATTGTCCTGCAACTGGGTGTTCATTTTGAGTTTGAAGCGGACTTGCGAGTCGGAGTTGGACGCGTAGCCGTTGGCGTTTTTGGCCAGAGGGCTGATGTCGTCGTAGGCGCTCATCATGTACCGGCCCCAGAAATTGAACTTGACTTTTCCGATGGCTTTTTCGTCAGTGCTGTTGCTGATGGCGCCGACCTTTTGTTCCAGCTTGTTCACGCGCGTATCAAGTTCAGCGGTGCCCTGGTCTGCCTTTTTCGTGGCTGACTCCGGTTGGGCGGCCTTGCTGGCCTTCAATTCCTGTTCCATTGCCGCCATGCGCTCGGTCAGCGCTTTGATGGTGGCGTTCAGGTCCTCGGCCTGGCCCGCGCTGGCCACTTGCGAGAACAGGGATGCAATGATCAGCGTGCTGACCTTGAGCGCCGGAAATGATGGGTTTTGTTTGTGTTCCATAAAGCCTCTGCTTGTATTGGATTGAGCCATTGAGAAAATGGGGAGCCCGATGTGCGTTTGCAACGCCGCTCCTGTTCGTGTCTTTCGCCCGCGCGTTCGTGCGCGTCAGAAATTTGTTTTCGAGCGGTTTGCGTACTGGTTCTTGTTGTCTCCAGGGTCAAAAATTGCGCGTCATCGAGGATGGCCTCTTCGGTCAATCGGCTTGAAAGGCATCCCCAATGGGCTGCTGGTATGCGGCGCCATCGGTGTCTGACGGCCCAAAAATCACCGCAGCCACCTCTTGTGGGCTTCCATCGACAAAGGGCACAACGTTGTCCCCTGACAATTCTATGCAGCCGTGAAGTGGACAAGTCCTATGGTTTTCCCTAGGTGAAGACACGTCGGTGCGGCCAGGCGAGTGGGTCTGATGCACACGGGGATAAGCTTGTCCCTGGACGGCCATACAGTGGCCACTACAATGCGGGGACGCTGGGTTCTCGATGCCTGCCCACGACTGTTGCAACCAGACAGAAGACCATGACGAAAGACCTGTCGCGCCCGACCAAGATCACCATCCATGAGGTGGCCGCCGCTGCCGGTGTGTCCATCAAAACGGTCTCGCGGGTGATTCGCGACGAACCCAAGGCTTCGGAGGCCACCCGGCAGGCGGTGCGGGACGCGATCAAGCGCCTGGGGTATGTCCCCAACGCCTTTGCCAGCGCCATGTCCAGCGGCGTCACGCCGGTGGTGGGCCTGCTGAGTTCGGGACTGAGCGAACCGTCCATCCTGCGTGTGGGTTACGAGTACCGCATGAGCCTGCAGTCGGGTGCCTTCGACATCCTTCAGGCCGCCGGCTTTGGCCTGGCACTGGTGCGTCTGTCGGAGTCCGACCAGGCGCACGACTTTTCGGGCCTGATCGGCCGTGTGCGCCGACGCGAGGTGGGCGGCTTCCTGATCACCTCGCCGCTGTGTGATCGGGCAGGGCTGGTGCAGGCCTTGCAGGCCGCGAAGGTCCCTTTCGCCACCATCAGCTCAGCCGCCGAGTTGCATGACGGTCCTTCGGTCGTGGCCAATGACCGGGAAGCCATGTGTGCGATGACACGCCTGATCTTGCAGTTTGGCCATCGCCGCATCGGCTTCATCCGCGGCAACGCGGGCTGGCGTGACGCTGAGCATCGTTATGCCGGCTACGCCGACGCGATCACAGGCGCCGGGCTGCCGCTGGACCCGGCGCTGGTGTTCCAGGGCAGCTTCGGTTTCGACGCTGGCCGGCAGGGCGCGCAGCAGTTGCTGGCGCTCACGCCACGGCCCACCGCCATCATCGCGTCCAGCGACGACATCGCCGCGGGTGTGCTGGCCGTGGCCCATGAGCGCGGCATGAGCCTTCCGACCGATCTGTCGGTCACGGGTTACGACGACATCGACATGGCGCGCAAGCTCTGGCCCGCTCTCACGACGATTCGCCAGCCCGTTGAGCAGATGGCCGGGGAAGCGGCGCGCCGCCTGATGGCCTTGATGCGTCCGGTGCGCCACAGCGAACCCGCCGGACCGGCGCAGGTGGAACTGCGCAGCGAACTGGTGCTGCGCGATTCACTGACTTCAGCGCCAGGCTGATCTCAAAGCTGGCAGGCTCCCCGTCGCTGGCAACCCCAGGGCCTGCTTCGGCGGACAGACCCAGACCCCACCGGAACCCGGGCTCCGGCCGGGACGCCGTGCACCTGGCCATCGACGGTCACTCGCGGGTCTCCCAAGCCCGGGTGCCCAGCGGCGGGAAGCCCATCTTCCACACGGTGCGCCGCCTGCGCGAGCGGCGTGCCGCTGTGTCTTCCCGATGACGGCGGGTGATTTGCCCACAAATACCGTTTTCGTCGAATGGTCTTGGCGGCTGCCGGTCGATTTCCGGCGATCCGGTTCCCGCTTTCGCCACAATGCGCACCTGGCCTCGGCCGACCTGTTGCCCCATGAAACCTTCCAACGCCCGTTCAAGGATCACGAGCGGCGCCTTGCGTGTGGCGCTGGTGTATGCCGTCTTTGCCGGTCTGTGGATCTTGCTGTCCGACCGGGTGATGGGCTTTCTGTTTCTCGATCCGCGGGCGCTGGTGCAGGCCAGCATGCTCAAAGGCTGGTTCTTCGTCGCGGTCACCACGCTGCTGCTGTATGTGCTGGTCCGGCGGCTGGTGGCGAAATTGAGTGCGGCCCACCGGCGCGAGCGTGTTGAGGTCGAGGAAAAGGAACGCGCCCAGCAACTGCTGACGGCGATTGTCAAGAGTTCCAACGACGCGATCTTTGCCAAGGATGAGCAGGGCCGCTACCTGCTCGTCAACGACGCGGCGGCCCGCTACATGGGGCACTCGGCCGAGGTCTTCCTGGGCCAGGACGATGGGGCGGTTTTTCCCGCCGAACAGGCGACCTTGATCCGGGGCATCGACCAGCGCGTGCTGGTGTCAGGCCAGACGGAGACCAACGAGGAGCGGCTGGACACCGCGCTGGGCGAGCGGGTGTTTCTCGCCACCAAGGGGCCGCTGCGCGATGCGCAGGGGGGCATTCAGGGGACCTTTGGCATCTCGCGCGACATCACCGAACGCACGGCGGCCAAACAGCTGCTGGTGGAGTCCGAGGCCCGCTACCGCTCGCTGTTCGAGAACATGAACACCGGCTTTGTGCTGTTCGAGGTGGTGCTGGACGGGCAGGGCGCACCGCAGGACCTGGTGATCCTCGCGGCCAACCAGGGGTTTGCCGATGTCACCGGGCTGGATCTGGTGACTGTGTGCGGCCAGCGCCTGACCCATGTGGTGCCGGGGATCGAAGCCGATGCGGCGGACTGGATCGGCACCTACGGGCGCGTGGCGCTGACGGGCGAGCCGCGCCAGTTCGAACAGGGCTCCGAGCGGCTGGGGTGCTATTTTTCGGTGTCTGCTTTCCGGGCGGGGGAACGCCAATGTGCGGTGACCTTCCTCGACATCACCGGCCGGCGGAAAACCGAGCAGGCCCTGCACGACAGCGAGGAGCGGCTGCGCCTGGCCCTGGCCGCGGCCAGTCAGGGTTTGTACGACCTGAATCTCCAGACCGGCGAGGCCACGGTGAGTCCGGAGTACGCCGCGATGCTCGGCTACGACCCCGCCGAGTTCCGGGAGTCGCTCGACAGCTGGCGCGAACGGCTGCACCCGGACGACCGTGCGCCCGTGCTGACCACGCTGGACGACTACCTGGCCGGTCGCTTGCCCAGCTACCACGTCGAGTTCCGCCTGCGCACGCGGGAAGGACGGTGGAAGTGGATCCTGTCGCTGGGGCAGATTGAGCAGCGCTGCGCCGATGGAAAACCCCTGCGCATGCTGGGCACGCACACGGATATCGACCCGCTCAAGTCGGCCGAGGCCACGCTGCGCGACATCAACGCCACGCTGGAAGCCCGCGTGGCCGCGCGCACGGCCGAGCTCAGCGTGGCAAACCGCGAGCTGGAGACCTTTGCCTACGCGGTCTCGCACGATCTGCGCGCGCCACTGCGGGCGTTGAGTGGTTACTCCCAGGCGCTGCAGGAGGACTTCGGGGACACCTTGCCGGCACCGGCCAAGGCGTACCTGAACCGCATCCACCAGGCCGCGACCAAAATGGGGGAGCTGATCGAAGGCATCCTGGCCCTGTCGCAAAGCACGCAGGGCGAATTGCGCCACGACCGCGTGGACATTTCGGCACTGGCCCGGCAGCGCCTGGGCCAGCTGGCCGAGGAAACCGGACGGGTGCTGCAGGTCGAGATCGAGGAGGGTCTGGTGGTGAACGGCGACGAGCGCATGCTGTCATCGGCCCTGACCAACCTGCTCGACAACGCCTGGAAATACACCGGGGCCACGGCGTCGCCGAGCATCCGGGTGCACGCCTGCGAGGCCCATGGCCTGCGGGGTTTCAGCGTGTCGGACAACGGCGCCGGTTTTGACATGCAGCACGCCGACCGTCTGTTCCAGCCCTTCCAGCGCCTGCACCGCGAAGACCAGTTTCCGGGGATCGGGGTCGGGTTGGCCACGGTGCAGCGCATCGTGCAGCGGCACGGCGGCGAGATCACCGCACACGCGGTGCCGGGCCAGGGCGCCCGGTTCTGCATCGTGCTGCCGTAGGCCGGTCCGCCGCGGCGGGCGGTGGCGGCCGTTCGTTCACACCTTCTCAGGCGCCCACGATCTTGCTGCGCCGGGCCATGGACGCCTCAGCCAGCGCCGTTTCGGCCCGCTGGATGAAGTACTGGTAGTCGGGATGGCGGTCGTATTCGGCAATGCCGATGCAGACGCTGGGGCTCACCGGGGTCCAGCGGCCTTGCACGTTGCCGGTGTTCACGGCGTTGCGCAGTTTTTCGGCCACGCTGGCGGCCAGGTCTCCGGCTTTGCTGCGGCTGCATTCCACCGCCACCAGCAGCAGACGGTGTTCGTCGTAGCGGAACAGGTGGTCGGTGGTGCGCGTGCATTCGGCCACGGCCTCCACCGCCGCTTGCAGCAGGCGGCTGCGTGTGCCGCTGCTCAGCTGGTCCTTGAGGGTTGGGAAATGCACCTCGATGAGCAGCAGGCAGAACGGCCGGCCGCTGCTCTGGTGGGTGCGCATCTCGCGCCCCAGGATGGCGGGCAGGTAACGCCGGTCCGGCAGCTGGGTTTCCTGGTCCAGCCCATCGTCCTTGCCCAGGTTGCTGTCGAACAGGTCGTTGAGCTTGTAGCGGATCAGGTCCAGCAGCTGTTTGATGGTGCCGATGCTGGCGTCGATGCGTTCGCGGTCGGTGCGCGCATCGCGCAGTCGCGGCAGCAACTGGTCGTCCATGGTGTCGATCGCGTCCACGATGTCCCGGAAGTCCGCCGTGTCTTCGAACATCACGGCGCCCTTGTGGTGCATCCAGATGCCGAATTCGGAGTCGCGCAGGCGTGGACCCAGGCCGGACTGCGGCTGGGTCCAGACGGAGATCAGCAGCGCTTCGGCCCATTCGGACAGCGCCGCGCGCTGGCGTGCCCGCTCGTACGAGGCGCTGCGCTTCTGGCCCATCAGGCGGTAGGCCTCGTCGTTGCGCACCACCTCGTGCGTGTCTCGGAAGTAGGCCTGGTTCATCAGGCCGTCGGCCAGGTGCAGCAGGTCCGACACGTAGATCTGCGCGATCAGGCGGTCCGCCGCATCGAGCGCCGTGAAGTCGATGCGGCGGCGGATGCCGCGTTTGAGCAGCCGGATGCCCGACGGGATCAGGTCGATCGGCAGGCGGATGCGCGCATGCACGGCGCCCACCTCGATCTGGCGCCGGATCGCGGGCGGGATCTGTTCGACCTCCAGGGTGCTGAACAGGTCGATCATCCATTGGCTCAGGGAGGCACGCAGCCGGCGCTGCACGCGCTCCTGGTCCAGAAAGTTGGCCGCGCGCGGGTGGGTTTGCATGCGGCTGTAGAAGTCTTCCGTGAGGGGCTCGGCGCCTTCGCGGACCACGTGTGCCACGGCTTCGCGGATCGGTAGGGCGGTGACGGAAAACAATTCGCGCCACGCGCGGATGGCTTCGTTTTCCATGTCGGCCAATGCCGCCTCAGGCAGGGTAGGGTGTGTTGTCATCGGTTGTTGGTTTTGGGTGGCCTCGCCTGGTTTGCATAGGCTAGTGAGTGCATAACGAAAAATCCACGGTTTTGGAGCCGTTTCTGCGGCGGTGCGAGGACCCGTTCCCGTGAGGATGGTTTCGCAGCGTCGGGCGGCGTGAGCGGGTTGGCTTGCTGCTGGATTTTTCAAATGCGATTGATGTGCAATATGTATCTTCGTGCTGTGCGGTGCTTGCACAAATGTTTCGATGAACCTCTGCTAATCCAAGGTATTTCCGGTTTAAGTCCGGCAAATTCGCCGTCGCTGTTTGGCTCGAATGGACGTCCAGAGTGGTTGATTTAAATGAGAAATAATCGCAAATGAGTGGCCATTTTTCAGACCTGAAGAACTGTTGTGTTGCTGCGACGTGATCAGGGCAGGCGCGCCGCCTCTGCGGGGCTTCGAGCCTTCATGGCGATGTGAGGCTGAGTCAGGTCTGCGTTGCACGGCGGCTTGAAGATCGCCGCATGCATGGATAACATGGGCCGGAGCGCGATCGTGGAACTTCAACAACGGCGCACAGCGGGTGGGCAAGCCTCATGCGCTTTTACACGGTGGTCGGCGACAACATGGGCGTCGAAGCCGCCAGCGGTCCCGAAAGAGGCCTGCGCACCTTGAGCGGCAGGAACAGCGTCAAGCGCCCTTGTCGCGACACGGCCGACACCCGAAGGGTCCGCGCCGACCCGCTGTGCGCCTGCGGCGGGGCCGCCCTGACGAAGGCGATGCCCGGCGGCGAGGCGGCGTTCAGTTGCCGGCGGCCGGCAGGACAGGAATGGCGGCGGGGTTTCCGTCGGCCAGCGGCGCGACGCGACGGGCGCCATTGAACCGCGTTTGCCAGTACGCGTGGCGCATGTCTTCCACGCGCACCGACGCACCGGAACGTGGGGCGTGGATGAACTTGCCCTCGCCGACGTAGATGCCCACGTGGCTGAAGGCGCGCTTCATGGTGTTGAAGAAGACCAGATCGCCCGGCTTGAGCTCGTTGCGGTCGATCGCCTGCGTGGCGGCGGCCTGGTCGCTGGCGCGGCGCGGGAGCACCTTGCCAATGGACTGTTCGTAAACGGCGCGAACGAAGCCGCTGCAGTCAAATCCACCCGATTCAACGCTGTTTCCGCCGTATTTGTAGGGAACGCCGAGGAAGCCCATGGCGTTGACGACCAGCTGCGACGCCTTTTCACCCATGTTGTCGCGGGCCTGTTGCAGGTGGCCGGTCAGGCGCGACATCAGGCCTTTTTCCAATAGCAGGGTGTCCATGTCCTCAGGCCCGGTGTCGTTGGGGGCCGCGTGGGCGACCAGGGCAGCGCAACTCAGCAACAGGGCTGACATCCAGATTCTCATCCTCCGACCTTAACGGACGGCATCGTCGCAAGTCAAGTGAGCTATGCCACGCAGTGCTTTGATTTTGTTGAAAAAACCGTAAATTTCCCGACAAGCGGCAGGTTCGGAGCCTGTGCGGCAATCGGTTCCTAAAGGACTGGCGACCCCTGGTTTGTCACAATCCCCGTCTTTCTTTGTTGACCTGAAAGACATTGCCATGCTGCTGGACGCAAGCGATTCCCAACTGGTGCTGGTGGATTACCAGAGCCGCCTGATGCCCGCCATTCACGAAGGCACCCAGGTGCTGGCCAACGCCGTTCGGCTGGCGCGCATGGCGCGGCTGCTGCAGGTGCCCGTGTGGGGAACCGAGCAGAACCCCGACAAGCTGGGGCCGAACGATGCTGCGGTGCGTGAGCACTGCCAGAAGACCCTGGCCAAGATGGACTTCAGCGCCGTGGGCGCCGGCCTGCTGGACTGCCTGCGGCCGCCCGCGCGCCCGACGGGGGGCAACGCGCGCAGCCTGCCGCGCCACCTGCAAAAGCCCGCCGCGCCGGCCGCGCCGGAGCGGAACACGGTGGTCATCGCCGGCTGCGAAGCGCATGTGTGCCTGCTGCAGACCACGCTGGAACTGATCGAGCAGGAGGTGGCGGTCTGGGTGGTCACCGATGCTTGCGGCTCGCGCACCGAACGCAACCGGGACGCCGCGTTCGATCGCCTGGCAGGGGCCGGTGCCGAGCTGATCACCACCGAAATGGTGGCTTTCGAGTGGTTGCGCAGCGCCGAACACCCCGCGTTCCGTGAAGTGCAGGCGTTGATCAAATAAATCCAACAGGCGCTGGCCACGCGACGCGGCCAGCGCCGCCGGCGGGGACGCGTTGCGCGTGCCATGGGTGGCCGAGTGTCAGGCTGTCGCAAGTCTGGTTCTCATAATTATGAATTCAGTTTGATGTGAGCGGCGCATCCGGTCTTCGTGTGGCCCGGGGCGGTCCGTTCCCCATAGGTACCACCACCCGCAGGAGATTTGCATGAGCAACGCACAGGGCTACGCCGACTTCCACCGCCGCTCCATCGAAGACCGCGACGCCTTCTGGTCCGAGCAGGCGGCGCTGGTGGACTGGCACAAGCCTTTTGACCGCGTCTGCAACTACGACAACCCGCCGTTTGCCCGCTGGTTCGAAGGCGGTTTGACCAACCTGTGCCACAACGCGGTGGACCGCCACCTGAAAGACCGCGCCGACCAGAATGCGCTGATCTTCGTGTCGACCGAGACCGACACCGAGACGACCTACAGCTTCCGCGAGCTGCACGCCGAGGTGCAGCGCATGGCCGCCATCCTGCAGGCGCAGGGCGTCAAGAAGGGCGACCGCGTTCTGATCTACATGCCCATGATCCCCGAGGCGGCCTTTGCCATGCTGGCCTGCGTGCGCATCGGCGCCATACACTCGGTGGTGTTCGGCGGCTTTGCCAGCCACGCGTTGGCCAGCCGCATCGAAGACGCCTCGCCGGTGGCCATCGTCAGTGCCGACGCCGGTTCGCGCGGGGGCAAGGTGGTCGAATACAAGCCGCTGCTGGACGAGGCCATCAAGCTTTCGTCGCACAAGCCCGCCAAGGTGGTGATGGTCAACCGCGGTCTGGCGGATTTTTCCGCTGTCGAAGGGCGCGATGTGGACTACGCCCTGGCCCGCGCCCAGGTGATGGACACCGTCGTGCCCTGTGAGTGGGTGGACGCCACCCACCCCAGCTACACGCTCTACACCAGCGGCACCACCGGCAAGCCCAAGGGTGTGCAGCGCGACACCGGGGGCTACACCGTGGCGCTGGCCGCGTCCATGAAACACATCTACATGGGCAACCCGGGCGAGACCTACTTCTCCACCAGCGACATCGGCTGGGTGGTGGGTCACAGCTACATCATCTACGGCCCGCTGATCGGCGGCATGGCGACCATCATGTACGAGGGCCTGCCCATTCGCCCGGATGCCGGCGTCTGGTGGAGCCTGGTCGAGAAGTACAAGGTCACGGTCATGTTCAGCGCGCCCACGGCGGTGCGCGTGCTCAAGAAATACGACCCGTCGTTCATCAAGAAGTACGACCTGTCGTCGCTCAAGGCGCTGTTCCTGGCGGGTGAGCCGCTGGACGAGCCGACCGCGCAGTGGATCTCGGCGGAACTGGGCAAGCCCATCGTCGACAACTACTGGCAGACCGAAACCGGCTGGCCCATCCTGGCGATCTGCAACGGCGTGGAACCGGCGCCCAGCAAGTTCGGCTCGCCGGGCAAGGCGGTGTACGGCTACAACGTCAAGCTGCTGGACGACCAGACCGGTGCCGAACTGCAAGGCGGCAACCAGAAGGGTGTGGTGGCGGTCGAAGGCCCGCTGCCCCCGGGCTGCATGCAGACCATCTGGGGCGACGACGCACGCTTCGTCAAGACCTACTGGTCCAGCGTGCCGGGCAAGGTGGTCTACAGCACCTTCGACTGGGGCATCCGCGACGAAGACGGCTACTACTTCATCCTGGGCCGCACCGACGACGTGATCAACGTGGCCGGCCACCGACTGGGCACGCGCGAGATCGAAGAAAGCATCTCCAGCCACCCGCGCATTGCCGAGGTGGCGGTGGTCGGTGTGGCCGACCAGCTCAAGGGCCAGGTTGCCATGGCGTTTGCGGTGGTGAAAGACGCTAGCCTGATCGCCGACGAGGCGTCGCGCCTGAAGCTGGAGGGCGAGGTGATGAAGCTGGTGGATGAACAGCTGGGGGCCGTGGCGCGTCCCGCCCGGGTCCGCTTCGTCAACGTCCTGCCCAAGACGCGCAGCGGCAAACTGCTGCGCCGCGCCATCCAGGCCGTGTGCGAGGGCCGCGACCCCGGCGACCTGACCACCATGGACGATCCGGCGGCGCTGCAGCAGATCAAGGATCTGCAGGCCTGAGCGGCCGACGCCACAAATGGCCCCATGCGTCTTGCCGGCGCATGGGGCCATTTGTTTGGGTGGGCGCTGTCGGTCACGCGTGAAAAACCCGTGGGCATGGTCAGGCTTTCTGCGTATCATCCATGCTTATATTGACAAAAACCTAGCCGCCATGAACCAAATGATCGATTCCGAAACCAGCGTCGAAAAAGTTCGGGTGTTTGAAATGGCGGCCGAACTGTTTGGCGTGCTGGCCACCCCGATGCGCCTGCGCATCCTCAGCGCCTTGTGCGACAAGGAAAAGTCCGTGTCGCAGCTGTTGCAGGAAATCGACACCACGCAGCCCAACCTGTCGCAGCACCTGAACCTGCTGTACCGCGCGGGGGTGCTGGCCAAACGCAAGGAAGGCACCCAGGTCATCTACCGCGTCCAGAGCGAAAAAGCGGTGACGTTGTGCCGCACCGTGTGCACCCAGATCGCCATCGAAATGGACGAGCCCAGTGCGGTGCCGGCGTCCGAGCGCCTGTCGCCGCGCATCGTGACCTGAGCGCCATCCGTTGGACAGGCTGACACCAGCCTGTCGTATCGCCCCGATGCAACAGAGCCTCGCGTTCTGTGCCGCAGTCGGGGCGTTTTGCATTTATTGCTCGCCCAGTGTGACCGCTGATGGCACAATCGCGCCCGCATCAGGTCCTTCCACAGTCACTGTCGCATCCGCCAATCGGTCCAGCCGTGTCGCGGGAGGTTTCTTTAACCAGCTAATGTTTCCCTCAGGGAAGCGGAGGTCAGCGGATCCATGAGCAATTCCCCATCGAACGGGGGCAACGTCTACGTCGCCTACCAGTCCAATTCGTACCTCTTCGGCGGCAACGCGCCGTATGTGGAAGAGATGTACGAGAACTACCTCGACAACCCGGGCAGCGTGCCCGACAACTGGCGCAGCTACTTTGACGCCCTGCAGCACGTGCCTGCCGTCGACGGCTCCGATGCCCGCGACGTTCCCCACCTGCCGGTCATCAATGCGTTTGCCGAGCGCGCCAAGCAAGGCGGGACCAAGGTGGTCATGGCCGCAGGCGCCGATTCGGACCTGGGCCGCAAGCGTGTCGCCGTCCAGCAACTGATCGCCGCCTACCGCAACGTGGGTGCCCGCTGGGCCGATCTGGACCCCCTCAAGCGCACCGAGCGCGACAACATTCCCGAACTCGACCCCTCGTTCTACGGCTTCTCCGACGCCGACTACGAGACCGTGTTCAACACCAGCAACACCTTCTTCGGCAAGGAGGTCATGAGCCTGCGTGACCTGCTGAACGTTCTGCGCGAGACCTACTGCAGCAGCATCGGCGCCGAATACATGTTCATCAGCGACCAGACGCAAAAGCGCTGGTGGCAAGAGAAGCTGGAGTCGATCCGCGCCAAGCCGTCTTTCAACGCCGAGAAGAAGAAGGCGATCCTGGACCGCCTGACCGCAGCCGAAGGCCTGGAGCGTTTCCTGCACACCAAGTACGTGGGCCAGAAGCGCTTCTCGCTCGAAGGTGGTGAGAGCTTCATCGCCGCCATGGACGAAGTGATCCAGCAGGCCGGCGCCCAGGGCGTGCAGGAAATCGTGATCGGCATGGCCCACCGCGGCCGCCTGAACGTGCTGGTCAACACCCTGGGCAAAATGCCCAAGGACCTGTTCGCCGAGTTCGACCACACCGCGCCCGAAGAACTGCCCGCCGGTGACGTGAAGTACCACCAGGGTTTCAGCTCCGACGTGACCACCCCTGGCGGCCCGGTCCACCTGTCGCTGGCCTTCAACCCCTCGCACTTGGAAATCGTGAACCCGGTGGTCGAAGGTTCGGTGCGTGCCCGCATGGACCGCCGTGGCGACGCGCTGGGCAAGCAGGTGCTGCCGGTGCTGGTGCACGGTGACGCCGCCTTCGCTGGCCAGGGCGTGAACCAGGAAACCCTGGCGCTGGCCGCCACGCGTGGCTACACCACGGGCGGAACGGTGCACCTGATCATCAACAACCAGATCGGTTTCACCACCTCCGACCCGCGCGACCTGCGCTCCACCCTGTACTGCACCGACATCGTCAAGGGCGTCGAGTCGCCGGTGCTGCACGTCAACGGTGACGATCCTGAAGCGGTGGTGCTGTGCATGCAGCTCGCACTGGAATACCGCATGACCTTCCGCAAGGACGTGGTCGTGGACATCATCTGCTTCCGCAAGCTGGGCCACAACGAGCAGGACACCCCGAGCCTGACCCAGCCGCTGATGTACAAGAAGATCAGCGCGCACCCCGGCACGCGCAAGCTGTACGCCGACAAGCTGGCCGCGCAAGGCCTGGGCGACACGCTGGGCGACGACATGGTCAAGGCCTACCGCGCCGCGCTGGACGCCGGCCGCCACACGGTGGACCCGGTGCTGACCAACTTCAAGAGCAAGTACGCGGTGGACTGGTCGCCCTTCCTGGGCAAGAAGTGGACCGACGCGGGCGACACCGCCATTCCGATGGCCGAGTGGAAGCGCCTGTCCGACCGCCTGACGACCATCCCCGACAGCGTCACACCGCACCAGCTGGTCAAGAAGGTGTACGCCGACCGCGCGGCCATGGGGCGTGGCGACATCCCGGTGGACTGGGGCATGGGCGAACACATGGCGTTTGCTTCGCTGGTGGCCAGTGGCTTCCCGGTGCGCCTGTCGGGTGAGGATTGCGGCCGTGGCACGTTCACACACCGCCATGCCGTCATTCACGACCAGGACCGCGAGAAGTGGAACGAGGGCACCTACACCCCGCTGCAGAACGTGGCCGACAACCAGGCGCCGTTCGTCGTCATCGACTCCATCCTGTCCGAAGAGGCGGTGCTGGGCTTTGAGTACGGCTACGCCTCGAACGACCCGAACACCCTGGTGATTTGGGAAGCGCAGTTCGGCGACTTTGCCAACGGCGCCCAGGTCGTGATCGACCAGTTCATCGCCTCCGGCGAAGTGAAGTGGGGTCGCGTCAACGGCATCACGCTGATGCTGCCGCACGGCTACGAAGGCCAGGGCCCCGAGCACAGCTCGGCGCGTCTGGAGCGCTTCATGCAGATGGCGGCCGACACGAACATGCAGCTCGTGCAGCCGACCACGGCCAGCCAGATCTTCCACATCCTGCGCCGCCAGGTCATCCGCAACCTGCGCAAGCCGCTGGTGATCTTCACGCCCAAATCGCTGCTGCGCAACAAGGACGCGACCTCGCCGCTGTCCGAGTTCACCAAGGGCGGTTTCCAGACCGTGATCCCGGAAAACAACGAGTCCGTGATCAAGAAGGCCGATAAGGTCAAGCGCGTGATCTGCTGCTCGGGCAAGGTGTACTACGACCTGGTCAAGAAGCGCGAAGAGCGTGGCGATGACGACGTGGCCATCCTGCGCGTGGAACAGCTCTATCCGTTCCCGCACAAGGTGTTCGGCGCCGAGATCAAGAAGTACCCGCACGCCACCGACATCGTCTGGTGCCAGGACGAGCCTCAGAACCAGGGCGCCTGGTTCTTCGTGCAGCACTACATCCACGAGAACATGCTCGACGGGCAGAAGCTGGGTTACGCCGGCCGCGCCGCATCGGCATCGCCCGCCGTGGGGTACGCGCACCTGCACCAGGAGCAGCAGAAGACGCTGATCGAAGCGGCTTTCGGCAAGCTCAAGGGCTTCATCCTCACGAAGTAATCACGTCCGGCGCTGGACGCCGGGTGCTGAGCGTGCCGCTCGCGCCCGGTCTCGTGCCCCGCCGAGCGCTCACATCTCTTTAGGAAAAGAACATGGCAATCGTAGAAGTCAAAGTCCCGCAGCTCTCCGAATCCGTGGCCGAAGCCACCCTGCTGCAATGGAAGAAAAAAGTCGGTGACGCGGTCACCGTCGATGAGATCCTGATCGACATCGAGACCGACAAGGTGGTGCTGGAATGCCCGGCGCCGTCGTCGGGTGTGCTGGTCGAGATCCTGCAAGGCGACGGCGCCACCGTGGCCGCCGACCAGCTGATCGCCAAGATCGACACCGCCGCCGTGGCGGGTGCCGCGGCTCCGGCCGCTGCACCGGCTGCCGCCGCCGCCCCGGCCCCTGTGGCCGCTGCGCCGGCCGCGGCCGCTGCCGCGTCCACCAGCAAGGCCGGTGTGGCCATGCCCGCCGCCGCCAAGCTGATGGCCGACAACGGCATGGCCGCGGGTTCCGTGGCCGGTACGGGCAAGGACGGCCGCGTGACCAAGGGCGACGTGCTCGCCGCCGCCGCCGCACCCAAGGCTGTGGCTGCACCGGTGGCCATTCCCACCGGCGCACCGACCAAGGTGCTGCCGCAGGTGGCCATGGTCGCACCCGACCTGGGCGACCGCCCTGAAGAGCGCGTGCCCATGACCCGCCTGCGTGCCCGCGTGGCCGAGCGTCTGCTGCAGTCGCAGTCGACCAACGCCATCCTGACCACCTTCAACGAAATCAACATGGCCCCGGTCATGGAGATGCGCAAGCGCATGCAAGAGCGCTTCGAGAAGGAACACGGCGTCAAGCTGGGCTTCATGAGCTTCTTCGTCAAGGCGGCCGTGCACGCCCTCAAGAAGTTCCCGATCCTGAACGCCTCGGTTGACGGCAACGACATCGTCTACCACGGCTACTTCGACATCGGTATCGCCGTCGGT
>NZ_JASJOY010000180.1:0-21815 GCF_031426985.1 Hydrogenophaga sp.
CGGCCAGATCACCGCCGCGGGCAAGGTGCCGCCGGCCAAGGTCTTCATCGCCGGTGCCGGCGTGGCCGGCCTGGCCGCCATCGGCGCGGCCGCCAGCCTGGGCGCCATCGTGCGCGCCAACGACACCCGCGCCGAGGTGGCCGACCAGGTGGTCTCGCTCGGCGGCGAGTTCGTCAAGGTCGACTACGAAGAAGAAGGCTCGGGCGGCGGCGGCTACGCCAAGGTCATGAGCGAAGGCTTCCAGGCCGCGCAGCGCGAGATGTACGCGAAGCAGGCGCGCGAGGTCGACATCATCATCACCACCGCGCTGATCCCGGGCAAGCCCGCGCCCAAGCTGATCACCGCCGAGATGGTGCGCAGCATGAAGCCCGGCAGCGTGATCGTCGACATGGCGGCCGAGCAGGGCGGCAACTGCGAGCTGACCGTGCCGGGCGAGGCGGTGGTGCGCCACGGCGTCACCATCGTCGGCTACACCGACCTCGCCTCGCGCATGGCGCGCCAGTCGTCCACGCTGTACGCGACCAACCTGTTCCGCCTGACCGAAGAGCTGTGCAAGACCAAGGACGGCGTCATCAACGTCAACATGGCCGACGACGCGATCCGCGGCCTGACGGTGATCAAGGACGGCGAGATCACCTGGCCCGCGCCGCCCATTGCCGCGGCGCCCAAGCCGCCGGCCAAGCCCGCGGTGGCGATGCCCAAGGCGCCGGCCCACGGCCACGGCCCGGGCGAACCGATGTCGGCCCAGACCCTGGCCATCGTGTTCGGCGTCGGCGCCGTGCTGTTCGCGCTGGTCGGCCTCTATGCGCCGGCCTCCTTCCTGTCGCACTTCACCGTGTTCGTGCTGGCCTGCTTCGTCGGCTACATGGTGGTCTGGAACGTCACGCCCTCGCTGCACACGCCGCTGATGAGCGTGACCAACGCCATCAGCTCGATCATCGCCATCGGCGCGCTGATCCAGGTCGCGCCGCCGCTGGACGCGGCCGGGGCCGCCGACCGGCCCAACGCCTTGATCCTGGGCTGCGCCGTGCTGGCGCTGGTGCTCACCGCCGTCAACATGTTCGGCGGCTTCGCCGTCACCCGCCGCATGCTGGCGATGTTCCGCAAGTAATAAGAAGAGGACGACTCCCATGACCTCCAGTCTGGCCACCATGGCCTACATCGGCGCCACCATCCTGTTCATCCTCAGCCTGGGCGGCCTGTCCAACCCCGAAACCGCGCGGCGCGGCAACCTGTTCGGCATGATCAGCATGGCCATCGCGGTGCTGGCCACCGTGCTCGGCCCGCGCGTCACCGCCGCCGGCATTCCGTACATCGTCGGCGCCCTGGTCGTCGGCGGCGCCATCGGCCTGACCGCCGCCAAGAAGGTGCAGATGACGCAGATGCCCGAGCTGGTCGCGCTCATGCACAGCCTGGTGGGCCTGGCGGCCTGCCTGGTGGGCTTTGCCAGCTACGTCGACACCTCCACGGTGTTCGCGACCCCGGCCGAGAAGGCCATCCACGAGGTCGAGATCTACATCGGCATCCTGATCGGGGCGATCACCTTCTCGGGCTCGCTGATCGCCTTCGGCAAGCTCAGCGGCCGCATCGGCGGCAAGCCGCTGCTGCTGCCCGCGCGCCACTGGATGAACCTGGCCGGCCTGCTGGTCGTGATCTGGTTCGGGCGCGAATTCCTCAACGTGCACGACATCCAGTCCGGCATGACCCCGCTGCTGGTGATGACCGTGATCGCGCTGCTGTTCGGCATCCACATGGTCATGGCCATCGGCGGCGCCGACATGCCCGTCGTGGTGTCGATGCTCAACAGCTACTCGGGCTGGGCGGCGGCGGCCACCGGCTTCATGCTCAGCAACGACCTGCTGATCGTGGTCGGCGCGCTGGTGGGTTCTTCGGGCGCGATCCTGAGCTACATCATGTGTCGGGCGATGAACCGCAACTTCATCAGCGTGATCGCCGGTGGCTTCGGTGGCGGCGCGCCCGCGCCCAAGGCGGCTGGCGCCGCGGCCGAGCCGCAGGGCGAGGTCACGCCGGTCAGCGCGGTCGAGACCGCCGAGCTGCTGCGCGAATCCAAGAACGTGATCATCGTGCCGGGCTACGGCATGGCGGTGGCCCAGGCCCAGCACACGGTGTTCGAGATCACCAAGCTGCTGCGCGAGAAGGGCGTGAACGTGCGTTTCGGTATCCACCCGGTGGCCGGCCGCATGCCCGGCCACATGAACGTGCTGCTGGCCGAGGCCAAGGTGCCCTACGACATCGTGATGGAGATGGACGAGATCAACGAGGACTTCCCCGACACCGACGTGACCATGGTGATCGGCGCCAACGACATCGTGAACCCGGCCGCGCAGGAAGACCCGACCAGCCCGATCGCCGGCATGCCGGTGCTCGAAGTCTGGAAGGCGCGCAACTCGATCGTGATGAAGCGCAGCATGGCCAGCGGCTACGCCGGCGTGGACAACCCGCTGTTCTACAAGGACAACAACCGCATGCTGTTCGGCGACGCCAAGAAGATGCTGGACGAGGTGCTGGTGGCGCTCAAGAGCTGATCGCCACCACCGCATCCACGCGGGGCCCCGGCCCGCGCGAAGGGGCCGGCAGCCATGCCGGCCCTTTGTTTTTTGTAGCGCTCACACACCGTTTGACGGGGTTTTTAGAGGGATGAGTCAGAATCACGTCAGGGAAAACACGTGAGCAGAAACCCCGACTGTCACGGGAAAATGCTGTTCGATTTTCATCACCGTTCCGTGGAGATTTCTCATGAGCGATACGACGCCAGCCCTGGCTGACCGTCCCTGGTTGGGCGCCTACCCGCAGGGGGTGCCGGCCGACATCGACGTGGCGCGTTACACGTCGCTGGTCCACCTGCTCGAAGAGAGCTTCCAGAAGTACGCCGACCGGCCCGCCTACAGCTTCATGGGCAAGGACGTCAGCTACGCGCAGACCGACAGCCTGTCGCAGGCCTTCGCCGCTTACCTGCAGGGTCTGGGCCTGGTCAAGGGCGACCGCGTGGCCATCATGATGCCCAACACGCCGCAGTACCCGGTGGCGGTGGCGGGCATCCTGCGCGCCGGGCTGGTGGTGGTGAACGTGAACCCGCTCTACACCCCGCGCGAACTGGAGCACCAGCTCAAGGACTCGGGTGCCAAGGCCATCGTCATCATCGAGAACTTCGCCACCACGCTGGAGCAGTGCATCGCGCACACGCCGGTCAAGCACGTGGTGCTGGCCGCCATGGGCGATCTGCTGGGCCTGATCAAGGGCAGCATCGTCAACTACGTGGTGCGCAACGTCAAAAAGATGGTGCCGGGCTACAGCCTGCCGCAGGCGGTGCGCTTCAACGACGCCATCGCGCGCGGCACGCGGGGCAGTTTCAAGCGACCCGAGATCAAGGCCGACGACGTGGCCGTGCTGCAGTACACCGGCGGCACCACCGGCGTGAGCAAGGGCGCCGTGCTGCTGCACCGCAACGTGCTGGCCAACGTGCTGCAGTCCGAAGCCTGGAACGCACCGGTGATGAACAAGGTGCCGGCCAACGAACAGCCCACCAGCGTGTGCGCGCTGCCGCTGTACCACATCTTCGCGTTCACGGTGAACATGATGCTGGGTCTGCGCACCGGCGGCAAAGTCATCCTGATCCCGAACCCGCGCGACTTCCCCGCCGTGCTCAAGGAGCTGAGCAAGCACACCTTCCACAGCTTCCCGGCGGTCAACACGCTGTTCGGCGGCCTGGCCAGCCATCCGGACTTCAACACCGTCAACTGGTCCAACCTCAAGGTCTCGGTGGGCGGTGGCATGGCGGTGCAAAGCGGCACGGCCAAGCTCTGGCTGGAGAAAACCGGCTGTCCCATCTGCGAAGGCTACGGCCTGTCCGAGACCAGCCCGTCGGCCAGCTGCAACCCGACCACCAGCACCGCCTACAGCGGCAGCATCGGCGTGCCGCTGCCCAACACCTGGATGAAGTGCCTGGACGACGAAGGCCACGAGGTGCCGCAGGGCCAGGCGGGCGAGATTGCCATCAAGGGCCCCCAGGTCATGGCCGGCTACTGGCAGCGCCCGGACGAGACCGCCAAGGTCATGACGCCCGACGGCTACTTCAAGACCGGCGACGTCGGCGTGATGGACGAGCGCGGCTACTTCAAGATCGTGGACCGCAAGAAGGACATGATCCTGTGCGCCGGCTTCAACGTCTACCCCAACGAGATCGAGGACGTGGTCTCCACCCTGCCGGGCGTGCTGGAGTGTGCGGCGGTCGGCATCCCGGACGAAAAAGCCGGCGAAGCGATCAAGCTGGTGATCGTCAAGAAAGATCCTGCCCTGACCGAAGAGCAGGTGCGCGCCCACTGCCGCGCCAACCTGACCGGCTACAAGCAGCCCAAGGTGATCGAGTTCCGCCAGGACATGCCCAAGACTCCGGTGGGCAAGATCCTGCGCCGCGAACTGCGCGACAAGAAGTAGATTCCTCCCCCCGCGCCGCCTGCGGCGTCACCCCCCAGGGGGCAACGCGGTGCGGCCCGGCGGAGCCGGTTCCGCCGCGTTCTCGAATCAGACACGCCCGCCGATGAATGTGCTGGCTTCTGGTCCAATCTGCGCATGAACTCTTCACCGCGCACTGCCATTGTTTCCGCCCTGCACGACGAACTCGCCAGCGTGCTGGCGCTGATGCCCGACGAACAGAAGCAGACGGTTGGCGGGCGCGAGTTCTGGGTCGGCCACCTGCACGGCCAGGACGTGGTCGCCGTGCTCAGCGGCATCGGCAAGGTGGCGGCGGCCACCACGGCCACGCTGCTGATCCAGCACTTTGGTGTGCGGCGCATCGTGTTCACTGGCGTGGCCGGTGGCCTGGGCGCGGATGTGAAGGTGGGTGATGTGGTGCTGGCGCGCAGCTTCCTGCAGCACGACATGGACGCCTCGCCCCTGTTCCCGCGCCACGAGGTGCCGCTCTACGGGCGTTCCCGCTTCGACGCCGATGCCGGACTGGCTGACGCGCTGGAACTCGCCTGTGAGCGCATGCTGCACACCTTGCCGCAACAGCTGGGCGCAGAAACGGTGGCGGCCTTTGGTCTGCAAGCCCCGCGCCTGCACCAGGGCCTGCTGATCAGCGGCGACCGCTTCGTCGCCACCACCGCCGAAAGCCAGGCCCTGCAGCGCGAACTGCCCGACGCGCTGGCGGTGGAAATGGAAGGCGCGGCTTTTGCCCAGGTCTGCCACGACTTCGGCGTGCCGCTGGCGGTCGTGCGCACCATCTCCGACCGCGCCGACGACGCCGCACACGTGGACTTCCCGAAGTTCCTGCGCGAAGTCGCCAGCCGATACAGCGGCGCGGTGATTGAAGCCTTGTTCAACCACTGAGTCGGCCGGCGCGACGTGTCTTCGGTCGAGGATGCGGTGGGTCCGGCTCCGCCGGTCCACTCGCATCGCCCCCTTGAGGGGGTGACGCCGCAGGCGGCGCGGGGGTGCTTCTACTTCAACCAGCCGCGCTTGCGGAAGTACAGCATCGGCACCACGGCCGACAGCACCATCAGACCGAGCGCGAACGGATAGCCCCACTTCTGGCTCAGCTCGGGCATGTACTGGAAGTTCATGCCGTAGAGGCTGGCGATCAGCGTTGGCGGCAGCAGGGCCACGCTGGCGACCGAGAAGATCTTGATGATCTTGTTCTGGTTGATGTTGATGAAACCGACCGTCGCGTCCATCAGGAAGTTGATCTTGTCGAACAGGAAGGCGGTGTGGCCGTCCAGCGAGTCGAGGTCGCGCAGGATCTGGCGTGCGTCTTCGAACTGCTCGGCGCTGAGCATGCGGGTGCGCATCATGAAGCTGACCGCGCGGCGCGTGTCCATCACGTTGCGGCGGATGCGCCCGCTCATGTCTTCGTGCCGGGCGATGGCGGCCAGCACCTCGCCGGCCTTGTTGTCCGTCACCTCGCCGGCCAGCACCTGGCGGCTGACGGTTTCCAGGTCGTCGTAGATGTCTTCGAGCGTGTCGGCGCAGTACTCGGCGTCGGCGTCGAACAGCATCAGCAGCACGTCCTTGGCGTTCTCGATCAGACCCGGCATGCGGCGCGCGCGCATGCGCAGCAGGCGGAACACCGGCACGTCCTCGTCGTGGATGGAGAACAGCACGCCCTGGCTCTTGAGCTCGGCGTTGTGCTGGTTGAGGATGAAGGCCACGCGGATGGCGCGGGGATCGGCGTCGTCGTCGATCAGGAAGTCCGAGCGGATGTGCAGCTCGCCGTTGTCTTCCTCGAAGAAGCGGGCCGACTCCTCGATGTCGTCGTCCATCGCGTCTTCGGGGATGGACAGGCCAAAGTGCTGCTTGACCCAGCGCCGTTCTTCGGTGGTGGGGTTTTCCAGGTCGACCCAGATGGGCTTGAAACGGGCCAGCTCTTCGAGCGACTCGATTTCTTCCTGGAACAGGCGGCCGTTGGCCAGGGTGAAGACGTTGAGCATGGGTGCTCCCGGGCGTGGGGTCTGACGGAATCAGGGGGCGGGCCGGGACACGGATGTGTGCCTGGGCCGGGCGGTTCGGGTGGCGCTTTCAGCCGTCCGACCGCCGGGTATCAGACGGCTGCGGGGCAGGCTGAAAGCACACAACTGGGAGGTGTGCTGTCCATGGGGCTCTCGGTGGGTACAAACAGCGGCGATTATGGCACCGCGATCTGCGCGCAGCTCGCTTCTGGCACGCCGAAAAAGGCCAGCAGTTCGTCCTTGCGGCGCAGGGCGTCGGCCTCGCCCAGCGCGATCAGGGCGTTGACGAAGTCCGGCTCGAACAGCAGGTAGCTGGCCAGGGCCGCGGCACTGCCCGCGGCGCCGCGACCGGTGTCCAGCGCGCCCAGGCCGGTGAGCGTGTTGCGCGTGGAACGCGGCAAAGACCGGATGTGCAGGCGTGCCAGTTCGTCGAGGGACGCGCTGGGCTGCAGCGCCAGCACGGTCACCGGGCGGTAGGGCAGGGCGGCCGCCAGCGAGGTGGGCAGCTGGTGCAGGGTCTGGCTCACGCGCTGCACCTGCTCCACGTCGGCCTGCAAGGTGTCGTGGAACACGCTGGCCATGGCGTGGCCGGCGATGGTGCCGGCCGTGGGGTCGTGGGCGCCCGCATGGGCCGTCAGGCCGGCGCGCTGCGGCTGGCCCACGCCCAGCGCCAGGATGCGGCGCGCACCGAAGTGGATGGCCGGCGACAGCGGCGAGAGCTGGCGCATGGAGCCGTCACCGAAATGTTCCTTGTGGCCGTTGACCCACAGCGGCACGGCGGGGAACAGGAACGGGATGGCGCTGGAGGCCATCAGGTGCTCGATGGTGATGGGCTCGAACGAGGCGCGCCGCCCCAGCCGGTGCCAGGGCCGGGCCGACGGCTCGGGGCCGGTCTGGCAGAAGGTCCAGTGTTCGCCCGAGGTGTAGCTGGACGCGGTCACGCCCAGCGCGTCCAGCTGACCGAGGACCAGGGCGCGTTCGATGGCCGGCAGGTCGATGACCCGGTGCAGCGTGTCCACCAGGGGCAGGCTGTCGAGCAGGGCGCGGTGGCGGCGCACCTGGCGTGCCAGCGTCCACCCGGCGACCAGGCGGTTGGCCCGCACCCAGCCGGGGGCGTCCAACTGATAGACGTGTTGCGAGCGCAGGCCGCGCCAGAAGTCGGCCATCTCCCGCAAGGCGCCCAGGCCATGCTCGGCCCGGCTGGCCAGAAAAGCCGCGCCCAGGGCGCCGGCCGAGGTGCCGAACAGCCAGCGAAAGGGGAACGGCGCGGGCAGGGTGGACCCGTTGTGATCCGGCTGCAGCAGTCGCGCCAAGGCTTGCAGCACCCCGGCCTGGTAAGCGGTGCGCGCGCCGCCCCCCATGAGCACCAGCGCGCAGGCCCGGCTGTCCGCTGGGGGCGGAGCGGCATCGAGCAAGGTGTGGGTGATCAGGGTGTCGAGCGACAAGGGGCGGAAACCTCGTGGGTCATCGTCGGAAAAGGCCGTGGCTACATGGGCCGATTGCCCAAAATCATGACACATCTCCCGCTCACACCCTGCCGCGAACGCTGGCTGCTGCTGCCCATCGCCGGCATCCAGTTCACCCACATCCTCGACTTCATGATCATGATGCCGCTGGGGCCGCAGTTCACGCAGCTGTTCGGCATCAGCGACGCGCAGTTCGGCCCGCTGGTCTCGCCTACACGCTGGCCGCCGGCGCCTCGGGTCTGGCCGCCGCCACCTACGTCGACCGATTCGACCGCAAGCACCTGCTGCTGACGCTGTACGCGCTGTTCGCCCTGGCCACGCTGGCCTGCGGGCTGGCCCCAGGTTACGGCTTCCTCATGGCCGCGCGCGTGGCGGCCGGCCTGTTCGGTGGTGTGCTCTCGGCGCTGGCGCAAACCATCGTGGTCGACGCCAACCACCAGCGCGCCTTCGCGTTTTCGGCCTTGCTGGTGTTCACCGGCTTCACCATGCTGCCCTACCTCACCATTTACCTGCAGGGCCACGTCGGGTTGCGGCCCGATCAGATTCCCTGCCTGTACCTCGCGGGAGGCGTGGCCACGCTGTTCACCGCGCGGCTGATCGGGCGCCTGAGCGACCGCCTGGGCAAGCAGCGGCTGTTCCGGGCGCTGGCGCTGGCGGTGATTGCGCTCATGCCGGCCACGACCTTGCTGCCACCCTGGCCCCTGTGGGCGATGCTGGTCGTGTCGACCGCGCTCTTCATCTGCATGAGCGGCCGCATGATCCCGGGCATGGCCCTGGTCACCGGGGCGACCGCACCGGCCCAGCGGGGCACCTTCATGGCGCTGAATCCGCGGTGCAGTCGGTCGCCATGGGGCTGGCATCGTTCGTGGGCGGCCTCATCATCGGCCGCGAGGCCACCTGGCTGGCGACGCACTACTGGGGCAGCGCGCTGGTGGGGATGGTGGCCAGTTTTCTGGCCGTGGTGCTGGTGCGGCGCGTGCATGTGCACGCCACGGCGGGGGTGCAACGGCAGCTGCCTGAATGCCAAGGTGTGCGTTTTTGTGCTTTGTTGCACTGCGGGATTGCGCGCCCCGTCATTCATGGGCATAGTGGGTTCAAGACTTCCCCGTGGCCGCCGGGCGGTCTGCCCATCCGGCGGCTTGTGTCAACCCGGAGCAACAGGAGGCTCTTGTATGAACTTGACGATCAGCGGTCACCACCTCGAGGTCACCCCCGCCTTGCGCGGCTACGTCACCACCAAGCTCGAACGCATTTCCCGACACTTCGACCAGGTGGTCGATATCAAGGTACTGCTGACGGTAGACAACCTGAAGGAAAAGGACCAGCGGCAAAAGGCCGAATGCAACATCCATGTCAAAGGCAGGGATCTGTTCGCGGAATGCGCCCATTCGGACCTGTATGCCGCGGTGGACGAGCTGGCCGACAAGCTCGACCGCCAGGTGCTGCGTTACAAAGACAAGACCCAGGAGCATCACCACGACACCGCCAAGCGGCTGATGTGAACTGGTACCGGGCGGTCCACGACCGTCCGATGACAATGTTGCACTGCAACAAGCCGCTGACACTGTCAAGCGGCTTTTTTGTGTCTGTCATCTAGGCAACCACGCCCGACTCGGCATAATTTGCGGTCCAAGAGGCCCACATGAACCGTTTATCCGCCATATTGCCCGCGCCACAAGTGCTCGTCAGCGTGGACGCCACGAGCAAGAAACGCGCTTTCGAAGAAGCCGGGCTGCTGTTCGAAACCTTGCACGGCCTCAACCGCGCGCTGATCACCGACAGCCTGTTTGCGCGCGAGCGCCTGGGCTCGACCGGCCTGGGCCATGGCGTGGCCATTCCGCACGGGCGCATCAAAGGCCTCAAGCAGCCGCTGGCCGCGGTGTTCCAGTTGGCCAACCCGATCGGCTTCGACGCGCCGGACGAGCAACCGGTGCAGCTGATGATCTTCCTGCTGGTGCCCGAGGCGGCGACGCAGAAGCACCTGGAAATCCTCTCCGAGATCGCCGAGCTGCTCAGCGACAGCGCCCTGCGCGAGAAAATGAAGCAGGCCACCGACGCCGGCGAACTGCACGGCCAGATCACCGGTTGGCAGTCGGCCCACGCAGCCGCCTGAGCGGGGCTGTTTCCCCTTCCACTTTTGGCCGTCCATGACCCTCGGTGGGACGGGCGGATGACCCGCCCATGAAACCCACCGTTGTCAGCGCCGACGTCCTGTTCGAAGACCACCGCGACGCCCTGAAGTGGCAGTGGGTGGCGGGCCTGGGCGCCTCAGAGCGCAAGTTCGACGAGGTGGCGATCCGCGAGGCCCGCTCCGGTGCCGACCTGGTCGGCTACCTGAACTACATCCACCCTTACCGCGTGCAGGTGTTCGGCGAGCGCGAAATCGCCTATGTCAGCAGCGCCAACGAAGACGACAACCGCCGCCGGGTCGCGCGCATCGTCACGCTGGAACCCCCGGTCCTGGTGGTCGCCGACGGCCAGACGGTGCCCGACGCGCTCATGGCAATGTGCGAACGCGCGCAGATCCCGATGTTTGCCACGCCCGAGCCGGCGGCCTTCGTCATCGATGTGCTGCGCGCCTACCTCTCGCGCCACTTCGCCGACCGCGCCTCCATGCACGGCGTATTCATGGACATCCTGGGCATGGGCGTGTTGATCACCGGTGAGTCCGGTCTGGGCAAGAGCGAACTGGGGCTGGAGCTGATCTCGCGTGGTCACGGCCTGGTGGCCGACGACGCGGTGGACCTTTACCGCATCAACCAGACCAGCATCGACGGCCGCTGTCCCGAACTGCTGCTGAACCTGCTGGAGGTGCGCGGCATCGGTCTGCTGGACATCAAGGCCATCTTTGGCGAGACGGCGGTGCGCCGCAAGATGCGGCTGCAGCTCATCGTGCACCTGGTGCGCAAGGAGACCATGGAGCGCGACTACGACCGCATGCCGCACGAGCCGCTGTACCAGGACGTGCTGGGCGTGCCGGTGCGCAAGGCGGTGATCCAGGTGGTGGCCGGCCGCAACATCGCCGTGCTGGTGGAGGCCGCCGTGCGCAACACCATCCTGCAGCTGCGCGGCATCGACACGTATCAGGAGTTTGTGGCCCGGCACCGGGCCGCCATGTCGCGCGGGGAGTGACGGTGTGCCCCCAAGGGGCAATACCCGCGGCCCGGCAAAGCCGGCTCCACGGTGCTCTCGGGCCGGCTCGGTGGCCCGGACCGCTCAGTTCTTGCCGCTGTTGCGGTGCTGGCAGTCGGTCTTGCTGCAGTTGGCGTAGAGCGAGAGGGCGTGTTCCTGCAGGATGAAGCCGCGCGTCTTGGCCACCATCTGCTGGCGTTTCTCGATTTCCGGGTCGAAAAATTCTTCCACCCGGCCGCAGTCCAGGCAGACCAGGTGGTCGTGGTGCTGGCCTTCGTTGAGTTCGTAGATCGCCTTGCCCGACTCGAAATTGCTGCGCGAGAGCAGGCCGGCCTGCTCGAACTGCATCAGCACCCGGTAGACCGTGGCCAGGCCGATGTCCGAGTGCTCTTCCAGCAGCAGGCGGTACACGTCTTCGGCCGTCATGTGGCGCTGCTTGGCGTTCTGGAACACTTCCAGGATCTTCAGGCGCGGCAGCGTGGCTTTCAGACCGGTGCTTTTGAGTTCGTCGATGTTGGTCATGGCGGCTGGCGTTGGGCAGGGTTCGCAGGCGGTCGGTGGCGTGGGAGACATCGTGCGCCGGCACCCCCGTACAATGAACCGATCATATCGCCAGCCCGTTCCGGGCCCGGCATTGCCCCCGTCGGCGGCGTTGCCGGCGCGAGGCCTTTCAGCTCGGTCTGCCATGCCATCCACACCTTCCGTTGATTCCTCTTCTCTGGCCCGCCCGAACGGGTGGCGCCGTCCCCTGGCGGCAATGGCCCTGCTGGGCCTGGCCGTCAGCCAGATGGCCTGTTCCAGCCTGGGCGACAAGCTGCCGGGTGTCACCAGCATCGTCACGCCCTACAAGATCGACATCCAGCAGGGCAACGTGGTGACCAGCGAGCAGGCCCAGGCGCTCAAGACCGGCATGCCCCGTGCCCAGGTGCGCGACATCCTGGGCTCGCCCCTGATGACCAGCGTGTTCCACGCCGACCGCTGGGACTATGTGTTCACCTTCCAGCGCCAGGGCCAGCCGTTGCAACAGCGCAAGCTGGCGCTGTTCTTCAAGGGCGATGCGCTCGAACGCGTCGAATCCGACGCGCTGCCCAGCGAGGCCGAGTTCGTGTCGTCGCTGGACGTGCGCCGCAGCACCGACAAGCCGCCGGTGCTGCAGGCCACGGAAGAACAGCTCAAGGCCTTCCAGGCCCGCAACGCGGCGCCCGCACCGGCGGCCACGCCGACCCCCACTGGCACCGCGCCGGTGGCGTACCCGCCGCTGGAAACCACCGGAGCCGGCCGATGAGCAGCGCCGCCCAGAACCTGCACCGCGTCTGCATCGCCGGCGCCAGCGGCCGCATGGGCCAGATGCTGGTGGACACCGTGCGCGCCAGCGGCGACTGCGTGCTCTCGGGTGCGCTGGACATCCCGGGCAGCCCCGCCATCGGTCTCGATGCCGGCGCCTTCGGTGGCCAGGCCACCGGTGTCGCCATCACGGCCGACCTGGCCACGGGCCTGTCGGGCAGCCAGTGCCTGATCGACTTCACCCGCCCCGAAGGCACGCTGGCGCACCTGCGCGAATGCGTGAAACAGGGCGTGAACGTCGTCATCGGCACCACCGGCTTCACCGACGAACAGAAGGCAGAGATCGCCGAAGCGTCGAAGTCCATTGCCATCATGATGGCGCCCAACATGAGCGTGGGCGTGAACGTCACGCTCAAGCTGCTGGAGATGGCGGCCAAGGCGCTGTCCACCGGCTACGACATCGAAATCGTTGAAGCGCACCACCGCCACAAGGTGGACGCGCCCAGCGGCACCGCGCTCAAAATGGGCGAGGTGATCGCCGACGCGCTGGGCCGCGACCTGAAAGACTGCGCCGTCTACGCCCGCGAAGGCGTGACCGGCGCGCGCGACCCGTCCTCCATCGGTTTTGCCACCATCCGCGGTGGCGACATCGTGGGCGACCACACCGTGCTGTTCGCCGGCATTGGCGAGCGCATCGAGATCTCGCACAAGTCCAGCAGCCGGGCCACCTACGCCCAGGGCAGCCTGCGCGCGGTGCGCTTCCTGGCGGGCAAGACCAGCGGCCTGTACGACATGTTCGACGTGCTCGGCCTGAACAAGTGAAAAACCCCCGCAGCGCTTCGCGCCACCCCCGCAGGGGGGCGGCGCCAGCCGTCGGGATCGAACGGCACGCGCGCACCCGGGCGCACGCCGGCACCCTGGAGGATTGAAATGGGCATTGTCGCGACCGTGCTGCAGGGCGATGCCATCAGCATCGCTGTGGCGCTGCTGCTGCTGGCCATGTCGGTGGGCAGCTGGGTGGTGATCCTGTGGAAGGGCTGGCTGCTGCGCCGCGCGGTGCGCGACGTGCAGCTCTCGGCCGCCGCCTTCTGGCAGGCCAGCGACCTGAACGCCGCCCGCGAGCGCCTGGGGCACTTCGATGCCCAGCGCCTGCTGTTGCCCCTGGCGGACGCGGCGCACACGCTGGAGCAGACCGCGCCGCACACCCTGGCCGCGGCGGGCGACCGCTCGCAGCAGCTCACACGGGTGCTGCGCGACGCCTTGCATGCGGTGCTGCACCGCCTGCAGTTCGGCCAGACCCTGCTGGCCACCGTGGGTTCGACCGCGCCCTTTGTCGGCCTGCTCGGTACCGTCTGGGGCATCTACCACGCGCTCACCGCCATCGGTGACGACGGCGCGGGCTTTCGCATCGAGCAGGTGTCGGGCCCGGTGGGCGAGGCCCTGGTCATGACCGCTGCCGGCCTGGCGGTGGCCATTCCTGCGGTGCTCGCCTACAACGTGCTTGGCCGCCAGATCGCGCGCATCGAGGCCGAGCTCGAAGGCTTCGCCCGCGACCTGCGCGAGCTGCTGCTGCACAAATGAGCGCGCCCCGGGTGAACGAAACGGAGCAAAGGTCATGAGCTTCGGTCGACTGGAGAAACCGGCGGGCCACCAGCCCATGAGCGACATCAACGTCACGCCGCTGGTGGACGTGATGCTGGTGCTGCTGGTCATCTTCATCCTGGCCACGCCGCTGATGGCCAGCCGGCTGGCGCTGGAGCTGCCCAAGGCGGCCGCCCCGGCCGCCGGTGCGCCGGATCCCGTGGTTTCCGTGACCATCGCGCTTGATGCGCAGGGCAAGACCTACTGGGGCGAAGAGGCCATCGACCCCGCCAGCCTGCCGCAGCGGCTGCAGGAAGCCGCCCGGCGCGACCCGAGCACCGAGGTGCAGCTGCGCGCCGACACGGCGGTGCCCTACGGGCGCGTGGTGCAGATCATTGGTCTGGCGCAGACCGCGGGCCTGAGCCGCATCGGCTTTGTGGCCGATCCGGCCGCCGCACCCGCCGCCCCTGCACCCGCACGCTGAAGCCCGGGGCTGGCCCGCGGTGGCCGGGGTGCCCAAGGCCTAAAATCCCCAGAGTTCTGGCGAGCCGCCCCGCGGCCGCCGCTGCCCGATTTCCGACTCCTCACGCTTCCGGCCCGCCGGACCCCGCTTCATGCAAAACCAATACGCCCATCAGGACGTCGAGCGCGCTGCGCACGCCCACTGGACCGCCACCGACGCCTACCGCGTCACCGAAGACCAGAACAAGAAGAAGTTCTACGCCTGCTCCATGCTGCCCTACCCCAGCGGCAAGCTGCACATGGGCCACGTGCGCAACTACACCATCAACGACATGCTCACGCGCTACCTGCGCATGAACGGTCACAACGTGTTGATGCCCATGGGCTGGGACGCCTTCGGCTTGCCGGCCGAGAACGCGGCGCTCAAGAACGGCGTGCCGCCGGCGAAGTGGACCTACGAAAACATCGCCTACATGAAGAAGCAGATGCAGGCGATGGGGCTGGCCATCGACTGGTCGCGCGAAGTCGCCACCTGCTCGCCCGAGTATTACAAGTGGAACCAGTGGCTGTTCCTGAAGATGCTGGACAAGGGCATCGCCTACCGCAAGACCCAGATCGTGAACTGGGACCCGGTGGACCAGACCGTGCTGGCCAACGAGCAGGTGATCGACGGCCGCGGCTGGCGCACCGGCGCGCTGGTGGAAAAGCGCGAGATCCCGGGCTACTACCTGAACATCACGTCGTATGCGGATGAACTGCTGAACCACGTGCAGCTGGGCAACGAGAAGGCCACGCTCAACGGCTGGCCCGACAAGGTCCGCCTGATGCAGGAGAACTGGATCGGCAAGAGCGAGGGCGTGCGTTTCGCCTTCACGCACGACATCCAGGGCGCTGACGGTGCGCTGATCGGCGACGGCAAGATGTACGTGTTCACCACGCGCGCCGACACCATCATGGGCGTGACCTTCTGCGCCGTGGCGGCCGAGCACCCGCTGGCCCATCACGCCGCCGCGTCCAACCCCGCGCTGGCCGCCTTCATCGAAGAATGCAAGACCGGCGGCACCACCGAAGCCGAGCTGGCCACGCAGGAGAAGAAGGGCATGGCCACCGGCCTGTTCGTCACCCACCCGCTGACCGGCGCGCAGGTCGAGGTCTGGGTCGGCAACTACGTGCTCATGAGCTACGGCGACGGCGCCGTGATGGGCGTGCCAGCGCACGACGAGCGCGACTTCGCGTTCGCGCTGAAGTACCAGCTGCCGATCAAGCAGGTCGTGGCGGTGGAGGGTGAAACCTTTTCGACCGACGCCTGGGCCGAGTGGTACGGCGACAAGCAGAAATGCGTGTGCGTCAACTCCGGCGTGCTCGATGGCCTGAATCAGAAGGCCGCGGTCGACAAGGTCGCATCGCTGCTGGCCGACAAGGGCCTGGGCGAGAAGAAGACCACCTTCCGCCTGCGCGACTGGGGCATCAGCCGCCAGCGCTACTGGGGCACGCCGATTCCCATCATCCATTGCCCCTCCTGCGGCCCGGTGCCGGTGCCCGAGCAAGACCTGCCGGTGCGCCTGCCCGAGGATCTGGTGCCGGACGGCAGCGGCAACCCGCTCAACAAGTGCGAGGCCTTCCTCAAGGTCGACTGCCCGTGTTGCGGCAAGCCCGCACGGCGCGAGACCGACACCATGGACACCTTCGTGGACTCGTCCTGGTACTTCATGCGCTACTGCGATCCGAAGAACAGCGAGCAGATGGTCGCCGAGGGCACGGACTACTGGATGAGAGACCAGAATGCCGCCACCGGCGGCAGCGGTATGGACCAGTACATCGGCGGCATCGAACACGCCATCCTGCACCTGCTGTACGCGCGCTTCTGGACCAAGGTCATGCGCGACCTGGGCCTGGTGAAGGTGGACGAGCCCTTCACCAAGTTGCTGACGCAGGGCATGGTGCTCAACCACATCTACTCGCGCCGCACCGACAAGGGCGGCAAGGAGTATTTCTGGCCGCAGGACGTGGAGCATGTGCACGACGAGGCCGGCAAGGTCATCGGCGCCAAGCTGATCAAGGCGGTGGGTGATCTGCCGGTGGGCACGGCCATCGACTACGAGGGCGTGGGCACCATGTCCAAGTCCAAGAACAACGGCGTCGACCCGCAGGACCTGATCGAGAGGTACGGCGCCGACACCGCGCGCCTGTACACCATGTTCACCGCACCGCCCGAAGCCACGCTGGAGTGGAACGACGCGGCGGTGGAGGGCAGCTACCGCTTCCTGCGCCGCGTCTGGGGCTTCGGCCACAAGCTCAGCGCCACCGGTGGCCTGGGTGCGCTGGCGGCCGGTGTTGGCCAGCAAACCCTGTCCAAGACGGCCAAGGCGCTGCGGCTGGAGGTGCACACCGTGCTCAAGCAGGTGGACTACGACTACCAGCGCATGCAATACAACACCGTGGTCTCGGGCGCGATGAAGATGCTCAACGCGCTGGACGATTTCAAGGGCGATGGTTCGGTGGGCGACAACGCCGCCGCGGCCGAAGGCTTCGGCATCCTGCTGCGCGCGCTGTACCCGGCCTGCCCGCACATCGCGCACGCGCTGTGGACCGGGCTGGGCTACGCCGCCGTGTCGGGTGACCTGCTGGACGCCCCCTGGCCGAAGGCCGACGAAGCCGCGCTGCAGCGCGACGAGATCGAGCTGGTGCTGCAGGTCAACGGCAAGCTGCGCGGCAGCGTGACCGTGCCGGCCGGCGCCGACAAGGCCGCCATCGAGGCCGCGGCCCTGGCCAGCGAAGCCTTCCTCAAGGCCGCCAACGGTGCCGCCCCCAAGAAGGTGGTGGTGGTGCCGGGGCGCCTGGTCAACATCGTGGTCTGAGGTGGCGATGCTCACGCGCCGGCACTGGCTTTCCCTGTCTGCGGTTGCGGTCCTGCCCGGCTGCGGCTTTGCGCTGCGCGGCGCGCCCACGTTCGCTTTTGAGTCGCTGCGCGTGCAGGGCAGCGACGGCACCCCCGTCGCGCGCGAACTGCAACAGGCGCTGAGCGACGCTGGCGTGCGTGTGTTCAGCAGCCGCCTGCCCGCCAGCCCCGAGGGCGAGACCGGCCAGGTGGTGCTGACGGTGCTGACCGACCAGCGCGAACGCTCGGTGGTCGGCCAGACGGCGGCCGGCCAGGTGCGTGAATTGCAGTTGCGCACGCGCCTGCGCTTTCGACTGGCCACGGCCCAGGGCGTGCAGCTGCTGGACGAGACCGAGCTGCTGCTCGAACGCGACATCAGCTACACCGAAACCGCCGCCCTGGCCAAAGAGGCCGAAGAAGCGCTGCAGTACCGCGACATGCAGCGCGACATCACGCAGCAGGTCATGCGCCGCCTGGCGGCCGTGCGCCTGCCCTGAGCCGCATGCAGCTCGCCGCGAACCAGCTCAGCGCGCACCTGGCCAAGGGCCTGCGCAGCCTCTACACCGTGCACGGCGACGAGCCGCTGCTGGTGCAGGAGGCGGCCGACGCCATCCGCGCCACGGCGCGCGCACAGGGCTACACCGAACGCACGGTGCACACCGTGGCCGGCGCCCATTTCGACTGGAGCGAGGTGCTGGCCAGCGGTGGCTCGCTCAGCCTGTTTGCCGACAAGCAGCTGATCGAGGTGCGCGTGCCCTCGGGCAAACCGGGCAAGGACGGTTCGCAGGTGCTGCAGCAGATCGCCGCCAGCGCCGAAGGCAACGACAGCACGCTCACCCTGGTGGTGCTGCCGCGCCTGGACGGCATGACGCTCAAGGGCGCCTGGTTCGCCGCGCTCGACAGCTACGGCGTGACCGTGAAGGTTGATCCGGTGGAGCGCAAGGCGCTGCCGCAGTGGATCGCCCAGCGCCTGCAGCAGCAGGGCCAGCGCGTGGCCACCGGTGAAGAAGGCTTGCGCACCCTGCAGTTTTTTGCCGACCGCGTGGAAGGCAATCTGCTGGCCGCGCACCAGGAGATCCAGAAGCTCGCGCTGCTGCACCCGGCGGGCGAGCTGAGCTTCGAGCAGGTGGAAAGCGCGGTGCTGAACGTGGCGCGTTACGACGCCTTCAAGCTGGCCGAAGCGGTGCTGGGCGGGCAGACGCTGCGCGTGCAGCGCATGCTCGACGGGCTGCAGGCCGAGGGCGAAGCCGCCGTGCTGGTGCACTGGTCGCTGGCCGAGGACATCCGCACGCTCAACCGCGTGCGCAACGCGATGGACGCGGGCCGCCCGCTGCCCATGGCCCTGCGCGAGAACCGCGTCTGGGGTGTGAAGGAAAAGCTCATGGAGCGCGCCCTGCCGCTGATTCCGCCGGCGCAGCTGGCTCAGTGGCTGCAGGACGCGCACACGGTGGACGGCATCGTCAAGGGCCTCAAGCAGCCCGACTGGCCGGCCGATCCCTGGGATGCGTTGCACCGCATGGCGGTCAAGGTGGCGCAAGCGCTCGCCCCCCTGCGCGGCTGACGCCGCTTCCCCCCTGCTGCGCGGGGGGACCACACCTGCGGCCTGGCAAAGCCAGTTCCGCGGTGCGACTGGACAAGGCGCTTGCTTCGGGCACGGTTGTTTCGCAAGTGAGAAAATCCCAAGCTATGAACGCGATCTCCACTTCCGATCTCATGAACTCTCTCGGTGCTCAGGCCAAGGCCGCCTCGGCGCTGATGGCCAAGGCCGGCGCCGCGACCAAGCTCAAGGCGCTGCGCGAGCTGGCGCGGCTGCTGCGCGAAAACGTGGGGCCGCTGCAGGTGGAGAACGCCAAGGACCTGGAGCGCGCCCGGGCCGTCGGTCTGGCCGAGCCCATGGTGGACCGGCTCAAGCTCACGCCCAAGGTGCTGGAAACCTGCGCCGAGGGCTGCGAGCAGCTGGCGGCGATGCCGGACATCATCGGCGAGATCATGGGCATGAAGCAGCAGCCCAGCGGCATCCGCGTCGGCCAGATGCGCGTGCCCATCGGCGTGTTCGGCATGATCTACGAGAGCCGCCCGAACGTGACCATCGAGGCCGCCAGCCTGAGCATCAAGAGCGGCAACGCCTGCATCCTGCGCGGCGGCTCCGAAGCCATCGACTCCAACCGCGCGCTGGCCGCGCTGGTGCAGCAGGCCCTGGTGGCCGCCGGCCTGCCGGCCGACGCGGTGCAGCTGGTGCCCACCACCGACCGCGCTGCCGTCGGCCAGCTGATCACCATGCCGCAGTACGTGGACGTGATCATCCCGCGCGGCGGCAAGGGCCTGATCGAGCGCATCAGCGCCGAGGCCAAGGTGCCCGTCATCAAGCACCTGGATGGCAATTGCCACACCTATGTGGACGAGCCTTGCGACATCGCCATGGCGGTGACAGTGGCCGACAACGCCAAGACGCAAAAGTACAGCCCCTGCAACGCCACCGAAAGCCTGCTGGTGGCGCGCGGCGTGGCACAAGACTTTCTGCCAAAGATCGGCGCGATCTACGCCGCCAAAGGCGTGGAAATGCGCGGTTGCGCCGAAGCGATGGCGATCCTGGCCACTGTGCCCGGCGCGCAGGTGACGGCCGCGAGCGAGCAGGACTGGAGCGAGGAATACCTGGCGCCGGTCATCAGCGTGAAGCTGGTGGACGGGGTGGACGAGGCCATTGCCCACATCAACCGCTACAGCAGCCACCACACCGAAGCCATTCTCACCACCGACCACGTGCACGCCCAGCGCTTTCTGCGCGAGGTCGATTCGGCCAGCGTCATGGTGAATGCGAGCACCCGCTTCGCGGATGGTTTCGAATACGGCCTGGGGGCCGAAATCGGCATCAGCACCGACAAGTTCCACGCCCGCGGGCCGGTGGGGGTCGAGGGCCTGACGTCTTTGAAATACGTGGTGCTGGGCGAAGGCGAAACCAGAAGCTGACACCCCGCCGCGCCATGCGCGACCCCCAAAAGGGGGGCGGCACGGGTGGCCCGGCGGAGCCGGTGCCGCGGTGCCTCTGGACCGAGTCCCCTCGCTCGTGGAATATCTGCGGCGCCCGTCTTGTAGCTGCGCCGATCGCCCCCATTTCCGCCTTTCGACTGCCACCCCCGCTCCCTACAATGGGCCCGGAAGCTTCCCCAAAAAGGCCCCCATGGTTCCGCACCTCGTCACCGCTCTCACCGGCCCCATCAACGAACTCGAACAGCGCATCCTCGAATCCACCCCGGTGATCGAGCGCTGGTTCCGACTGGAGTGGATGGAGCACACGCCGCCGTTCTACAGCTCGGTGGACGTGCGCAACGCCGGCTTCAAGCTCGCGCCGGTGGACACCAACCTCTTCCCCGGCGGCTGGAACCACCTCACGCCCGAGATGATGCCGCTGGCCGTGCAGGCGGCCATGGCAGCGATCGAGAAGATCTGCCCCGAGGCCAAGAACCTGCTGCTGATCCCCGAGAACAGCGCCGACACCTTCTACCTGAGCAACCTGGCGCAACTGCAGCGCATCTTCTACCAGGCCGGCCTGAACGTGCGACTGGGCTCGCTGTCCAACGACATCAAGGCGCCCACCACCATCGACTTGCCCGGTGGCGAGACGGTCACGCTGGAGCCGCTGATCCGCAGCAAGCGCCGCCTGGGGCTCAAGCACTTCGACCCCTGCACCATCCTGCTCAACAACGACCTGAGCGCGGGCGTGCCCGGCATCCTCGAAGACCTGCACGAGCAGTACCTGCTGCCGCCGCTGCACGCCGGCTGGCCGACGCGCCGCAAGAGCGCGCACTTCAAGACCTACGAAGAAATCGCCAAGCGCTTTGGCAAGCTGCTGGGCATGGACCCGTGGCTGATCACACCCATGTTCAACCAGTGCGGTGAGGTCAACTTTGCCGACGCCAACGGCCTGGAATGCCTGCGCAGCAACACCGACGCGCTGCTCAACAAGATCCGCCGCAAGTACAAGGAATACGGCATCAACGAAAAGCCGTTCGTGCTGGTCAAGGCCGACAACGGCGCCGGCGGCATGGGCATCATGACGGTGCGCGACGTCAAGGACATCGACGCGCTGACGCCCGAAACCCGGGCTCGCATGGCCACGGTGCAGGCCGGGCAGCCGGTGAGCGAGGTCCTCATCCAGGAAGGCGTGCTGACCAACGAACGCATCAACAGCGCGGTGGCCGAGCCGGTGGTCTACATGATGGACCGCTACGTGGTCGGCGGCTTCTACCGCGTGCACGCCCAGCGCGGTGTGGACGAGAACCTGAACGCGCCCGGCTCCAGTTTTGTGCCGCTGGCCTTCGAGCAGAGCGCGCAGCTGCCGCAACCGGGCATGAAGCCCGGCGCCAGCGTGCCCAACCGCTTCTACATGTATGGCGTGATCGGCCGCCTGGCCATGTTGGCGGCGTCGTACGAGCTTGAAGCCACCGATCCGGACGCCGAGCAGTATGAGTGAGGCCCCCACGCTTCACCGCTGACGCGGGTCGCGGCCCCCCAAGCAACTGTGTTGCGGGTCAAGTGTTTTTGATGTGC
>NZ_JASJOY010000181.1:0-26999 GCF_031426985.1 Hydrogenophaga sp.
GACAGCGCCACGATCACCAGCGTGGCCGAGGCCTTCCAGCCCGCGGCCGGCATGGCCAGTGCCAGCGCGATGCCCAGCGGGATCTCCACCGCCAGCACGGCCATGGAGAACTTCAGCTGGTTCCACAGCGCGGCGTGCAGGTCCTCGTCGCGCATGACGCTGGCGAACCATTCGGTGCCGACGAAGACGCGGCGCTCGGGCGAGATGATGTCCTGCACCGAGTAGTTCACCACCGTCATCAACGGCAGGATGGCCGAGAAGGCCACGCAGATGAACACGGGCAGGATCAGGAACCAGGCTTTCTGGTTGACGGGTTTGGTCGTGACGCTCATGAGACGAGCTCCTCGTTCTTGTAATAGCAGGTGTGGTCCCCCAGCACCTGCAGGCCCACGGCGTCGCCCACGGCGGGCAGTTGCGCGTCGGGGGCCAGCCGGGCCTTCACCGCCTGCCCGGCCGCGTCGACCGTCACCAGCAGGTAGGTGCCGATGTCCTGCACCCGCGTCACGCGGCCCGGCAGGGTGCCGGGCGCGCCCTCGGGCGCCAGTTCCAGGTACTCGGGGCGGATGCCCAGGCGCAGCGCGCCCTCGGGCAGTTCGCGCGGCGCGGCCAGCGCCAGCGCGCCGAAGCGCAGCTGACCGGCCTGCGCCGTCACCTCGACCAGGTTCATGCCCGGCGAGCCGATGAAGTGGCCGACGAAGGTGTGCGCGGGCCGCTCGAACAGCGCGTCGGGTGTGCCCAGCTGCACCACCTTGCCGCGCGTCATGACCACCACCTGGTCGGCGAAGGTCAGGGCCTCGACCTGGTCGTGCGTGACGTAGATCAGCGTGAGCTTGAGCTCGTGGTGGATCTGCTTGAGCTTGCGCCGCAGCTGCCACTTCAGGTGCGGGTCGATCACCGTGAGCGGCTCGTCGAACAGCACGGCCGACACGTCGGGCCGCACCAGACCGCGGCCCAGCGAGATCTTCTGCTTCTGGTCGGCCGAGAGGCCGGCGGCGCGCATGTCCAGCTGGTGGCTCATCTCCAGCATCTCGGCAATCTGGCCGACGCGGACCTTGATCTGGTCGGCCGGCACCCGGCGGTTCTTCAGCGGAAAGGCCAGGTTCTCGGCCACCGTCATGGTGTCGTAGATGACCGGGAACTGGAACACCTGCGCGATGTTGCGCTGCTGCGGCGTGGCGCGCGTCATGTCCTGGCCATCGAACTTCACCGTGCCGTGCGAGGGCACCAGCAGGCCCGACATGATGTTGAGCATGGTCGTCTTGCCGCAGCCCGAGGGGCCGAGCAGCGCGTAGGCGCCACCGTCCTCGAAGCTCATCTTCAGCGGCAGCAGCGCGTAGTCGCTGTCGTCCTTCGGGTTCGGCTTGTACGAATGGGCGAGGTCGAGGTCTATGCGGCTCATGGAGTGACCCTCCCGCGAGCGGCCGGCGCCAGCAACAGCGCGCCGGCCTGGTCGAACAGATAGACCTGGGACGGGTGCATGTGCAGCGACAGCGACGCGCCCAGCCCGAATTCGTGCACGCCGGGCAGCTGGGCCACCAGTTCGCCCACCGCGGTGGCCACGTGCACGAAGGTGTCCGAGCCCGAAATTTCCGCCAGCTCCACCACGCCCGCCAGCGCCAGATCGCCCTCGCGGACCCGCTCGCGCAGCGCGCCGGCGCGGATGCCCAGCGTCACCGAGCGCGAAGCGCCGGGCGGCACCACCAGCGGCAGGACCAGCCCGCCCGGCAGCCGCACCCCGCCTTCGGCCAGCTCGCCTTCGATCAGGTTCATCGGCGGATCGCTGAAGGCGCGCGCCACGCGGATCGACTGCGGGCGGTGGAACACCTCGGCCGTCGGCCCGTACTGCAGCAGTTCGCCCGCGTCCATCACCGCGGTGTAGCCGCCCAGCAGCAGGGCCTCGCCCGGCTCGGTGGTGGCATAGACCACGGTGGAGTCGCCGGCGGAAAACAGCGCCGACAGCTCCTCGCGCAATTCCTCGCGCAGCTTGTAGTCCAGGTTCACCAGCGGCTCGTCCAGCAGCATCAGGGGCGCGTTCTTGGCCAGCGCCCGCGCCAGGGCCACGCGCTGCTGCTGTCCGCCCGACAGCTCGGCCGGCAGGCGGTCCAGAAAAACCTCGATGTGCAGCCGCGCCGCCAGCTCGCGCACCCGCTGGTCGATCTCGGCCCGCGGCCGACCGCCCAGCTTGAGCGGCGAGGCGATATTGTCGAACACCGTCATCGAGGGGTAGTTGATGAACTGCTGGTAGACCATGGCGACATTGCGTTCGCGCACCGGCATGCCGGTCACCGGCCGGCCATCGACCAGCACCTCGCCCGTGCTGGGCACATCCAGCCCCGCCATGATGCGCATCAGGCTGGTCTTGCCGGCCTGCGTCGCGCCCAGCAGCACCGTGACGGCGCCCGGGGTGGGAGAAAGGCTCATGGGGTAGAGGTGGACCGAGGGCCCGACCGTCTTGCCCACGCGCTCCAGAGTCAGTTGCATGCGTTGTCCAGGATGGGGCCGCGAAGCCCGGTTGCTTTCGTTTTGCGGATTTTATTGTTCGTTTATGTTCTTTTTGATTCGGTATTTACCCTTGGTGGGCCGAATCGGTTTTCCGTTATGTTCGGTTCCATGCAAACGCCCGACCCGTTGCTCCCATGAACCTGTCACCCCGACACACCGAAATGCTGGCCGTGGTGCGCGACCACGGCCCCCAGAGCATCGAAGCCCTGGCCGAACGCTTCGGCGTCACCCTGCAGACCGTGCGCCGCGACGTGCAGCGCCTGGCCGAGGCCGGCCTGCTCTCGCGCTTTCACGGCGGCGTGCGCCTGCCCGGCTCCACCACCGAAAACATCGCCTACCGGCAGCGCCAGGCGATGCAGTCCGAAAGCAAGGCGGGCATCGCGCGCGCGATCGCCCGGCGCGTGCCCGACGGCTGTTCGCTGATCCTGAACATCGGCACCACCATCGAAGCGGTGGCGCGCGAGCTGCTGCAGCACCGCGGCCTGCGCGTGATCACCAACAACCTGCACGTGGCCGCGCTGCTGAGCGCCAACCCCGACTGCGAGGTCATCGTCGCGGGCGGCCAGGTGCGCCCGGGCGACCAGGGCATCGTGGGCGAGGCGACGGTGGACTTCATGCGCCAGTTCAAGGTCGACATCGGCCTGATCGGCATCAGCGGCATCGAGGCCGACGGCACGCTGCGCGACTTCGACTACCGCGAGGTGAAGGTCGCGCGCACCATCATCGAACAGTCGCGCGAGGTCTGGCTGGCGGCCGACCACAGCAAGTTCAACCGGCCGGCGATGGTCGAACTGGCCCGCCTCGACGACATCGACGTGGTGTTCACCGACGCCCCACCGCCCCATCCCTTCAACAGCCTGCTGGCCCAGGGCCACGTGGAATGCGTGGTTGCCGGCCAGGCGCCCGAGGCCTCCTGACCTCCGTCCTCCCCTTCTTTTGCCGAGTCCCCCATGAGTTACCTGCTGGCCCTGGACCAGGGCACCTCCAGTTCGCGCAGCATCGTCTTTGATCACGACGGCCACGTGGTCGCGATGGCGCAGCGCGAGTTCCGCCAGATCTACCCGCAGCCCGGCTGGGTCGAACACGACCCGCGCGACCTCTGGACCACGCAGCTGGAGACCGCGCGCGAGGCGCTGACCCAGGCCGGCCTGAAAGCGGCCGACATCCGCGCCGTGGGCATCACCAACCAGCGCGAGACCACCGTGGTGTGGAATCGCACAACCGGCGAGCCGGTCTACAACGCCATCGTCTGGCAAGACCGGCGCGCCGAAGCCACCTGCGTGGCGCTGCGTGAGCGCGGGTTGAGCGACACTGTGCTGCAGAAGACCGGCCTGCGCATCGACGCCTACTTCTCGGGCACCAAGCTGCAGTGGATCCTGGACCACGTGCCCGGCGCGCGCGCCCAGGCCGAGGCGGGTGAACTGGCCTTTGGCACGGTCGACAGCTGGCTGATCTGGCAGCTCACCGGCGGCGCGGCCCACGTCACCGACCACAGCAACGCCGCGCGCACCATGCTGTTCAACGTGCACACCCAGCGCTGGGACGACGAACTGCTGGCGGCCATGCAGATACCGGCGGCCATGATGCCGACCGCCCTGCCCTCCAGCGCCCACTTCGGCGAGGTGCGGCCCGAATGGCTGGGCGCACCGCTGGTGATCGGCGGCGTGGCCGGCGACCAGCAGAGCGCGCTGTTCGGCCAGGCCTGCTTCTCGGCCGGCATGGCCAAGAACACCTACGGCACCGGCTGCTTCATGCTGATGCACAACGGCGAGCGCTTCCAGACCAGCCAGAACGGCCTGATCACGACCGCCGCCGCGCAGCCGCCCGGACTTCCCCAATATGCCTTCGAGGGCAGCGTGTTCATCGGCGGCGCCGTGGTCCAGTGGCTGCGCGACGGCCTGCGCGCCATCCCCTCCAGCAGCGAGGTGCAGGCGCTGGCCGAAAGCGTGCCCGACGCCGGCGGCGTGATCATGGTCCCCGCCTTCACCGGCCTCGGCGCGCCCTACTGGCAGCCCGAGAGCCGCGGCGCCATCGTCGGCCTCACGCGCGGCAGCACCATCGCCCACATCGCGCGCGCGGCTCTGGAAAGCATCGCCTTCCAGAGCGCCGCCTTGCTCGACGCCATGAGCCGCGACGCCGTGGCCAGCGGCGGCGTGCCGGTGGCCGAGCTGCGCGTCGATGGCGGCGCCTGCGTCAACGACCTGCTGATGCAGATCCAGGCCGACCTGCTGGGCATCCCGGTGGTGCGGCCCGCCGTGATCGAAACCACCGCGCTGGGCGCGGCCTACCTCGCGGGTCTGCAGTGCGGCGTCTACGCCGGGCTGGACGAACTCTCGAAGCAGTGGCGCGCCGAGCGCGTGTTCCACCCCACCTTGTCGCGCGAACGCGCCGCCGAGAAGATGGCCGAATGGGAGCACGCGGTCAGGCAGACCACCGCGCCCTGAGCGCTCCGCGCCTCGGGGACAATGGCGGCATGAACACGTCCACCCACCCCCTCATCACCTTCATCGGCGGCGGCAACATGGCCAGCGCCATCATCGGCGGCCTGGTCCGCCAGGGCCATGCGGCAAGCCACCTGCAGGTGGTCGAGCCCTGGGACGAGCAGCGCGCCAAGCTGGCGCAGCAGTTCCCGGGCATGACCATCGTGTCCGCCGCCAGCGCCGATCTGCAACCATCCGACTTGGTGGTCTGGGCCGTCAAACCGCAGACCTTCAAAGACGCCGCCGCCGCAGCCAGCCCTTTTGTCGCCGGCGCGCTGCACCTGAGCGTGGCCGCCGGCATCACCAGCGAGAGCATCGCCGCCTGGCTGGGCACCGAACGCATCGTGCGCGCCATGCCCAACACGCCGGCCCTGGTCGGCCTGGGCATGACCGGCCTGATGGCGCGCGCTGCCGTCTCGGCAGACAACAAGGCGCTGGTTGAACAGGTGGTGCGCACCACCGGCGAGCTGGTGTGGGTGAAGGTGGAAGCGGACCTCGACGCCGTGACCGCGCTCTCGGGGTCGGGCCCGGCCTACGTGTTCTATTTCCTCGAAGCCATGCGCGACGCGGGCGCCCGCATGGGCCTGGAACCCGAGGTGGCGCAGCAACTCGCCATCGGCACCTTCCTGGGCGCCGCCACCCTGGCCCAGCGCTCCAGCGACCCGCTGCAGACCCTGCGCGAGCGCGTCACCTCCAAGGGGGGCACGACCTACGCGGCCATCACGTCGATGGAGGCCTCGGACATGAAGGCGCTGTTCGAGAAGGCCCTGGTTGCAGCGCAAACCCGCGCCGCGGAACTGGGTCAGGAGTTCGGCAAGTAAGTCAGCGCAGGGCAATGCCGGCCACCACACCGGCAAACACCGTGAAGCCCAGCCAGTGGTTCAGGCGGAAGGCCTTGAAGCAGCCGTCGCGCGTGCGGTCTTTGATGAGCCGCCAGTGCCAGGCCACCTGGGCCAGCGCCACCGCCAGCATGGCGCCCCAGACCACGGGGTTCACCTGGCCCCAGAGCACAGCCGTCCAGAGGCCCAGGAACACCAGGTAGAACGCCGTCACGGCCGGCACGTCGGCGTCGCCCAGCGTGATGGCCGAGGTCTTCATGCCGATGCGCAGGTCGTCGTCGCGGTCGACCATGGCGTATTCGGTGTCGTAGGCCAGCACCCAGAACAGGTTGCCGGCCATCAGCGCCCAGGCCTGCCAGGGCACGTTCTCGGTCACCGCGGCAAACGCCATCGGGATGCCGAAGCTGAAGGCCACGCCCAGCACCGCCTGCGGCATGGAGACGTGGCGCTTGGCGTAGGGGTAGACCAGCGACAGCACCAGCCCGAGCACCGACCAGGCGATGGTCGCGGTGTTGGTGGTCAGCACCAGCAGAAAGGCCACGAAGGCGAGCACGGCACCGACCAGCAGCGCTTCTTTCACGCCCACGCGGCCGCTGGTCACCGGGCGCTGTGCCGTGCGCTTGACGTGTTTGTCGAACTCGCGGTCGGCCACGTCGTTGACGCAGCAGCCCGCGCTGCGCATGAGGATGGTGCCGGCCACGAACACCGCCAGCAGGTGCAGCCCCGGATAGCCCTGCGCGGCGATCCACAGCGCCGACAGCGAAGGCCAGAGCAGCAGCAGCCAGCCGGCGGGGCGGTTCCAGCGGATCAGGTCGAGGTAGAGGGGCAGGCGATCAAACACGGCAGGCACTCGGCAGGTCGGTGGAAACGGACGCCGCACACGCCGCAGAACCGGCGCTGCGGGACGGCGCAGGGGGTGTCATTCAGGACAGGCGCCGCACGCCGGGCAGTTCGCAGGCGTAGATGGCGTTGCGCAGCTCGGCGATGGCCGCGTAGCGCGTGAAACTGCGGCGCCAGGCCAGCACCACGCGGCGCGTGGGCGGGTCTCCGTCGAACGGCAGGTAGCGCACAAAGGCCTCGTCGTCCCGGTCGCGATCGCGGTCGCGGGCGGCGTCCGCCGTGCCCTCGATGGCCGAGCGCGGCACCGACAGGCGCGGCACCAGGGTCACGCCCATGCCGGCGGCCACCATGTGCTTGATGGTCTCCAGCGACGAGCCTTCGAAGCTCTTGCGGATGCCTTCGGTGTCGTTGGAAAACCGCGCGAACTCGGGGCAGACCTCCAGCACGTGGTCGCGGAAGCAGTGCCCCGTGCCCAGCAGCAGCATGGTCTCGCTCTTGATCTCTTCGGTGGTGATGGCCTTGCGCTGCGCCAGCGGGTGGCTGGACGGGACCGCCGCCATGAAGGGTTCGTCGTACAGCGGCGCGATGGCCAGGTTGGTGTCCGGGAAGGGTTCGGCCAGCACAGCGCAGTCGATCTCGCCCAGGCGCAGCTGTTCCAGCAGCTTGACGGTGAAGTTCTCCTGCAGCATCAGCGGCATCTGCGGCGTGCGCTCGATGACCTGGCGCACCAGGTTGGGCAGCAGGTAGGGGCCGATGGTGTAAATGACCCCCAGGCGCAGGGGGCCGGCCAGCGGGTCCTTGCCGCGCTTGGCGATTTCCTTGATGGCCGCCGCCTGCTCCAGAACGGTCTGGGCCTGGCGCACGATCTCTTCGCCCAGCGGCGTGACGGCGATCTCGCTGGCGTTGCGCTCGAAGATCTTGAGTTCGAGCTCCTCTTCCAGCTTCTTGATCGCCACCGACAGCGTGGGCTGCGAGACGAAGCAGGCCTCGGCCGCCTTGCCAAAGTGGCGCTCGCGCGCCACGGCCACGATGTATTTGAGTTCCGTCAGGGTCATGGCGCGATGGTACCCCCCGCGCCGCCTGCGGCGTCACCCCCCAGGGGGCGGCACTGGCGGCCCGGCGAAGCCGGTTCCGCGGTGCCCTGGACAAATTTCCCCTCCGGCGCGGGGGGGTCAAGCCTTCAGATATTCAGCCTTGGTACCTAGCCAGCGGCCCACGTGCCGCTCGGCGGCTTCGGGGAAGCGGGTCAGCATCTCGGCCGCCGCGGTGCGCGCCCATTCCAGCAGGTGCGTGTCGGTGGCCAGGTCGGCAAAACGCAGCAGCGCCGCACCGGACTGGCGGGCGCCGAGGAACTCGCCGGGCCCGCGGATCTCCAGGTCGCGGCGGGCGATCTCGAAGCCGTCGTTGGTCTCGGCCATGGCCTTGAGGCGCTCGCGCGCGGTCTCGCCCAGCCGGCCGCCTTCGTTGGGCGTGTACATGAGCACGCAGGCCGAGGCAGCGGCGCCGCGCCCCACGCGACCGCGCAACTGGTGCAGCTGCGAGAGACCAAAACGCTCGGCGTGTTCGATCACCATCAGCGAAGCGTTGGGCACGTCCACCCCCACCTCGATCACCGTGGTCGAGACCAGCACGCCCATCTGGCCGCCACTGAACAGGCCCATCACCGCCTTCTTCTCGGCCACCGGCATGCGCGAGTGCAGCAGGCCGACCAGAACAGGCGCCCCCCCCTGCGCCGCTGGCGCGGCTTCCCCCCTCTCTGTCGCGCCTTCGGCGCTGGGAGGGGGAACGCGCCCTTGGGCCGGCAGAGCCGGACCCTCTGGTGCCTTGGAGAGGGACAGGTCTCGCCGGAAAGGCGCATGAGATCCATTGAGCGCCGCGCTGAGTTCCGCATGGGTTTCGGTCGCGTTCGACAGGTCGATCGCCTCGCTCTCCTCGATCAACGGGCAGACCCAGTAAACCTGCCGGCCCTCGCTCACCTGGGCGTGGATGCGTTCGATCACCTCGTGGCGGCGGCTGTCGGACACCACCTTGGTCACGATGGGCGTGCGCCCGGGCGGCAGCTCGTCGATGGTGGACACGTCGAGGTCGGCGTAGTAGCTCATCGCCAGCGTTCTGGGAATCGGGGTCGCGCTCATCATCAGCAGATGCGGCTCACCCGCGCCCAGCTCGGCGCCCCCCATCTTGGAACGCAGCGCCAGCCGCTGCGCCACGCCAAAGCGGTGCTGCTCGTCGATGATGGCCAGCGCCAGGTTCTGGAACTGCACCTGGTCCTGGATCACGGCGTGCGTGCCCACCACCAGCGCCGCCTCACCGCTGGCGATGAGCGCCAGCATCTCGCCGCGCTGCTTTTTCTTCTGGCTGCCGGTGAGCCAGGCCACGCGCTTGCCCAGCGGCGCCAGCAAGGGCTCCAGCCAGCCGATGAGCTTGGCGAAGTGCTGCTCGGCCAGGATTTCCGTCGGCGCCATCAGCGCGCACTGCCAGCCGCTGTCCATGGCGATCGCCGCGGCCAGCGCGGCCACCACCGTCTTGCCCGAGCCCACGTCGCCCTGCAGCAGGCGGTGCATGGGCACCTGCCGCGCCAGGTCGCGCGCGATCTCTTCGCCCACGCGGCGCTGCGCGGCCGTCAGCGCAAACGGCAGCACGGCCAGCAGCTGTTCGTGCAGACCGCCGGCCTGGGTCGTCAGGGCCGGCGCCCGCAGGGCATCGCGCTCGCGCTTGGCGGTCAGTTGCGAGAGCTGCTGGGCCAGCAGCTCCTCGGCCTTCAGCCGCTGCCAGGCCGGGTGGCTGCGGTCTTCCAGCGCCGCCAGGGACACATCCGGCCCCGGGTGGTGCAGGTATTCCAGCGCCTGGCGCAGCGACAGCAGCGGCGCGCGCAGCCCGCGCAGGGTCTCCTGCAACGAGGTCAGCACCGCCTGCGGCAAGGTCTCGCTCAGGTCGGCGCGTTTGAGCCCCGACACCACCGCCTTGCGCAGGTAGGCCTGGGGCAGCTGGGCGCTGGTCGGGTAGACCGGGGTCAGCGCCTCGGGCAAGTCGCCGCCGGCCGCGTGGAAGGCCGGGTGCATCATGGTTTTGCCCATGAAGCCGCCGCGCACCTCGCCCCGCACGCGCACCCGCGCACCCACGGCCAGGGTTTTCTGGTGCGCCGGGTAGAAGCTGAAGAAGCGCAGGGTGCAGGTGTCGCTGCCGTCGTCCAACGTCACCAGCAGCTGGCGGCGCGGGCGGTAGGTGATGTCCTGCTGCGTGACCACCCCCTCGACCTGCACCACTGCGCCGTCGCGCGCCTCGCGCAGGGGGACGATGCGGGTTTCGTCCTCGTAGCGCAGCGGCAGGTGCAGCGCCAAGTCGATGTCGCGCACCAGGCCGAGCTTGTGCATCGCCTTCTGCGGCGCAGAGAGTTCCTTGCGGGGGGCGGCGGACGGGGCGTCGGGCATGGGACAATTCTGCCTGTATTTCCATCCATATCTTCACTTGGAACGGGCCCCGTCCGGCCCTCAAGCAGCATGACCTCTTCTTCGTCTTCTCCGGCACGCACCTTCACCGTCGCCGACTTCGATTTCACCCTCCCCGAAGCCCTGATCGCCCAGCACCCGGCCGCCGAACGCAGCGCCTCGCGCCTGCTCGACGGCACAGGGCCGCAGCCGGTGGACCGCATCTTCCGCGAGCTGCCCGGCCTGTTGCGCAGCGGCGACCTGCTGGTGTTCAACGACACGCAGGTGGTCAAGGCGCGCCTCTTCGGCGAGAAAGCCAGCGGCGGCAAGTTCGAGATTCTGGTCGAGCGTGTGCTGCTGCCGCACGAGGCGCTGGACGGTTCGGGGCAGGAAGTGGTGGCGCACATCCGCGTGAGCAAGAAGCCGCAGCCCGGCGGCCTGCTGCACCTGGCCGGCGGTTTGAAAAGCGGCGGCTTCGATGCGGTCTTCATCGGCCGCTGGCCCGACGAGCAGGGGCAGCTGTTCCGCCTGCGCCTGCAGGGCCCCGCGGGCGAAACGCCCTACGAGCTGATGGCGCGCCACGGTCACGTGCCCCTGCCGCCCTACATCACCCACACGGACGACGCCGACGACGAGCGCCGCTACCAGACCGTGTTCGCGCGCGTGCCCGGCGCCGTGGCCGCGCCCACCGCCGCGCTGCATTTCGACGAAGGCGTGCTGGCCGCGCTGGCAGCACGCGGCGTGCAGCGCGCCAATGTGACCCTGCACGTGGGCGCCGGCACCTTCGCGCCGATGAAGACCGAGCGCATCGAAGAGCACGTGATGCACCACGAGCGCTACGCCATCCCGCCCGAGACTGTGCAAGCGATCGCCGACTGCCGCGCGCGCGGCGGCCGCGTGGTGGCGGTGGGAACGACCACGGTGCGCACACTGGAGAGCTGGGCACGCAGTGGCGAAGTGCAAGGCGACACCAACATCTTCATCACGCCGGGCTTCCAGTTCCGCGTGGTGAATGTGCTGGTCACCAACTTCCACCTGCCCAAGAGCACGCTGATGATGCTGGTCAGCGCGTTTGCAGGTTACGAGCACGTGATGGCGCTCTACCGCCACGCGGTGGCGCAGGGCTACCGCTTCTTCAGCTACGGGGATGCGATGCTGCTGGAGCGGCGCCCGTAAGATCGGTCCATGCACTTGTCCCGCACCGATTCGCCGCTCAAAGTGCTCGTGCTGGGCGGCTATGGCAACTTTGGCGCCCGCATCGTCAAGGCCCTCGCAAACGACCCAGCCATTTGCCTGTTGATCGGTGGACGGAACGAAGCCCGGGCGACAGCGATGGTCCGAGAAATCGGGTCCAACGCCGCAGCCATGGTGGTCGACGCCAGCGATGCGCAGCTGGCCGGGCGGCTGAGGGCGCAACACGTTGATCTGGTGATCCACACCGCCGGGCCGTTTCAGGCGCAAGGCTACGCAGTGGCCGAGGCTTGTGCCGACGCGGGCGCGCACTACATCGACCTCGCAGACGGCCGCCGCTTCGTGTGCGACTTCCCTGCCGCCATGCAGGCGCGGTTCGTGCAAGCGCAGCGTTGCGCCATCAGCGGTGCGAGCACCGTTCCCGCACTATCGTCGGCGGTGGTGGACCATCTCGCAAAAGGCTGGCAGGCCATTCACCGCATCGACATCTGCATCGCCCCGGCCCAGACGGCCCCGCGCGGTGTCGCCACGCTGGAGGCCGTGCTCAGCTACTGCGGCGCGCCGATCGACATCTGGCGCGACGGACGCTGGCAACAAGCCCTCGGCTGGGCCCGCCCCGGCCCGGTGCGGTTTCCGCGCATGAAACCGCGGCGCGCCGCGCTGTGCGACATCCCGGACCTGGAGCTGTTTCCCGCCCACTACCAGGTGACCGACACGGTGACGTTCCTCGCCGCGCTGGAGGTGCCACTCTCGCAAACCGCCTTCGCCTGGCTGGCGGCTATGCGCCGCTGGCGACTGCTGCCACGCCCCCAAGCCTTGGCGCCCTGGCTGCTGCGCGGGGCGCCGCTGTTCGATCGCTGGGGCAGCGCGCTGGGAGGCATGTATGTGCAAGTGACCGGGCAAGGCCCCTCTGGCCAGCAGGTCAGCGCGCGCTGGGACATCGCGGCCGACCTGGACCACGGCCCCGAGATCCCCTGCATGGCTGCCATCCTGCTGGCGCGGCGCCTCGCGCGTGGCAACGGACCGCCACCCGGCGCCCACACAGCCACCAGCCTGCTGCCACTGGAAGCATTCGCGCCCGAATTCGCCCGCTGGGGCATGGTCACCGACACCGCCTGAAAACCATGCCGAGCCCGGAACTTCGCTGGCTGCGTCTCAGCCTGGTCTTTGTCTGGTTGTGGACGGCATTCGCCTCGCTGTGGGAATGGAACGGACGCAGCCTGGCGCTGCTGGCCGCGCTGCCCGATACCTGGCCAGGGTTGAAACATGCGCTGATTGGGGCCGGTGCCGCCACCGATGCGCTGCTGGGTGTGTGGCTGTGGTGGCGCCCGGGGCGGCCGGCCTACAGCACAGCGCTGCTCGTCATGGGCATCATGACGGCGCTCGCCACCGCCATCGATCCGGGCTGGTGGTTGCACCCACTCGGACCGCTGAGCAAGAACCTACCCATCGCCGCGGCACTGCTGGTGCTGTGGAGTCTTGACTCGCGCGCATGAACACCTATCTGCTGTTGAAAACCCTGCACATCGTCTCCAGCGTGTTGCTGGTCGGCACCGGGCTGGGCACAGCCTTCTTCATGTTCTTCACCAACCGCAGCGGGAGTCTGGCCGCGCAGACCGTGGTGTCGCGGTTGGTGGTGCGCGCAGACCTCTGGTTCACCACGCCAGCGGTCATCGTCCAGCCCATCACGGGCATCGCGATGGCGCATCTGGCGGGCTGGCCGCTGAGCACGCCTTGGATTGCTTGGTCGCTGATGTTGTATGTCTTGACCGGCGCCTTCTGGCTACCGGTCGTGTGGCTGCAACTGCAGATGGCACGGATGGCCGCCATCGCCGCTGCGGCGGGTAGCGATGTACCCCCACGCTATTGGCGTTTTACCCGTTGGTGGGAGGCACTGGGTTATCCGGCTTTTGTCGCCATGCTCGCCGTGTTCTGGCTGATGGTCATGAAACCGGATCTGCCCATGCCCTGGGTGATCTGAAGCCTGGATCACGCCAAGTTCAGGAACACCCGCCCACTCGTCAGCGCTGGCGCTTCGACCGCTCGGAAAGCGTGAACGGATTCTTCGGCTCCCTGCGCCGCGCGAAGGTGGCCTTGCGGCGCGTCAGCCACCGCACATGCTGCACCAGTCGCCGCCGCAGCGCTCGCTGTTCCGCCAGGGCCGCATCCACCTCCGCGATGCGCTCTTCCATGAACGCCTTCATGTCGTCGAAAGACAGCGTGCCCGCCCGGTAACGAGGCAGTACCTCGGCCACGCGCTCCAGCGAGAAACCCAGGTCGCGGCTCATCGCGATGAAGATGGCCTCGCGCACCGCACCGCTGGCGAAGTCGCGGTGCCCCGACGGCGAGCGCCCAGCCTGCAACAACCCCAGCGTTTCGTAGCGCCGCAACCGATGCACCGAAACATTGGACAGGCGGGCGAGTTCGGAAATTTTCATGAAGGCAAGTATGGCGATCCTCGCTCAATGCGAGCTTTTGTAGGCTGGTGATTCCTTCTTCATCCTGGAGCCACAGATGACTTCGCTTGACCACCTTCGCGACACCATTCTCGCCATGCCGATCGCAGCCACGCTGCAATTGCGCTTCGTCCAGTTGGCGCCCGGCCATGTCGAGATCGAAATGCCGATCCTGCCTTCCCTCTGTTTTCGCCAAGGCCAGCTGCAGGCGACGGCCATCTTTGCCATTGCCGACTTCGCAGCCGTCGCGGCCGCTGCCACTCTGCTGCCTTCGGGGGGCAGCAACGCCACCATCGATGGCACCGTCAAGCTGTTCGCGCCCGCGCGTGGCACCCACCTGCGGGCGATCGGCCGGGTGGTGGACCAAGGCCGGCAGTTGAGCGTTTGTGCGGCCGAGGTTTATGCGATCGACGGTGAGGAGAGGACACACTGCGCCACCCTGCTGGCCACCGCCAGAAACCATCTGCCTTCGACATTGGGACCGGCTCCGGCATAGCCCACCACATAGGCGATCGGCGCTCGCCGTATCTTCTGCGAGCCCGCCCGTTGAATGCAGACACTGCCGAATTCAAGCCAGGTTGAGATACACTCGCCCGCCCTCCACCTTCACCGGCCAAACCTTGATGGCTTCGGTGCAGGGAGCGAACGTTGGCGCACCGCTGCGCAGGTCGAAGCGGCCCTGGTGGAAGGGGCACTCGATCTCGTGGCCTTCCACAAAGCCGTCGCACAGCTTCGCATTGCCATGCGTGCAGACGTTGTCGGTGGCGAACACCTCGCCGTCCACCGCAAACAGCGCAATGTCGCGCCCGCCCGGCGCCACCGGAATGCCGGCGCCTTCAAACAGATCGGCCTCGGCGGCCACGTCGGTCCAATTGCTCATGAGTTCCGCCCTGTTCAGATGGGATAGATGATCGAGTTCGGGATCATTTCGCTGTCGTAGATGCAGTGGCGTTGCGCGAACCGGAACCCGTCAGGCGTGTTCACAACGATGTCCAGATAGCGGCCCACGTTGAACACGCTGCTGGCGCCGTCGAGCTTGGTGCGGAACACCGCGTAGTTGGCTTCGCAGTGCCAGCGGCCTTGCGCGTCCACCGCGCGCACCACGGGCGCACCCACCACATGGCGCTGGTAATACGGGTCGTGGAACAGCGTCTCCTGGATGCCGTAGACGCGGTCACGCAACATGGCCTGGCTGTCGAACGCCAGCGTCGAGAGAGGGAAGCCGCGCTCATGGTTCTCGCGCGGTTGCAGCTTGTAGCCGCCGTCGGCGGTGAAGAAGTCAGGCCACAGTTCCCACTGGCCGCTGTCCACCGCCGAGGCGTAGTCGCTGTAGAGCTGCTGCAAGGCCTGCCAGGTGTCGAAATCCACTTTGACCAATGCGCTCATGTCGAAGCCTCCTGCGCGGCAGACGGCTCAGGGCATTCCATCACCTTGCGCCAGTACTCGTACATGCCGCGGATCAGCGTCTCGGTCACCATGTGATCGGTCTCACCCACCTCGCGCCCGCCCAGTTCGGCCAGCGCGCGGTGCTGCGGCTTGCTGTCGAAGGCCTGCTGCGAAAACTCGATCACCTCGCCGTCGTCGGCGCTCACGAAACCGGCCGGACCGAACAGGTTGGCCTGGCGCAGGCGGCGCTCGGTCATATCGGGCGTGTCGTCTTCAAAGCCGAAGTGGGTCCAGACGAAGTCGAAGGCGCCATGGCCGTCGGGCTGGATGTGGCGTGTGCTCACGCTGTTGACCTGCTGCTGGAAGATCACGCTCGGAAAGAGCGTCGTCATGACCGCCGTCGGCATCTGTTCACCCAGCTGCCACCAGGGCTCGGGCACGATATCCAGAAAGCGCTTGTCCTCCAATTCCATCGCCGCCTTGAAGCTCGACACCTGGGTCACCTGTGCCGCCTGGCCGCTGGCCTGGCCCATGCTGCCGCGGGTGGAGACCATGGCCGCGTGGCGGTGGTGCGCGTCCATGCGCAGCTCGCTCTTGTTGTCGGCGCGCCAGAGGCCGAAAGTGACGAACCAGGTGTGCAGCAGGCCCGGGTGGTAGGGGTCCTTGATGTTCTCCTGCATCAGCTTCCAGTTGCCGGGGATGCGCTGGCGGTTGTAGCCCAGGATGGTCAGCTGCCGGCCGTTGAACAGGCGGTCGAAGTAGCGCAGGATGGTCGGGCCCATGTAGTCTTCGAGCGACTCGACATCGTGATCGAAGGACGCGAACACCACGCCGCCGCGCACCGCGACTTTCAGCGTGGTCAGCGCGTGGTCCTTGGGGTTGAAGTCGGCCGGCATGCCGCCGTTGACCTTGCCGTCCTGACGCACGCCGCGGCGGAACGGCACGCCCTGCAGGTCACCGTTGGGCGCGTAGCTCCACTGGTGGTAGGGGCAGACGAACTCGGTGGCGTTGCCGTGGCGCTTGCGGCAGAAGCGCATGCCCCGGTGGGCGCAGACGTTCTCCACCACGTGGATCTGGCCGTCGGCCGCGCGGGTCATGATGACCGAGCGCTCGCCGACCACGGTGCGCTTGAAGTCGCCGGCGTTGGGGATCTCGGCCTCCAGGCCCACGTAGCACCAGTGGCCCTTGTAAAAGAAGCGGTCGAGCTCGCGCTGGTGGCGCTGCTCGTCGGTGTAGACGGCGAAAGGGATGCGGCTGGTGCCGCCGCCTTCCCAGTGCAGGGCGTCGGGGGATGCGGACATGGCGGTCTCCGGGGGTGTTCTTGTGGACCGCATGATCGCGGCCCACCCCAGAACCGGCAATCCCGTGGCGGTGATACGCTGTATTCACCACATGAATGTGATGGGCCATGAAGCTTCACGAATTCGACCTCAATCTGCTGCTCGTGTTCGACCGCCTGGTGCAGGACGGCCGCGTCTCCCGCGTGGCCGAATCGCTGGGCCTGAGCCAGCCCGCGGTGAGCAACGCGCTGCGCCGGCTGCGCGACGCGCTGGGCGACGAGCTCTTCGTGCGCACGCCCGCGGGCATGGCGCCCACGCCGTACGCGCAGCAGCTCGCCGGCCCGGTGGCGCAGGCGCTGCAGGGGCTGCAGGGCGCGCTCAACGTGCAGGCGTCCTTCGAACCCGCGCGCAGCGAGCGCTGCTTCACCCTGGCCATGACCGACGTGGGCGAGCTCTATTTCCTGCCCGATCTCATGGACGCGCTGGCGCACGAGGCCCCTGGCATCACCCTGCGCAGCCTGCCGGTGGCCGACACCGGCTTGCGCGAACAGATGGCCGCCGGGCGGGTGGACCTGGCCCTGGGCCCGCTGCCACAGCTGCAGGGCGGTTTTTTCCAGCAGGCGCTGTTCCGCCAGCGCTATGTGGCGCTGATGCGCGCCGGCCACCCGCTGGCCGGCAGCACTGCGCTGAGCGCCGCGCGCTACCGCCAGGCCGCCCATGTGCGGGTGGTCTCGGCCGGCACGGCCCACGGTCAGGTGGACGAGGCGCTGCAGCGCCTGGGCGTGGCGCGCCGGGTGCAGCTGACGGTGCCGCACTACGTGGCCCTGGGGCAGGTGCTCGCCCGCACCGATCTGGTGGCCACCGTGCCCGAACGGCTGGCCGAACGCCTGGCCGGGCCGCACGACCTGGTGAGCCGGCCGCTGGGCCTGAAACTGCCCACCAGCACCATTGCGCAGCTCTGGCACGCCCACCTGCACCGCGACCCCGGCCACCAGTGGCTGCGCGCCCTGGTGGCCCAGCGCTTCGGTGCCGGCGCCCAGGCGCCCTGAGCTGGGCCGGGGCCGACGCGTGGACGATCCGCCATGCCGGCGTGCCAAGCGGCACACATTTGCATACCTTTGTTGTCTTTTTTTAAGATCATTGCCCCAACATGCGGACAAAATGCGGTCCTTTGCTCAACACATCACACGGGTGCTTCTGTGGTCGAAATGCTGCTCCGTCTGGGTCTGGCCCTGGTCCTCTCGCTGGGACTGGCCATCCTGTTCGCCTGGGGTTGGGACCGCTCGGAGCCCTCACCGGCGCTCGCGCCCGTGTTCGCCGCCAGCCCCCTGATCCCCGCGCGCTGATCGCCCGCCTGGTGCGGGCCGCGCTCGCCCTGGCCGCGCTGGCCGGCACCTGGGGACCCGTCGCGGCCGCCACCCCGCACGCCTACGCCACCCGCGGCCTGTGCGCGGGCCATCCGCGCGTCGATCTGCGGGTGCCCACCGGCTGGTGCGCGGGGCTGGTGGCCAGCGCCGCGCAGGGGCTGCAGATGCCGCGCCGCCTGCTGGAGGTGGCACCCCACCGGTTCTGGATCGTGGACATGGGCAGCTGGGAACCGCGCCGCGGCCGCCTGCTGGAACTGCGCACCGACACGCAACCGCCCACCCTGCGCACCCTGGTCAGCGGGCTGGACCGCCCGCACGGCCTGGCGCGCGGCCCCGATGGACGGGTCTACGTGGGCGAGGCCGGCACCGTCTGGCGCACCCCGGTGGCCGACGCGGTGCGGCGCGAGGACGTGGTCACCGGCCTGCCGGCCGACGGCGCCCACCCGCTCAAGGAACTGGCCTTTGGCGGCGGTGGGCAACTCTTCATCAACGTGGGCTCGGCCACCGACGCCTGCCGCGACGACCAGCAGCAACAGCCCCTGCCCTGCCCGGAAACCGGCGGGCCGCGGCCGCGCGCCGCGGTGTACCGGGCCGTGCTGGGTGGCCCGAACCACACCCTGCAGTCGCTGCAGCCGCACGCCTTGGGCCTGCGCAACTCGCTGGGGCTGGCGGTGGTCCGCAGCGCCAGAGGTGCCGAACGGCTGTGGCAGGCCGAAAACTCGGTCGACTACCCCGACGCCCAGGCCCCCGCCGAAGAACTCAACGCGCTGGTCGCGGGCTCGCAACACGGCTGGCCCGGCTGCGTGAGCGATGCGAAAGGCCGCAGCGTGGTCGCCCGCGGTTACGAAGGCCGTGCCGGTTGCGGCGCCCCCCAGCGCGCACCCCACCAGGCCTGGCCGGCCCACGTGGCGCCACTGCAACTGCTGGCCGTGCCGCCGGCCGGCGCCGGGCAGCGCGCCACCCCCTGGAGCGGCCACCTGCTGGCCGTGTGGCACGGCTACCGCGCGGGCGGCCAGCGCATCGTGGGCTGGCGGCTGGGTGCCGACGGTGCGCCTCAGGGCCCGCGCCAGGACATCGTCAGCGGCTGGCAGGCCCGCCCCGGCGTGCGGCCGCTGGGCACGCCGGCCGGCGCCACGGTGGACCACCTGGGCCGCCTCTGGGTGGTGGAAGACCGCAACCGCACCGTGCTGGTCGTGGCGCCGCTGACGGCGGCCGGTGCGGCGCGCTGACCACAGCGCGGCAGCGCCCGTCGGCCCGGCTGTCGCACTTTGCGACGGGCTCTGGCGGTCTTGACAAAGATCAAATGCGCGGTCGGCGCCGCTGCTAGCCTGACTTCATTCACCACAAACCCACGGAGATCGCCCCATGAAACGCCACACCCTGCTGCTCGCATCGGCCTTGCTGGCCACCACCGCCTGGGCCGGCCCGGCCGACGACGCAGCGGCCATCCAGCTCGCCACCAACGCCGGCTGCATGACCTGCCACCACATCGAACCGGGCGCCAAAGGCCCGGGCGGCCTGGCCCCCATTGGCCCGGCCTGGCGCGACGTCGCCGCCAAATACAAGAGCGTCAAGGGCGCGCAGCAGCAGCTGACCGCCACGGTCATGGCCGGCTCCAGCCCGTACGAGAGCCACTGGAAGGGCAAGGTCAGCGGCCTGTCCATGCCGCCGAACAAGGTGGCCATCACCGAAGTCGACGCCGCCAAGCTGGTGTCGTGGATCCTGGCGCTGGAACCGGCGTCCAAGCCCCTCTGAGCAACGGGCCCTCACGCTCCGTCGCTGCGCGGCTCGCTGCCCCCAACGGGGGCTGACCTGCCTTGGGGCGGCCCGGCGGCAGGTGTAAAGGGCCCCCACGCTCCGCCACTGCGCGGCTCGCTGCCCCCCAACGGGGGCTGACCTGCCTTGGGGCGGCCCGGCGGCAGGTGTAAAGTGCCCCCACGCTCCGCCGCTGCGCGGGTCGCTGCCCCCCAACGGGGGCTGACCTGCCTTGGGGCGGCCCGGCGGCAGGTCGGCCGCCTTGCTCGGCGACAATCGCCGGCATGCTCCAGTTCGACGTTCTCAAGACCGAAGGCCACGCACGCCGTGGCCGCCTCACCCTCAACCACGGCGTGGTTGAGACCCCCATCTTCATGCCCGTGGGCACCTACGGCACGGTCAAGGGCGTCATGCCCGCCAGCCTGGAAGACATGGGCGCCCAGATCATCCTGGGCAACACCTTCCACCTCTGGATGCGGCCCGGCCGCGAGGTCATGGCCAGCTTCGGCGGCCTGCACGCCTTCGAGCAGTGGCACAAGCCCATCCTCACCGACTCGGGCGGTTTCCAGGTCTGGAGCCTGGGCGCGATGCGCAAGATCACCGAAGAGGGCGTGACCTTCGCTTCGCCCGTCAACGGCGACAAGCTGTTCATGTCGCCCGAGGTGAGCATGCAGATCCAGACCGGGCTCAACAGCGACATCGTCATGCAGCTGGACGAGTGCACGCCCTACGAGACCAACGGCCATCTGACCACCGAGGCCGAAGCGCGCAAGAGCATGGAGATGAGCCGGCGCTGGGCCGTGCGCTCCCAGGCCGAATTCGCCCGGCTGGAGAACCCCAACGCGCTGTTCGGCATCGTGCAGGGCGGCATGTTCGAGCACCTGCGCCAGGAGTCGCTGGAAGCGCTGGTGGAGATGGACTTCCCCGGCTACGCCATCGGCGGCGTGAGCGTGGGCGAACCCAAAGAACAGATGCTGCAGATCATGGCGCACACGCCGCACCGCCTGCCCGCCCACAAGCCCCGCTACCTCATGGGCGTGGGCACGCCGGAGGACCTGGTGCAGGGCGTGGCCGACGGCGTGGACATGTTCGACTGCGTCATGCCCACGCGCAACGCGCGCAACGGCACGCTGTTCACCCGCTTCGGCGACCTGAAGATCCGCAACGCGCGCCACAAGACCGACCACCAGCCGCTGGACGCGACCTGCACCTGCTACGCCTGCGCGGGCAAGGCGGGCGTGAGCTGGGCCGACGGCGGACGCGACGGCTTTTCCCGCGCCTACCTGCACCACCTGGACCGCTGCGGCGAAATGCTCGGCCCCATGCTCAGCACCATCCACAACCTGCACTACTACCTGAACCTGATGCAGGACGTGCGCAACGCGCTGGACGCCGACCGCTTCGAGGCCTTCCGCCAGCAGTTCAAGGCCGACCGCGCGCGCGGCGTCTGACCCCCACCGACCGGAGCCCCCATGCCGCTGATCGCCCGCACGCTGATGCTGATGGCCCTGATTGCCGGCCTGGCCGGCTGCGCCAGCCGCGTGGACCCGATGGCCCTCACCGAGGGCCAGTCGCCGGTGCGGCTGCAGAACCGCCTGCTGCTCACCCCGGCCAACGGTGGCCAGCGCATCGCCCCGGCCGACCTGAAGGCGGGCGACATCATCCTGTCCAACACCGCGGGCATCGTGTCCATGGGCATCCGGGCGCTGACGGTGGCGCCCGTGAGCCACGCCTCGCTCTACCTCGGCGACGACCGCGTGGCCGAAGCCGTGGGCGCGGGCGTGCGCATCCGTTCCACGGCCGACTTCATGGCCGACGAATCGACCGTCGTCGCCTTCCGCCACCCCGGCCTGAAACCCGAACACGCCGAGGCGATGCGCCGCTTCGCCGGCCAGCACGACGGCAAGAAATACAACACCTTCGGCATCGTGCTGCAGGCGCCCTTCACCCTGCAGCGCCAGTACTGCGAACTGCCGCTGATCCCGGGCCTGGTGCGCGACTTCTGCATCCGCGGCCTGGCGGCCATCCAGCTCGGCGCGGCGCGCAACGACCGTTTCTTCTGCTCGCAGTTCGTGCTGGAGGCCTATCAGCAGGCCCAGCTGCCGCTGACCAGCGCCGACCCGCTGCTCGTCAGCCCGGCCGACCTGCTGCACATGCGCGAAGGCGACGTGCCCTCGGTGCGCACCGAACAGGCCCTGCAGTACGTCGGCCACCTCAAGGCCGGACCGGCGGCGGTGGAAACCGAGGTCGCAGCCCGCCAACCGGACTGACACTCAAGAGCAACGCTGCGCCCCTCGCAGCGCCGACGCGTGGGGGCTCAGACGGGCCAGCCGCCGGACCGTCCCAAGGCAGGCCCAGCCCCCGAGGGGCTTTGCGCCGCGGCTCCGGACGTGCCTGCGCACGTCTGGACGGCGCAAAGTGACGCTGACTCTGGCAGCGTCCTGCTCAGCGACCCGCGTCAGCGGTGGAGCGTGGGGGCTCAACGACCGCAGCGAAGGGCCGCCCCGAGCAAGGTCAGCCCCCTCGGGGGGCAGCGACCCGCGTCAGCGGCGGAGCGTGGGGGCTCAATTCCCCACGTGCATCGTGAACACCGCGCCGTTGTTCAGGCGGCAGCTGCCCGTGCCCAGCGTGGCCGAGTTCATCGAATACTGGCAGCTGAGAAAACCGCCGCGGTTGCCGGCGCCATTGGCCACGCCTTCGCGTGAAGAACCGGCCTTGCGCGTGGCCTCGCCCACGAAGCTCTCGCCGTTGATGTGGGCGTTGAAGGTGCCGCGGCCGTGCAGGTCGTTGGTGACGGTGGCGTTGATGACGCCGTAGCCGCTGGCCAGTTCGTTGGCCGGGTAGAGCCGGGCCGGAAAGCTGACCGGCAGCGCGGGGGCCGGCGCCACCACCGGGGCGCCGCTGGGCACCGCCGCGGGCTGGCCGGTGCGCGGGTCGATGGGCACCACATAACAGCCGGCCAGGCCGGCGACCACGGCGGCCAGCCCCAGGGCGGCGATGCCGCGCTGCACAGCAGCACGACGGGAAACGGAAACGGGTTGCATACGGACTTTCAGGGCCCCAGCACATGCTGGTGGCGCCATGGTGCGCAGCCCGGGTGAAGCAGTACCGTTCTGCGTGCAAAGAATCGTGAAGCGAAGCCACGGGTATCGCAGCGTGATGCCAGCGGCAGGGCCGGATCGGCTGCGCGACTACCGGCGCCGCGCCCCAGCCGCTAGAGTGTGCCCATGACCCAGGCCCCTGTCCCCCGCCACATCCTGCCCGTGCTGGTGCTCGCCCAGTTCGCCGGCACCTCGCTCTGGTTCGCGGTCAACGCCGTCATGCCCGACCTGCAGCGCGAGCTGGGCTGGCCCGCCAGCGCCGTGGGGCCGCTGACCTCGGCGCTGCAGTTCGGCTTCATCGTCGGCACGCTGGTGTTCGCCCTGCTCGCCATCGCCGACCGCTTTGCGCCGCGCCGCGTGTTCCTGGTCTGTGCGCTCGCGGGCGCGGGCTGCACCGTGGGCGCCTGGGCCATGGTCACGCATTACGAGGCCCTGCTGGCCTGGCGCTTTCTCACGGGCGTGTTCCTGGCCGGCATCTACCCGGTGGGCATGAAGATCGCCGCGCAGTGGTACACGCGCGGCCTGGGCGCGGCGCTGGGCCTGCTGATCGGCGCGCTGGTGCTGGGCTCGGCCAGCGCCCACGCGCTGCGCGCGCTCAGCGGCAGCCTGCCCTGGCCCACCCTCATGCTGGGCGTGGCCGCGTTGGCGGCGGCGGGCGGGTTGCTGTTGTTCTTCGGCACCGGCGATCCACCCGGTGCGGTGGCCCGCGTGACCACCCTGCAGTGGCGCGCGCTGGGCACGCTGTGGACCGACGGCCGCGTGCGCGCCTCGGTGCTCGGCTACTTCGGCCACATGTGGGAGCTGTACACCATGTGGGTGATGGTGCCGCTGGTGCTGGCCACCCGCCTGAGCGGGACGGAGCTGTCGTGGGCCGCGTTCTGGGTGCTGGGTGCGGGGCTGATCGGCTGCGCGGGCGGCGGCTGGCTGGCGCTGCGCTGGGGCAGTGCGCGCGTGGCCACGCTGCAGCTGGCCACCAGCGGGCTCTGCTGCCTGGCCACGCCCTTCGCGCTGGATGCGCCGGCGCCGCTGTTCTACGGCTGGCTGCTGCTGTGGGGCACCACCGTCTCGGGCGACTCGCCGCAGTTCTCCACCCTCACCGCGCGCAACGCGCCACCGCAGGCTGTGGGCAGCGTGCTCACGCTCACCAACAGCATCGGCTTCGGCATCTCCATCGTGAGCATCCTGCTGTTCGTCTCGCTGGCGCAGACCGTGCGCCTGGAGGCGCTGCTGCCCTGGCTGGCGGTGGGGCCGGCGCTGGGGCTGTGGGCCATGGCGCGGCTGGTGCGCGAGGAATCGACGGCCGCCGCTTGAGGCCCCTCCCGGGCGCTGCTGCCAACGCAGCCAGGCGCCCATGGGTTGCGCCTGCGCCCCAAGCCGGCATCGAGCAAGCGCCGTTCAGCGGGCACAATCCTGGCCAAACATGCCACCTCCATCCACCCGATGAATCCGTCCGACGAAGAGCCGCGAGTGATCAGCGCCGATGGCCCCATCAACCGGCGCACCGCACTGATCGAACAACGCCGACGGGAAGCGGCCGACCTCCCGGCCCACCCCGAGGTGCGCGAACGCGTCTTGCGCATCCACCTGCGCAACGCCATGGGCGCCCCTCTCGCGGAACAACTGGCCCCTGAACGGACGGGCACACAACAGGCCCCCAGCGGTCTGCTCATCGGTGCTGGCGTGCTGGTGGCCTGCGGCACCGTCCTGGGGCTGCTGGGCGTCATACAGTCTTCGGGCCTGACGATTCTGGGCGGCGCGGCGATCGCGGTGCTGGGCCTGGCGGGCATGGTCTGGGCGCGGCGCCAGGCAGGTCAAGCCACCCAGGCCGCGCCCGCGCAACCGCTCTTTGATCCCGCGACACTCGATGCATTTGACCGGGTGCTTGAAGACGCCTCAAACGACCTGGGCGAGGTGGCCCTCCAAAGACTCACGGCAATCAAAGAGTCCGTTGTCCGCATCGCCATCCACGCAAAAGGCGTGGACGAGCACTTCACCAACGAAGACCGGATGTACCTGCGCGAATGCCTGCGCCGCTACGTGCCCGACACCCTGGAGGCCTTTCTGCGCGTGCCTGCAGCGCAGCGGCAGAGCCCCCTGCTGGACGGTCAGGCGTCGGCCGAAACCACCATGCTGCGTCAGCTCTCCTCACTGCATGAAGAAGTGACCCAGCGCGAAAAGAAAATCGGCCGCAGTGCGGCCGAAGGTCTGATGAAACAGGACCGCTTCCTGGCGTCCAAGCGGTCCCGTTGAGCGCGAGCGTCAGACCGGGTCTTTTTGCGCCCCGGCTTCACGAGCGTCCGCCACACGGCGCGCCAGCAGGTCGGCTTCCTGCGCGTCGCGCACCGTCTTAGACAGCGTGAAGGTCGAACTCACCAGGAACAGCCAGCTCACCAGCATGTAGTACTTCTGCCAGATGTCGATCTGCATGCGCCAGAGGCCCCAGCCGGTCAGCAACACCGCGGCGGCAAAAGCGATCCACACAGCCATCACCCATTGCGAGGTGTCGACCTGGCCGTCGCGGTTGTCGCGCTGCGTCTTGGCCACAGCGAAGGTGGCGAACAGACAGAAGAACATGCCGATGGCCAGGAAGGCGCGATCCAGGTCCTGCCCGGGCATCTGGACCACCCCCAGCCCGGCGCACAGCACCGACAGACCAAAAGCGACACGGACTTGAAGGCGCCAGGCGCGGGTGTCGCGCTGCATGATGTAACGGGTTGCCATTTGAAACTCCTTGATTGAAAAAGTGGGGAAAGGTTGCCGGCTCGGTCAGGCATCAAAGCTTGACGGGGCCACTGAGCTGCTCGCTGGTGGCCGAGCGGGCCTGCTGCATGCGCACTTTGTCGATGTACTGCTCGGACCGTTTGATCTCGGCCGCAATGATCTGGTTGTTCTGTCCCATCACCGCAATGGACTTGGAGCGGAAGTCGTCCATCGCGTCCATGGCCTTGAAGGTCTGGTCAAACATTTCCTTGAGCTTCTCGATGCCCACCATCGGGTCCTGCGCAAACTGCGTGGTCTTGTCGACGTGGGTGTTGAGCTGGCGTCCGGTCTCGGCGATCAGGTTCTCGATCGTGCTGTTGACGCCCGAGAGCATCTCCATCACCTTGATCTGGTTGCCGGTGGCCCGAGCCACCGTCTGCGCCACCGCCAGCGCGCTCATGCCGGTGGTGGCCACGCGGCTGCAGCCGTTCATCATTTCGCGGCCGGTCTTCTTGAGCACGTCCAGCGCCAGATAGCCGTTGGTGCACACCGCCTGCTGGGTCAGCATGTCCTGCAGGTTCTGACGCGCATAAAACAGCACCTCCTGCTCCAGCGATTTGGCACGCTGCGGATCGGTGGCCTTGAGTGCCTCCACCTTCGAATGCAGTTTGGTGTCGAGCGACTCGGCGAACTTGATGGCACCCGCCAGCTTCTGCATCGCGTCCCACAGCTTGGTGCGCGTCGCTTCGATCTCCACCACGTCGCGCTGCATGTCGTCGCGCGCCGAATACAGCTGCTCCATGCTCTTTTGCAGCTGCCCCCCCGCGCTCTGGAACTTGCGGAAGTAGGTCTGCAGGCGGTTGCCAAACGGAATGAAGCCCAGCAGTTTCTGGGGCTGGAAGAGGTCCCCGTCTTTGCCCGGGTTGAGCGCGTCCAGCTGGCCGCGCATGTCCTGGATCGCCTTGAACGCCTGGCTGCTCTCCATGCCGATGAAGTTGCGTTCCATGAAGCGCCCCTGCATCAGGCTGGCCGCCACAGAGACCTCTTCACGCCCCAGCGCGAAGGCACTGTCGAGCTTGGCGCGAAAGCTCTCGCTCTGCAGGTCCTCGTTCAACAGGCTCGCGACGAACCGGTCCACCTGGTCTTCCACCGCGCTGGACACCGCAGGCGACAACGGCACCGCCGTCTTCGCCACATCCTGCCCCACCGGTTCAATGACCTCGGGCGGCGTCAACTGAAAGCCCGCCGTTTTGGTCGCCCCCGTGGCGGTGCTCGTTTCATCCATGGCCATATGGCTCTCCTCCCTCAAAAAAATTGCTGAACGCGTCCCTGGGTCCTGGCCCCGGCGCCACCTGTTCGATCTTCATGCCGTTAAGCGAAAAGAATTATTACCGGAGCGATCACACGCCCCACTGATTCAAAAGTGTGAGCTTGTGCCCGAGTGAACCCACAGTCGCCATTTCTGGTGCCGCCTCATCCGACCAAAGCCGACGGCTCGCCGACAGTCGGCGCATCGGCCGCCGTGCCGCACGAGAAGCAGTACCGCGCAAACGCGTTCTTGCGCGTGTGGCAGTGGCCGCAGTGGTCGAACAGGCACAGGCCGCAGTGCGGGCAGAAATCGGTCTTGCCGTCTTTCATGTCCACCGTGCGCTCGCAGCCCGGGCAGATGTTCTT
>NZ_JASJOY010000182.1:0-1206 GCF_031426985.1 Hydrogenophaga sp.
GTCGGCCGACATCCTGCAGCCCGGACCGGCCGCGTTGACCGACGGGGTGGAGCAGATGCACCGCATCGTCGCAACGTGGATGAATCGGCATGGCTGAACTGGCGCGCAGCGAATTCATCCTCGGCGGCCAGCGCAGCGGCAAGTCACGCCGCGCTGAAGAACTGGCGCGTCAATGGATGGCCGCCGACACGGCGCACCGTGCCGTGCTGATCGCCACCGGCCAGGCCTGGGACGACGAGATGCGCGAGCGCATCGCGCGCCACCAGCGGGACCGCGCAGAGCGGGTGCCTGGCATGGCGACGGTCGAAGAGCCTGTTGAGCTGGCCGATGCACTGCGCCGTGCCAGCGATGCGCAGGCCCTGGTGGTGGTGGATTGCCTGACGCTGTGGTTGACCAACCTGATGATGCCGGCCGATGCAGGGCAGGCCATCGATGAACCCGCCGTGATCGCCGCGGGCCACGCGCTGTGCGAGGCCATCGCCGCCGTGCCCGGTCCGGTGGTGCTGGTGGGCAACGAGATCGGCCTGGGCGTGATCCCCCTGGGGCGCGAGGTGCGCCAGTTCGTGGACGCGCTCGGCCGCCTGAACCAGCAGGTGGCCGCCGCCTGCGAGTGCGTCACCCTGATGGCGGCGGGCCTGCCGCTGACCTTGAAAGACAAGCCATGAAACCGATGCGCAACATCCTGGCCGCCGTGGCACTGGTGGGGCTGGCGCTGCTGTCCCTGCCGGCCCGCGCTGCACTCCAGATCACCGACGACCTCGGTGTGGTGGTGAACTTCGAACGTTCGCCGCAGCGCATCGTGAGCCTGCTGCCCTCGCTGGCAGAGACGGTGTGCGAACTCGGCCAGTGCCAGCGTCTGGTGGGCGTGGACCGTTACACCAACTGGCCCGCGAGCGTGAAGACCTTGCCCAAAGTGGGCGGTGGGCTGGACCCGAACATCGAACAGATCGTGGCGCTGCGGCCCGACGTGGTGCTGATGGCCACGTCGTCGCGCGCGGGCGACCGCCTGCGTGCGCTGGGCCTCAAGGTGGTGGCGCTGGAGCCCAAGACGCACGCCGACGTGCAACGCGTGATGCTCAAGATCGGCCAGTTACTGGAGGTGCACGACGCGCAGAAAGTCTGGCGCGCCATCGACGCCGCCGTGATGGCCGCCGCGCAGTCGCTGCCCGCTAACGTGCGCGGCACGCGGGTGTATTTCGAGGTCAA
>NZ_JASJOY010000183.1:0-9965 GCF_031426985.1 Hydrogenophaga sp.
AGCCCTGAGCTTCCAGCACGCGGCCGATCACGGCCATGCCGAAGCTGGGGTGGTCAATGTAGGCGTCGCCCGTCACCAGCACGATGTCGCACGAATCCCAGCCGAGCTGCTCCATCTCCGCCCGGCTCATGGGCAGGAAGGGCGCGGTACCGAAGCGCTTGGCCCAGTACGGGCGGTAACTGGTCAGCGGCTTGGCGTTGCGCGCGAAAAAGGAGACGTCGATGGGCGCGTTCATGGGGCACTTCTGGGGGGAACCCGCAAGTGTACGGTTTGACCCCCGCCCCGCGGGTGCGTAAGGCTGCTCGGCTCAGAGGTCTTTCTGCGCCGCCTCGATGTGCGCCTGGAACACGGCCGGGTCGGCCAGGGCGTGGGCGTTCAGCAGCGCCAGCTTGACGAGGAACAGCCCGGTTTTGTCCGGACCGACGGTGTCGATGGCCGTGGCCAGCCGGTCGTAGACCTGCTCCAGACCGGGAACGGTCAGGGCGTTGGCCGGGGCGCCGGTCAGGGCCACGGTCGAATCGTCTGTGAGGGTTTTGGGGTGATGCATGCTCAGGTTCCCGGGTTCAGGCCACAGGCGCTCCACACGGCCGCGCGCAGGCGGGGGGCGTCCAGCGCGGTCCAGCGGGCGCAGACGTGCTGGTCGGGCCGCAGCAGGTAGGCCCCACCGTTGGTCAGGCCGTGGCGTTCGCGCAGGTGGCCATCGGCGTCGGGCAGGGTCTGGTCGGCGCCGGGCACCGGCTGGCGGGCGCCGACGGCGATGAGCTGCAGCGGCAGGCCCTGGGCACGCAGTTCGGCGACCGCGGCCAGCCACTCGGCCGGGATGCCGGTTTCGGTGGCGCACAGCAGCGTGAAGCGGTGGTCCAGGTGGTCGAGCAGGTGGTCGTCCTCGCCCAGGCACACGTTGCGCGGGGGCGCCCCGTGGCCCGGCCCGGCGGTGAACCGGGCGTTGTCGTCGTCCACCGCGTTGAGCGACGAGGCGCCGTATTCGTGCGGGCGCGAGGTGCGCCAGTGGTACAGCGGACCGACGAAGGGCTGGCTCAGCGAGAGCGACAGCACGGCGTCGCGCAGCAGGCGGAAGCCGCGTGTGGGGGGCGCCATGAAGCGGGTGCTCTTGCCGGCCTCGTCGATGATTTCGCGCGCCGCGCCCACGCGCTCGCTGCTGTAGCTCTGCAGCAGCGATGCGGGCGCCACGCCCCGGGCCACCAGCGCCAGCCGCCAGGCCAGGGCCTGCGCGTCCTGGAAGCCGGTGTTGGCCCCACGCACGCCGAAGATGGGCAGCAGGTGCGCCGCGTCGCCCACGAACAGCACGCGGCCGTGCAGATAGTCGGGCAGCGTCAGCGCGCGCGCCGAGTAGACCGAGCACCAGTCCAGCGCCCACGGCGCGCCGGCGTGGCCGATCATGGCCAGCTGGGCGTCGATGCGGGCTTTCAGCGATTCGGGCTGCAGCGCGTCTTCGGGCGTCTCGCCGGGCGGCAACTGGTAGTCCAGCCGCCAGATGCCGTGCGGCTCGCGGTGCATGAGGATGGTGTTGCCCGGGTTCCAGTCGGGGTCGAAGAAGGCCAGGCGCTCGGTGGGCAGGGGCAGGTCGACGCGGATGTCGGCGATGACGAACCGGCCTTCGTAGGACGCGCCCTCCAGTTTCAAATCCATCAGCGCGCGCACGGCCGAACGCGCGCCGTCGGCGGCCACCAGCCAGTCGGCCTGCAGCGTGTATGGCCCTTCTTCGGTGTCCACTTCCAGCGTCGCACCCTGCCCGTCCTGCGTGAACGAGCGCAGCTGGTTGCCCCAGCGCAGATCGACCAGCGGTTGCTCCGCGCAGGCCTCCACCAGGTACTGCTCCAGGTACTGCTGCTGCAGATTGATGAGCGGGAAAAACCGGTCGTCGGGGTCGTGCGGGTTCTCCATGCGGTACACGCGCTGGCCGCGGTAGATGGAGTTGCCAAAGCGCCAGGGCAGGCCGTTTTCCGTCACCCGCCGCGCAACGCCCACCTGCTGCAGGATTTCCATGGAGCGGCGCGTGAACACGATGGCGCGGCTGCCTTCGGACACCTGGCGCTCAGCTTCGAGCACCACGCAGCGCACACCCTGCTGCGCCAGCGCCAGCGCGGTCACCAGGCCGATGGGGCCGGCGCCGGCGATGACCACCGGGGCGTGTTGTTCTGCCGGGTGCAACGAAGGCCGCCAGGCGTCGAACACCTGGTAGTCGTAGTAGATCGAGCGCCGGGGTTCGGCGTGGGGCTGGTGCATGCGTGTCTCCTGTTCTGCGCCGCAGTGTAGGCAGCAACGCCCCGGAAGATGTCTTGAAATCATGACATCAACCGCCCTGCGCCAGCAGCACCGCCATCAATTCGCGCTGCCCCGCCACCCCCAGCTTGCGGTAGACCCGCTGGCAATAGGTCTGGGCGCTGGAGGCCGTGAGCCCGAGGCGCACCGCCAACGCGGCGGTGTCCAGCCCGTCCATCAGCGCCATCAGCACGTCCTGGTCGCGCTGCGTGAGCGCCGGCCAGCGCCGCACCGCGCGCGCCAGCAGCAGGCCGTTCAGGTCCTGATGCACCGCCAGGCCGGTGTGGTGCAGGCGCACGGCCTGCACGATCAGCGGCGCAAACGCCTCGACCACCGCCACCCCCGCGTCGTCGAAGGGGCCGTGCTCGGTGCCGCGGTACAGGTGGACCGACAGCCAGCGCCGCCCTTCGTACAGCGCCAGCACGGCCAGCCGCTCGGCCACCCGCGGCAGCGTGTAGCAGGTGTGGCGGTAGTCGGCGTGGGCGATGTCGGAAGCGGTCTGGCGGTGCAGCAGGATGCGCGGCGTGTGCGGCCCGGCTTTCTGCGCCGCGCCCCACTCGGCCTGCATCACGGCGTCCAGCCCGTCGAGCCGGTGGAAACGGGCGACATAGGCCTCGGCGATGTGCGGCAGCTCCTGCGTGCGCGAGCGGTCGCCCACCGCGACAACCACCGGCTTGCGGCCGGGCTCGAAGGCGAAGATGGTGCACTGCGCCAGCGGGACCTGCGCGCCCACCAGGCGCAGCAGGTCTTCGGCCACGGCGTGCGCGTCGGCCTGGCCCAGCCGCGCCAGCAAGGCACCGACCTGCGGCAGCGGCAAGGCCAGCGCGGTGGCCGGTGGCGGGGGCAGGACCCAGTGCGTGCTCATGCGGGGCACTGTAAATCAGGGGCCGCCGAAGGCACATCGGCCCTCGGCCGTCGAGCCCCGCTTACAAATCCGCTTGCAAGACGGGCAACCAAACGTACGGTGCATCCCGTTACGGCTCTTACGGCCCCGACCAGAATGTAAGCCCCGTGGCACCTAGCATGAGCGCTCTACTTTCAGAAGGAGCTGACCCATGGCACTGCATTTCGGCAAACGCGAAAACGAGATCAACAAACCCCTGAACAGCGGGCTGGGCGCGCCGCGCTACGGCGCCGCCCCCACGACCCCATCCGCCACCACCACCCCCACGCAGGCGACGACCCCCGCCACACCGGCCGCCGCGGCGAGCGGCGCACCCGCCGTCAGCGGCACCGCGGTCCCCGAAGGCGGCAGCAAGCTCACCGTGGGCCCCAACATCAAGCTCAAGGGCGTGGAAATCACCGACTGCGACACCCTGTTTGTCGAGGGCCTGGTGGAAGCCACGATGGACTCGCGCGTGATCCAGATCGCCGAGCAGGGCGCGTTCAAGGGCACGGCCGAGATCGACATCGCCGAGATCCACGGCAGCTTCGACGGCAACCTCACGGTGCGCCAGAAGCTGGTGATCTACGCCACCGGCCAGGTGACCGGCAAGATCCGCTACGGCAAGGTGGTGATCGAAGAAGGCGGCCAGCTCTCGGGCGACATCGAATGCACGGTGGCGACGGCGGCCGCCAAGTCGGCCACCAGCAAGCCGGCCATGGCCCTGGCGGCCTGACGCCCCGGTCCGGGCCGCCCCGGCCGGCCCGGTATCCGCCCTGAGGATGGGCCGCGACGAGCCGTTATCCTCAGTGCATGTACGCCGGTTTCTTCGGTCTTCGTCAAGCGCCCTTCTCCATCGCGCCCGACCCGCACTACCTCTTCATGAGCGAGCGGCACCGGGAGGCGCTGGCGCACCTGCTGTACGGCGTGCAGGGCGGCGGCGGCTTCGTGCTGCTGACGGGTGAGATCGGCGCCGGCAAGACCACGGTCTGCCGCGCCTTCCTGGAGCAGGTGCCCGACCACTGCCGCGTCGCGTACATCTTCAACCCGCAGCTGACGGTCAACGACCTGCTCAAGACCATCTGCCACGAGTTCCACGTCGAAGTGCGGCCCGATGGCGGCGGCCCGGCCACCGTGCAGGACCACCTCGACCCGCTCAACGACTACCTGCTGGCCAGCCACGCCCGGGGGCAGCACAACCTGCTGATCATCGACGAGGCCCAGAACCTCTCGCCCCATGTGCTGGAACAGCTGCGCCTGCTGACCAACCTGGAAACGCACGAACGCAAGCTGCTGCAGATCGTGCTGATCGGCCAGCCCGAACTGCGCCACCTGCTGGCCCAGCCCGAACTGGAACAGCTGGCCCAGCGCGTGATCGCGCGCTTTCACCTGGGCGCGCTCAGCGAAGCCGAAACGCGCCAGTACGTGCGCCACCGCATGGAGGTGGCCGGCCTCACCGGCCCGCTGCCCTTCAGCGACGCCGCCGTGGCCCGCGTGCACGCGCTCACGCGCGGCGTGCCGCGCCGCATCAACCTGCTGTGCGACCGCGCGCTGCTGGGCGCCTACGCCAGCGACCGGCGCGAAGTGGACCCGCCCATCGTGGACAAGGCGGCGCAGGAAGTGTTCGACACCCCGCCCCTTCTGCCGGCCGCGGCGCCGGTCGCACGCACCGCCGCCAGGCCCTGGGCCGCGTTGGGCCTGGGCGCCCTGGGCGGCGCCGTGGTGCTGGGCGCGGCCGTGTTCGCGCTGTGGCAATGGCCGGGGCTGCTGCCGGACGCGTTGTCCGCGCGCACCCAGGCCCCTGCGCCGGCCCCGGTGGCGGCGGCCAGTGTCCCGGTGGCGGCCTCGCCCACCGCGGCACCGGCGGCCCCTGCGGGGGTGGCAGCGGCCCCCGAGCCCGAACCGCTGCCCGACCAGCCCCCGCCGCATGGCGCCCTGCTGGCCAGTGAAACCGCCGCCTGGCAAGCACTCGGCCCGCTGTGGGAGCAACCGCTGGCAGGCAACGACCCCTGCGCGACCGCCCAGGCCCAGGGCCTGCAGTGTTTCCGCACCGCGCGCATGAGCCTGCACGGCCTGCGCCAGCTCGACCGGCCCGGCATCCTGACGCTGCACCTGCCCGACGGACCGGCCCGCGCCCTGGTCACCGCCCTGGCGGCCGACAGCGCCACGCTGCAGGCCGGCGATCAGCGCTGGCGCATGGGCCTGGACGCGCTGGCCGCCGTCTGGCGCGGCGAGTACGCCACGCTCTGGCGCACGCCGCCCGGCACCACGGCCCGGCTGGGCAACGTGGGCAGCGGCCCGGCCGCGCAGTGGCTGGACCAGCGGCTGCAGGGCCTGCAGGCGGCGGGCCAGTTGCCCGCCGATGCCGGCGACTACGCGACCCGGCTGCACGCCTTCCAGACCGGCCAGGGCATCGACGGCGGCGGCAAGGCCACGCCCACCACCTTCATGCAGGTCAACCGCCTGAGCGGCGTGCCCGAACCGCGCCTGATTTCCCCCTGAGGCGACATGTCCTACATCCTTGACGCACTCAAACGGGCCGACGCCGACCGCGAACGCGGCGTGGTGCCCGGTCTGCACAGCCAGCCCTCGACGCCCGCCCCGGCCGCGGCCCCCGCACCGAGCGTGTGGCCCCTGAGGGCCGTGCTGGGCCTGTGTGCGCTGCTGTTGCTGGCCGCCGTGCTGTGGTGGTTCACCCGCACGGCCCCACCCCCGCCCGCCCAGGTGCAGGTGGCCGCGCCACTGGCAGCGCCCCCCCCGCCACAGCGCCCCGCCCCGACAGCCTCGCCCATGGACACGCCCCCACCCGCCACCGCCGTGCCGGTGCCGGCGCCCCCCCTGCTGCGGCCCGAGCCCCCGGTGGCCGCCATCGCCCCGACCCCGGCGGTGACCACGCCAGCCCGCGCCACGGCCTCGGCCACGGTCGGCCTCCCACAGCCCAAGCCCGCACAGCCCCAGGACGCCGAGGCCAGCGACGCGGGTGTGCGCCGCTTCGCCGACCTCTCGCCCGAGCAACGCGCGCGGCTGCCGCAGCTGAACGTGAACGGCGCCAGCTACTCGGCCAACCCCGCCCACCGCATGCTGATCGTCAACGGCGCGGTGCTGCACGAAGGCCAGGACGTGGCGCCCGGCCTGACGCTCGAACGCATCGGCCTGCACCAGGCGGTGATCCGCCAGGGCGGCCTGCGTTTCAGCATCGCGTACTGAGGGTGCGATGTACAGCGCCTACTTCGGCCTCAGCCAGCCACCCTTTTCCATCGCCCCGGACCCGCGCTACCTCTACATGAGCCAGCGCCACCGCGAGGCCCTGGCGCACCTGGTCTACGGCATGCAGGCCGGCGGCGGCTTTGTGCTGCTGACGGGCGACATCGGCAGCGGCAAAACCACGGTCTGCCGCTGCCTGCTGGAACAAACGCCCGAACAGGTGCAACTGGCCTACATCTTCAACCCCAAGCTCGACGCCATCGAGCTGCTGCACAGCATCTGCGAGGAGTTCCGCATCCCGCTGCCGGACGGCGCGACCAGCATCAAGGCGCTCATCGCCCCGCTCAACGCCTTCCTGCTGCAGGCCCACGCGAGGGGGCAGCGCTGCGTGCTCATCATCGACGAGGCCCAGAACCTGGCCACGGATGTGCTGGAGCAGCTGCGTCTGCTGACCAACCTGGAAACCCGCGAACACAAGCTGCTGCAGATCGTCCTGATCGGCCAGCCCGAGCTGCGCGACATGCTCGAAGACCCGGCGCTGGAACAGCTGGCGCAGCGCGTCATCGCCCGCTACCACCTGCAGGCACTGGACCTGCCGGACACGCGCCAGTACGTGCAGCACCGCCTGACGGTGGCCGGCCTCAAGGGGCCGAGCCCCTTCACCGAACGGGCGCTGCGCCGCATCCACCAGCTGGCCCGGGGCGTGCCGCGCCGCATCAACCTGCTGTGCGACCGCGCGCTGCTGGGCGCCTACGCCCGACGCCTGCGCCAGGTGGACACGGCGCTGGTGGACCTGGCGGCCACCGAGGTGCTGGGGCGTGCGCCGGCGCGGCGCTGGCCATCGGCAACGGCCTGGGGCATCGGCCTGCTGGCCCTGGGTGTGGTGCTGGCCGGTGCCTGGACGCTGGAACGGCGCCCGACCCCACTGAGCAGCGCGGCCCGCCCCGCGCGCCCGATGGCCGCGCCCCCCGCCGCGGCACCAGCCATCCCACCTGCCACCCCAACGGCCGAGCCCCCACTCACCGACCGGGCGCCCGCCCTGGCCAGCCTGCGCGACGACCAGAACGCCGCCTTGCAGGACCTGGGGCAGCGCTGGGGCCTGGACCTGCCCGCGAAGAACCTCTGCGACGCCGCGCTGGCCGCCCGGGTGCAATGCTTCCGCACCACAGACCTCACCCTGGCCGGTTTGCGCCAGCTGAACCGCCCGGGCCTGCTGCTGTTGCACGACCAGGGCGTGTCGCGCTGGGTCGAGGCGTTGGCCCTGGACGGTGAACAGCTGGTGTTGCGAGCGGGCGAACAGCGCTGGCGCCAGCCGCTGGCCGCGCTGCCCTCGATCTGGCAAGGCGGCTACGCCAGCTTCTGGCGCCTGCCGGCCGGCCAGCAAGCGCGCGTGTTCGTGGCCTCGCCACAGGACCCGGCCGGCCAATGGCTGGACCAACAGTTGCTGCGCCTGCAGGCCCAGGGCACGCTCGCCGCCGATGCGCGCGACTTCACCGCCCGGGTGCGGGCCTTCCAGCGTCTGCACGGTCTCAATGGCGATGGCAAAGCCCTGCCCTCCACCTTCTTGCTGGTCAACCGCCTGGCCGGCGTCGACGAACCGCCGCTGCAGCCTCTCGCACGCTGAACCCACCATGTCCCTGATTCTCGATGCCCTGCGGCAGGCCGAACACGAGCGCGGCCGCGACCGTTCCCCCGACCTGTTCGGTCCTGCGCTCGGCGCCACGGCACCACTGTCTGCCCGCCCGACCACCAGCCGCTGGCCGTGGGCGCTGGCCGCCGGCGCCGCGCTGATCGCGGTCGGTGCGCTGGCCTGGGCCTTCTGGCCGCGCCCGCCGGCCAGCGCCCCGGCCACGCGGGCCGCCGCGCCCCAGTCGCCACAACTGCCCCAGGTGCCCCAGGTGCAGCCTGTTCGGCCCATCGAGCCCGCGGGCGCCGCCCTGTTCAACCCGCCGCCGGCCCCACCCGCCGTCGCCGACAAGGCTTCTGCTGCGGTGGCAACGCCCTCCCAAGCCCCGGCAGCAGCGGAGGTAGCGCCGGCAACCGTCCCGCCAGAGCGCCCCGCCCCAGCCCCCATGCCCCCGCCGGCGCCGGTCGAAGCACAGACGCCCGCCGCCGCCGAACTGCCCGCCGAGGTCCGTGCCCGCCTGCCCAGCCTGCACATCACCGGCCACACCTATTCCGACAACCCGACCCTGCGCACGCTCATGATCGACGGCCGCATGTTCGTCGAAGGCCAGAACGTGCAGCCCGGCCTGAGACTCGAACGCATCGGCCCGCACCGGGCGGTGTTCAACCACCAGGGCACGCGCTTCGCCGTGGACTTCTGAGCACCATGAGCACCACGACACCGCTGCTGCAGGCCCGGGGCCTGACGTTTGGCTGGCCCCGTCAGCCGCTGCTGCACGGGCTGAGCTTCGACATCCCGCCGGGCCTGACGGTGGTGCACGGCGACGAAAGCCGTGGCAAGACCACGCTGCTGCGTCTGCTGGCGGGCGAGTGCGCACCGCAAGCCGGCAGCCTGCGGCGCCCTGGTCTGGCCGTGACGCCCGCCGACGCCACCTGGGCACAGCAGGTGTGCTGGTTCGACCCGCGCACCACGGCACACGACGACGTGGTGGTGCGCGAACTGCTGGCCCGGCAGGCGGCGCGCCACCCCGGGCATGCGCCGGACCTGCTGGACGAACTGCTGGACGTCTTTTCGCTCGGGCCCCACCTGCACAAACCCCTGTACATGCTCTCGACCGGCAGCCAGCGCAAGGTCTGGCTGAGCCTGGCTTTCGCCGCGCAAGCCCCCATCACCCTGCTGGACCAGCCCTTTGCCGCGCTGGACGGCCCGTCGGTGCGCTGCGTGCGCGAACTGCTGGAGGACGCGGCCGAACACACCACCCGCGCCTGGGTGGTGGCCGACCACGAAGCCCCGGCGGGGCTCAGTCTGGCGGCCGACATCGCGCTGTGAGTCGCCCGGCGCCGGGCGCGGCGCTCAGCGGCCGCCCAGCCCCATGCCGCGCGAGATCACCTCTTTCATGATCTCGTTGGTGCCGCCGTAGATGCGCTGCACGCGCGCGTCGGCATAGGCCCGGGTGATCGGGTATTCCCACATGTAGCCGTAGCCGCCGTGCAGCTGCACGCACTCGTCCATCACCTTGCACTGCAGATCGCTGCACCAGTACTTGGCCATGCTGGCGGTGGCTGTGTCGAGCTTGTCCTGCGCGATCAGCTCGCAGCACTTGTCCACGAACACGCGCGCCACCTGCACCTCGGTCTGCAGTTCGGCCAGCGTGTAGCGCGTGTTCTGGTAGCTCGCGACGGGCTGGCCGAAGACCTTCCGGTCCTTCACGTACTGCACCGTCCAGTCGATCGCGGCCTGCGCGGCGGCCACCGCACCGATGGCGATCTGCAGCCGTTCCCAGGGCAGTTGCTCCATGAGACAGATGAAACCCCTGCCTTCGCCACCCAGCAGGTTCTCGGCCGGCACCTTGACGTTGTCGAAGAACAGCTCCGACGTGTCCTGCGCCTTCATGCCCAGCTTCTTCAGGCGCTTGCCCTTGCTGAAGCCCGCCATGCCCTGCTCCACCAGCAGCAGGCTGGTGCCCTT
>NZ_JASJOY010000184.1:0-3506 GCF_031426985.1 Hydrogenophaga sp.
GCAGCGGCAGCACGTTCATCTGCGGCGTGCCGATGAACTGGGCCACGAACTGGTTCGCTGGCTTGTCGTACAGCTCCAGCGGCGTGCCGACCTGCTCGATGATGCCGTCGCGCAGCACCACCACGCGGTCGGCCAGGGTCATGGCCTCGACCTGGTCGTGCGTCACGTAGATGGTGGTGGCGCCCAGGTCGCGGTGCAGCTTGGCGATCTCGACCCGGGTCTGGCCGCGCAGGGCCGCGTCGAGGTTGGACAGCGGCTCGTCGAACAGGAAGACCTTGGGCGAGCGCACGATGGCGCGGCCGATGGCGACGCGCTGGCGCTGGCCGCCCGAGAGTTCCTTGGGTGTGCGTTGCAGGTACTGCGTGAGGTTCAGGATGCGCGCGGCGTTCTGCACCTTGTCCTCGACGATCTTGGGGTCCACCTTGGCCAGCTTGAGCGCGAAGCTCATGTTTTCGTACACGCTCATGTGCGGGTACAGCGCGTAGCTCTGGAACACCATGGCCAGGTCGCGCTTGGACGAGGGCAGGTGCGTGATGTCCTTGCCGTCCAGCGTGAGCTGGCCGCCGTCGATGTGTTCAAGGCCGGCGATCAGGCGCAGCAGCGTGGACTTGCCGCAGCCCGAAGGCCCGACGAAGACGATGAACTCGCCCGGGTTGATGGACAGGTCGATGCCTTTGATGGCGCGGTTTTCGCCGAAGAACTTTTCGATGCCCTGGAGTTGCAGGTAGGCCATGTCAGTTGCCCTCAATGTTTTGAAAGTGCATGTGCGAGGAAGAATGGGAGCCCATTGCCAGAACGCCGCGGAACCGGCTTTGCCGGGCCGCCAGCGTTGCCCCCCAGTGGGGGGTGGCGCCGAAGGCGACGCGGGGGGGGCTCATTTCACGGCGCCGAAGGTCAGGCCTTGCACCAGCTGCTTCTGGCTGAACCAGCCGAACACGACGATGGGTGCGATCGCCATCAGCGAGGCGGCGGACAGCTTGGCCCAGAACAGGCCTTCGGGGCTGGAGTAGCTGGCGATCAGGGTGGCCAGGGTGCCGGCCTTGGCCGAGCTGAGGTTGAGCGACCAGAAGGCCTCGTTCCAGCTCAGCACCAGGCACAGCAGGCCGGTGGACGCCAGGCCGCCCATGCCCAGCGGCAGCAGCACTTTCACGGCCTCCTGCCAGAGCGTGGCGCCGTCCATGCGCGCGGCCTCCAGGATCTCGTTCGGGATCTCCTTGAAGGACGAGTACAGCATCCAGACCATGATGGGCAGGTTGGACAGCGTGAAGACGATGATCAGGCCGAGCTGGGTGTCCAGCAGCTGCGTCTTCTGCGCCATCACGTAGATCGGCACCAGCGCGCCAACGGCGGGCATCATCTTGGTGGACAGCATCCACATCAGGATGTCCTTGTCGCGCTTGCCTTTGTGGAAGGCCATGGCGTAGGCGGCGGGCGCGGCAATGGCCAGGCCCAGCAGGGTGGACACCACGCTGGTGACCACCGAGTTCCAGGCGTAGTGCAGGTAGTCGCTGCGTTCCTGGACCTCGTGGAAGTTCTCCAGCGTGGGCGAGAAGAACAGCTCGGGCGGGACCGCGATGGCCTGCAGCTCGGTCTTGAACGCGGTCAGCAGCAGCCAGCCCAGCGGGAAGAACAGCAGCAGGGCCACGGCCCAGGCGGCCACGGTGCGCACCGCGTAGGCGGGGGTGAAGGTGGATTGACGTGCCATGGTGTGATCTCACTTGTCCAAGTTTTTTCCGACCATGCGGATCAGGAAGATCGCGGCGATGTTGGCGAGCACGACGGCGAACAGCGCCCCGGCCGAGGCCACGCCGGCGTCGAAGTTCAGCAGCGCCTGCTTGAAGATCAGGAAGGCCACGTTGGTGCTGGCGTCGCCCGGGCCGCCACCGGTGGTGGTGTAGATCTCGGCGAACACGCTGAGCAGAAAGATCATCTCGATCATCACGACCACGGCGACCGAACGGCCCAGGTGCGGGATGTAGAGGTAACGCAGCTGCTGGCCGTAGGTGGCGCCGTCCATGCGCGCGGCTTCGAGCTGCTCGCGGTCCATGCTCTGCAGCGCGGTCATGAAAATCAGCGTGGCAAAGGGCAGCCACTGCCAGCTCACCATGACGATCACCGAGAACAGGGGCAGGTCGGTCAGCCAGTCGATGGGGGTGGCGCCGAAGAAGGCCCAGACCTGCGCCAGCACGCCGTAGATGGGGTTCATCATCATGTTCTTCCACAGCAGCGCGTTGACCGTGGGCATGACGAAGAAAGGCGAGATCAGCAGCACCCGGACCAGGCCGCGGCCGGCGAAGGGCTCGTTGATCAGCAGGGCGATCAGCACACCGAACAGCACGGTGATGAGGATCACGCTGCCCAGCAGCAGGATGGTGTTGATCACCGAGGTCGTGAACGACGGATCGGTGACGAAGTATTCGAAGTTCTCCAGACCGGCGAACCCGGTCACATCCGGCTGCAACAGGTTGTAGCGGATGAGGGAGAAGTAGATCGTCATCACCAGCGGCACGATCATCCAGAGGAAGAGCGTGGCCACCGCGGGCGTCAGCAACAGGCGCGGGATGAGGCGGTTCATGGGGAGTCCCTGGAGGCGACGGAGGCCGGAGGTTCAGGCTCCCCCTCCCGCACGCGGGAGGGGGCCGGGGGAGAGTGGCGTGGCGCGAAGACCCTCACCCCAACCCTCTCCCGCGGGCGGGAGAGGGCGTGAGAGCCCTCGCGCTCGGCGACTTACTTGTAGTAGCCGGCCTTCTTCATTTCGCGTTCGGCGGCCACCTGGCCGGCCTTCAGGGCGGCGTCGATCGAGGTCTTGCCGGCGAGCGCGGCGCTCATCTGCTGACCCACGGCGATGCCGATGGACTGGAACTCCGGGATGGCCGCGAACTGCACACCGGTGTACGGGCTCTTGGGCAGCGTGCTGTCGTTCGGGTTGGCCGATTCGATGGCTTTGAGCTCAGCCGAGGCGAAGCGGGCGGCCTTCTGGAAGTCGGCGCTGGCGTAGGTGCTCTTGCGGGTGCCGGTGGGCACGTTGGCCCAGCCGTTGGTCTTGGCGACCAGCTGGATGTAGTCCTTGCTGGTGGCCCAGCTCACGAACTTCTGCGCGGCGTCCACTTTCTTCGAACCGGCGGGGATCGCCAGGTTCCAGGACCACAGCCAGTTCGCGCCCTTGGGCGTGGCTTGCGTCGGTGCCTGGGCGAAGGCCATCTTGTCGGCCACCTTGGACTGCTTGGGATCGCTCACGAACGAGGCGGCGATGGTGGCGTCGATCCACATGCCGCACTTGCCCGAGTTGGTCAGCGCCAGGATTTCGTTGAAGCTGTTGGCCGACGAGCCGGGCGGGCCGTAGTTCTTCAGCAGGTCGACGTAGAAGGTGATCGCATCTTTCCAGGGCTTGGATTCCAGCTGCGGCTTCCACTGCATGTCGAACCACTGGCCGCCGAAGGTGTTGACCAGGGTGGACAGGAAGGCCATGTTGTCGCCCCAGCCCGGCTTGCCGCGCAGGCAGATGC
>NZ_JASJOY010000185.1:0-1191 GCF_031426985.1 Hydrogenophaga sp.
AGCTCATCTGGATGTTGCGGAACACGCGCTCGGGGTGCGGCATCATGGCCGTGAAGCGGCCGTCGGCCGTGGTCACCGCCGTCAGGCCGGCCGGGCTGCCGTTCGGGTTGAACGGGTACTGCTCGGTCGCAGCGCCGCTGTTGTCGACGAAGCGCATGGCGGCGATCGCCTGCGCCGGGTTGCCGCGGTGCTTGAAGTTGGCAAAGCCTTCGCCGTGCGCCACGGCGATGGGCAGGCGGCTGCCGGCCATGCCTTGCAGGAACAGGCTGGGCGAGTCCAGCACCTCGACCATGGAGAGGCGGGCCTCGAAGCGCTCGCTCTGGTTGGTGGTGAAGCGCGGCCAGGCCTCGGCACCCGGGATGATGTCGGCCAGCTCGGCGAACATCTGGCAGCCGTTGCACACGCCCAGACCGAAGGTGTCGGCGCGGCCGAAGAAGCCCTGGAACTGCTCGGACAGCACCGGGTTGAAGGTGATGCTGCGCGCCCAGCCGATGCCGGCGCCCAGCGTGTCGCCGTAGCTGAAGCCGCCACAGGCGACCACGCCCTTGAAGTTCTCCAGCTGTGCGCGGCCCGACTGCAGGTCGGTCATGTGCACGTCGTAGGCCTCGAAACCGGCCTGCGTGAAGGCATAGGCCATTTCCACGTGCGAGTTCACGCCCTGCTCGCGCAGGATCGCGACCTTGGGACGGCTCAGGTTCAGGAACGGCGCGGCCACGTTGTCCAGCGGGTCGAACGTCAGGGCGACGTGCATGCCAGGGTCAGCAGGCAGGCCGGCCGCCGCGTGTTCGCTGTCGGCGCAGGCCGGGTTGTCGCGCTGCTGGTTGATCTTCCAGCTCACGCTGTCCCATACCTGGTGCAGGTCGAACAGGCTGGCGCTGAACACCGCCTTGGTGTCGCGCCAGACCTGCAGCTGGCCCTTGCCCACGGCTATGGACGAGGACGCCGGGCGGGTCTTACCGACGAAGTGGCTGTGTTTGGACAGGCCATGCTCGCGCAGGGTCTGCATCACCGCGTTGCGGTCTTCGGTCTTGACCTGCAGCAGCACGCCCAGCTCTTCGCTGAACAGGGCCTTGAGGGTGAGTTCTTCGCGGCGGGCGCTGACCTGCTGCGCCCAGTTCTTGGCGTCGCCGCTGTCCATGCGGCTGTCGGAAATGCCGTCGCCTTCGGTGACCAGCATGTCCACGTTCAGCG
>NZ_JASJOY010000186.1:0-54933 GCF_031426985.1 Hydrogenophaga sp.
GAAGTCGGTGGTGGCGATCAGCGCCTGCTCGTCGTTGAGCTGGTAGACGGCGGCGTCGTCCGCGGTCTCGATGCCGACCAGCAGCTCTTTCGGGATGGGCATGGCGCTGGTGCCCTTCAGGATCTCGCTGAGCACGCCGGGCGCGATCTTGCAGCCGCAGCCGCCGCCGTGCGAGAGGCTGGTCAGGCGGGGCTGGCTCGGGGTGGGCGTGGTGGGGGCGTTCATGGGGGGGTTCTCCGTGGGTCGTGTCACAGCAGGCCCTGCAGGGCCTGCCACAAGGCGGCGCGTTCGGCCGCGGGCTCGAACAGCGGTGCTCTGACCGTGCATTGTGCTTGCAGGGCCGCGAGCGGGCCGCCGTCGGGGTTTTGCTGGCCGGCGCGGCAGCGGCGCAGCAGGTCCACCAGCGCCGCGGCGTCGCCGGGTGGGTAGTAGCCGCCGTAGTCGGCGCCCAGCATGCCCACGTTGCCCGCAATGCGCGAGGCCAGCACCGGCGTGCCGCTGAGCGCGGCTTCCATGATGACGTGGGCGCCGCCTTCCATGCGGCTGGGGTGGATCAGCACATGCGCGCGCTGGATGCGGCTGCGCGTGGCGCCGTGCGGCAAGCCGCCCAGCCAGCGGTAGTGCGGGCAGGCCGCCTGTGTGGCGCGCGCAGCGTCGGCCAGCGCGGGGTCCAGGTCGCGGCCGATGTGGGTGATGGTGATGCCCTCGTGCGGGCCGATCAGGCGCACGGCCTCAAAGATGGTCTGCGGCCACTTCTCGTCCCGCAGGTGGCCGACGACGATGGCGCGCAGCTGCGCCACCGTCTTGGGCAGGGTCTGGCGCCGCGTGCTGGACTGCAGCACCACATGGCACTTGGCGCGCAGGGCTTCGGGCAGCGCCAGTGGCCCCTGGTCCTGCAGCACGATCAGGCGCGTGGCCTGCTGCAGCGACCGCTGCGCCAGCGCGTCGTGCGCAATGTCGCGGTACAGGTCGGTGCCCGTCAGCGCCACCACCAGCGGCCGCTGCGGGTGGGCCTGCGCCCAGGCGTCGATGCTGGCCGCCGAGCGGCGCGCGTGCAGCGCCAGCAGGATGTGGGTACCGCCGTCCGCCGTGGGGCCATCGGGCCACTGCGCGGCCAGGCGCACACCATAATGGCCCGCCAGCAGCCGCGCCCAGCGGCGCGCGGTCTGCCAGTTGCCGTTGTTGGCGTCCGCCAGGGCCGGCGTGACGATGCAAAGAGAGGGCTTTTCCATGGGTGTGAAGGTCACGGACATTGTCGAGCACAACACGGGAACAGCCGCCCGGCGCCTGGACAAGACCGCACTGGCGGCGGCGCTGCGCCAGAGCCGGGCCCGCACCCTGGCCCTGTCCGACACCTGTGCAGCGGCGCTCGGCCCGGCGCTGACCGTGCCCAGCGCCCCCGAACTGAACCCGCCGCTGTGGGAGCTGGGCCACATCGGCTGGTTCGCCGACTGGTGGATCGCCCGCCACCCGCAGCGCGCCCACGGCCTGGCCGCCGACCCCGACGCCCCGCGCCTGCCCGCGCGCCAGTCGGCCCGCGGGGTGGACGCCGACGCGCTCTACGACTCCAGCCGGGTGCCGCACGACACGCGCTGGCACCTGCCCCTGCCCGATGCGTCGGCCACGCGCGCCGACCTGGCCGCCAGCCTGGACCAGACGCTCGCGCTGCTGCAGGACGCGGCCGACGACGACACCGGCCTGTACCTGTTCCGCCTGGCGCTGCTGCACGAAGACATGCACGCCGAAGCCGCGGTCTACATGGCGCAGCGCCTGGGTTTCGACCCGTGCGACGCCATCACCGCCGCCGCGGCCACCGCCGCTGTGCACGCCCTGCCCACCGAACTGGCCGTGCCGGCCACGCGCCTCACGCTCGGCCACAGCGGCCCGGGTTTTGCCTTCGACAACGAGCTGGGCGCGCAGACGGTGGAGCTGCCGGCCTTCCGCATCGACGCGCAGGCGCTGAGCTGGGCGCAGTTCCTGCCCTTTGTGGAAAGCGGCAGCTACGCGCAACACCGCTTCTGGAGCGACGCCGGCTGGGCCTGGCGCCTGGCCCATGCCGCCCAGGCACCGCGCGATCTGCGCCAGCACCCGGACGGCCACTGGGAACAGCGGCGCTGGGGCCGGTGGCAGCCGCTGGACCTGCGCGCACCGGCCTGCCACCTGACGCATTTCGAGGCCCAGGCCTGGTGCGCCTGGGCCGGGCGGCGCCTGCCCACCGAGGCCGAATGGGTCGCCGCCAGCGCGCAGGCCGGCTTTGTCTGGGGCCAGGTCTGGGAATGGACGGCCAGCCCCTTCGCACCCTTCCCCGGTTTTGAACCGCACCCCTACCGCGACTATTCGCAGCCCTGGTTCGACGGCCGGCCGGTGCTCAAAGGCGCCAGCGCCGCCACCCACCCGCGCCTGCGCCACCCGCAGTACCGCAACTACTTCCCGCCCGAGCGCAACGACATCTTTGCGGGCCTGCGCAGCGTGGCGCTCTGAGCCGGCGCGACCCGGTCCGTCAGGCCGCCGCCACGGCCAAGCCGGCGGCCTGCCACTCGCTCACGCCGTCCAGGATCTTGCGGGCCTGGAAACCTTCGGCCTGCAGGATCGCCACCGCCTCATCCGACATCAGGCAGAACGGCCCGCGGCAGTAGGCGACGATCTCACGGTCGCGGGGCAGCGCGGCCAGGCGCTGGCGCAGTTCGTCCAGCGGCAGGCTGCGCGCGTGCGGCAGGTGGGCGCTGGCGTATTCGCTGGCCGGGCGCACGTCGATCACCACCACCTCGCCGCGCTGGGCCTGGGCCATCAGGGTCTTGCGGTCGCGCGGCGCCAGCTGGCCGGGCGACGCCACCAGCTGGGCAAAGGCGTTCTGGAATTCCAGCAGGTGGGTCTCGGCCACGGCGCGCAGCTGCACGCCCAGCACCGCCACGTCGGCCCCGGTGAGCCGGTAGACCATGAACTTGCCCTCGCGCCGCCCCACCACCAGCCGCGCCTCGCGCAGGGCCTTGAGGTGGGCGCTGGTCAGCCGCAGGTCGATGCCCAGCTGCCGCGCCAGCGCGTCCACCGTCTTCTCGCCCTGCGCCAGCAGCTCCAGCAGCTCCAGCCGCTTGGGGCTGGCCAGCGCCTGGCCGATGCGGGCCACCTGCTCGTACAACGTGGTTTTCAGGCTGCGTTCGTCCATGATTACAATCCAATGATTGTTGGATTGTAGCCACCCGACCATCGGACCACCTTCACTGCCCATGCATCCGTCGCCTGGGGTCACACACACCGCCTGGGGCATGCGCTGGGCGGTGGCCGGTTCGCTGGCGCTGCACCTGGTGGGCCTGGGGGTGTTGCCGAGCACGTTCACCGCGCGGCCGCCGACGGCGCCCGACCCGGCCATCGTCATGACCACGGTGGTGGTGGTGCCGCCGCCCCCCATTGCGCCACCGCCGCCACCCCCGGTGGCCCCGCCCCAGCACCCTGTGGCGCGCCAGGCCCCTGCGGCGGCGTCCGTGGCCGCTGCCCCGCAGCCGGTGAAAGCCTTCATGGACGCGCCCCCCGCCCCGTCGGCCCAGGAATGGGCCCAGGCGGGCGGCTACACCCTCAAGAACAGCAAACGCTACCGCCACAACTGGGGCCAGCACCTGCGCAGCCTCATGGGCACCGCCCACGAGGGGCCCGAACAGGGCGCGGTGCGCTTTCGCATCGAGATCGCACCCAGCGGCGCCCTGGCCCGGCTCGACACGCTCTGGAGCACCTCGCCCGCCGTCGAGCAGCGCGCCCGCGCCGCCGTGCGGCAGATGCCGCCCCTGCCGCCCACGCCCACCGGCCAGCCCCTGGTGTTCGAGAAAACCATCGTCTTCGACCCCTGGACCGCCGACGCGCCGCCGCTCTACAAGAACGACTGCGAGCCCGACCCGCCGGCCCACGGCAACCGCTTCGTGTGGGACGGCCGTTCGCCGCAGGTGGTGGCGCAGCAGGCGGTGGCCCAGCGGCTGGACCCGGCCGCCTACGCCGAATGCCTCAAACAGCTGCCGCCCGATTCCATCGAAGCCGAGGCCGCCAGCGACGAACGCCAGCAGAAGCAATGGGCCTCGCCCACGCTGGGGCGCTGAGTCCCGAGCCGGCCCTCTGGGTCAGACCGCGGGCGCCCAGAACACGCTGAACCAGCCGCGTTCGTCCGTCCAGTGCGTGGCGGGGCCAAAGCCGGCTTCGTGCAGCAGCGCCTCGAACGCCTCGGGCGTCCATTTGTAGGAGTTTTCGGTGTGCAGGCGCTCGCCATCGGCAAAACGGCGCTCGCCACCGGGCCAGCGCACGGCCTGTGCACCCTCGGCCTGCAGGTGCATTTCGATGCGCGATTCGGCGGTGTTGAAAAAGGCCACGTGGCGCCAGCGTGCGGGCGCGAAGTCGGTGCCCAGCAGGCGGTTGACGTGCAGCAGCAGGTTGCGGTTGAAGGCGGCCGTCACGCCCAGCGGGTCGTCGTAGGCGGGCTCCAGCACGGCCAGGTCTTTCACGCGGTCCACGCCGATGAGCAGGCCCCCACCGGGGCCCCCTTGCGCGCACACCGCCCGCACCTGGCGCAGCAGGGCCAGGGCCTCGGCGGGCGTGAAGTTGCCGATGCTCGACCCCGGGTAGAACACGCAGCGCGGCGCCGTGGCCAGGCCGTGCGCGGCCAGCCAGCCAGCGGCCTGCGCGGGCAGCGCCAGCGCGCTGGAAAAGTCCAGCCCCAGGCCCAGCATGGGCCGCTGCGGGTGGCGCTGCTGCAGCGGGCCCAGGGCGCCCCGCAGGTAGTCCACCGAAATGTCCACCGCCACGTAGCCGGCCGGTTGCAGCACGGGGAACAGGCCAGCGGCCTTGGCGCAGCTGCCCGCGCCCAGGTCGATCAGCACCGCACCGGGTGGCACCCGCTGCGCCAGGGCCGCGCCCTGGGCGCTGAAGATGGCGGCCTCGGTGCGCGTGGGGTAGTACTCGCTCAGTTCGGTGATGGCGTCGAACAGGCGAGAGCCCAGCGCGTCGTAGAAGTACTTGGGCGCGATGTGCGCGGCCGGGGCCCGCAGACCGGCGGCCAGTTCGGCGCGCAGGGCATGGGCATCGGTCTGGTGCAGCTGGACAAACTCGGGCGTGGAAGGCGTGGGGGACATGGGTTCTCCGGACGGCGCGGCCGCCCCACTGTAGCAACCGCGCCCCATGCCCACACGGCGCCGCTGGCGCGCGCGATCGGGTTTTAATACGCGCTCCCTATCCCTCTTGATCGGATACCCCCATGAACGCACAGAACATTTCCCGCACCAAACGCGCACTCTTGACCTGCGCCGTGCTCGCCACCACCGGCATCGCCTCGCTGGCCCAGGCCCAGCAGGTCTTTCGCGTCACCGCCATCCCCGACGAGTCGCCCACCGAGCTGGCGCGCAAGGCCGCGCCGCTGATGAAGTACCTCGAAGCCAAGCTGGGCATGCCGGTCGAGTTCACCCCGGTGACCGACTACGCCGCGTCGGTCGAAGCCCTGGTCAACAAAAAGGTGGACCTGGCCTGGTTCGGCGGCTTCACCTTCGTGCAGGCCCACGTGCGCTCGGGCGGCAAGATCGTCCCGCTGGTGCAGCGCGTGGAAGACGAACAGTTCAAGTCGGTCTTCATCACCAGCGACCCGGCCATCAAGGGCCTGGCCGACCTCAAGGGCAAGGACGTGAGCTTCGGGTCGCAGAGCAGCACCTCGGGCCATCTGATGCCGCGCAGCTACCTGCTGCAGCAGGGCATCAACCCCGAAAAGGATTTCAAACGTGTGGCCTTCAGCGGCGCGCACGACGCGACCATCGCCGCCGTGGCCTCGGGCAAGGTGCAGGGCGGCGCGCTCAACATCTCGGTCTGGGAAAAGTTCGTGGCCGACAAAAAGGTCGACCCCGCCAAGGTCCGTGTGATCTTCACCACCCCGCCCTACTACGACTACAACTGGTCGGTGCACGCCGACATGCCCGCCGCCACGCGCCAGAAGCTGGCCGACGCGCTGCTCTCGCTGTCCAAGGCCACGCCCGAGGGCAAAGAAATCCTCGAACTGCAGCGCGCCACGAAGTTCGTGCCCACCAAGGCCGAGAACTACAAAGGCATCGAAGCCGCCGCCCGCAGCGCCGAACTGCTGTGACCGCCCGGGGTTGATCCTTGAAGATCGAACTGAACGCCGCCAGTGCCCGCCACCCGGCGGCGCGGCCGGGCGCGGCCCCGGCCCTGAAGGCGCTGGACCTGCGGGTCGCGCCGGGTGAGCAGGTGGCCGTGATCGGCCCCAGCGGCGCCGGCAAGACCACGCTGCTGCAGTTGCTGGCCTGCGCCCTGCCGCCCGGCAGCGGCGTGCTGCAGGTCGACGGGCGTTCGCCCTGGCAGCTGCCGCGCGCCGAGCTGCAGCGCCTGCGCGGGCGCCTGTTTTTGGCGCCGCAGGTGCCGCCGCTGCCGCCGCGTCAGCGCGTGGTCACGGCGGTGCTGGCGGGTCGCCTGCCGGCCATGGGCACCTGGCAGAGCCTGCGTTCGCTGTTCTATCCGGTGGACATCCCGGCCGCGTTCGACGCGCTGGACCGCTTCGACCTGGCCGACAAGCTGTTCGAGCGGGTGGACCGCCTCTCGGGCGGCGAACGCCAGCGCGTGGGCCTGGCGCGCACGCTGCTGTCGCCGGCCACGCTCTGGCTGGTGGACGAACCGCTCTCGGCCCTGGACCCGACGCGCGCACGCCAGGCCATCGCCACCTTGCTGTCGGCCGCGCACGAGCGCAGCGCCACGCTGGTGACCACGCTGCACCAGGTGGAGGTGGCGCTGGAACATTTCCCGCGCATCGTGGGCCTGCGCGACGGCGCGCTGGCGTTCGACCTGCCCGCCGCCGAGGTGACGAACGAACGCCTGAACGCGCTGTACGCGCAGCACGAAGACGAGCTGACCGGCCCCGCCCCACAGGACGCCGCACCACCGTCTCAGCCGCAGCCGGTGGTGATGCATTGCAGATGAAGCAACACCCCCCGCGCCGCTTCGCGTCACCCCCCACCCGGGGGGCGCAGCCAGCCGCCCGGCGAAGCCGGTTCGGCGGCTGCTGCTGGACAAAGGCACCTCGCCGTGGCTGACCTGAGCCCGCGCACCGCCCCCACCCGCGACCCGGCCTGGTTGCCGCGCCTGTTCTGGAGCGGTGCGTTGCTGGTGCTGCTGTGGCCGCTGCTGGTGGCGACCGAATTCAAGCCCTGGCGGTTGCTGGAGGCCGAAAGCCTGCAGGTCAGCGGGCGCTTCGTCGCCAGCTTCTGGCCGCTGGCGCACAGCGCCGACTTCCTGCGCATGGTGGCGCAGGACACCTGGCGCACCGTGGCCATGGCCACCGCCGGTGTCACGCTGGCGCTGGGCATCGCGGTCCCGATGGCGCTGCTGGCCACCCGCGTGCTGTCCATTTCCGCGCTGTCGGGCCGCATGGCGCGCGGGCCGTTCTGGCTGCGCCAGGTGGTGCGTTGGGCGCTGATCGTGCTGCGCAGCATCCCCGAACTGGTGTGGGCGCTGGTCTTCGTGCGCGTGGTCGGCCTGGGGCCCACGGCCGGCGTGCTGGCCATCGCGCTCACCTACGGCGGCATGCTGGGCAAGGTGTACGCCGAGATCCTGGAGAGCGGCGAAACCCACGCCACCGAAGCCCTGCTGCGCAACGGCGCCGGGCGCATCCAGGCCTTCTTCTACGGCCTGCTGCCGGCCAGCGCGGCCGAGCTGACCAGCTACACCGTCTACCGCTGGGAGTGCGCGATCCGCTCGTCCGTGGTGCTGGGCTTTGTGGGCGCGGGCGGCCTGGGCCAGCAGATGGACAACGCAATGAAGATGTTCAACGGCGGCGAGGTGGCCACCATGCTGCTGGTGTTCATGGCGCTGGTGGCCCTCGCTGACCGCCTCAGCGCCTGGCTGCGAAAGGCACTCGGATGAACAAGCCCCGCGCCGCTAACCCGCCCTACAAACTGCCGCCGCCGCTGTTCGACGCGCGATGCAAGGCCTGCTGGTTCGTGGCGGGTCTGATCGCGCTGGTCGTCGCCAGTTTCTGGTCGCTCGATCTGCAGTGGGCGCAGTTCTTTTCGGCCGACGCGGCGGCCAGCATGGGCCGCTTCGTCGGTGAGTTTTTCCCGCCAGACACCTCGCCCGCCTTTCTCGCGAAAGTGGCGGCGGCCGCCTGGGAAACGCTGGCCATGTCGGCCCTGGGCACGCTGCTGGCCGCCATCGCCGCGCTGGCCCTGGCCCTGCCGGCCAGCCGCCTGCACGTGCACGACGCGGCCTGGGGCCGCGCGCCCACGCGCCTGCTGCTCAACGCGTTGCGCAGCATCCCCGAACTGGTCTGGGCCGCGCTGCTGCTGATCTCGGCCGGGCTGGGGCCGTTCGCCGGCACGCTGGCGCTGGCGCTGCACACGGCGGGCGTGCTGGGCCGGCTGTTCGCCGAAGCGATCGAGAACGCCCCGTCCGGCCCGGGCGACGCGTTGCGCGCGCAGGGCGTGGGCAGCGGCCGCGTGTTCCTCTACGCCACGCTGCCGCAGGTGCTGCCGCAGTTGCTGAGCTACGCGCTCTACCGCTGGGAAAACAACATCCGCGCCGCCGCCGTGCTGGGCGTGGTGGGCGCGGGCGGCCTGGGCCAGCTGCTGGCCTTCCACATGGGGCTGTTCCACATGCCCAAGACCGCCACTGTGCTGGGCGCGATGCTGCTGCTGGTGGCCTTCGTCGACGCCGCCAGCCTGGGCGCACGGCGCTGGATGACGCGCTGAGCGCGCCGGCGCGCGAACGGCCCGCGGGCCCCGCCTGTTGCAATGCCGCCGACCTCGGCCAGCAACCCTTCCCGGGCCAGTGCGACCTGGTGCAAACGGCTGCGGTTCTGGGTATCCTGCGGCTCGTTGGCTCTCATCAGGCCCGCGTCAAAACACCCCGTTTGCCATGTCCGCCGCCGCCGAACTCCAGCAGCTGCTCGACAGCCAGCCCCAGCCCGTGTGTGCCCGGCTCACGCCGTGCCGGGTGGAAGACGCCGACTTCGAGGCCGGGCGCGTCCGCCTGCGGTTTGCCCCCCAGCCCGCGTTCGCCAACCATTTCGGTCATGTGCAGGGCGGCTTCGCGGTCGCCATGGTCGACGTGCTGGTGTCCGTCGCCGCCTTTGCCAGGACGCGCGCCTGGCTGCCCACCGTGGAGATCAAGAGCAGCTTCGTCGCGCCCATGACGCTCGGCGAATGCGTCGGTGAAGCCGTGGTCGTCAAAGCCGGCCACCAGCTCGTGTTTCTGGAGGCCCGGCTGTGGGGCGCAGACGGCCGGCTCGCGGTCCATGCCACCGCCACGGCGCTGGTCCCGGCGCGGTAGGCCGGCCACAGCGCCCGCCAAGGGCAGCGGCGCCCCTCCTTTGGCACCATCGTCGGGCGCCGCAGACCGTTGCAGGAGCGATGCATGCATATCCACGGAAGTTGTCATTGCGGAAACATCCGTTTCCAGTTGCTCTGGCTACCCGAGCCTGCCGAGATTCCGGCCCGCGCCTGCACCTGCAGCTTCTGCCGCAAACACGGCGGGGTCTGGACGGCTTGCCCGGGCGGCGAGCTGGCCGTCTCGTTCCAGGACCCGGCCCACCACGCGCGCTACACCTTCGGCACGGGAACGGCGGACTTTCACGTCTGCACCCGGTGTGGCGCGGTGCCGGTGGTGACCAGCCAGATCGAGGGCCGCACCTATGCGGTCGTCAACGTCAACGCCTTCGACGGCATCGACCCCGCGCTGCTGAGGCCGTCGTCGGTGAGCTTCGACGGTGAAGACCCGGCGGCCCGCCTGGCGCGGCGCCAGCGCAACTGGATCGGCCGGGTGACGTTCACCGGCGGTGACGCCCAGGCCACCCCGGCGGCCCACGGGGCGTCCTCAGACGCCGGCTGAGGGCTTGGGCGCGCGCGGCCGAACCGGCGCCGTTCAACGCGGTCGCAGGCGCAACAACTGGCCGTCGCGGTCGTCGGTCAGCAGCCAGAGCGTGCCGTCCGGCGCCTCGGCCACGTCGCGCAGGCGCTCGCCGATGTCGGGCAACAGCCGCTCTTCGCGCACGACGCGCGTGCCGTCGAGCACCAGGCGCGCGAGGTAACGGAACTTGAGCGAGGCCACCAGCAGGCTTCCCTTGAAGCCGGGGCCGTAGCGGTCGGTGGTCACAAAGGCCATGCCCGACGGGGCGATGGACGGCGTCCAGTGGTGCAGGGGTTGCTCCATGCCGGCGCGGGCGGTGAGGCCTTCGCCGATGGCGCCGCCGCCGTAGTTTTCACCGTAGGTGATGACGGGCCAGCCGTGGTTCTGGCCGGCACCGGGGCGGTTGATCTCGTCGCCGCCCTGCGGGCCGTGTTCGCCGGTCCACAGCCGGCCGTCGGGGCCGATGGCGGCGCCCTGCACGTTGCGGTGGCCGTAACTCCATATCTCGGGCAGGGCGCCAGCCCGGTTCACAAAGGGGTTGTCGGGCGGCACCGTGCCGTCCTTGCGCACGCGCACCACCTTGCCGTGGTGGTTGTCCAGGGTCTGCGCGTCGGCCATGCGGTGGAAACGGTCGCCCAGCGTGAGGAAGAGCGTGCCGTCCGGCGCCTCGGCGATGCGGCAGCCGAAGTGCAGGCGGCTGACCACCTTGGGCCGCTGGCTGAAGATGAGCTTCACGTCTTCCAGCTTCGTGGCATCGGCCGACAGGCGCGCCCGCGCCAGCGCGGTGCTGTTGCCACCGGGGCCGGGCTCCGAAAAACACAGGAAGACCTGGCGGTTGCGCGCAAAGTCGCGGTCGGCCGCCACGTCGAGCAGGCCGCCCTGCTCCACCGCGTCCACCGCTGGCACACCGGCCACCGGCGCGCCCAGCCGGCCGTCGGGCTGCACCACGCGCAGGCGCCCGGGGCGTTCGGTCACCAGCAGGCGCCCACCGTCGATGAAGGCCATGCCCCAGGGGTTTTCCAGCCCGCGAACCACCAGCTCGGCGCGCAGGGGCGGCGGGGTCTGGGCGTTGGCGAAGGGAGTTGTCCCAAGCAAGGCCGACATCAGCATGAACACAGCGGGTTGTTGCATGAGGGACTCCAGTCAAGGCATTGGTGCCGCCCTATCGGCCTTGGCTCCCCACCACCGCGACCACCAGCCGTTGTCGACACCCCCCACCTAGAATCGTTCGGATACCGACCCAAACCGTTCGATTCCCGGGGAGCGTTCAGTCCATGGAAAACCAAGAAGCCCCCAAACAACCAGGCGATGTCATCTGGAACACCGCCAACCTGCTGCGAGGTCCCTACCGGCCGAATGCCTGGATCGACCACCAGAAAACCAAGGTCGGTGACGAAATCCCCTTCAACCGCCACGTCTACGAACACAAGCCCCCGCGCCCGCTGGCCACCATCGAGCACGACATTGCCGTCCTGGAACGCGACATCGTCGCCCTGCTCAAGGATGTCACGGCATGAGCGAGCTGATCATTTATCAGAGCGACGATGGCCAGGCCCGGGTGCAGTTCCGCCCCATGGACGGCAGCCTGTGGCTGACCCAGCTGCAGCTGGCCGAGCTGTACGGCGTGACCGTGGCGAACATCAACATCCACCTGCGCAAGATCGTGCGAGAGGGTGAACTGGCCGCCGATTCAGTTATTAAGCAAGACTTAATACCTGCCGCCGACGGCAAGCGCTACCCAACCAAGCTGTACCGGCTGGACATGGTGCTGGCCGTGGGCTACCGCGTGCGTTCGGTGCGCGGCACCCAGTTCCGCCAGTGGGCCACCGCCCACCTGACCGAATACCTGGTCAAAGGCTTCGTCATGGACGACGAACGCCTCAAGAACCCCGGCGGCTGGGACTATTTCGATGAGTTGCTGGCGCGCATCCGCGAGATCCGCGCGTCGGAAAAACGCTTCTACCAGAAGGTACGCGACCTCTTCGCCCTCAGCAGCGACTACCAGGCCAATCAACAGACCGCCCAGCTCTTTTTTGCCGAGGTGCAAAACAAGCTGCTCTACGCCGTGACCACACCGCGGCCGAACTCATCCGCGACCGTGCCGACGCCAGCGCGCCCAACATGGGCCTGACCACCTGGGAGGGCAGCCGCGTGCGCAAGGCCGATGTGATCGTGGCCAAGAACTACTTGAGCGCCGACGAGGTGGACACCCTCAACCGGCTGGTGGTCATCTTCCTGGAACAGGCCGAGCTGCGCGCCAAAGGCCGCCAACCCCTCACGCTGGACTACTGGCGCCAGAACGTGAACCGGCTGCTCGCCTTCAACGACAAACCCATCCTGCAAGGCAGCGGCAAGCTCAGCACCGAACGCGCCAAGCAGATCGCCCACGAGCGCTACGACAGCTTCGACGCACAACGCCGCCAGGCCGAGGCCCTGGCCGCCGATGCGGAAGACCTGAAGGCGCTGGAAGCAGTGGCCAAGAAGGGCAAGGGGATTGGCGCGTGAATTGCCCGGTGTCTCCCGACGACCGCTCTGTCTCCAACACCGCGCTCTCGCCATTGCCCGCCCGCCCACTGGCAGATCAAGCGCCTGCGCGTGACCACCACCGGCATTGAACAGGGCTGCACCTGATGAAGCGGGCGTACGACGCATTGAAGGAAAAGACGCCATCCGAGGACTGAATCGGTTCAGCCCCCGTCCACCGGCAGGCCTTCGAACAGATCGGCCAGTTCGTCCGCGTGTTCCTCTTCCACCGCCAGGAACTGCTAGAGCAGGTCGCTGGTGCTGGCGTCCTGGTCGCCGAGGTGGCGGACGGTGGACCATGCCGCGGTGGCTGTCGGGTCCTCGCGGGCGGCCGGGAGGGCCATGGCCCGCCCGATGTCCGAGGCGGCACCCGTGACGAGCACCACCGGTTTGTTGAGCTTGGGGGCCTTCCGTCAATGCAATGGAGGAACCTCAGGGGCGCGGTGGCGGCCGGTCTGTGCGCTGCCGGACGCAGCGCCGCGTCAGCCCGCGCGCGGCGCTGCGGCGGCTTCCGTGGTCACGAACCAGATGCCCGCGCACACCAGCACCAGGGCCACGGCGTTGCGCCATTCCAGCACCGCCTCGCCCAGGAACAGGGCCGAGAGCAGCGCGCCGAACACCGGGATGAGGAAGTTGAACACCGTGACCTGGCCCACGCGGTGGTGCTTGAGCAGGGCGGCCCAGAGCGCTAACGCCACCGCCGAGAGCACCGCCATGTAGCCCAGCAAGGCCAGCGAAACCGCGCCCCAGCCCGTGATGGCGCCGCCGCCGGCGAGCCCGCCGAGCAGCAGCACCAGCCCACCCAGGCCGAGCTGCCAGCCGGTCATGACCATGGGGTCGATGCGCTGCGACACGCGCTTGCCGTAGAGGCTGGCGGCCGAGAGCACGAAGGCGGCGATGACGATGAAGCCTTCGCCCAGCAGGGTGAAGCTGGCGTCCAGCCCCTGCGCGCCGCGCAGGTTGACCACCATCACGCCCGCGAAGCCGACCGCGCAGCCCAGCGCCCTGCGGCGGCTGAGCCGGTCGTTGGCGTGGAACAAGTGCGCCAGCAGCACCGAAAAGAAAGTGCCGGTGGCGTTAAGGATGGAGCCCTTGACGCCCGTGGTGTGCGCCAGGCCGACGTAGAAGAACACGTACTGCAGCGCCGTCTGCGTCAGCCCCAGCAAGGCCAGCTGGCCCCATTGCGCCGGGGCCAGGGCCCCCACGCGTTTGCCCATCAGCCGCGCGATGAGCAGCAGCAGGCCGCCCGCGAGCAGGAAGCGCCAGCCCGCGAACACGAGTTGCGCCGCCGTGTCGTCGCGCGCAATGCCCAGCAGCGCGTAACCGCCCTTGATGGCCGGGTAGGCGCTGCCCCAGAGCAGGCAGCACAGCGTGGCCAGCAGCACCAGCTGGCGCTGGCGGCTGAAGACGCTGACGGCGGTGGCGCTGGGGGCTGTGCTGGGGGCTGTGTCGCGGCCGCTCAGCACGGCACGCCGGCGCGCGCCACCAGCCAGGCCGGGGCGTCCTGCAGGCAGACCGGGCGCAGGAAGCGCTGCAACGCCGCATCGCCGACCGAGGTGGTCATGGGCGCGGTGCTGGCGGGCCAGGGGCCGCCGTGCTGCTGTGCGGCCGTGACGGCCACGCCCGTGGGCACACCGGCGAACAGCACACGGCCGGCGATGGCGGTGGCGCCGCGCACCAGGGCGCGGTTCTCGGCCGTGTCGTCGTCGGCGCCCCAGAGGGTGACCGTCAGGCTGCCGGCCACGGCGGCCAGCACGGCCTGCACCTCGGCCAGGTTGGCGCAGCGCACGATCAGGCTGGACGGGCCGAACACCTCTTCGCGCAGTTCGGCGCGTTCGATGAAGCGCTGCGCGCTGACCTGCAGCAACTGCGGGCCGGGTGCGGGGGCGGCGCCCTGGCCTTGCAGCAGCGACAGCGCGCCCGCGTCCAGGAAGTGTTTGATGCCGGCGTCAAAGGCGCTCTTCATGCCGGCGGTCAGCATGGGGTGGGGCTTCTGCTGGCCCAGCGCTTCGACCAGCTGCGGCACAAAGGCGTCGGTCTCGGGGCCGTCCACCAGCACCAGCAGGCCGGGGTTGGTGCAGAACTGGCCGCAACCCAGGGTGATGGAACCGGCCAGCGTGGTGGCCAGCTCGGCCCCCTTGGCGGCCAGCGCGGCGGGCAGGGCCACCAGCGGGTTGATGGCGCCGAGTTCGCCGTAGAAGGGGATGGGGCGCGGGCGGGCGTTGGCCTCGGCCTGCAGGGCCAGGCCGCCGCGGGTGGAGCCGGTGAAGGCGCCGGCCGCGATCAGCGGGTGGCGGATGAGCTGCACGCCCACCTCCACCGCCGCGCCCTGCACCAGGCCGATCAGGCCGGCGGGCAGGTTCTGTTCGTTCAGCACGCGCTGGATCAGCCCGAACACCAGCTGCGACAGGCCCGGGTGGCCCGGGTGGGCCTTGACCACCACCGGGCAGCCGGCGGCCAGGGCCGAGGCGGTGTCACCGCCCAGCACCGAGAAGGCGAACGGGAAGTTGCTGGCCGCGAACATGGCCACCGGCCCCAGCGGCACGCGCTGCAGCCGCATGGCCGGGTGACCCACCGGGGGTGCACCGGCCACGGCCGGGTCGTCCACCTGTTCAAACGGCACGCCGCGCGCGGCGATGTCGGCGAAGCGGCGCAGCTGGTAGGCGGTGCGGTCGAGTTCGCCGTTCAGGCGCACCGGGCCGAGCGCGGTTTCCAGGTCGGCCCAGGCGACGAGCTTGTCGCGCTCGCCTTCCAGCGCCGTGGCCAGGCCCTGCAGCAGGGCGGCGCGCTGGGCGCCGCTGCTGGCGCCCCACAGGGCGGCGGCGTCGTGCGCGGCCTGCACGGCGGCGTGGATCTGTTCAGAGGTGGAACTGACCAGGGGCTGGCCATGGACTTCGCCGGTGCGGGCGTTGATGGATTGCAGGGTGCTCATGAAACGCTTTCGATGGAAGGGATACAGATACGGATATAGGCAGGGGTAGTCAACAGTTGTCTGACAACTTCAAACGATAAAGCAAAGGAAAAAACGGTGCCGGTGCAGGGGCAAAAAACCGACTGGCGGCGGGCGATCCGCAGACCGCCCGGCCGCGCCACGGGCCGCTCAGCCCGCTGTTCGGTGGGGCATTCAATGGGCCGCACTGTTCTCGCTGGTCTGGGCGCGGCGCAGGCGTTCGCGGCTGTTGGCCAGGTGGGTGCGCATGGCGGCGCGGGCGGCTTCGGCGTCGCGGTCGCGCACCGCGCGGTAGATGCTCTCGTGCTCGTGGTGCACCCGCTCCAGGTAGGCCAGCCGGCCCTCGGGCGCGTCGCCCGCGGTCTTCAGCCGGGTGCGCGGAATGATCATGGTGCCCAGGTAGGTCATGAGGTCGGCGAAGTGGCGGTTGCCGGTGGCGCGCGCCACTTCCATGTGGAACTGGAAGTCCGAGGGCACGGCGTCGGAGTCGGCGTGGATGGCCGCCTCAAAAGCGGCCAGCGCCGCGCCCATGCTGGCCAGACTGGCCTCGTCACGGCGCTGTGCGGCCAGGCTGGCGGCCTCGCTTTCCAGGCTGATGCGCAACTCCAGCAGCGAGATCACGTCGGCCACGGTGGCGAAGTCTTCGGGGGCGATGCGGAAGGTGGGCTCGGCCACGCGCGGCGCCATGACGAAGGTGCCGATGCCGTGCCGCGTCTCCACCCGGCCGGCGGCCTGCAGGCGCGAAATGGCCTCGCGCACGACGGTGCGGCTGACCTCGAAACGCGCCATCAGCGCCGACTCGGTGGGCAGCTTGTCGCCCGGCAGCAGGCGGCCGCCCTGCATGTCGGCTTCGAGCGCGGTCACGATTTCGGGCACCAGGCCACGGGGGCGCCGGGCCTGGGTGGCCACGGCACCACCTAGGGTTTTCACGGAGAGCATCGGTTTTTCCTTGACACCTCGGGTGTGGGGTTCACACAATCGCGTCCCAGTTGTCAGACAACGTATGACAGACATCCCGAATTGAGCGAACTGTAGCAAAGCCCCGGACGAAGTCCAAGCGTTTTCGCCATCCACCGACCACCATGACCCAAGCCCTGAAGACCCACCAACGCATCCTGCTGACCGGCGCCGCCGGCGGCCTGGGCACCGCCCTGCGCGAGCGCCTGAAAGCCAACTGCACGGTGCTGCGCCTGTCGGACAAGAACGCCTTCGGCGAAGCCCTGCCCGGCGAAGAAATCGCCCTGGCCGATCTGGCCGACGCCGCCGCGGTGGACGCGGCCGTGGCCGGCTGCGACGCCATCGTGCACCTGGGCGGCATTTCGGTCGAAGCGCCGTTCGAGGCCATCCTGCAGGCCAACATCCTGGGCGTCTACCACCTGTACGAAGCGGCGCGCCGGCACGGCGTCAAGCGCGTGGTGTTCGCCAGCTCCAACCACGTGACCGGTTTCTACAAGCAGAGCGACACCATCACCGCCGACCACCCGGCCCGGCCCGACAGCTTCTATGGCCTGAGCAAGGCCTACGGCGAAGACCTCTCGCGCTTCTATTTCGACCGCTACGGCATCGAGACCGCCTGCGTGCGCATCGGCTCGTCCTTCCCAGAGCCGCGCGACCGCCGCATGCTGGCCACCTGGCTGAGCTTCGACGACCTGCACCGCCTCATCGGCGCCTGCCTCTCGACCCCGGTGCTGGGCCACAGCATCGTGTTCGGCATGTCGGACAACGCCGTGACCTGGTGGGACAACAGCCGGGCCAAACACATCGGCTACGTGCCGCAGGACAGCTCGGACGTGTTCCGCGACGCGGTGTTCGCGCGCACCTCGGCCCCCGATCTGAACGACCCGGCGGCCATTTACCAGGGCGGCGGCTTCGTGAAAGCCGACCCCCACAAGAAAGCCTGAACCCGCCATGACGATGCAGGCCGAACTGCTGCTGGACGCGCGCAACGGCGTGGGCGAGAGCCCCGTCTGGGACAGCGCGCGCCAGTGCCTGTGGTGGGTCGACATCCCCGGCAAAGCGCTGTGGTGCTGGAACAGCCGCACCGGCCAGGCCCGCCACTGGCCCACGCCCGAGCAGACCGGCTGCATCGCCCTGGCCGCGGGCAGCGACGCCCTGCCCCACGGCCAGTGGATCGCGGCCATGGAAAGCGGCATCGCACGCCTGACACCGCAGGCCGATGGCACGCTGGACTGCGCCTGGATCACGCGCATCGAACACCCGCAGGTCGGCATGCGCTTCAACGACGGCCGCTGCGACCGCCAGGGCCGGCTGCGCGCCGGCACCATGGTGGCCGACATGTCGCTGGCCGCACCCGCGGGCGGCCTCTACGCGCTCGACGGCCCCGCGCTGCGCCGCCTGGAGGCCGGCTTCATCACCCCCAACGGCATGGCCTTCAGCCCCGACGGCCGCACGATGTACCTCTCGGACTCGCACCCCAACGTGCAGACCGTCTGGGCCTTCGACTACGACATCGACACCGGCACACCCCACCACCGCCGCGTGCTGATCGACTTCAAACCCCTGCCCGGCCGGCCCGACGGCGCCGCGGTGGACGAAGACGGGTGCTACTGGATCTGCGGCAACGACGCCGGCCTGGTGCACCGCTTCACGCCCGACGGTCGGCTCGACCGCTCGCTGCCCCTGCCCGTCAAGAAACCCGCCATGTGCGCCTTCGGCGGCGCCGGGCTCGACACCCTGTTCGTCACCTCCATCCGGCCCGGTGGCGATCTCAGTGATCAGCCGCTGGCCGGTGGCGTTTTTGCACTGCGTCCCGGCGTGAGAGGCCTGGACGAGCCGCGCTGCATCGCCTGATGCGCCGGCACGGTATTTCTCACCCCAACCCAACCACCACAACGGAGACTCTGATGAAACTGCAACGCCGACTGATCGCCAGCATGGCCCTGGCCGCCCTGCTGCCCCTGAGCGCCCAGGCACAGACCGTGCTGAAGTCGCACGACACCCACCCGGCCGGCTACCCCACTGTGGCCGCGGTCGAGAGCATGGGCAAGAAGCTCGACGCCGCCACGCAAGGCCGCATCAAGATCCAGACCTTCCCGGGCGCCGTGCTGGGCCAGGAGAAGGAAGCCGTGGAACAGGTGCAGCTGGGCGCCATCCAGATGGCCCGCATCTCCCTGGGCGTGATCGGCCCGGTGGTGCCCGAAGTGGACGTGTTCAACATGCCCTTCGTGTTCCGCGACATCGCTCACATGCGCGCCGTGATCGACGGCCCGGTGGGTGACGAGCTGCTGGCCAAGGTGAGCGCCAGCCCGGCGCGCCTGATCGGCCTGGGCTGGATGGACGGCGGTTCGCGCAGCCTCTACACCAAGAAGCCGGTGCGCACGCCCGCCGACCTGAAAGGCCAGAAGGTCCGCATGATGGGCAACCCGGTGTTCGTGGACACCATGAACGCCATGGGTGGCAACGGCATCGCCATGGCCTACGGCGAGGTCTTCACCTCGCTGCAGACCGGTGTGATCGACGGTGCTGAAAACAACCCGCCGAGCTACTTCACCGCCAACCACTACAACACCCCGGCCAAGTACTACAGCCAGACCAACCACCTGATCATTCCCGAGATCCTGGTGATGTCCAAGGTGGCCTGGGACAAGCTCACGCCCGCCGACCAGACCCTGGTCAAGAAGCTGGCGCGCGAAGCGCAGCTGGAGCAGCGCCAACTGTGGGACAAGAGCGTGGCCGAGTACAGCGCCAAGCTCAAGGCCGCTGGCGTCGAGTTCATCAACATCGACAACAAGCCCTTCTTCGACGCCACCGCCCCGGTGCGCGCCAAGTACGGCGCCAAGTTCCAGGACCTGATGCAGCGCATCGCGGCTGTGAAGTAACTCCCCCCTGCGCCGCTTCGCGGCTTCCCCCCGGAGGGGGGACCACACCAGAGGCCCGGCGAAGCCGGTTCCTCGGTGTGTGCTGGACGCGCCCGCCCCCTTGCGCCTGCCTTTTTTCATTTCTCTTTTCGAGGCTCTCATGAGTCACCCACCCGTCAGCGGACACCCTGTCTCGCGCCTTCTCGACTCGGTCTACCTGGCCTGCATCTGGGTCGCAGGGGCCTGCATCTTCTGCATGTCGATCTTCATTCCCTGGGGCATTTTTTCGCGCTACGTGCTGGGCACGGGTTCGCAGTGGCCCGAACCGATTTCCATTTTGCTGATGGTGGTGTTCACCTTCCTGGGCGCCGCGTGCAGCTACCGCGCCGGGGGCCACATCGCCGTCGAGATGATCACGCAGCGCCTGCCGTCTTCGGTGCAGCGCCCGCTGCGCGTGGTGGTGCATGGGCTGATGCTGCTGGTCAGCCTGTTCATGCTCTGGTACGGCATCCAGCTGTGCATCGGCACCTGGGGGCAGTCGATTCCCGAACTGCCCTGGATGCCGGTGGGTTTCACCTACCTGCCCGTGCCCATCGGCGGCGCCGTGACCGCGCTGTTCGTGCTGGAGCACCTGTTCCTCGGTGACCAGCGCCATCGCGCGGTCGTCACCTTCGACCACGAATCGGTGGCCGCCGACGCAGAAGGAGCCCTGTGATGGACGCCTACATCCTGCTCGGCAGTTTCTTCGTGCTGATCCTGATCGGCACCCCCGTGGCCTACGCCATGGGCATGGCCGCCATGATCGGCGCCTGGTACATCGACATCCCGCTGGACGCGGTGATGATCGCCATCGCCAACGGCGTCAACAAGTTCTCGCTGCTGGCCATTCCCTTCTTCGTGCTGGCCGGTGCCATCATGGCCGAAGGCGGCATGGCGCGGCGCCTGGTGGCGTTCGCCAACGTGCTGGTCGGCTTCATCCAGGGCGGCCTGTCGCTGGTGAACATCCTGGCTTCCACCTTCTTCGGCGCCATCTCCGGTTCGTCCATGGCCGACACGGCCTCGGTCGGCACGGTGCTGATTCCCGAGATGGAGAAAAAGGGCTACCCGCGCGACTTCGCCACCGCCGTCACCGTCAGCGGTTCGGTGCAGGCCATCCTGATCCCGCCAAGCCACAACGCGGTCATCTACTCGCTGGCCGCCGGCGGCACGGTGTCCATCGCGGCGCTGTTCATCGCCGGTGTGCTGCCGGGCCTGCTGCTGGGGCTGACGCTGGCCATCATGTGCCTCTACATGGCCCGCAAGCGCAACTACCCCAAGGGCGAGGTGATTCCGCTGCGCCAGGCGCTGAGAACCTGCGCCGACGCCCTGTGGGGCCTGATGACCATGGTGATCATCCTGGGCGGCATCCTCTCCGGTGTGTTCACGGCCACCGAGTCGGCCTCCATTGCGGTGGTCTGGGCCTTCTTCGTCACGATGTTCATCTACCGCGACTACCAGTGGAACGAGCTGCCCAAGCTGGTGCACCGCACGGTCAAGACGCTGTCCATCGTGATGATCCTGATCGCCTTCGCTGCGAGCTTCGGCTACATCATGACCCTGATGCAGATCCCGATGAAGATCACCGCGGCGCTGACCTCCATGTCGGACAACCGCTACGTGATCCTGGCGCTGATCAACGGTCTGCTGCTGGTGCTGGGCACGCTGATGGACATGGCGCCGCTGATCCTGATCCTCACGCCCATCCTGCTGCCGGTGATCACCAGCATCGGCGTGGACCCGGTGCACTTCGGCATGATCATGATGGTCAACCTGGGCATCGGCCTGCTGACCCCCCCGGTCGGTGGTGTGCTGTTCGTCGGCGCCGCGGTGGCCAAGCTGCCGATGGAGCAGGTGGTCAAGGCCCTCATGCCCTTCTTCGGCGCCCTGCTGCTGGTGCTGATCGCGGTCACCTACATCCCTGCGCTGTCGCTGTGGCTGCCCGGCCTGCTGCTGGCGAAGTGAGTCGGATCACCCCATGACCTCGCACGCCATCCGCCACGTCCGGATCACGCCCATCGCGTTCCGCGACCCGCCGCTGCTCAACGCGGCGGGCATCCACGAGCCCTGGGCCCTGCGCTCGATCATCGAGATCGAGACCGACTCGGGTCTGGTCGGCATCAACGAAAGCTACGGCGACCAGTCCATGCTCGACGCCATGGCCAAGGCCGCGCCCGTGCTGACGGGGCTATCGCCCTGGGCCTTGAACGAGATGGAGGCCCGCGTGGCCACCCTGGTGGCCCCGAAGCAGAGCACGGCGTCGGAGTTCCTGGGCACGCAGATTTCCCTGGCGCCGGGCACGCACGTGTCCAAGACCGTGGCCAAGGTGATCAGCGCGTTCGAGGTGGCGATGATGGACTTGCAGGGCCAGCTGGCGAACGCGCCGGTGGTGGACCTGCTGGGCGGCGCCGCGCGGCCCGCCGTGCCGTTCTCGGCCTACCTGTTCTTCAAGTACGCCGAGCACATCGACAAGCCTTACGCGCCCGACCCGTTCGGCGAGGGCATCACGCCGGAACAGATGGTGGCGCAGGCGCGCCGCATGATCGATCAATACGGCTTCAAGAGCATCAAGCTCAAGGCCGGCGCGCTGCCGCCGGATCAGGAAGTGGCCGGCCTGCTGGCCCTGGCCCAGGCCTTCCCGGGCGCGCCGCTGCGCATCGACCCCAACGGCAACTGGACCGTGCCCACCAGCCTCAAGGTGGTGGAGCAGCTGCGCGGTGTGCTGGAGTACTACGAAGACCCGGCCCCAGGCCTGGACGGCATGGCCGCCGTGGCCGCGGCCTGCGACGTGCCGCTGGCCACCAACATGGTGGTGACCGACCTGAAGGAATTCCGCCGCAACGCCGAGATGGGTTGCCCGGTCAAGATCGTGCTGAGCGACCACCATTACTGGGGCGGCCTGCGCGCCACGCAGCGCCTGGCGCTGATGTGCGAGACCTTCGGCCTGGGCCTGTCGATGCACTCGAATTCGCACCTGGGCATCAGCCTCACAGCCATGACCCACCTGGCCGCGTCGGTGCCGCATCTTTCCTATGCCTGCGACACCCACTACCCCTGGCAGGACGACGAGGTGGTGCAGGGCGGTCGCCTGAAGTTTGAGGACGGCAGCCTGCGCGTGCCGACCACGCCCGGACTGGGCGTGCAGATCGACCGCGAGGCCCTGGCCCGCCTGCATGACAACTACCTGAACACCCCCATCCGCAACCGCGACGATCTGGGGCAGATGCGCAAGTACGACCCGTCGTTCACCGGTCACCAGCCACGCTTCTGATTAGGGCCTGTTCACACTGATTTTCCAAGATGCGTTGCGGATCAAAAAGGCCATGCGCAAGGCGCGAAACGCGGCCGGGGTATGCCCCCGGCAAGGCTTCGCAACGCCGCGCATGGGCTTTTTGGCCGCAACCCGAAGGGAATGGGTTGAAAACAGCGCCACTCGTCGTTGCACTCCTAGGCCAGACACCCAGTCTGGCCGTCGTCGCGCGCCTCGATTGGCGCTGTTTTCAACCCATTCGCACTTGGAAAAGCAGTGTGAACAGGCCCTAGGGATAAGGGGTTTCCACATATGTGCATGGAAGCCCTTGACGCCCTCCGCCTCTCTTCCCGACAATCACATCAGTTGTCTGACATCCTATAACTAGACCAGCTAGACCAGCCATATCCACCTTCTCCACCCACCCAGGCAGAACCTCCATGCAATACACCCCCCAAGATCTCAAGCAAGTCATGTCCTCCGGCCTGCTGTCCTTCCCCGTGACGGACTTCGATGCCCAGGGCAATTTCAACGCCGCGTCGTACGCCGCCCGCCTGGAATGGCTGGCGCCCTACGGTGCGACCGCGCTGTTCGCTGCGGGTGGCACGGGCGAGTACTTCTCGCTGTCCGGCGACGAATATGGCCAGATCATCAAGACCGCGGTGGACACCTGCCGCGGCAAGGTGCCCATCATTGCCGGCGCCGGCGGCCCCACCCGCACCGCCATCGCCCACGCCCAGGAAGCCGAACGCCTGGGCGCCCACGGCATCCTGCTGCTGCCGCACTACCTGACCGAAGCCGGCCAGGACGGCCTGATCGCCCACGTGGAGCAGGTCTGCAAGAGCGTTCAGTTCGGCGTCATCGTCTACAACCGCGACCGCACCAAGCTCACGCCCGAGTCGCTGGCCATCCTGGCCGAGCGCTGCCCCAACCTGATCGGCTTCAAGGACGGCCTGGGCAACATCGAGGTCATGTCCTCCATCTACATGAAGATGGGCGACCGCTTCGCCTACCTGGGCGGCCTGCCCACGGCCGAGGTGTATGCCGCCGCCTACAAGGCGCTGGGCACCCCCGTGTATTCGTCCGCCGTCTTCAACTTCATCCCGAAGACCGCGATGGCTTTCTACGAAGCCGTGCGCACCGACGACATGGCCACGCAGCACAAGCTGCTCAAGCAGTTCTTCATGCCCTACCTGAAGATCCGCAACCGCGTCGAAGGCTACGGCGTGAGCATCATCAAAGCCGGTGCCACGCTGGTCGGCCATGGCGCCGGCCCGGTGCGCGCGCCGCTGTCGGACCTCAAGCCGGGTGAGCTGGAAGAACTCAAGGCGCTGATCGACGCGCTGGGCCCGCAGTAACGAGCTCCCCCCGCGCAGCCTGCGGCGTCACCCCCCAGGGGGCGGCGCTGGTGGCCCGGCAGAGCCGGTTCCACGGCGCCCTGAGCTGAATCCCCCCACACCACCCACAAAGTTGAGAAACACCATGCAAAAACGCACTTTCGTGCTGGCCGCCGCTGCGGCCGCCACCCTCGCCCTGGGCAGCACCCAGGCCCAGGCCCAGGCCTACCCCAGCAAACCCATCCGCATCGTCGTGCCCTTCCCGGCCAGCGGCACCTCCGACGTGCTGGCCCGCCTGGTGGGCCAGAAGATGAGCGAGAAACTGGGCCAGTCGGTGGTGGTCGAGAACAAGGCCGGCAACGCCGGCAACATCGGCGCCGACTTCGTGGCCAAGTCGCCCGCCGATGGCTACACCTTTGTCCTGATGGACGTGGGCAACCTCACCATCAGCCCGGCGCTGTACAAGCTGCCGTTCGACGTGCAGAAAGACTTCGTGCCGGTGGCCATGGTCGGCTACTCGCCCCACCTGCTGGTGGTCAGCAGCAAGGTGCCGGCCAACACCATCGGTGAGTTCATCCAGTACGCCAAGGCCAACCCCGGCAAGCTGAACTTCGCGGCCGCCGCCGGCATGGGCAGCGCCACCCACATGGCGGGTGTGCAGTTCGCGCGCCGCAACGGCATCCAGTGGAACGTGGTGCCCTACAAGGGCGGCGCCCAGGCCATGACCGACCTGGTGGGTGGCCACATGGACGTGACCTTCAACGGCATGGTCGCCACCTACCCGCACGTCAAGGCCGGCAAGCTCAAGCTGCTGGCCGTGTCCTCGGCCAAGCGCTGGAGCGAGCTGCCCGACACCCCCGCCGTGGCCGAGACTTCGCCCAACTTCCTGACCGGCAGCTGGCAGGGCCTGCTGGCGCCGGCCGGCACGCCCAAGGCCGTGGTGGACCTGGTGCACGCCGAGGTGCAGCGCATCACCGCCCTGCCCGATGTGAAAGAAAAGCTGCAGTCGCTGGGCCTGGAGCCTTCCAAGATGAGCAGCGCTGAATTCGCCGCCTGGATCAAGGCCGAACTGCCCGAAATGGCGCAGATCGTGCGCGAAGAAAAGATCACCCTGCAATAACCCCCCGGAGACCCACGCCATGAACAAATCCCTGATCACCCTGCTCGTCGCCGCGACCACCAGCCTCAGCGCCTTCGCCTGGCCCGACAAGCCCATCACCCTGGTCGTGCCCTTCCCGCCCGGCGGCTCCACCGACCAGATCGCGCGCATCCTGTCCAGCAAGATGGGTGAAAAGCTGGGCGGAGCCAACATCCTGGTGGAGAACAAGGCCGGCGCCACCGGCACCATCGGCGCCACCTTCGTGGCCCGCGCGCCCGCCGATGGCCACACGCTGTTCGTGTCCTCGCTCGGCCCCTTCGTGATCGCGCCGCACCTCTTCAAGGTGCAGTACGACGCGCTCAAGGACTTCGACCCGATCACCGTGGTGGTGCAGGCGCCCAACGTGCTGGTGGTGCCCGCCGTGTCGGCCCACAAGTCGCTGGCCGACGTGATCGCCTACGAGAAAGCCAACCCCGGCAAGATGACCTTCGCCTCGTCGGGCAACGGCAGCTCCGACCACCTCACGGCCGAGCTGTTCTGGCAGCAGACCGGCACCAGCGGCGTGCACGTGCCCTACAAGGGCGGCGGCCCGGTGATGAACGACCTGCTGGGCAACCAGGTCGATGCCTCGTTCATGAACATCAACACCGCCATGCCGCAGCTCAAGGCCGGCAAGCTGCGCGCGCTGGCCATCACCAGCGGCAAGCGCTCGCCCCTGCTGGCCGATGTGCCCACACTGGAAGAAGCCGGTGTGAAGAACGCGGGTGTGCAGTCCTGGCAGGCCGTGGCCGCGCCCAAGGGCCTGCCGGCCGACATCAAGAAGCGCGTGCACGACGCCATCGTCGCGTCCATCAGCGACCCGACCGTCTCGTCCAAGCTGCTGGAAGTGGGCTTCGAGGTGGTGCTCAACACGCCCGAGCAGTTCGCGGCCTTCCAGGCCAGCGAGTTCGCCCGCTGGCAGAAGCTGATCACCAGCCGCGGCATCAAAGCGGATTGATTGGCCCACCCCCGCCACGGCCCTAAGGGGCCGTGCCCCCCTCAAGGGGGCGCTGCCTGTGGCCCGGCAAAGCCGGTTCCACGGCAGCCGCTGGAAAGATCCCCCTCGCTCCACCGTTTTGCTCTCTTGACATGACCGCTTCCTCTGCCCCTGTCGTTTCGTCCATGCGTGTCGTTCCCGTGGCGGGGCGCGACGGCATGCTGCTCAACCTCTCGGGCGCGCACGCGCCCTTTTTCACGCGCAACATCGTCATCGTCACCGACAGCGCGGGCCACACCGGCCTGGGCGAGGTGCCCGGCGGCGAGAAGATCCGCCAGACGCTGGAAGACGCACGGCCGCTGGTCGAAGGCCAGACCGTCGGCAACCTGCAGGCGATCCTGAACGCCATGCGCACGCAGTTCGCCGACCGCGACAGCGGCGGGCGTGGCCTGCAGACCTTCGACCTGCGCACCACCATCCACGCCGTCACCGCCGTCGAATCGGCCCTGCTGGACCTGCAGGGACAACACCTGGGCGTGCCGGTCGCGGCCCTGCTGGGCGAAGGCCAGCAGCGCGACGCGGTGCAGATGCTGGGCTATTTGTTCTTCGTCGGCGACCGCAACAAGACCGACCTGCCCTACGCGAGCGAGCCGGACAACGCCGACGACTGGTGCCGCCTGCGCCACGAGGCGGCCATGACGCCCGAGGCCGTGGTGCGCCTGGCCGAGGCGGCTCAAAAGCGCTACGGCTTCCAGGACTTCAAGCTCAAGGGCGGCGTGCTCGCCGGTGACGCCGAAGTCGAGGCCGTGACCGCGCTGCACCAGCGCTTCCCCGAGGCCCGCGTGACGCTGGACCCGAACGGCGGCTGGCTCTTGAAAGACGCGATCCGCCTGGGCGAAAAAATGCGCGGCATCGTGGCCTACGCCGAAGACCCGTGCGGCGCCGAAGAGGGCTTCAGCGGCCGCGAGGTGATGGCCGAGTTCCGCCGCGCCACCGGCCTGCCCACCGCGACCAACATGGTCGCCACCGACTGGCGGCAGCTGGCGCATTCGCTGGCGCTGCAAAGCGTGGACATTCCGCTGGCCGACCCGCACTTCTGGACCATGGCCGGCAGCGTGCGCGTGGCGCAGACCTGCCGCGACTGGGGCCTGACCTGGGGTTCGCACTCCAACAACCACTTCGACATCTCGCTGGCCATGTTCACCCACGTGGGCGCGGCCGCGCCGGGCAAGGTCACCGCCATCGACACGCACTGGATCTGGCAGGACGGTCAGCGCCTGACCAAAGACCCGCTGAAGATAGAAGGCGGCTACGTGCAGGTGCCGAAGAAGCCCGGCCTGGGCATCGAGATCGACCTGGCCGAGGTCGAGAAGGCCCACCAGCTGTACCTGCAGCACGGCCTGGGCGCGCGCGACGACGCGATGGCCATGCAGTACCTGATCCCGGGCTGGACCTTCGACAACAAGCGACCGTGTCTGGTCCGATGACGATCCCCCCCACGCCGCTTCGCGTCACCCCCCAGGGGGCGATGCCTGCCGACGGGCGGAGCCCGATCGGCGGCATCCTTGGCTGGGAATGTCTCGCGGGGCAGGTGGCGTCAACGGCATGAACGACTGAAGTGATGAAAAGAACCACCCTGCTGCAGATCGGTCCGCTGATGCCGGCGCTGGAAGCCACGCTGCGCGAGCAGCACGAGGTGCTGACCGCCCAGGCGACCACCGCCGCCGCCCCACTGGCCGACATGGCCGCTGCGGCGCGCATCATGGCGGTGGTGACCTCGGCGCCGGCCGGTGTGCCGGCGGCCTGGTTGCCCCAGCTGCCCGCCTTGAAGGTGGTCTCGTCCTTCGGCGTCGGCCTGGACCAGCTGCCGCTGGACGCCTGCCGCGCCCAGGATCTGCCCGTGGGCCACACGCCCGATGTACTGAACGACTGCGTGGCCGACCTGGCCATGGGCCTGCTGCTCGACGGCGCGCGCCGCATCGCCGCGGCCGACCGCTTCGTGCGGCGCGGCGACTGGCTCAAGGGCCGCTACCCCGTGACCACGCGTGTGAGCGGCAAGCGGATGGGCATCGTCGGCCTGGGCCGCATCGGCCAGGCCGTGGCGCGGCGCGCGGCCGGTTTCGACATGGACATCGCCTACAACAACCGCCGCGCGGTGGACGGCGTGGCTTTGCGCCACGAACCGTCGCTGCTGGCTCTCGCACAGTGGGCCGACTTCCTGGTGCTCACCGTGGCCGGCGGCGCCGGCACGCGGCACCTGGTCAACGCCGAGGTGCTGCGCGCGCTCGGCCCCCAGGGCCTGCTGGTCAACGTGGCGCGCGGCAGCGTGGTGGACGAAGCCGCGCTGATTGCCTGCCTGCACAGCGGCGCGCTGGGTGGCGCGGCGCTGGACGTGTTCGACGACGAACCGCGCGTGCCCGCCGCGCTGCTGGCCATGGACAACGTGGTGCTGGCGCCGCACATGGCCAGCGGCACCCACGACACGCGCCAGGCCATGGCCGACCTGGTGCTGGCCAACCTGCACGCCGGTCTGGCGGGTGAACCCCTGCCCGCCCGCGCGGTCTGAACCCTATCGTTTTCGACAAGGCACTTCCCCGATGAACGCCCCCGACACCCCCCGCACCATCCGCATCCACCCCGACGACAACGTGGCGGTGGTGGTCAACGACGGCGGCCTGCCCGCCGGCACCGCCCTGCCCGGCGGCCCCACGCTGGTGCAGACCGTGCCGCAGGGCCACAAGGTCGCGCTCGCCGACCTGCCCGCCGGCACCGTTGTGCGGCGCTACAACGTGGTCATCGGCCACACGGCGGTGGACATTCCCGCCGGCGGCTGGGTCAACGAACAGCGGCTGGTGATGCCCGAGGCGCGCTCGCTGCAGGGCCTGCCCGCGCCGCAACCGCCGGCCGATCTGCCACCGCTGGAAGGCCACAGCTTCCAGGGCTACCGCAACGCCGACGGCAGCGTGGGCACGCGCAACCTGCTGGCCGTGACGACCACAGTGCAGTGCGTGGCCGGGGTGCTCGAATTCGCCGTCGAGCGCATCAAAAAGGACCTGCTGCCGCACTACCCCAACGTGGACGGTGTGGTGGGCCTGACGCACAGCTACGGCTGCGGCGTGGCCATCGACGCGCCCGACGCCATCATCCCCATCCGCACGGTGCGCAACCTCGCGAGCAACCCCAACTTCGGCGGCGAGGTGATGGTGCTCAGCCTGGGCTGCGAGAAGCTGCAACCCGAGCGGCTGCTGCCACCGGGCTCGATCCCGATCTCGGATCAGCGCCAGGGTCCGGACGTGGTCGTGCTGCAGGACGAGAAGCATGTGGGCTTCATGTCGATGATCGATTCGATCCTCACGCAGGCCAAGACCCATCTGGAGCGCCTGAACCGCCGCCAGCGCACCACCTGCCCGGTGAGCGAACTGGTGGTGGGTGTGCAGTGCGGCGGCAGCGACGCCTTCTCGGGCGTGACCGCCAATCCGGCCGTGGGCTTTGCGACCGACCTGCTGGTGCGCGCGGGTGCAACGGTCATGTTCAGCGAGAACACCGAGGTGCGCGACGCGGTGGACCAGCTCACCCGCCGCGCCGCGACGCAGGCCGTGGCCGACGCCATCGTGCGCGAACTGGGCTGGTACGACGCCTACCTCGCGCGCGGCCAGGCCGACCGCAGCGCCAACACCACGCCCGGCAACAAGAAGGGCGGCCTGTCCAACATCGCCGAAAAGGCCATGGGCTCCATCGTCAAAAGCGGCAACGGCCCGATCCACGGCGTGATCGGGCCCGGCGAGAAGGTGAACCGCAAGGGCCTGATCTTCGCGGCCACGCCCGCCAGCGACTTCATCTGCGGCACGCTGCAGCTGGCCGCCGGCATGACCCTGCACGTCTTCACCACCGGCCGCGGCACGCCGTATGGCCTGGCCGAATGCCCGGTGATCAAGGTGGCCACGCGCAACGACCTGGCACGCCGCTGGCACGACCTGATGGACGTCAACGCCGGCCGCATCGCCAGCGGCGAGGCCACCATCGACGAACTGGGCTGGGAACTGTTCCACCGCATGCTGGCCGTGGCCAGCGGTGAGAAGACCTGGGCCGAAAAGTGGGGCCTGCACAACGACCTCGTCCTCTTCAACCCCGCGCCGATCACATGAAGCACCCCCTGCGCCGCTTCGCGGCTTCCCCCTCTCTCGCCTGCGGCGGGAGGGGGACGACACCAGAGGCCCGGCAAAGCCGGTTCCTCGGTGTCCCTGACTGGGGCCACTTCGCGCTGAAACCTCGCGCTTCGACCACCTGAAAAAAGTACCGCGTTCCCCAAAGCCGGCCCTTCGACCGGTTCCTTTCCATCCACCCCGGAGACATCACCATGATCCAACGCCGACACCTGATCGCCTCGTCCGCCCTCGCTGCCCTGCCGTTGGGCGCCTTCGCGCAGAGCGACTACCCCAGCAAGCCGATCAAGATCATCGTGGCCTTCCCGCCCGGTGGCACCTCCGACGTGATGGGCCGCATGGTGGCCGATCCGCTGGCCAAGATCCTGGGCCAGCCGGTGGTGATCGAGAACGTGGGCGGCGCCGGTGGCGTGATCGGCACCGAGCGCGGGTCCAAGGCCGCGCCCGACGGCTACACCATCATCCAGACCGGTGTGGGCCAGAACGCTGTGGCCCACGGCCTGGACCCCAACCTCAAGTACGACTCGATCAAGGACTTCATCCACATCAGCCACGTGCACAGCGGCCCCAACGTGCTGGTGGTCAACGCCAGCCAGCCCTACAAGACCCTGGCCGATCTGGTGAAGGCCGCCAAGGCCAACCCGGGCAAGCTCGACTACGGCTACACCCACGCGGCCTCGGGCCACATGGCGATGGAGCTGTTCAAACAGACCGCCGGCATCTTCATGACCGGCATCCCCTACCGCGGCGGCGGCCCCATGATGACCGCGTTGCTGGGCAACGAGATCCCGATGATGTTCATCAACCAGGACGTGGCCCTGCCCCACATCAAGGCCGGCAAGCTGCGCCCGCTGGCGGTCTCCAGCCTGCAGCGCAACAGCCTCTACCCCGACGTACCCACCGTCGCCGAGTCCGGCTACCCGGGTTTTGAGGCGCTGAGCTGGTCGGGCATGTCGGTGCCCAAGGGCACGCCAGCGCCCATCGTGGCCAAGCTCGAAGCGGCGTTCAAAGAAGTGATGTCCTCGCCCGCCATCAAGCAGAAGATGGAGGGCAACGGTTTCGTGGTGCCGGTGCAGGGCTACAAGCCCTATACGGACTTCGTGGCCAGCGAACTGCAGCGATGGGTCAAGGTGATCAAGACCGCCGGCATCAAGCCCCAGTGAGCCCGGAGCACCGCCGCACATGAGCACGCCCGCCGACCGCATCGCCTGGATGCGCATCTCTTCGTGCACCCTGCCGCTGGCCACCCCCATCAGCGACGCCAAGGTGCTGACCGGGCGCCAGAAGCCCATGACCGAAATCGCGATGCTGTTCGTCGAACTGCAGACCGAACAAGGCCATGAGGGTCTGGGCCTGAGCTACAGCAAGCGCGCCGGCGGGCCGGGCCAGTTCGCGCACGCGCAGGAGATCGCGCCTGCCCTGATCGGCGAAGACCCGAACGACATTGCGCGCCTGTGGGACAAGCTGTGCTGGGCCGGCGCCTCGGCCGGGCGCAGTGGCCTGGCCACCCAGGCCATCGGCGCGTTTGACGTGGCGCTGTGGGATGTGAAGGCGCGGCGCGCCAACCTGTCGCTGGCCAAGCTGCTGGGCGCGCACCGCGAGTCGGTGCGCTGCTACAACACCTCGGGGGGTTTCCTGCATACGCCGATCGACCAGCTCAAGGTGAACGCCGCGGCCTCGGTGGCGCGCGGCATCGGCGGCATCAAGCTCAAGGTGGGCCAGCCCGACGGCCGCATCGACATGCAGCGCGTGCAGGCGGTGCGCGAGCACCTGGGCGACGGCGTGCCGCTGATGGTGGACGCCAACCAGCAGTGGGACCGCCCCACCGCGCAGCGCATGTGCCGCGCGCTCGAAGGCTTCAACCTGGTGTGGATCGAGGAACCGCTGGACGCCTACGACCACGAAGGCCACGCGGCGCTGGCGCTGCAGTTCGACACCCCGATCGCCACCGGCGAGATGTTGACCAGCGCGGGTGAACACGGGGACCTGATCCGCCACCGCGCGGCCGACTACCTGATGCCCGACGGCCCGCGCGTGGGCGGCATCACGCCCTTCCTCAAGATCACGGGCCTGGCGCACCACGCCGGCCTGATGCTGGCGCCGCACTTCGCGATGGAACTGCACGTGCACCTGGCCGCGGCCTACCCGACCGAGCCCTGGGTCGAACACTTCGAGTGGCTGGAGCCGCTGTTCAACGAGCGCATAGCAATCGCCAACGGCCGCATGCAGGTGCCCACGCGACCGGGCCTGGGCCTGTCGCTGAGCGAGCAGGCGCGGGCGTGGACGCGCGCGCGCACTGAAGTCGGCCAGCGGGTCTGAGGTTCGAGCAGCGATGGTCACGCGCCTCGACCCCGCGCGCTTCTTCGGCGAAGTCGGCGGCGAACCCGTCGCCCTGTTCCGCCTGCGCCACGCCTGCGGCATGGAGGTGGCCGTCTGCAACCTCGGCGCAAAAGTCCTGCAGATCCTGGTGCCCGACCGCGACGGCGCCCTGGGCGATGTGGCCCTGGGCTATCACAGCCTGGCCGCGCTGCAGGCCGGCGCGCCGTCCATGGGCGCCTTCATCGGACGCTACGCCGGGCGCATCGGGCAGGCGCGCTACACGCTGGACGGCACGGACTACCTGCTCGACGCGAACGCGGGGCCTCACACCATCCACGGCGGCCCGAACGGTTCGCGCCACCGCGTGTTCTCGGCCCACCAGAGCACACCCGATGCGCTCACGCTGCGCCTGCGTTTCGAGCCTTCGGTGGACGGTCACCCCGGCACCATCGACCTGACCCTCAGCTACCGCCTCACCGACGGCCACACCCTGGTGGTTGAGCACGAAGCCGTCGCGGTCTGCAACGTCAGCCCGCCCTCGCCCGCCAGCTTCACGCCGCACATCTTCTTCAACCTCGACGGACCGGGCCACATCCCCATCGACGACCACCACCTGCAGGTGTTCGCCGACCAACTGCTCGCCGCCGACGACGACAACGTGGCCACCGGCGAACGCACGGCGCTGGACGGCCATGCGCTGGACCTGCGCCAGGGCCGCCGGCTGGGCGATCTGCTCGACATCGACCACGCCTACGAACCCGGCAGCGACAGTGCCGGCGCCCTGCGCCACGTGGCCCAGACCCACAGCCCGGGCAGCGGCCGAACGCTGGCCGTCTGGACCACCGAACCGGTGTTGCAGGTCTACACCGCCGGCGCGTTGGGCACGGGCGCCACGCCGGACATCGGCAAGGGCGGCGTGGAGCACCGCCCGCGCGCCGGCCTGTGCCTAGAACCGCAGCAGTACCCCAACGCGATGCACTGCCCGGCGTTTGCGCTCAACCGGGTCGCGGTCGGGCAGCCGTACCGGGCGCGCACCGAATACCGGTTTGCCTGTGGGGAACCGGGCACCCCTTGAGCCCCGCGCGCCACGAACGGGTTTGCAGCATCCGTTGGTTCGCCCCTGCTCAGGGACGGTGCAAGGCCACCTTGTGCAGCAACTCCAGCAGCATGGCGCGCTCCGCCTGGGACAGGTGGGCCAGCAAGCGGGCATCGGCCTCCAGCAGCGCCGTCATCGCGCGCGTGACCAGTGCCGCCCCCTCGTCGGTGACCCCGAAGTGCTGTGAGCGTTTGTCCGTCGCACTGCGTTGACGGGACACCAGGCCACGCTGTTCCAGCTTGGCCATCCACACCGTGATCGCCGGCATGCTGACCGCCAGGGCGCGCGCCAGACGGGACGCGGTCACCGACGTGTTTTGCTTAATCAGATAAAGCAAAGTGAACTCCACCTGCCCCAAAGCCAGCGGCTTGCCCGTTTCGTGGCTGAACGCACTGTTCGTCACGATGCTGGCCTGCGCCAGCTGGTAGCCCAGCAACTGGCGCAGCGCTCCTTCGTCCAGTCGTGCTCTGGGCGTCTGGCTGTCTTTGCTGGTGGTGGTCGGCTCAACGTGTTTCATCGGGCCATTATGAAACCGGTGCCACCACCAGTTCTGGAGCGCGGGCGGTCCGCAGAGCATTCGGATTTACCCTGATCGCACAATTTAGTTAATTTAATAAACTACTTTTGCCATCAGAGCACCGCCCAACAGCGGCCACGAAACCCCTGTCCTCCCGAGGAGACACCATGCCCCGACGTTCCCGACACCCGGCGCACAGCAGCGCCGCCATGGCGGTCGCCACCCTGTTGGTGGCCTGCGGAGGCGGCGAGAACACGCCCGCCGCCGCCAAGCCCATCCCCCAGCTGGCCGCAGCAACCGCCGCGCCGTTCAGCGGCGACTGCGCCAGCCTGACCACCACCTTCGCCGGACTGGCCAGCACCCAGATCACGGCGGCGGAAACTGTGGCGGCCGGCGCCCTGACCGTGGGTGGTCAGCCCGTGGCCGAGCACTGCCGCGTGACCGGCAAGATGCACGAGCGCGTCAGCGCGGTGGACAACAACACCTACGCCATCGGTTTTGAGATCCGCCTGCCGAAGAACTGGAACGGTCGTTTCCTGCACCAGGGCAATGGCGGGATCGACGGTTCGGTGCTCACGGCCACTGGATCCACCGGTGGTGGCCCGCTGACCCACGCACTGCAGCAGGGTTTTGCGGTGCTGAGCTCTGACGCCGGTCACGCCGGCGCCCTGGGCCCCAATTTCGGTGTCGACCCACAGGCCCGTCTGGACTACGGCTACCAGGCGGTGGGCAAACTCACGCCCATGGCCAAACAGGCCATTGCACTCACCTACGGCAAAGCGCCGGACCGCTCGTACTTTGCCGGTTGTTCCAACGGCGGACGCCACGCCATGGTGGCCGCCGCGCGCTACTTTGCAGACTACGACGGCATCCTGGCCGGAGCCCCCGGCTACAACCTACCCAAGGCCGCAGTCGCCAACCTCGCCGGCGCGCGCCTGTACGAGACGCTGGCCACCACAACGCCTGTCGCCAACCAGATCGACCTCGCCACCGCCTTCACCGACAGCGAGCGCCAGCTGGTGGCCACCAAGGTGCTGGCCAAGTGCGATGCGCTGGACCTCGCCAGCGACGGCATCGTGCAGGATGTGGCGGCCTGCCAGACCGCCTTCGATGCCGCCACCGACATTCCCACCTGCAGTGGCGCGCGCGACGGCAGTACCTGCCTGAGTGCAGATCAGAAAACCGTGCTCGCCAAGATCTTCAGCGGCACCACCACCAGCAACGGCAGCCTGATCTATTCCAGCTTTCCGTTTGACGCTGGCTTCGGCGCCGGCAAGGCGGGCGTGGCCAGCGGCGGCAGCCCAGTGGGATCGGGTATTGCGTTCTGGGAATTCTTTGCCTCGCTCAACCTCGATGCGGGCGCCACCGGGATCATCTTCAAGGTCCCACCGGAAGACCCTGCCACGTTCGACGCCTTGAACTTTGCCCTCACCACCGATCTGGACGCGTTGTACGCCGGCATCACCGCCACCAACGCGACCTACACCGAGTCGGCCATGTCCTTCATGACCCCACCCACGCCCACCCGGATGCAAGGCCTGCGCGAGCGCGGCGGCAAGATCATGGTCTACCACGGTGTCAGCGACGCCATCTTCTCGGTCAACGACAGCGAGGCCTGGTACAAGGGCGTGGAGCAAGACACGGGCACCGACTTTGCACGCTTCTACCGCGTGCCCGGCATGGGCCACTGCTCGGGCGGCCCGGCCACCGACCAGTTCGACCTGCTGACCTCGCTGGTCGCCTGGGTGGAGCGAGGCGTGGCACCGGCCGAGGTGGTGGCCACCGCGCGCGGCGCCGGCAATGCGGGCGGTGCGAACAGCGATGTGCCCGCCACCTGGGCCGCCAACCGCACCCGCCCACTGTGCCCGTACCCCCAGGTCGCGCGCTACAAGGGCAGCGGCAGCCTGGAAGTGGCGAGCAGCTTCGTCTGTCAATGACAGGGCCGATCGCGGGGTGCTGAAACGGGTCTGACGGCCGACCCTGCACCCCACAAAAAAACGCGCCAGACCGGCGCGTTTTTTTCATTCATGGGTGCCCCGCCGGGCGTCAGCCCAGCAGCGCCAGCAGCCCGCCCTCGGGCTCGAAGCGGCGGTTGCGGTGTGTCAGGCGCGTGGGGCCGTCCCACACCGGCTGGGCGATGCTGTGGCGCGGGTCGCCGGGGTAGCAGATGACGCGGCGGCCGTCTTCGTCGAAGGGTTCGGGCTCGATCAGCGCGGGCGGGCGGTTGCGGGCCATCGCCAGCGCCTGCGCCACGCCGTTCAGTTTCGCCAGCTGGGCCAGGCTCATGATCTGCGGCGGCGCCAGGTCGATGGCGCCGTCCCAGTAGCGCTGCAGGCCCTCGCGCGGGGTCAGCCACACGGCCTCGGTCGCTTCGTGGTTGTCGTGCCGGGCCTCCTGCCCCGCGGGCGCGGCGGCGACGAAGAAGCGTGTGTCAAAGCGCTTGTTGGTCACCGAGGGCTGGCGCGGCGTGATCCAGCGCGACCAGGGCCAGAGGCTGGCCACGTCCAGGCGCAGGCCGCACTCTTCCCAGGTTTCGCGCACGGCGGCCAGGTAGAGGGCGGCGGCGGTGGCAGCGTCCAGCGCCGGCTCGGCCAGGGCCGCCACGTGCGCCTGGCTCACCCCGGTCGATGGGTGGTCGCGGTCGACCGGGTCCAGCTTGCCGCCAGGGAACACGTGCACACCGCCCAGCACGCCCGACGCCACGTGGCGCCGCATCAGCAGCACCTGCAGGCCCTCGGGCGCGTCGCGCAGCAGGATGACCGTGGCCGAGGGCACGGGCGCCGTGAGCACCACCTCGTTGTTGATGTCGATGGCCATGGTGGTGCGCGCCCGAGGTCAGGCCTTCGCCGGCGGTTGCCAGCGGAAGAACATGGGGTAGACCTTCTCGACCACCGGGCCGTCAAAGGCCCAGGCCTTGCACTGGCCCAGGTGCATGGGCGGGCGGCCGTCGGGCGGCGGGGCGAACGAGGCCGAACGGGTCTGGAACGCGGCCGTGGCCAGGTTGAACAGCAGTTCGCGCAGGTGGGTGCAGCCCACGGTACCGCCCAGGTGGCGTTCGATGGTCTTGCGCCAGCCCTTGCCCAGGGTCTCGCCCACCAGGCCCTGCATGGGCGGCATGGCCTGCGGGCAGGGGTCGTGCGGGTGCGCGTCCATGGCCACCTGCACCTCGCGGATGACCATGGCCTCGTCCACCGTGACGCGGATGCTCATGTGGTGGATGGCCTCGTGCGGCGCCCATTCGCCTTCGCCTTCGATCTCGAAGGCGTGCGGCTTGCTGTCGTGCAGCTCGCCTTCGATGTCCCACAGACCGTCGTCGCGCTGGAAGCCGCGGTACTCGACGCGGCGGGTGTGCATGGGCTGGCGGGGCTGGGGCGCGGGCAATGGCAAAACAGGACCTCGGAACGTGATCGTGGAGCGGATATCCGACCCCGGATTGTCCGGCATCGACGCGGCCCCCGCAGTCGCCTGCGCGGCGGGGGAGACCTCAGGCGCTGGCCACCGCCCGCACCTGGGCCAGGCAGTCCGCGAGCCGTTCGGCGCCGATGAAGCTGGCTTCGAAGCTGTTGCGCGCGAGCTGGACCACGTCGTCGCGGCTGAGGTTCAATGCCGCCACGGTCTGCTCGAAGTTGGTGTTCAGGTAGCCACCGAAATAGGCCGGGTCGTCGGAGTTGATGGTCACGCACAGGCCGGCGTCGAGCAGGGTTTTCAGGCCATGGTCGCGCAGGTCTTTGACCACGCAGAGCTTGAGGTTGGACAGCGGGCACACCGTCAGCGGCAGCCGGGTGTGGGCCAGCTCGGCCATGAGCAGCGGGTCCTGCAGCGCGGCCACGCCGTGGTCGATGCGCTGAACCTTGAGCAGGTCGATGGCCTGCCACATGTACTCGGCCGGCCCTTCCTCGCCCGCGTGGGCGACCAGCTTCAGGCCCAGTTCGCGGCAGCGCGCGAACACGCGTTCGAACTTCTCGGGCGGGTGGCCCAGCTCGCTCGAATCAAGCCCCACGCCGATGAAGTGTTCGCGGTACGGCAACGCGGCTTCGAGCGTGGCGAAGGCGTCTTCTTCGCTCAGGTGGCGCAGGAAGCACAGGATCAGCGCCGAGCTGATGCCCAGCTCGGCTTCGGCCTGCTGGCAGGCGCCCGACAGGCCTTCGATCACCGTGGCCACGGGCACGCCGCGCGCGGTGTGGGTCTGGGGGTCGAAAAACAGCTCGGTGTGGATCACGTTGTCGGCCTGGGCGCGCAGGAAGTAGGCCCAGGCCATGTCGTGGAAGTCCTGCGGCTGCAGCAGCACGCTGGCACCGGCGTAGTAGATGTCCAGGAAGCTCTGCAGGTCGGTGAAGGCGTAGGCCGCGCGCAGCGCCTCGACACTCGGGTAGGCCAGTGCCACGCCGTTGCGCTGCGCGAGCTGGAAGATCAGTTCGGGTTCGAGCGAACCTTCGATGTGGATGTGCAGCTCGGCCTTGGGGATGGCGCGGGCGAGTTCGATGGCGTTCATGGTTTTCCTTTCAGCAGACACCGAGAGCAATGCCGGTGCGGGCCAGGTAGCGGCGGTAGGCGCTGGACATGCGGTCGGCCGGGCCGTGCACCTCCGGGATGGCGCCATCCCGCCCGATGGGCAGGCGTTTGGGGCTTTGTGATTCGACGATGGGCTTGTCCTGGCCGAAGACCGTGTCCTGGAAGGCGCGCAGTTCTTCGTCGTCGCTCAGGTCGCCCAGCGTGGCCATGGCGAACCAGGCGGTGCAGGCCTCGGGGCCGTCGGGGCGGATGAACAGCGCGATCGCGTTGCTGACCGGGTCGGCATCGGCCGCGTCCTTGCGCAGGACGGCGGCGAAGGGGTGCGGCACTTCGTAGCGGTAGGCCACCCAGCCGCCGGCCTCGGCGCCGGCATAACCCTGGGGTTGCCAGGCCTTGCACTCGCGCGCGTGCACGCCGTCGGCGCCCTCTTCCACCCGGCCGGTGTCGACCTGCGCGTGGCTGCGCGCGCCCAGCCAGCCTTCGTGCACAAAGCCAAAGTGGCTCAGGTCCAGGAAGTTCTCCACCAGCCGCGGCGCGCTGGTCTCCACGGTGTAGGGGCCGCAAACGACCTGGCGCCAGAGCGGATCGTCCCAGGGCTCGAAGGCCGGTGGCTGCGCCAGCGCGGCCGGCACACGCGAGAGGTCCGGCCGCTCCAGCCGCACCCAGACCAGGCCGTGGCGTTCTTGCGCCTCGAACACCTGGGCGCAATGCGCGGCGGGCGGCTCGAAGGTGGGGGCCGCCGGCACGTGCACGCAGCGCCCCACGGCCACCGGAGCGCCGTGGTGGCCCTGCGCCGCCGCGCCGTCGCCCGCGAACTGCCAGCCGTGGTAAGGGCACTCCAGCCGCGCACCGTGCAGGTGCGTGAGCACCCGCCCCAGCGACAGCTTCGCGCCCCGGTGCGGGCAGCGGTCGGCCCAGGCGTGCACGGCACCGGGCAGCCCCTCATGCCCATGCTCGCGCCACAGGACGACGTTCTGCCCCAGCAGCGACATCGAAACCGGTGCCTCCCGCAGGTGCATGCCCGCGATGACCGGGTGCCAGAGTTGTGATTCGATCATGTGCTCTCCAAAGAAAAACGCCGCTGCACAAGGCAGCGGCGGGTCGGTCCGGCGTGCGTGTCTTCAGGCCAGCACACACCGTGGAACCGGCTTTGCCGGGCCACTGGTGTGGTCCCCCCACCGGGGGGCTGAGGGCCGCGGCTCCGAACCTGCCTGCGCAGGTTTGGACAGCCCGAAGAAGCATGGGCTCTGCCCCATGCTGCGGCCTGCAAGGCGAGCGAAGCGGCGCAGGGGGGAGTCCATCAGTTTGGCACTTTGCCTTCCACGCCCTTGACGAAGAACTTGATGCCGCCCAGGAACTTGTCGTCCGCCACGGCGTCCTTGGCCAGCACTTCCTTGCCGTCCTGACCCAGGATCGGGCCCGTCCAGATCGAGAAGGAACCGTCCTTCAGACCGGCCTTGACGGTGTCGATCTTGGCCTTGGTTTCGGCCGGCACGTCTTCGGCGATGGAGACCATGTCGATCGCGCCTTCCTTGTGGCCCCACCACACGCCGCCCGTGCTCCAGGTGCCTTCCAGCGCGTCCTTGACGGCCTTCTTGTAGTACGGACCCCAGTTGATGACGGCCGAACCCAGGTGGGCCTTGGGACCGTAGGCGGTCATGTCGCTGTCCCAGCCGAAGGCGCGCTTGCCCATCTTCTCGGCGGTCTGCAGCACGGCCGACGAATCGGTGTTCTGCATCAGCACGTCGGCGCCGCCGTTGATCAGCGAGGTCGCGGCTTCGGTTTCCTTCGGTGGGTCGAACCAGCCGTTGACCCAGACCACCTTGGTCTTGGCCTTGGGGTTCACCGACTGCGCGCCCAGCGTGAAGCTGTTGATGTTGCGGATCACTTCGGGGATTGGGATCGAAGCCACCACACCCAGGGTATTGGTCTTGGTCATGGCGCCGGCGATCACGCCGGCCATGTAGGCGCCTTCGTAGGTGCGGCTGTCGTAGGTGCGCATGTTCTCGGCCGTCTTGTAGCCGGTGGCGTGCTCGAACTTCACGTCCTTGAAGTCGGGCGCGACCTTGAGCATGGGTTCCATGTAGCCGAAGGTGGTGCCGAAGATGATCTTGTTGCCCTGGCCGGCCAGGTCGCGCAGCACGCGCTCGGCGTCGGCGCTCTCGGGCACGTTCTCGACGAAGCTGGTGACGATCTTGTCGCCGAACTCGGCTTCCAGCGCCTTGCGGCCGTTGTCGTGGGCGAAGGTCCAGCCGCCGTCACCCACCGGGCCGACGTAGGCGAACGCCACCTTCAGCGGCTCGGCCTTGGGGGCTTCGGCCGGGGCGGCTGCCGGAGCGGGCGCGGGCGCCGGCTCTTCCTTCTTGCCGCAGCCGATCAGGGCCGCGCTGGCCACGGCCGTCAGGGCCGCCAGCTTGATCAGGGAACGCTTGTTCAGGTCGGTCATGGAAACCTCTTGGTGGGTTGGGAGTGGAGAAAACGGAACAACAAAAGATTATGAACCCGCGAACCGCCGCCGGGCCGCCCCAAGGCGGTTCAGCCCCCCTGGGGGGCAGCGACCCGCGCAGCGGTGGAGCCGCGAGACAGCGCCGCAGGCGATGGGACGCAAGGGGGCCATCTTCATGAACCCGGATAGAACGGCTTGCCGAGCGAGGCGGGCAGGTTGATGCGGATCCAGGTCGGGTTGCGCGAGATCAGGACCAGCACGGCGATGGTGGCGAGGTAGGGCATCATGGTCAGGAACTGGCTGGGCACGTCGACGCCCATGCCCTGCAGGTGAAACTGCAGCATGGTCACGCCACCGAACAGGTAGGCCCCCAGCAAGACACGTGCCGGGCGCCAGGTGGCAAACGTCGTCAGCGCCAGCGCGATCCAGCCCTTGCCGGCGATCATGCCTTCCACCCACAGCGGGGTGTAGACGGTGGACACGTAGGCGCCGGCCAGGCCGCACAGGGCGCCGCCGGCCATCACCGCCAGCAGGCGGATGCGGCGCACCGGGTAACCCAGCGCGTGGGCCGATTCGGGGCTCTCGCCCACGCTGCGCAGCACCAGCCCCGCACGGGTGCGAAAGAGGAACCAGACCAGCCCGGCCATCAGCCCCACGCAGGCGTACACCATGGGGTGCTGTTTGAACAGTGCGCTGCCCAGGAACGGGATGTCGGACAGCAGCGGGATCGCGAACTGGCTCTGCTCGGGCAGCTTCTCCTGCACGTAGGCCGTGCCGGCAAAGGCCGAGAAGCCCCCACCGAACAGCGACAGCGCCAGCCCTGTGGCGTACTGGTTGGTGTTGAGCCAGATCACCAGCCCGCCGAAGAGGGCGGCGAGCAAGGCGCCCACGGCCATGCCGGCGGCAAAGCCGGCCACGGTGCTGCCGGTGTGCACCACGGTGGCAAAGCCGGCCAGGGCGGCGCAAAGCATCATGCCCTCGGCCCCCAGGTTGACGATGCCGGCCTTCTCGTTGATGAGCAGGCCCAGCGAGGCGATGGCCAGCACGGTGCCTGCGTTGAGCGAGGCGGCGATGAGGAGTGCGGTGGATTCCATGTCAACGACTCCAGCAACGGATGTGGGCAACGGTGTCTGACCGGGGAACGCCGTGGAACTGGCTTGGCCAGGCCACAAGCGTTGCCCCCTTGAGGGGGGATGCGGCTACGCGCAGCGAGCAAGCGACGGGGGTGGTCATCATTTCTTCCAGACGACGCGGTAGGCGATCAGCGTGTCGCAGGCCAGCAGCGCAAACAGCAGCAGGCCCTGGAACACGCCGGTGATGGACTTGGGCAGGCCCAGGCGCGACTGCGCCAGCTCGCCACCGATGTAGAACATGCTCATGAGGATGGCCGAGAACACGATGCCCACCGGGTGCAGCCGGCCGACGAAGGCCACGATGATGGCCGCGAAGCCGTAGCCCGCCGGCACATAGGGCGTGAGCTGGCCGATGGGGCCAGCCACCTCCAGCGCGCCGGCCAGGCCGGCGGCGCCGCCCGAGGTCAGCAGCGCGATCCACAGCGCCTTGCGCGACGAGAAACCCGCGTAGCGCGCCGCCGCCGGCGCCAGACCGCCCACCTGCTGGGCGAAGCCCGAATAGGTGCGGAACAGGAACACCCAGACCGCCGCCGCGCCGGCCAGCGCCAGCAGCAGGCCGATGTTCAGCCGCGAGCCCTGCAACAGTTTGGGGATCTGCGTGACCGACTCGAAGGTCTTGGTCTGCGGGAAGTTGTAGCCCTGGGGGTCTTTCCACGGGCCGTAGACCAGGTAGTTGAGCACCTGCACCGCCACATAGACCAGCATCAGGCTGACCAGGATCTCGTTGGCGTTGAAGCGGTCGCGCAGCAGCGCCGTGATGCCGGCCCAGAGCATGCCGCCCAGCACCCCGGCCACGATGATGGCGGGGATGATCCAGCCGCCGGTGGTCTTGTCCGCCATCAGCGCCACCCCGGCGGCAAAGACGGCCCCGATCAGGTACTGCCCTTCGGCGCCGATGTTCCAGACGTTGGAGCGGAAGCAGACCGCCAGCCCCAGCGCGATGATCAGCAGCGGCGTGGCCTTGACCATGAGTTCCGACAGCGCGTAGCTGCTCTTGATCGGTTCCCAGAAGAACACCTGCAGGCCGCGCACCGGGTCTTTGCCGAGCACCGCAAACAGGATCACACCGATCACCACGGTGATGGCCAGCGCCAGCAGCGGCGAGGCGTAGCCCCAGCGCGCCGAGGGCTGGGGACGGACTTCAAGCCGCAGCATGGGCGTGCTCCTGGTTCTTGTTGTTGTGGTGTGCGGCGTCGTCCCACAGGCCCGACATCCATTCACCGATGCGCTCCACCGTCGCGTCGGCGCGGTCGATGGCCGGCGAGAGGCGGCCCTTGGCGATCACGTGCAGGCGGTCGCTGATCTCGAACAGTTCGTCCAGCTCTTCGCTGACCACCAGCACCGCACAGCCGGCATCGCGCAGCGCCAGAATTTCGCCGCGGATCTGCGCCGAAGCGCCCACGTCCACGCCCCAGGTCGGTTGGCTCACGATCAGCAGCTTGGGCTTCGCTTCGATCTCGCGGCCGACGATGAATTTCTGCAGGTTGCCGCCCGAGAGCGACTTGGCGGCCGCGTCGGGGCCGTTGGCCTTGACCTTGTAGCGGGCGATGATGCCCTCGGCCTGCGCCTTGAGCGCGCCCAGGCGCAGCCAGCCGCCGGCGCCCACCGCGTCGCGGCGCGAGAGCAGCAGGTTGTGCGCCAGCGACAGCGTGGGCACCGCGCCACGGCCCAGCCGCTCTTCGGGCACGAAGTGCAGGCCCAGCGCACGGCGGCGGCCCGGGGACAGGCGCGAGGCGTCCTGCCCGGCCACGCGGATGCTGCCGGCGGGCGCGTGGGTGTCCTCGCCCGAGAGCGCAAACAGGAGCTCGGCCTGGCCGTTGCCCGACACGCCCGCGATGCCGACCACCTCGCCCGCGCGCACGGTCAGCGCGATGTGGGCGAGGTTCGTGCCGAAGGGGTCGTCGCTGGCCAGCGTCAGGTCGCGCACCTGCAGCACATCGGCGCCGGCGTTGAGCGCGCGCGCCTGCAGCGCCGGCGGCTCGGCGCCGATCATCAGGCGCGACAGGGACGCGTTGCTCTCCTGGCGCGGGTCGCACACGCCCGTGACCTGGCCACCGCGCAGCACGGTGCAGGCGGTGCAGAGTTCGCGGATCTCGTGCAGCTTGTGGCTGATGTAGAGGATGGAGCAGCCCTCGGACGCCAGCTTCTTGAGCACCACGAAGAGTTTTTCCACCGCCTGCGGCGTCAACACCGAGGTCGGCTCGTCCAGGATCAGCAGCTGCGGGCTGGTCAGCAGCGCGCGGATGATTTCCACCCGCTGCATCTCGCCCACGCTCAGCGTGTGCACCGGGCGCTTGGGGTCGATGTCCAGCCCGTATTCGGCGGCGGTGGCGTCGATGCTGGCCATCACCTCGGCCAGCGTGAGCGCCTTGTCCAGACCGAGCCAGACGTTCTCGGCCACGGTGATGGTGTCGAACAGGCTGAAGTGCTGGAACACCATGCTGATGCCCAGCGCCCGCGCCTCCTGCGGGTTGCGGATGTGGACCGGCCGGCCGTTGAACATGACCGAACCCTCGTCGGGCTTGACCGAGCCGTAGATGATCTTCATCAGCGTGGACTTGCCGGCGCCGTTTTCGCCCAGCACGGCGTGGATTTCACCGGGCGCAACGGACAGGGACACGTTGCTGTTGGCCACCACGCCGGGGTAGCGTTTGGTGATGCCGTTCAGTTGCAATCGGGGGGTCGTCAAGTCGGTCTCCTGCTGGTCGGGTTATTCAGGCCACCGCGTCCTGGGCTTCGGCCGGGCGCAGCGAGGCCGCCACCGACTTGATCTGCTCGCGCAGCCAGCGGCCGGCCAGCGAGGCATGGGTGCGCTCGTGCCAGAGCTGGTAATACAGCAGCCGCGGAAACTCGATCGGACAGGGCAGCACCTTGACCGGCAGCTGGTCCACGAACCGCTCGGCGTAATGGCGGCCGGTGGTCAGCACCAGCAGGCTGCCGGCCACCATGGCCGGGATCAGGCCGAAATGCGGACAGCGCGCCACGATGTTGCGCGAGATGCCGCGGCTGGAGAGGAAGTCGTCGATCGCGCCGCGCGCGCCGGGGTGCATGGGCGTGGGGGCGATGTGTTCGGCCGCCAGCCAGGCGGCTTCGTCCCAGCCGCGGCGCACCGCCGGGTGCTGGATCGAGACCAGGCTGACGATCTGGTCGCCGAACAGCCGGCCCAGGTGCAGGTCGCCCGGCGGCTTGGGCCAGTTGCCGATCACCACGTCCACATGCCCCTGCGCCAGGTGGGTGCGGTAATCGCCGTCGGCCGAAAGGGGGTGGATCTCGATCGGGCAGTTCGGCGCCTGCGCCTTGAGCTGGATCACCAGCTGCGGCAGGAACTGCGGGTCCAGGTAGTCGCTGGCGGCGACGCTGAAGGTGTGGCGGGCGGTGGTGGGGTCGAAGCTGCGGGCGTCGGAAAAGAGCACTTCTGCACTGCGCAGGATTTCGGCCGCCGGCTCCACCATGCGCAGGCCGGCGGCGGTGGGCATCATGCCCGAGCCCGAACGCACCAGCAGCGGATCGCCGGCCAGTTCGCGCAAGCGTTTGAGGGCGGCGCTGACCGCCGGCTGGTACATGCCCAACTTCAGTGCCGCACGCGACACGCTGCGCTCGGTCAGGACCGTGTGCAGGACGCGAATCAGGTGCAAGTCAATCTTGTCGAACATGGACATGTATTTCATACCCGGTGGGGACGCGTGGAAATGGCACCTGAAGCATTCTGACCATACGTCAGAGCATATGCCGTGCCATGCCGGCTGGCGCTAAGCTGCCGCGCATGAAGCCTGAAATACCCGGACAAACCCTGAGATTCCTGCGCCGAGGCCAGACCGTGGCGGTCGGCAATGTAGCACCCGACCGCACCCTGCTGGAGCTGCTGCGCGACGACCTGCACCTGAGTGCCACCAAGGAAGGCTGCGGCGAGGGCGACTGTGGCGCCTGCACCGTCGTGCTGGGCGAGGTGGTCGACGGGAAACTGCAATACAAAGCCATCAACAGCTGCATCCGGCTGGCCCATTCGGTGGACGGCATGGCGGTGTTCACCGCCGAGGACATCGCGGCGCCCTCGGGCGAGCTGCATCCCAGCCAGGAAGCCATGGTCCGGTGCCACGGTTCGCAATGCGGCTTCTGCACGCCCGGCTTTGTCATGAGCCTGTTCGGCCTGTACCAGAACACGAGCGGCGGCCAGGGCGTCACCCGAGAACAGGCCCAGGTGGACCTGTCGGGCAACCTGTGCCGCTGCACCGGCTACCGGCCCATCCTCGACGCGGCGCAACAGATGGGCGCCCTGCCCCTGCCCGCCGGCTGCGCGGTGGACGAAGCGGCCACGGTGGCGGCGCTCAAGGCGCTGAAACCCAAGGCCGACGCGGATGCGCCCTACCTGCGGCCCCGCAGCCTGAACGCCCTGCTGCAAGCCCGCGCCGCCCACCCCCAGGCCCAGGTGGTGGCCGGCACCACCGACGTCGGCCTCTGGGTCACCAAGCAGCACAAGCGCTTTGCGCAGGTGCTGGACGTGACGGCGGCGCGCGAACTGCAGCGCGTCGAGACCTACCCGCAGCACATCGCCATCGGCGCCGCGGTCACGCTGACCGATGCCTTCGCCGCGCTCGTGAAGGAGCGGCCGCAGTTGCAGACCTTCGGCCAGCGCTTTGCCGGCCTGCCGGTGCGCAATTCCGGCACGCTGGGCGGCAACGTGGCCAACGGCTCGCCCATTGGCGACTCCATGCCGCTGCTGATCGCCCTGGGCGCCAGCGTGGTGCTGATGCGATGGAAGAAGACCAAGGCCGGCGGCGGGATCGCCCACCGCGAGCTGCGGCTGGAAGACCTCTACACCGGCTACCGCACGAACGTGATGCGGCCCGACGAACTGCTGTGCTGGATCAAGGTGCCGCGGCCGAACGGGCATGCGCTGGAAAAAATCTACAAGATCAGCAAACGTTTCGACGACGACATCTCCGCCGTCTGCCTCGCCATCCAGATGACGGTCAAGGCCGGCGTGGTGCAACAGGTCTCCATCGGCGCCGGCGGCGTGGCCGCCACCCCGGCCCGCGCCCGCCGGACCGAAGCCGCCCTGCTCGGCCAGCCCTGGAACGCCGACACGGTGATGGCCGGCGCTGCCGCGCTGCGCGCCGAGTTTCAACCCATCAGCGACATGCGCGCCAGCGCCGCCTACCGGCAGACCGTGCTGGGCAACCTGCTGCAGCGCTACTGGCTCGAAAGCCAGGGCCTGCAGGGCATCAACCTCGACAGCCTCAAGACCGTGGAGGCCCTGACATGAACGCACCCGACCTTCTCCAACCGACCACATCCGTTCACCCTGAGCCTGTCGAAGGGCTCACGACGGCTTCGGCAGTGCCTGTCCTGCGCCTGTCGAAGGGCTCAGCCCGAACGGGCGGGGCTGCCGCGGCTGGCCAGTCCCGATTCCATGAAAGCGCCCGCGCCCAGGTGGCCGGCGCCGCCACCTACATCGACGACATCCCCGAGGTGCGCGGCACGCTGCACGCCGCGCCGGTGTGTTCGCCCGTGGCGCATGGCCGGCTCAAGGGCATCGACGCCACGGCCGCGCTGGCCCTGCCCGGTGTGCGCGCCTTCATCGGTGTTACCGACATCCCGGGTGACACCACGCTGGCGGCCTTCGCGCACGACGAGCCGGTGTTCGCAATGGACACGGTGCAGTTCCTCGGCCAGGTCGGCGGCCTGATCGTGGCCGACGACGCCCTGACCGCGCGCCGCGCCGCGCGGCTGGTGACGTGGGCCATCGAGGCGCTGGACCCGGTGCTGACGGTGCACGAAGCCCATGCGCTGGAAAGCTATGTGCTGCCGCCGGTGCACGTGACCCGCGGTGATGCGCAAGCGGCGTTGAAACGCGCGCCGCACCAGCTGGAAGGCGCTTTCGAGGTCGGTGGCCAGGAACACTTCTACCTTGAAGGCCAGATCGCCTACGTGCTGCCGCTGGAGCAGCAGCAGTGGTGGGTCCACAGCAGCACCCAGCACCCGGGCGAGGTCCAGCACTGGGTCTCACACGCGCTGGGCCTGGCCAACCACGCGGTCACGGTCGAGTGCCGGCGCATGGGCGGCGGTTTCGGCGGCAAGGAGACGCAGGCCGGTCACCTGGCGGTGTGGGCCGCGGTCGCGGCCAACAAGCTGCGCTGCCCCGTCAAGCTGCGGCTGGACCGCGACGACGACTTCATGCTCACCGGCAAGCGCCACCCCTTCGCTTACCACTACCGCGTCGGCTTCGACGACTCGGGCCTGCTGTGCGGGCTGGACCTGGAGATGCTGGCGAACTGCGGTTTCAGCGCCGACCTCTCGGGCCCGGTGGCCGACCGCGCCATCTTCCACGCCGACAACGCCTACTTCCTCGAAGACGTCGCGGTCCACTCCTACCGCTGCAAGACCCACACGCAGAGCCACACCGCCTTCCGCGGCTTCGGCGGGCCGCAGGGCGTGATCGTGATCGAACGCATCCTGGACGACATCGCTCGCGCCCTTGGAAAAGACCCGCTGGACGTGCGCCTGCGCAACCTGTACGGCGTGGAAGACCGCAACGTCACCCACTACCAGATGCCGGTGGAGGACAACATCCTCGAACCGCTGATGACGCAGCTGGCGCTCACCAGCGGCTACCGCGAACGGCGCGAGCAGATCGCATCGTTCAACGCGCAGAGCCCCATCATCAAGAAAGGCTTGGCACTGACGCCGGTCAAGTTCGGCATCAGCTTCACGGCCACGCTGTTCAACCAGGCCGGCGCGCTGGTGCACGTCTACACCGACGGCAGCGTGCAGGTGAACCACGGCGGCACCGAGATGGGCCAGGGCCTGAACACCAAGGTCGCGGCCATCGTGGCCGACGAACTGGGCGTGCCCTTTGACAAAGTGCTCAGCACCGCCAGCGACACCAGCAAGGTGCCCAACGCCAGCGCGACCGCGGCCAGCAGCGGCACCGACCTGAACGGCCGCGCGGCCCAGTTCGCCGCGCGCCAGGTGCGCCAGAACCTCGCGGCCTTCGTCGCGGGGCTGGACGGCGTGGGCGCGGGAGCGGTGCGTTTTGAAGCGGGCCAGGTCATCACCGACAAGACCACCCGGCGCTGGGAAGCCGTGGTCGGCGCGGCCTACGCCAACCGCATCCAGCTCTGGAGCGACGGCTTCTACCGCACGCCCAAGATCCATTACGACAAGACCACCATGCTGGGCCGGCCGTTCTACTACTTCGCCTACGGCGCGGCGGTGAGCGAGGTCGCCATCGACACGCTGACCGGCGAGAGCCGGGTGCTGAAGGTGGACATCCTGCACGACGTGGGCCGCAGCATCAACCCGGCCATCGACATCGGCCAGATCGAGGGCGGCTTCGTGCAGGGCATGGGCTGGCTCACGACCGAGCAATTGGTCTGGAATGGCAAGGGACTGCTGCAGACCCACGCGCCCAGCACCTACAAGATCCCGACCACCGGCGACGTGCCGGCGCATTTCAAGGTGGATCTCTGGCCCGAAGCCAACCGCGAGGACAACGTGCACGGCAGCAAGGCCGTGGGCGAACCGCCGTTCATGCTGGCGATCAGCGTGTTCGAGGCGCTGCGCGATGCGGTGGCGCAGGCGGGCGGGCGGCCCGAAGCGATGAACGCGCCGGCCACGGCCGAAGAGGTGCTGCGCTGCCTGACGGCCTGAGGCACCACCACGCCGCCGCTACAGGGCCCGCAAGGTGCCGTCGGTGGCGATGCGACAGCCCGGCGCCTGCGGACCACGTCCCATCAGGTGCAGCAGCCGCTGCGTCAGTGCATGCGCGACCTCGGGGTGGTCGGCGAGGTGCGCCAGCACCTTGTGATCGCAGCCGTCCAGCACGATCTCGCTGAGCCGGTCAGCGGCAGCATCCCTTATCGCATCGAACACCTCCGCCGGAATCGGGCTGTAGACGGTGCGGCGCGCCCCGGCGCCGTCCGCGACCTCGACCAGGCCGGCCGAGCGGCCGCACACGCCGCCGTGCCGGTCGGCGGGCAAGCCGTCGTGCTGCCCGGTGATCAGGATCACCCGCCCCGGGAAGCGCCTGAGAAACGGCAGCGAGGGGGAATCCATGAAGCCGAACGGCGTCGAGATCGCCCGGGTGAAATCCGGGCCGTAGTGCGGCACCGAAAAAGCGGCCTCCGGGTAGAGCGCCGGGCCACTGAGGATCAGCGTCCTCACGGTCTGCCCGAAGTGCTCGGCCACCTTCATCGCCAGCGCGCCGCCCAGGCTGTGGCCGAACACCGTGTCCGGCCCGGCACCGAGGCGCTGCGCGAACCGCAGGGCCTCCTGCAGGTTGCGGGCGAGCGAGGTCTGCGCGCTGGGCAGGGGCGAACCGTCCCCATGCCCCGACAGGTCGCATCCGAGGCTGGCGACGTCCGCCGCCTGCAGCGGCCGCAGCAAGGGGTCCAGCCGCCGGTGATCGGAGCGCGCGCCGTGCAGGGCCAGCAGACCGCAGGGCGCGGCAGAAGCCGCATGGCGGTAGCGCCCCACGAGCGCATACCCGTCGAAGGTCTCGGTGAAACGGCCGTCCGCCTCCTGGTCCGACGTCATCAGTGCCGCCGAGCCCGCGCCTAGCGCAGACCGTGCTTCTTGATCTTGTCGACCAGGGTGGTCTTGGGCAGGCTCAGGGCCTTGGCGGTCTGACCCACGTTGCCGGCGTGGCGTTCCAGCGCGTCGGCGATCAGGCTGCGCTCGAACTGGTCGACCGTCTCGGCCAGGCCGGGTTCGCCCGCCGCCGCGGTCTCGGACGGCGCCGCGTGCGGCGACACCCATTGCGGGCCCACGCCCAGCACCAGCGCGTCGGCCACGTTGCGCAGCTCGCGCACATTGCCTGGCCAGTCGCGCGCCATCAGCTGGCGCAGCTGCGCGGGCGGCAGCCGCGGCGCCGGCCGGCCGTAGCGGCTGGCGGCCAGCAGCATGAAGTGCTCCAGCAGCATGGGAATGTCCTCGCGCCGCTCGCGCAGCGCGGGCAGCTCGATGTTGACCACGTTCAGCCGGTACACCAGGTCGGCGCGAAAGCTCCCCTGCTGCGCGCGCGCCAGCAGGTCGTCCTTGGTGGCGGCGACCACGCGCACGTCCACCGGGATGCTCTGGTTCGAGCCCAGGCGTTCGATGCAACGTTCCTGCAGCACGCGCAGCAGCTTGACCTGCACGCCCATCGGCATGCTTTCGAGTTCGTCCAGAAACAGCGTGCCGCCGTTGGCGTGTTCGATGCGGCCGATGCGGCGCTTCTGCGCGCCGGTGAAGGCGCCCGGCTCGTGGCCGAAGAGTTCGCTGTCGAGCAGGCTGTCGGGCAGGCCGCCGCAGTTGAGCGCCACATACGGTGCGTTGCGGCGACGCGAGTGGTCGTGCAGCGCGCGCGCCACCACCTCCTTGCCGGTGCCGGTCTCGCCGCGGATCAGCACGTCCACCGGTGAGTCGGCGATCTCGGTGATCAGCTGCCGCACGCGGGCGATGGCGGGCGCGTGACCGACCAGCTTGCCCTCCAGCCCCTCGCTGAGCGTGAGCGCGCGGCGCAGGTTCGCCACCTCCAGCGTCAGGCGGCGTTTGTCCAGCGCGCGCTGCACCACCTCGACCAGCTGCTCGGGTGAAAACGGTTTGGGGATGAAGTCGTAGGCGCCGCTGCGCATGGCCTGCACGGCCAGGTTCACGTCGCCGTGGCCGGTGACCATGATCACCGGCAGGTCGGGGTCGAGGTCCTGCGCCTCGGCGATCAGCGACAGGCCATCGGCGCCGGGCAGGCGCATGTCGGTCACGACCACGCCGGCCATGCCGGGGCTCAGGTGCGGCAGCACGGCTTCGACCGAGTCGAAGGCGCGCACGGCGATGTCGGCCAGTTGCAGGGCCTGCACGCAGCCCAGCTGCAGATCGGCGTCGTCTTCGACCAGGAAAACGGTCAGGGAGGGGTTCATCGGCTCGGGATCGGGGTGTCGGCGGGCGGCTCGGCGGGCACGGTCAGGACGAAGCAGGCCCCGCCGTCCGGGTGGTTGTGCGCCTGCAGGTCACCGCCGAATTCTGCGGCAAGGTCGCGGCAGATCGCCAGGCCCAGCCCCACGCCGCTGGGCTTGGTGGTGTAGAAGGGTTCGAACAGGCGCTGCTGGTCGGTCTCGCTCAGGCCCTTGCCGCTGTCGTGCACCGTCAGCGCCACCATGGGCACGCCCGACACCTCGCAGCGCTCGGCGCTCAGGGTCAGCACGCGCGGGTCCGCCTCGCGCATCGCGTCCAGCGCGTTGCCGATCAGGTTGACCAGCACCTGTTCCAGGCGGTTGGCGTCGCACCAGCCGGTCCACTGGCCCGGTGCACAGCGGTTGTCCACCCGCACCTGGTCGTGCCGCACGCGCAGCTGGTAGAGGAACAGCGCCTGCTCGACCACGCGCCCGACATCGGTGGCCCCCGGCGAAGCGCTGGACTTGCGCGAGAAGCTCTTGAGCGGGTCGATGATGCGCGCCATCTGCTCGACCAGCCGCGCGACGATGGACAGGTTGTCCTGCGCGGCGGCGTGGTTGCCGCGGCGCATGAACTCGGCCGCGTTGCCCGCCAGCGTGCGGATGCCGCCCAGGGGCTGGGTCAGCTCGTGCGTGATGCTGGCGGCCAGCTGGCCCAGCACGGCCATCTTGCCGGCGTGCACCAGCTCATCCTGCGCGGCGCGCAGCGTCTGCTCGGTCTGCTGGCGTTCGGCCACCTCGCGGCGCAGCTGTTCGTTGGTGTCGGTCAGTTCCTGCGTGCGCAGGCCCACCTGGTGTTCCAGATCGGCGTTGGCCTGTTCCAGCAGCCGCTTGGCCGCCTGCTTCTGGCGCTCGATGCGGCGGCGCTGGCTCCAGTACAGCGCCAGCAGGATCAGGAAGGCCGCCGACACCGCGCCGCCCACGCCGTCGATCAGCGCCTGCTGGCGCACCGCCGACAGGCTGGTGAAGATCAGCACGCGCCAGTCCATGCCGTCCAGCGAACGGCCCAGCACCAGGTGGCCGGCCCGGTTGCCGCCGGCCCCGAGCGCCTCGCGGTGCCGTGCCTCGTCGCCCGAGACGAAGCCCTGCACCTCCTGCGTGTCGTCGTCGACCGACAGCAGCACCTTCACCGGAAACAGCGGCAGCCGCAGCGCGCCGTAGGTCTGCGCCAGCTGCAGGTCGACCCGCCGCTCGGCCGGCAGCGGCTCCAGCGAGGTGTAGCGCCAGGCCGGCTGCGACGAGAGGATGACCACCTGGTTGGCGTCGGCCACCAGGGCCGGGGCCGCCAGCATGGGCCAAGTCTGTTCCAGCGCGTCCAGCCCGATCTTGATCGCCGCCACGCCCAGCACGCGGGGGCCGTCGTAGATCGGGTGCGAGGCGAAGTAACCGGCCTGCCCGCCGCTGCCGATGGCGAAGTGCCGGGTCGAGCGCCCGGCCAGCGCCTCCAGATAGTAGGGCCGGTAGGAGACGTCCTCGCCCAGCAGGCTGTCGTCGCGTTCGGCCACGTTGCTCGACGCCAGCACGATGCCGCGCACGTCGAGCACGTAGACCGCCACGCTGCCCAGGTGGGCGTTCAGGCGCGCGAGGTAGTCGTTGGCGGCGCGCTCGCGCACCGGGTCGGGGGCGCGCAGCAGCGACAGCACCGCCGGGTTGAGCTGGATGGTGGCGGGCACCGGCTCCAGCCGGCGCACGCGCGCCTCGACCACCGAGGCGAACAGGTCCAGCCGGCCGTTGGTGGCGGCCTTGAGGCTGTGTTCCCCCTGGGCAAAGCTGCGCTGGTAGACCAGCGCCCCCGCCCCCGCCACCAGGGCCAGCCCCAGCAGCACCAGCAGGAACCGGCGCACCAGCCAGCCCGCCCGGCCGGACAGGGGTCCGTGGCCGGGCGCGATGCCGGACGGACCGGTGATCGGGGCGGGTGCGTCGGTGGGCAGGCTCAATGCTGGAGGATTTTGGAGAGGAAGTCCTTGGCGCGGGGCGAACGGGCGTCGGGGTTGCCGAAGAACTCGTCCTTCTTGCAATCTTCGACGATCTTGCCGGCGTCCATGAAGATCACCCGGTTCGAGACCTTCTTGGCAAAGCCCATCTCGTGCGTCACGCACATCATGGTCATGCCTTCGTTGGCCAGCTGCACCATCACGTCCAGCACCTCGCCCACCATCTCGGGGTCCAGCGCCGAGGTCGGCTCGTCGAACAGCATCACGATCGGGTCCATCGACAGCGCGCGCGCAATCGCCACGCGCTGCTGCTGGCCGCCCGAGAGCTGACCGGGGAACTTGTCTTTGTGCGCCATCAGGCCCACGCGGTCGAGCATTTTCAGGCCGCGCGTCTTCGCCTCTTCGGGGTTGCGCCCCAGCACCTTGATCTGCGCGATCGTCAGGTTCTCGGTCACCGACAGGTGGGGGAACAGCTCGAAGTGCTGGAACACCATGCCCACGCGGCTGCGCAGCCTGGGCAGGTTGGTCTTGGTGTTGGCGATGCTGACGCCGTCGACGGTGATGTCGCCCTTCTGGAAGGGTTCGAGCGCGTTGACGGTCTTGATGAGGGTGGACTTGCCCGAGCCCGAGGGCCCGCAGACCACCACCACCTCGCCCTTCTGGATGGTGGTGCTGCAGTCGGTCAGCACCTGGAAGCTGCCGTACCACTTGGAAACGTTCTGGATGTTGATCATGTGGGGTTCTCCCGGGCTTCAGCGGATGATGGCGATCTTCTTCTGCAGGCGACGCACCAGCATCGACAGCGAGAAGCAGATGACGAAATAGACGACGGCGGCGACCAGGTAGGTCTCGACCGGGCGGTTGAAGTTCTTGCCCGCCACTTCAAAACCCTTGAGCAGGTCGTAGGCGCCGATGGCGTAGACCAGCGAGGTGTCCTGGAACAGGATGATGGTCTGCGTCATCAGCACCGGCAGCATGTTGCGGAAGGCCTGCGGCAGCACGATCAGCTGCATGGTCTGGCC
>NZ_JASJOY010000187.1:0-27112 GCF_031426985.1 Hydrogenophaga sp.
GCCTGCCTGCGCAGGCTTGGACGGGACGAAGAGGCATCGCCTCTGGCGATGCCGCGGCCTGCAAGGCGAGCGAAGCGGCGCAGGGGGTGCTTCGTATCAATCATCGGACACGCGCATGTCGAGCACGCGCAATTCCATGCCGCCCGTGGGCTGCAGCTGGTAGCCACCGCAGACCGGGCAGGCGTCGCCGCGCTGGGCGATGGCGACGGTCTGGCCACAGGGCAGGCACCAGGCTTGCCCGGGGGTTTCGTCGATCTGGATCTGCGCGCCGTCCAGCAGCGTGCCGGGCGCCAGGCTCTCCAGCGCGAAGCGCAGCGCGCGCACGTCCACACCGGCCAGCTGGCCGGCCTCCAGCCGCAGTTCGAGCAGGCGCGCAAAACCTTCGCGCCGCGCGGTGTCTTCCACCAGCTGCAGCACGCCGCCGGCCAGGCTGGCTTCATGCATGGGCCACCTCCCCGTCCACCGCTTGCTCGGTCACGACCTCGAACGGCACGCAGGGGTCGAACGCCGCCATCAGCAGGTGCAGCTGGCGTTCGCGCAGCGCGGCGGGCAGGCGGGTGTCCAGCGCCGAGATCCGGCGCGCCACCTCGCCGGCCGGGTGGAAGTTCCATTCGGTCGGCGCTAGCACGCGGCAGCTGCGCACGGTCGCCGCGTCGCCGGCCCGGGACGGGTCGATCCCGACCTGGTGCACCAGCAGGCCGCGCGCCATCTCGACCCAGGCCAGGCCCTGGCCATCGGGGCAACGCAGCGCGCCGTGGCGCAGCCAGCCGCCGCCCTGCCCCGCCCCGTCGGGCAGGCACAGCCGCACCAGCTCGGCCAGGCGGCTGCCCAACAGGGCCCAGGGCGTGAGCGGCAGGCCGTCGTCGGCGCCGTTGAGGCGGGCCCAGGGCCCGGTGTGCGCACAGGCGCCGTGCCACTGGGGCCGCAAGGCGAAGCCCGGCTCAAGCGCCAGTGCCGCGGCCAGCGTGCGCAGCGCGTCGTCGCCACCGTGCGCGCGCAGCGCCAAGTCCATGTCGAGGGCCGGACCGGTGTCGGCCTCGCGCGCGCCGCGCACCAGGGCCGGCAGCCAGCGGTCGTGGCGCGTGCTCCAGTCCAGCAGCCAGTCGGCGCCGCAGGCCTGCCAGGCGCGCAGCCAGGTGGCCGCGGGCATCTGCAGCCATTCGGTTTGCAGCCAGTCCAGCGCGGCCGGCCACGGGTCGTCCCCGGCCGCGGCGCCCTTGAGCAGCGGACAGGCCCGCAGCGAGCGCAGCGCCGCTTCCTGCGCGGCACCACCGGCGCTGCCCAGCAGGCGCGGCCAGTCGAGCCCGATGCGGCGCACATGCTCCTGCGCGGTCTCGTGGCGCAGGCGCTGCGCCACCTCGGAGGGCGCAGGCCCGGCGCCCGGCTGGGCCGCTTCGATCGCGAGCTGGGCGCAGAGCCGGTGGGCGTGGCTGCAGAGGTTGAACAGGCTGGCCAGCAGGCCGGGCAGCGCCGCGGCCGGCTGGCCCGGACCCAGCTGGGCGGCCCAGTCGCGCCGGCTGCTGTGCAGCGCCTGCGCCAGCGGCGCGCCGGGGTGCACGCGCAGATGGCCGGCCAGGTCGGGCACCGTGCTCACTGGACTACCCTCCGTGCTGCGCACTGCGGGGCGAGCGCCCTTCGGAGCGGCCGGGCGGGCGCTCATGCCGTGGCTCCTGGCGCGGCGCGGCGGCCGGTGAAGAAGGCGCGGCGCGCCGGCACGGGCTCCGCGGCGGGCGTGGTCACCGGGGCGGGCCGCAGCAGCGCCAGCGAGGCCTCGGCGGTTTCGCGCGCCTGGGCCTGGGACGGGAAGCCGCCCATGAGCGAGAACAGCGCGCAGGTCTCGTGGTACCCCACCCGCGGGTCGTGGGCGCCGATGAATTCGAAGCGCTCGGTGCCGAAGTCGCGCACGGCCTTGCGCGCGACCCGGCCGCCGTGGTCTTCCAGCGCCGCGGGCAGGCGCACCAGACTCATGAACCAGGGCGTGATCAGCACGCCCTCGGCCACGGTCTGCGCGGCGTCGCCCCACACGAAGCCCACGGCCTCGACGGACAGGGCCGGGTTCAGGATGGGCACGCCCTGCATGCGCTCCGTCTGCACGAAGCGGTAGAAGTGCACCAGGGCGGAGACGCGGTGTTCCATCTCAGTCGTTCAGCAAAAGAAACTGCTCGGCGTCGCAGTCGCAGTTCGGGCAGCGCCAGTGCGCCGGCAGTTCGGCAAAGGGCGTGCCGGGCGGGATCTGCCACTGCGGGTCGCCCACGGCCGGGTCGTAGACCCACCAGCAGATCTTGCATTCCAGGCGCGAGCCGGGGCGCAGCGCCTCGCGGTTGCCGAGGTACGAGCCTTCAAAGCCCTGACCGTCAAAACCGCTCATGCCTGTTCCAAATATCCGAGCACATCGCTCAGCCGCTCGTGCGAATCGCGCAGGTCTTCGGGCGCGGCCATGGCCACCTCGGGCATGTCCACCACCTCGACGGTGTTGAGGATCACCTTGTCCATGGAGTTGTAGTACACCACGCGCCAGCAGTGCGGCAGGCGGGTGTTGGAGATGCGGCAGTTGCCATAGCCGCGCGAGAGCAGCAGCACGCGGCCGGTGCCCAGCTGGTGGTCGAGGTAGCCGATGTCTTCGGGCGTGACCGGCAGCAGCGTGAGGTTGACCACGTGCGGGGCCTGGCCCGGTTGCCAGCGCGCCACCTGGTCGCGGATCTCGTCGACCAGCAGCGGTGCGTTCTGCACGTTGGGCGGCAGCGGGCCCTGCCAGGGGCGGTAGAGGCTCTCGGAATCTTCCTCGGCCACGGCGCGCAGCAGGGCGGGGACGGGACCGATCTCGATCGCGTCGTCCACCAGCGCGTCGCCGTGGAAGCTCATGATGCGCCAGACGCCGGCGAACACCGACTCCTGGATGCGCACCTGCAGCGCCGCGCCGTCCTCGCCGACGATGGCACTGGCCTCGCCCTCGCCCATCACCTGGTTGACCAGCCGGCGGTCCTCGGGCGGCAGGTCCAGCAGGCTGACCGACCCACCCGGCCCACCCTGCGCGGCCAGGTCCAGCATCTCCAGCACGCAGGCGAGCACGGCCCGGGTCTTGGCGCGGCCCGCGATCTCCTCGGGTTCGGGCAGCAGGGGCGCACGGTAGGTGTCCATGTCTTTGGGCATGGGCAGGTAGTCCAGCGACTCTTCTTCGGTCTGGGTTCCGGGACCGAGGGCGACGACGGGAATGGGGAAGGCTTTCATGGCGGGGTCCTTGTGGATCGGTGCGGTCGGTCGGAGGTCGGCTCAGTGGCAACTGTTGCCACCGCTGGCGCCGGTCTGGCTGACCACCGGGATGCCGACGGTGGGCGGACGCGAGGGCGGCATGGACAGCGCGGCGGCGACGCCGGACAGGTAGACGTCCCAGTCCTGCATGCCGGCGATGGCGGTGACGTACTGGCCGTCGCGGAAGAACAGCAGCGTGGGCCAGCGTTGCGAGCCGTAGCGCTTGGCCACGGCGTCTTCGTTGTCGCGCGGCACCACGGCCACCGCAAAGCGCTTCGGGAAGGACTTCATCAGCTCGGGCAGCACGGCCGCGACGTCCACGCCCTCGGGAAAACGCACCGGGTCGCCGGCCAGTAGCACGACACGGTCGCCGCCACCGGCGGTCCAGCCCGCGACGCTGGTCTCGTCGACCCAGGTGGCGCCGAACTCGCGCGCCAGTCGCTGGACCAGGGGGGCGTGGGCTTCTGTCATTTCAATCATGGTGTCTCCTTGTGTTCAGGCGCCCGTGAGGGCCTTCATTTGTTCGGGGCTCATCTGCGACGGCAGGGCGAAGTCGATGTCGCCTGAAAGGTCCGTGCCCTGCATGGCGCCCAGCACCAGGTCCAGCGCCGCGTTCACCTCGGCCGCGCGGTCCGCGTCGATCTGCTCGCGCGCGTCGTCGAGAAACACCAGCAGCCAGTCGCCGGGCGCCACGTCGCCGACCAGCGCGGTGTTGATGCGGCGGTGCTCGCCGCGGCCTGTGCACAGCGCGAAGCGGCCGTTGGCCTCGATCACCTGCATGGGGATGCCGATGCACATGGTCAGAGGTCCTTCACCAGAAAGCGGTCATCGCCGATGCGGCAGGCTTCTTCGGCGGCGGGCCGTTGCGCTTCGTAGGCTGTCAGCGCCAGTTCGTCCAGCGTCACGGCTTCGCGCGCGGCCAGCGGCGTCTGGCGCTCCCGCGGCATCGCGCCCCAGCGTTCGAGTTCGGCCACGCCCAGCGCCAGCGCCTCGTCCATCGCGGCCTTGACGACCGGGCGCAGGCTGCCGCCGTAGTCCTCCAGCTCCTGCGGCTGGCAACCGATCAGCAGCACCCGCTGCGGGTAGCGTTCGGTGAGCAGGGCCAGCGACAGAACCTCCTGGAAGCCGGTCTGGTGCAGGCTCATCTTCTTGGCGCCCATGAAGCGCGGCACGGCGTCGTCGCGCACCTGCTTGAGCGTGCCCGGTTCGAGGCCGTAGTCGATGGCGTCGAAGATCAGCAGCGCGTCGGCTTCCTGCACGTGCTGGACCAGGTACAGGCCCTGGGTGCCGCCGTCGATCAGGCTGACGTGCTCGGCGAACTCCCAGCGGCGCTGCAGCGCTTCGATGCAGCGCACGCCAAAGCCTTCGTCGGCCCAGAGCAGGTTGCCGATGCCCAGCACCACGATGCGGGCCGGGAGGGTGTCACCACCGGGGTGACAGGTGAATTCGGTCGGAATGGCGCTCATGGCAGGCAAGCCTGTGTGTTCAGCGGGTGGAGGGGGTGGCCGAGGCCAGGCGCTTCCAGGCATGGAAGCTGTCCCAGGCGGCCTGCTGCGCGAGCCAGAAGCCGGCGTCGATGCCGAACTGCCGCGCGCAGCGGATGGCGGTGTCGGGCGACATCGCGCGCTGACCGTGCACCAGTTCGTGCAGGCGGCGGCGCGACAGGCCCAGCAGCCGGGCCGCCTCGCTCTGGTTGAGCGAGAGCGGCGCCAGGCAGGTGCGCGCCAGCAGCCGCCCCGGGTGCATCGGCGTGCGCACCGGCACACCACGCGGGGGCATCGACCAGCTGGCGGCACGCTTCTTCATGACATCAGTCTTTGAAGGTTCTGCGGCCCGAGATCATCGTGGACACGATGGACTGGCGGCCCATGATGTCTTCACGGATCGCGGCGTAGACGTGCAGTGTGATGAACATGATCATGGCCCACATGCCCAGGCGGTGCCAGCTGTGCACGTCCTGGCTCTGGCCGAACAGCGGGATCACCCAGCCGAACAGCTTGTCCTGCCACGAGCCGGCGCCGGCCCCTTCGCTGTAGAGCGCGAAGCCGGTGACGATCATGAAGATCATCAGCGCCAGAAAGCCCGAGAACATGGCCAGCCGCGCCAGCGGGTTGTGGCCCACGTAGCGGCCCGGTCGCGGGATCAGGAAGGCGTACCACTTGAACATGGTCAGCACCTCGCCCCAGTAGGCCTTCTGGAACAGCGGCACCCAGAACAGCTCGCGCGCATGGTGGTTGCCCACGATGGCCCAGTAGGCGCGACCGAGCAGGCCGACGGCCAGGATGTAGCCCGCCGTGAAGTGCGCGAAGCGGATGTAGCCCATCAGGTAGTGCGCGCTGGCCTCGCCGGGCATGGTCGGCAGCGGCACACCGATGAAGTAGCCGCTGAGGCACAGCACCGTGATGGCCGCAACGTTGACCCAGTGCCAGATGCGCACCGGCGCTTCGTAGACGTAGACCGACTTGGTGGTCTGGCCGTGCGAGACCGCGCTTTCGTCGATGCCGGTGACATCGGCCAGGCGCTGCTGGGCCAGCTCTTGTGCAGACAGGGAGGACATGGTGATCTCCTGTGCGAAGGGGGTGGGGCCGTCAGGCGGCCAGCTGGCCGAACAGGACCAGGCCGGCGCCACCGAGCAGCGCGCCGAGTCCGCCCAGGGCCAGGCCGCTGCGCGCGGCCAGCCAACGGCGGATCGCCAGGCCGGCGCCCACGCCGCCGAGGTGCATCAGCGCGGTGGTGGCCAGGAAGCCAATCGCGTAGCCGGCAAAGCCGGTGGCCGGTGTTTCCGCACCGTGGGCCAGGCCGTGCAGCGAGGCGGCCGCGGCCACCAGCCCCAGGCCGAGCGACACGGGCAGGGGGCGGCGGGCCAGCAGCAGCATGGCGCCGAACAGCACCACCGACAGCGCCACGCCCTGCTCCAGGAAGGGCAGCGTGGCGCCGGCCGCACCCAGCGCGGCGCTGGCCACCAGCGCCAGCAGGAAGGTCGCCGGGCCCTGCCAGGCCTTGTCCTGCGGCAGGGCGCTGACCGACCAGACGCCCACGGCCACCATGGCCAGCAGGTGGTCCAGACCGAAGGGATGGGCCAGGCCTTCCATCAGGCTGGTGGCCCCATGACCCGGGTGGGCCTGCGCGGCGCCGGCCAGCCCGGCCAGCAGCGCGGCGGCGACCACGCGACGGATGTTTTTCGATTGCATGTGGTTCTCCTCGTAAGGGTTCAGTTTCGGGACGGGCGCCGTGCCTGCTCCAGCACACACCTAGGAACCGGCTTTGCCGGGCCTCTGGTGTGGTCCCCCTGGGGGAAAGACGCGAAGCGGCGCAGGGGGGGTCATCTCACCTCACCGTGACCTTCGCCATTTCCTGACCCTCTTCGCTCATCACATGGGTGGAGCAGGCCAGGCAGGGGTCGAAGCTGTGCAGGGTGCGCAGGATCTCCAGCGGCTGCTCGGGGTTGACCATGGGCGTGTTCATCAGCGAGGCCTCGAAGGCGCCGATCTGGCCCTTGGCGTCGCGCGGCGACCCGTTCCAGGTGGTGGGCACCACGCACTGGTAGTTCTCGATCTTGCCGTCCTTGATCTTGATCCAGTGGCCCAGCATGCCGCGCGGCGCGGCGACCGTGCCCACGCCCTTGGCCTCCTTGGGCCAGGTGGCGGGGTCCCACTTCTCGACGTTGGCGGTGCTGGTGTCGCCGGCCTTGATGTTCTGGACCAGCTGCTTGAAGTCGTCCATCATCATCTCGCCGCAGTACTGGCCTTCGAGGGCGCGCGCGAGGGTGCGGCCGATGGTGCTGGGCAGCATCTGCTTGAGCGTGTAGTTCGTCTCCGGCAGGCCCAGTGTCTTGGGGATGGCGCTGTTGATGGCGACGGCCGAGCTCTCCAGCTGTTCCTTGACGCGCTGGCAGTACTTGTTGCCCTGCAGGGCGTGGGCGTAGCCCAGGATGTAGCGCGAGAGCGGGCCGACCTCGACCGCGTGGCCGCGCCAGCGCGGGCTCTTGATCCAGCTGTACTTGGCCGATTCGTCCAGGTTCTCGATCTTGGTGCGCGTGCCCTTGAAGTTCGGACCTTCGGGCTTGTAGTTGGCCTCGGTCACGCCGTCCCAGGGGTGCAGGCCCTTGCTGTCACCCCCGTTTTGGTCGCCGTACGAATACCAGCTGTGGGTCACGAACTCCTGCACCTGCTCGGGGTCGCGCGGGTCGATGGGTTCGATCTTGTCCCAGTTGCCGTTCAGGATCACGCCGCCGGGCAGCTGGTGCGTGCTGTGGTCGTAGGGCACTTTTTCGTAGGTGCCGTAGTCGGCCACGTTGGTGGCCGAGAGACCGCCGCCGTAGAGCCAGCCGGCCTGCTTGTAGATGGTGCCGATGGCCAGCACGTCCGGGATGTAGACGTTGTTGTTGAAGTCGATCATCTCCTTGATGCGGGCTTCAACGAAGTTCAGGCGCTCCATGTTGATGGGCGCGCCGGCGGCGCCGTTGCCGTCGAGGTTGATCGCGCAGGGCACGCCGCCGACCATGTAGTTCGGGTGCGGGTTCTTGCCGCCAAAGATGGTGTGGACCTTGACCCATTCCTTCTGCAGGTCCAGGGCTTCGAGGTAGTGGGTCACGGCCATCAGGTTGGCCTCGGCCGGCAGCACATAGGCCTTGGAGCCCCAGTAGCCGTTGGAGAAGGGACCGAGCTGGCCGCTCTCGACGAACTTCTTCAGGCGGTTCTGCACGTCGCGAAAGTAGCCCGGCGAAGACAGCGGGTGCGAGGGCGAGACCAGCTGCTGCAGCTCGCTGGTCTTCTTGGGGTCGGCGTTGAGGGCCGAGACCACGTCGACCCAGTCCAGCGCGTGCAGGTGGTAGAAGTGCACCGCGTGGTCGTGCACCTGCAGGGTCTTGGCCATCATCTCGCGGATGAGGTGGGCGTTCAGCGGGATGCGGATGCCCAGCGCGTCTTCCACCGCGCGCACCGAGGTGAGCGCGTGGCAGCCGGTGCAGACGCCGCAGATGCGCTCCACGAAGGCCCAGGCGTCGCGCGGGTCGCGACCCTTGAGGATCACTTCCAGCCCGCGCCACATGGTGCCGGTGGAGACCGCGTTGCGGATCACGTTGTTGCTGTCGAGGTTGACCTCGCAGCGCATGTGGCCCTCGATGCGGGTCACGGGATCGACGACGATGCGCCGGCCGGTGTTGTCGAGCTTGAAGCCCTGTGTTTCGTAAGCACCCATGGTCTTGTCCTTCTTCTGCTTCAGGCGTTGGTTTTCGACTTCTCTTTGGCGCTGTCGCGGGCGCGCTTGGCCACCGAGATGGCGGCGTGCGCGGCGACCGCGGCGCCCACCACACCGGCCGCCGTGCCGCCGATCTCGTCCGCATTCGCTTCGATGCCGAAGGCGTGGATGTCGGTCAGCCGGTCATAGAACGAACCCTTGTCCCAGAAGCCGTCTTCCGAGCAGCCGATGCAGCCGTGGCCGGCCTTGATCGGGAAGCTGGTGCCCTCGTTCCACATCACGGTCGAGCAGGCGTTGTAGGTGGTCGGGCCCTTGCAGCCGACCTTGTAGAGGCAGTAACCCTTGCGCGCGGACTCGTCGTCCCAGGCCTCGACGAACTGGCCGGCGTCGAAGTGCGGACGGCGGTAGCACTTGTCGTGGATGCGCTGGCTGTAGAACATCTTCGGGCGGCCCTGGCGGTCCAGCTCGGGGATCTTGTCGAAGGTCAGCATGTAGGTGATCACGCCCGTCATCACCTCGGGGATGGGCGGGCAGCCCGGCACCTTGATGATGGGCTTGTCGGTGATGACCTTGTGGATCGGCGTGGCCTGCGTCGGGTTGGGCTTGGCGGCCTGCACGCAGCCCCACGAGGCGCACGAACCCCAGGCGATGATGGCCTTGGCGTCTTTCGCGACGTGCTTGAGCTTGTCGATGAAGGGCTTGCCCGACTGGATGCAGAACATGCCGTCTTCGTTCAGCGGCGGGTTGCCTTCCACCGCCAGGATGTACTGGCCCTTGTACTTGGTCATGATCTCTTCGAGGATCGCCTCGGCCTGGTGGCCGGCGGCGGCCATCAGGGTGTCGTCGTAGTCCAGCGAGATCATGGACAGCACCACGTCCTTGGCCAGCGGGTGCGCCGAGCGGATGAAGGATTCGGTGCAGCAGGTGCACTCCAGGCCGTGCAGCCAGAGCACCGGGGTGCGCGGCTTGTTTTCCATGGCGTGGGCGATCTGGGGCACGAAGCTCGGCGCCAGCCCCAGCGAGGTGGCGGTGAGCGAGCAGTACTTCATGAAACTGCGGCGCGAGATGCCCTTGCGGCGCATGACCTCGTAGAAGGTTTCCATCTGGGTGTGTCTCCGTAGGCTGGTGTGGGGCTGGAACCGGACCGCCCAAACAGGCAGTTCGGTTGCCATTCGCAAAGCCCGAGCCACTTTCACCAACCCTAGGGAAAACACCCACGAATCATCGCAAGCATTTGATTTTTTTCTGTTTTTCCCTCACACCCACAGCACCACCGAAAACCACCTCATCCCTCATTGGATGGTTAAATTCCAAAATACCATCCACATCGGTCAGTCAACTTCCACTCAAAAATCACCCCCCACCCCCGCCGAACAGGCAAAAAAAAGCCGACCCGGGGGTCGGCTGGTGTTCAGGGCATCTCTGACGGACGCTGTGGTGTTGGAGGTGTTCTGGTCAGGACTGGGCTTGTCTCCTCGGTCCCCCGCGGTCGTCAGCGCTGGGCGCTGCTTGCGAGTGGCAAGACTTTAACGGCCCGCACCACCGCTGTGCATCGGGGCTTTCCCTTGCTTGGTGGACCCACTGGCACGGGATGTGCACTGCCACCGTCTTCGTTGGGTTCAGGAAAAATCATGTCGCAAAACGATGCATTGGCCACCGCCGCGCACCTGCATGTGCTGCTGCGCCGCAAAACCGGCCGGGTGACCGACACCGAATGGATGGCCGGCAACGCCGAATACGCCCAGGCCATGGTGCGCTACGCACGCGCGAAGGCCCAGGAAGACGGCCACACCGAGCTGCTGCCCCTGGCCGAGCGGCTGGAAGCGCTGGTGGTGGCGCCGCAGCTGGCGCGCAAGAACCCGCCCCCCGCAGCCAGCCCGGCCATCGCCGTGTCGGCGCCGGCCCCCCTGAGCCCCGCCGCCAACGATGTGAGCACCCGCTACGTCGGTCGCCTTCGCTGAGCAAGGCTCAGCGTTGAAACGGGGGGGGGTTGTGGCGGCTGCGCCAGGGCCGGAAACACAGCCGTGGCCGGGGAGAGGGGCGCAGGCGGCCCATTCTGGGCGGAGCGTGGGGGCTCGACCGGACCAGCCGCCGGGCCGCCCCAAGGCAGACCCAGCCCCCCCGGGGGGCAGCGACCCGCGTCAGCGGCGGAGCGTGGGGGCCCGACCGGGCCAGCCGCCGGGCAGCCCCCAAGGCAGGCCCAGCCCCCACGGGGGGCAGCGACCCGCGTGAGCGGCGGAGCGTGGGGGCGACCGGGCCAGCCGCCGGGCCGCCCCCAAGGCAGGCCCAGCCCCCCCGGGGGGCAGCGACCCGCGCAGCGGTGGAGCGTGGGGGCTCCGCCTACCCGCCCGACATGATCCAGCGCGCCGCCTTCTCCGCGATCATCAGCGTCGGGCTGTTGGTGTTGCCGCTGGTGATGGTGGGCATCACGCCGGCATCGACCACGCGCAGCCCGGCCACGCCGCGCACGCGCAGGTGGCTGTCCACCACCGCCATCGGGTCGTCGTCCCGGCCCATCTTGGTCGTGCCCACGGGGTGGAAGATGGTGCTGGCGATGTCGCCGGCCAGGCGCGCCAGGTCTTCGTCGCTCTGGTACTGCACGCCGGGTTTGACTTCCTCGGGCTGGTATTTCGCCAGCGCCGGCTGGCCCACGATGCGCCGCGTCACGCGCAGGCTGTCGGCCGCCACCTGGCGGTCTTCGGCGGTGCTCAGGTAGTTGGGCGCGATGGCGGGCGCATCCTCAAACCGTGCGCTCTGGATGCGCACATGGCCCCGGCTGCTGGGGTTGAGGTTGCACACGCTGGCGGTGAAGGCCGGGAAGGGGTGCAGCGGTTCCCCGAAGGCATCGAGGCTCAGCGGCTGCACGTGGTATTCGATGTTGGCGTGCGGCTGGGCCGGGTCGCTGCGGGTGAAGGCGCCGAGCTGGCTGGGCGCCATGCTCATGGGGCCGCTGCGCTTGAACAGGTATTCCAGCCCGATGGCCGCCTTGCCCCAGGGCGTGGCCGCCAGCGTGTTGAGCGTCTTGGCGCCCTGGACTTTGTAGACCGAGCGGATCTGCAGGTGGTCCTGCAGGTTCTCGCCCACGCCGGGCAGGTCTTTCACCACGCCGATGCCGTGCTGCTGCAGCAAGCCCGCCGGGCCGATGCCCGAGAGCTGCAGGATCTGCACCGAGCCGATGCTGCCGGCGCTGAGGATCACCTCCTGCCGCGCGCGCACGTCCACCATCTCGTCGCCGGTCCAGACGCGCACGCCGGTGCAGCGCACCGTGCCGTCGGGCTGGGTTTCGGTGATGAGTTTGGCCACCTGGGCCGAGGTCCAGAGTTCAAAGTTGGGCCGGCCGTAGCAGGTGGGCCGCAGGAAGGCCTTGGCCGCGTTCCAGCGCAGGCCGTCTTTCTGGTTGACCTCGAAATAGCCCACGCCTTCGTTGTGGCCGCGGTTGAAGTCGTCGGTGGCCGGGATGCCGGCCTGCTGCGCCGCCTGCGAAAACGCGTCCAGGATGTCCCAGCGCAGGCGCTGCTTGTCGATGCGCCATTCGCCGCCCGCGTTGTGGTGGCGCAGCACATGGCGCCACAGGTCTTCTTCGGCGGTGGCCGGGTGGGCCAGCAGTTCGGCCGGGTTGCCCTTGGCGCCGTGCAGCGCGCTGGTGCCCTTGTGGTGGTCTTCGTGCAGCTTGAAGTAGGGCAGCGCGTTGTCCCAGGCCCATTCGCCGTTGCCGGTCAGCTGCGCCCACTGGTCGTAGTCGCGCGCCTGGCCGCGCATGTAGATCATGCCGTTGATGCTCGAACACCCGCCCAGCGTCTTGCCGCGCGGGTAGCGCAGCTTGCGGCCATTGAGGCCCGGGTCGGCCTCGGTCTGGTAGAGCCAGTCGGTGCGCGGGTTGCCGATGCAGTACAGGTAACCGACCGGGATGTGGATCCAGTGGTAGTCGTCCTTGCGGCCGGCTTCGATGAGCAGCACGCGCTTGCTGGCGTCGGCGCTCAGCCGGTTGGCCAGCAGGCAGCCGGCGGTGCCGGCGCCGATGATCACGTGGTCAAAAGTCGTGCTGTGCTCGCTCATGCAGAAGGTCTCCGGGGGGTTTTTGTCATTGGCCGGGCTGATGATGCCGCGCCAGCCTTACGCGGAAATGTGCCCGAAGGGAACGTGTTTTCCCAATGAAATCGGCCAAGGCACGGTATAAGTTCGGCAAATATGGTCAACCGCCTGCCCGCCACCGATCCGCAGACCTTGCGCGCCTTCGTCGCGGTCGCGCGCGAAGGCTCGGTCTCGCGCGCGGCGCTGCGCCTGCACCTGAGCCAGCCCGCCGTGAGCCTGCAACTCAAGACCCTGGCCGAGGCCACCGGGCTGCAGCTGTTCACCCGCACGCCGCAGGGCATGGCGCTCACGCGCGAGGGCGCCGCCCTGCTGCCGCTGGCCGACAAGGCGCTGGCCGCGCTCGCCGATTTCGGGCAGGCCGCCGCCGCGCTGCACCAGACCGTGCGCGGCACGCTGCGCATCGGCACCATCCTCGACCCCGAGTTCACCCGCTTGGGCGCCTTCCTCAAGCAGCTCGTCGAGACCGCGCCGCAGGTGGGAACCGAGCTGAGCCAGAGCATGAGCGGCGACGTGCTGGCGCGCGTGGGCCGGGGCGAGCTGGACGTGGGCTTTTTCCTGGACCTGCCGCAGGACCCGCTCGGCCCGCCCTTCCGGCTGCGCGCGCTGACCCGCTTCACCTACCGCGTGCTCGCGCCCGCGGGCTGGGGGCCGCAGGTCAACGGCAAGGACTGGAAGGCCCTGGCCGCCCTGCCCTGGCTGGCCACGCCACCGGCCAGCGCGCACCACCGCCTGCAGGGCCGCGTCTTCGGCCTCGGCTCGCTGACCGGTCTGGTGCCGCGCCGCGTGGCCCTGGTCGATCAGGAGGCGTCCATGCTCGACCTGGTCAAGAGCGGCGTCGGCCTGAGCCTGGTGCGCGACGCGATCGCGATGCGCGAGGCGCAGGCGCACGGCCTGGTGGTGGCCGATCAGGTCGCGCTGGACTGCGACCTGAGCTTCGTCTGCCTCGCGGAGCGGGCCGGCGAGCCGGTGATCGCCGCGGCGCTGGCGGCGCTCGACGCGGTCTGGGGGTGACGGGTGTCACACCGCAGCGGCACGGACGCCACATCCGGGGCGCACCTGCTGGCGGCCCTGGACGGCGCCGCCTACCATGACCGGCGACGGCGCTTGAGACCGTCTCCACAGGAGCACACGACATGGCAGGTTGGTACGAACTCTCGTCGAACGACAAAGGCACGTTTTCTTTCGTCCTTAAGGCCGGCAACGGCGAGGTGATCCTGCGCAGCGAGCAATACGACAGCAAGGCCTCGGCCGAGAACGGCATCCGGTCGGTGCAGACCAACAGCCCGCAAGACGCGCGCTATGCCCGCCAGGACGCCAGCGACGGGCGCTGCTACTTCAACCTCAAGGCGGGCAACCACCAGGTCATCGGCACCAGCCAGATGTACAAGGACGCGGCGGGCCGGGACAAGGGCATCGAATCGGTCAAGGCCAACGGCCCGAGCACGACCGTCAAGACGGCCTGACGGCGCACGCCGGGGCGGCGGCCCGCCCGACCGCCGCTTGCCAAGCACGCGCCATGGGGCCACAGTGGCGTTCCGTGGTGCGGAGGGCCTGAGCCATGCGCGTGTTCATCAGCCATGCCTGGGAAGACAAACCGCTGGCCCTGGCGCTGGCGCAACTGCCCGATTTCGTGGACGTGTGGGTGGACGTGCGCGAGCTGCTGGGCGGGCAGACGCTGGACCCGACCATCGTGCGCGCCATCGAGGACAGCCACGTCTTCATCGTGCTGGTCAGCCGCACCGCGCTGGCCAAGGCCTGGGTGGCCAAGGAGGTCGATTGGGCGCTGGCGCGCGAGGCGCAGAAGGACCGCGTGTTCGTGCTGCCGGTGCTGATCGAACCGGGCATCGACCTGCGCAGCTGTGCGCCGCCGTTCGCCGCCTTTGCCGAGCGCCTGTTCATCGACGCCAGCGACACCCGCGAGGCGGGGCTGGACAAGTCCCGCGCGGCCATCGGGCGGACGCTGTTCCACTGGGCCAGCGACTGGCTCGATCAGATGGAACCCCGGGGCGACAGCGACCGCCGTTTCGTCGAGGCGCTGGAGCACGACCTGATCGGCTTCCAGACGCGCCTGTTTGCGGTGCAGGCGGCGCTGGCCTGGCCGCTGGCCACGCTGGTGCAGGACGAGGCGCTGGCCCACCTGGTGACGGTCAAGGACGAGTACAACCGCTTCACCGAGGCCTTCATTCCGCGCCTGAAGACGATGGAGGACCCGATCCGCTGGCGCTTCGGCCCCCCGGCACAAAAGGGCCTGGCCAGGCTCTCCACCTTCATCCTGAACGAGGTCTACCACGGGGCCGCGTTTGCGCTGAACGACGCCATCGAGTCGGTCAACGCCTACGAGCCGGTGCTCAGCCGCGACCCGGCCGCCCTGGCCGAAGCCGACGCCCGCCGCGCGGCGCGGGTGGGCGCGCTCAAGCCGGTGATGGACGAGCTGGTGGAGCGCACGGCCGATTACGTGGACACACTCAAGACATGAGCACCGCGCTGCGCCGCCGCTGCTGCTGTGCCCTGGCGCTGGCGGCCGGCCTGGCGGCGGGCGCCGCGCTGGCCGCCGACTCGGGGCCGGTGCCGCTCACGCGGCTGAGCCTGGGCGACATCGGCGGCTGGATCGAGCTGCGGGTGGAGGTGAACGGGCAGCCCGGGCGCTGGCTGATCGACACCGGCAGCACGCGGCATGTGGTGTCCACCGCGTTCGCCACGCGCCACGGTCTGGCCGCGGGCGCGCTGGCGCGGGCCGACACGGCGCTGGGTCCGGTGCAGGGCGCCGAGGTGGCGCTGCCGCCGTTGCGCATCGGCCAGCACGAACACGCGGGGCAGACGGCGCTGCGGCTGGACGACCTGCGCGCGCTGCTGGGCCCCGCGGGCGAGGGGCTGGACGGCGTGCTCGGGGTGCCGCTGCTGGCGGGCGTGTCGCTCGATCTGGACCTGCAGCGCTGGTCGCTGGCGATCACCGAGGTGGTGCCCGCCGACTGCCCGGCCGGCACGCTGGCGCTGCCACTGGGCACGCACCGCGGGCTGCCGGTGCTGGCGCTGCGCATCGACGACGGGCCGGCCCAGGCGCTGCTGCTGGACACCGGCAACCCGGCGGCGGTGGTGCACATCGTGGCGGACGCGCCCGACGCCACCGAACCCGGCCTGGCGCTGCCGGGCGGCGCGCGGCTGGCGCTGGCGCGGCGGGCCGCGGTGGGCGCCTGGCAGCGGGCCGATGTGCCGGTGCTGCGCGTGCCCGCGCCGGGCCTGCACCGCGCGCTGGCGCCGCGCATCGCCGGGCTGGCCGGCACGGCCTGGCTCGATGGCACGCGCTGGCAGATCCAGCTGGGCCCGCAGCGCGCCTGCGTGAGCCCGCAACCGCCCGGCCTGCCCGGCGGCTTTGGCCTCACGCTGGCGCAGCGCGGGGATGCCCTCGTCATCGACACGGTGCTGCCCGGCGGCCCGGCCGAAGCCGCGGGCCTGCGCGCGGGCGACGCGGTGCAGCGCTGGGCCGGTGGCGGGGTGGACGGACCGCTGCGCGCGCTGTGGGCGCGTGTGCAGGGGCCGGCCGACCTGGTGCTGCAGGTGGGCACCGACGCGCCCGAGGTGCGGGAGGTGCGCCTGCAGCGCGCGCACTTCCTGCCGCGCCTGCCCTGAGGGGCACTCACCAGGGGATGCGGCCGCCCATCAAAGCGGGCAGGTGGTGCCGCCGGGCGCCGGATCGGGTTGGCGGGTCAGCAAGACGGTCTTGCCGCTGCCATCCCGCAGCTGCAAGCTGGCGCCATCGACGACCTCCACCTGCGTGAACGCGGTGCCCACCAGCGCGGGAACGACGGGCCGGGCCAGCGTCGTGGTGTTGAAGCCCGACATCGTGCCGGTGAAGTTGACCTTGGTGGTGCTGCTCGTCACGTCGCAGCCAGCGACCGGGGCGGTGAGCCCGTTGCTCACCGACGAGGGGGCCGAGAACTTGAGCGTGGGTGTCCCGCTCGCGCTGGCCCACAGGCCCGCTTCCAGTTTGACCGCCACGCGGTCGTTCAGGTAGACCCGCTTGGCCGTCTGACCCGGCACGGTGAGTTCGAGCCGACGCAGGTCGGTGAACGTGCCCTCCAGGCACGCGGTGGTGGACGTGGGTGCGGTCGGGAACAGGGTGAGCTTGCCGTTGTCCAGCGTGCCCCGCAGGGTGTCGTTGTCGGCGCACACGCCCGGCAAGACCGAGAGGGTCGGGTTCACGTCGATCCTGGAGGCAAAAAGTCTGTCGCCCGATTCGGCGTTGTCAAAAAAAATCGTTTTGGGATCGGCGGGGGCCGAACCCTCCAGCACCCACTGGCCGCCCAGCGGCGTCACGATCTGCAGGATGGCGAAGATCTCGCCCCCGCCACACGCGGCGAGCAGCGCCGCCGTCAGAACCCCTGTGGATGCCTGGCGGACGCGCCGCCGCCTGTTGTGCTGGTTCATGGCTCTCTCCTGGGTTGCCTGGCACGGCCTGCAGCGATGCACCCCTGGCCGCGAGGGAAAAACCATCTTATGCCGGCACGCAAGGCCATCCAAGCCCGGTCATCCGCCGGGCGCACCGGCGTCCGTCAAACGGGGGATGGCCCCGGCATCTGCCGCAGCAGCGCGATCACCTCGTCGTCGTCCACCTGCGGAAAGTGGCGGTACCACTGGCCGACCGACGTGAAGGGCTCGGGCGTGTCCAGGCAGACCAGTTCGTCGGCCAGCGGCCGGACCTGTTCCAGCGCCTGGCGCGAGGACACCGGCACCGCGCAGACCAGACGGGCCGGGCGGCGCAGGCGCAGCCCGTGCAGCGCGGCGGTCATGGTGAAGCCGGTGGCCATGCCGTCGTCGACCACGATCACCACCCGCCCGGCCGGATCCACAGGAGGACGCAGCGGCGAATAACACGCCCGGCGCTGGCGCAGGACACCGAGCTGGCGCTGCACCTCGGCGTCGATGTAGGCCGGATCGGCCCCCGCTTCGGCGGCGTGTGGGGCGATGTGGGTGTGGCCCCATTCGTCCACCGAGCCGACCGCCAGCTCCGCCTGGTGGGGGGCGGGCAGCTTGCGCACCAGCACCACGTCGAACGCTCCGTGCAGCGCCCGGGCCAGGGCCAAGCCCATGGGCACGGCGCCGCGCGGCACGCCCAGCACCAGCGGCTGGCGGTCGCGGTAGGGGGCCAGCCGCCGCGCCAGCCGGCGCGCGGCATCTGCACGGTCTTTGAACATGGTGGTCGTCGGTCGCCGCGCCATCGCGGACAGGCCCCGGGTGTACCGCGGACACCCGGGCTTGGCAACCGTCCGGCTGGGTCGGGTCTCGGATCAGGTCAGGCCGGCCGCCACTGTGGCCCCGGCGGCGCTCAGCCGCCCCCAGCCAGGTGCGCCTCCAGCAGGCGCTGCACCAGCGGGTGCTGCACCTTGCGCGCGGTGGCGATGGCGTAGAAGTGTTCCTGCACCTCATCGCAGGGCGCGATCCAGGTCAGGCCATAGCCCTGTTCCAGCTTCTCGCGCATGCGCTCGGGCGCGGGGAACACGCCCATGCCCGACGAACCGAAGGTGGTCAGCAGCGCGCTGTCCTCAAATTCGCCCACCAGCTGCGGCGCCACGCCACGGCGCTCGAACCAGTGGTCCAGCCGCGGCCGCACCGAGGCGTGCGACGTGGGCAGCAGCACCGGCACCCGCGCCAGGCTGGCGGGGAAGTCTTCGCGCACCACGTCCAGCCAGTTGGCCGGCGCGAACCAGCCCATGGGCGAGTGGCCCATGGCGTGGCTGTACAGGCGCAGGTTGGGGTTGGCGGGGGCGGGCCGGTCGGACAGCACCACGTCCAGCCGGTGCAGGGCCAGGTCGGCCAGCAGGTCGTCGAACTCGCCTTCGTGGCACATCAGGCGCAGGTGGGGTTCGGCCATCACCGGCTCCAGCAGGTCGCGCACAGCCAGTTTGGGCAGGCCGTCGGAAATGCCCACCACCAGCCGCACCGCGTGCTGGGTGGCGGCGTCGCGCACCGCGGCCGGCAGCTGCTCGCCGATCAGGAAGATCTGCTCGGCCAGCTGCAGCGCGGTGTGGCCGGCCTCGGTCAGCACCAGGCCGCGCCCGGCGGGCTTGAACAGCGCATGGCCCAGCGACTGCTCCAGCAGCCGCACCTGGGCGCTGACGGTCTGCACCGCCATGCCCAGCCGCGCGGCGGCGTGCGACATGCCGCCCTCCTTGGCGGCGACCCAGAAGTAATACAGGTGCTTGTAGTTGAGTTCCGCTTGCATATCTGGTTTTCCGGAATGGTGCTTCACCCATTTTCTGCTTTATGGGGAACCAGCGCCACCGCTATGGTGCGGCTCCCCTTGTTCACCTTGAAAGGAGAACCCTCATGGAACCCCTCCACCGCCCGCCCGCCGGGGCCGGCCACGCCCGGCCGCGGGCACAGACGGTGAGCCGTTGTTGAACCAGGAGCGATGACATGAAATACCTCATCTGGGGCCTCACCGCCCTGTTCGCCGCCGGCTGGACCGGCCTGGTCTGGGTCACGCACCGGCTCACCGGCTGGCTGCTGGGCACCCTCGACGCCGGCACGCTCCAGGACGTGGGCGGTTCGGTTGCGGGCCTGCCTCTGCCACCGCTGCCACCGCTGCCGGAGGGGCTGGGCCCGTGGATCGACACCGCCTGGCTGGGCACGCTGCAGGCCTGGAGCGCCGAGCTGCTGGGCTGGCTGGGGGCGGTGCTGCCCTCGGGCGACGCGCTGATGGCCTGGATCGGCCCGCTGCTGTGGGTGGGCTGGGGCCTGGGCCTGTTGGGCCTGCTGGCGCTGGCCGGTCTGCTGCACTGGGCGGTGGGCCGCACACCGGCCGTGCGGCAGGCCCTGCGGTCGGTGCGCGCATGAGCATCGGCATCGCTGGCCGCCTGCGTGCCGCGGCGTGCGCCGGGTCCGGCCCGCTGCGCCTGTCGCTGCGCGAGCTGCTGCAGCTGCACGGCGAGGCCTCGGGCGCGGTGCTGCTGATGCTCATGGCCCTGCTGAGCACCGCCCCCATCGCGGGCGCCGGCACGGTGCTCAGCTTCGGCCTGTTCGCGCTGGCCTGGGCCTGGCTGCGCGGGCGCGACAGCCTGCAGCTGCCCGAAAAGCTCGCCGTCCTGCGGCTGAACGAGACCTGGACGCGGCGCTGCCTGCACGGCCTGGCCTGGACCTACGAACGCGCCGAGCGCTGGCTGCGCCCACGCTGGACCACGCTGAGCCACGCACGCACCCGTTTCGGCTGGGCGCTGTGGATCGCGCTGATGGCGCTGCTGATCTTCCTGCCGCTGCCGCTGGGCAATGTGCTGCCCGGCACCAGCCTGATGCTGCTGAGCCTGGGCTGGCTGTTCCGCGACGGCCTGGCCCTGCTGCTCTCGGCCGCCACCGGCGTGGCGGGCGTGGGTTACGCCGTGTCGGTGGGGCACCTGGCCTTCGCGGCCTGGCAGCACGCCGGGGCGTGGTTCGGTCTGTGACGATGCGCCGCCGGGCCGCTCCCAGGCGGATCAGCCCCGGCAGGGCCTGTGGGCCTACATCTTCGAGAAGAAAACGGCGCTCATCACCAGCCCGGTGACGATGACGCCGCGCCGCACCCAGGCCACGGGCAGCCGTTTGGACCAGCGCGCGCCGACGTAGCCGCCCGCCGTGGCGGCCAGCATCATCAGCACGCCTTCGCGCCAGGCGATGGCACCGGCCAGCACGAAGGCCGCCACCGACAGCCAGGACAGCACCAGCGAGTTGAGGTTCTTGAGCGCGTTGACGGTGTTGAGCTTCGATTCGCCCGCCACGGTGTACAGCGCCATGAGCAGGATGCCCAGGCCGCCGTTGAAATACCCGCCGTAGATGGCCACCGCCAGCAGGCCCGGTTCGCGCCAGCGCGCCAGCCCGTGGCCGCCGGCCGACGCGGCCTGCGCCCGCCGCGCCAGCGCCGGCCCGGCCGCGAACAGCACGGTGGCGAACAGCAGCAGCCAGGGCACGATGCCGGTGAACAGTTTGGCCGGCGTCACCAGCAACAACAGCGCGCCGACCACGCCCCCGGTGGCGGCGATCAGCATCTCGCGCCGCAGTCGCTGCGCCGGCAGCGCGCGCAGCTCGGCCTTGAAGCCCAGCGTGCTGCCCAGGTAACCGGGGCTCACAGCCAGCGCGCTGGTGGCGTTGGCCACGATGGGCGGCACGCCGGTGAACACCAGCGCCGGGAAGGTGAGGAAGCTGCCACCGCCGGCGATGGCGTTGAGCGCGCCGGCACCGAAGGCGGCCGCGGCGAGCAGGGGGGCGGTGGTCCAGAAGTCGAGGGGCATGGCGACCGAGGTTAGCGCAGGCAGCACCCCTAGAATCGTCACAGCTGTTTCACCGGACCTGCGCTTGACCGAACCCACCGCCACCGCCGCCGACGCACCCTGCCCGCTGTACGTGGACCTGGACGGCACGCTCACGCCCACCGACACGCTGTACGAATCGGCCCTGCTGCTGGTGCGCCGCCACCCGCTGAACCTGCTGCGCCTGCTGGCCTGGCTGCCGCGCGGCAAGGCCGCCTTCAAGCGCCACCTGGCCGATGCGGTGCGGCCCGACCCGGCCACCCTGCCCTACCACGAGCCCTTCGTGCGCCACCTGATGACCGAGCGCGAGCAGGGCCGCAGCCTGGTGCTGGCCAGCGCGGCGGACGCGCGCATCGTGCGCGAGGTCTCGGACCACCTGGGCCTGTTCGACGACACGCTGGGCACCGAAGCCGACGGTCCCAACCTCAGCCGCGCACACAAGCGCGAAGCCATCGCCGCCCACGCCCGCGCCCACGGCCACGAGCGCTGGGCCTACGCCGGCAACAGCCGCGACGACCTGTCGGTCTGGAGCGGCGCCAGCGAAGCGGTGGCCGTCAACGCGCCGCCGGCGGTCGTGGCAGCGCTCCAGCGCGAGCACCCGCAGGCGCAGGTGTTTGAACAGACACCCGTTTCGTTCAAGACGGTGCTGCGCGCCATCCGCCTCAAACAATGGTCCAAGAACGCGCTGCTGTTCGTGCCGCTGCTGGCCGCGCACTCGCTCGACCCGCTGGCCTGGGGCACGGTGCTGCTGGCCTTTCTGGCGTTCGGGCTGTGCGCCTCGGCCACCTACCTGGTCAACGACCTGCTGGACCTGCCCAGCGACCGCGTGCACCGCCTCAAGCGCCACCGCCCGCTGGCGGCGGGCCACATCGCCATCCCGCACGCGGTGCTGCTGGGCGTGCTCATGATCACGCTGGCCTTTGTGCTGGCCTGGAAGGTCTCGGCCGGCTTCGCCACCATGCTGCTGCTCTACACCGTGACCACGCTGGCCTATTCGCTGCAGCTCAAGCGGCTGCCGCTGATCGACGTGCTGGTGCTGGCCGCGCTGTACACGCTGCGCATCGGCGCCGGCGCCGTGGCCGCGCAGGTCGAGCTGTCCAACTGGCTGCTGGCGATCTCGATGTTCCTGTTCCTGAGCCTGGCCCTGGTCAAGCGCTGCGCCGAGCTGGAAGAACTGGCCGCCGAAGACAAACCGCCGGCCCCCGGGCGCGGCTACCAGCCGCGCGACCTGGTCTCGCTGCGCGCCATGGGCATGGCCTCGGGTTTCCTGTCCGTGATGGTGCTGGCCCTGTACATCGACAGCCAGAAGGGCCGCGAGCACTACCACCAGCCCGAATGGCTGTGGGCCGCCGCACCGCTGGCCCTGCTGTGGGTCATGCGCATCTGGCTCAAGACCGGGCGGCGCGAACTGCACGGCGAAGACCCCCTGCAGTTCGCCCTGCGCGACGGCTTCACCTGGCTGGTGGTGCTGCTGGTCGGCGGCATCGGCCTGGTGGCCAAGCTGGGGCTGAGCGTATGAAAACCATCGCACTGGCGCTCGCGGTCTTCTGCGTGCTGCTGTCGTCTGGCGCGCAAATCGCCCTCAAGCGCGGCATGGCGCCGCCGCCCGGCAGCGACCTGGGCGGCACCTACGCCCATGCGCTCACCAGCCCCATGGTCTGGCTCGGTCTGGGCCTGTACGGCCTGAGCACCCTGCTGTGGCTGTGGGTGCTCTCGCGGTTGGACGTGAGCCTGGCCTACCCCCTGGTCAGCCTGGGCTTCGTGGTCACCATGGCCGCGGGCGTGCTCTGGCTGGGCGAACCCTTTTCCTGGCTGCGCGTGGCCGCCTGCACGCTCATCGTGACCGGTGTCTCCATGCTGGCGCTGGAGACCAAGTTTTAGACCACCCCCGTCGCTGCGCTCCGCCCCTCAAGGGGCAACACCTGCGGCCTGGCAAAGCCAGTTCCGCGGTGTTCTCGGTTTGAAGCCCCCGCGCTCCGGCGATGCCTGGACAAGTGACATGAACGTTTCCGACCTCTCGATCTCCGCCGCCCGGCGCCTGTTCTGGACCACCTTCTTCGGCACCCTGCTGCTCAAGGTCGTCCTCGCGGCCGGCTTCCCGTTCACCGGCGACGAAGCCTTCTTCTACCAATGGGGCGTGTTCCCGGCCTGGGGCTATTCGGACCACCCGCCCATGGTGGGCTGGCTGCTGGCCGTGCTGCACGGCATCAGCGACGCGCCCCTGGTGCTGCGCAGCGTGACCCTGCTGGTCACCAGCGTCATCGCGCTGGGCATCGTCGATGTGCTCATGCGCCACCTGCCCGCCGAACGCGAGGCCGGCGCCTGGCTGGCCGGCGCGGTCTACCTGGTGCTGCCCTGGTCGTGGATGTTCGTGCTGGTGACCACCGACACGCCGCTGATCCTGTTCATGGCGCTGTCGGCCTGGTGCTACCTGCGCGCCAACGCCTGCCCCGGCCGCGGCACCGGCTGGTACGCGCTGGCCGGCCTGTTCGTGGGCCTGGCCTTCCTCTCCAAATACTTCGCGGCCCTGCTGGGTTTTGCCTACGCGGTGCACATCCTGGGCTGGCGGCGTGGGCGCTGGTGGGCGCTGCCGCTCATGTTCGTGCTCGCCCTGCCCTCCATCGGCGTCAACGTGGGCTTCAACGCCACGCACGGCTGGTCGAACGTGATGTTCAACGTCTTCAACCGCAACGAAGGCTCGCACTGGAACCTGCAGACCCCGGCGGTGTACGCGGCCATGACGGCCTACCTGCTCACGCCCTGGCTGCTGTGGCAGGGCCTCAAAGGCCGCTGGGCCGACGGCGTGAGCCCGGCCACGCGCACGGCCGCCACCGCGCTATGGCTGTTCCCCATCGCCCTGTTCGCCTTCATCAGCTTCAAGCGCACCATCGGCCTGCACTGGGTGCTGGGCTTCGTGCCGCTGTTCGTGGTGTGGGCCGGCCTGCGGGTGCCGGCGCGCGGGCTGCGCACCAGCTTCAAGGCCACGCTGGCGCTGTCGCTGCCGCACCTGATCGCCGTGGCCGCCGTGGCCTGGGCGCCGCTGCCGCTGTGGCAGCCCACCAAGATTTACGACCGCCTGGTCTTCACCCGCGAAACCCCGGCCCTGGCCGCAGCCCTCAAGGCCGACCTGCCCGCCGGCGCCACGCTCATGGCCCGCACCTACAACCCGGCCGCGGTGCTCGCGTTTTCCCACGGCCAGTACGTGCCGGTGTTCGGTGTCGGCCGCCACCACGCGCGGCAAGACGACCAGATCATCGACTTCCGCAGCTACGACGGCAAAGCCCTGCGCGTCTTCGACTACGACGAACCCGACCTGGCCGACTTCCAGCCCTTCTTCGCCCAGGTCAGCAAGCAGAAGGTGGTGATCGAAGGCGTGGCTTTCTGGCTGGTGGACGGCACCGGCTTCCAGTTCCAGCCTTATCGCGAACAGGTGCTCGCCAAGATCGCGCAGGACTTCCACGACATCCCGCACTGGCTGCCGCTGCTGGGCAACCCGTTCTGTGAGCGGTACGGGTTTGCGGGGTGTTCGCCGCAGAGGCCGTGACGCCTGATCCGGCCAGCGCTCATGGCACAAAGGGCGGGGTCGGGCCAACGACCGTCAGCGACTTCGGAAATCCACAGCGGCGAGGAATGGTTTGCACATCGGGCAACGAGGGGTGTGCGCGGCATTCGCCGGCCTTGCCCGCTGGCTAGGCACGTTCGAACTCGACCCGATAGGTGCACAACCTTCCGTCCATGGGGTCGGCGGTTTCTGGCGTGGTGTAGATGAGGTGCTCGCCATCGAACGAAAGCAGTCTTGTTTGCCGCGTGCCTGTCCACAACTCGTTCCAGCTTCCATCCAGGGTGTGGATGACCCTGTCCGCCTGGACTTCGTAGGAGCCCACATAGGCGAAGAGCGAATCAAAGAGCGCGATCTTCTCTTCAGGGGAAGGCGGATTGGACTGGGGCATTGGCCGGCCACTCTTGAGAACGAAGACCATCAACCGGCCGTCTGGCGCGTAGCTGATGTAGCCGAAAGGATCGGGGCCGAGGGCGTCCGACTCGTCTCCAGATGGCACCAGCACGCGCTTCCACGAAAGCATGCGCCAGGTACCGAGCAAGCGGCGTCCGAGATCTGGGCCAAGGTGCGTGTCGGTGGACATCGAAGCCTCCTGCGCGATTGCGTTCGTGGCGCCCGACGTTGGATCTGGGCGGGCGGCGGCCAGAACGGCGGTTGGTCGGGAGGCCGATGATACGAACAACGGGCGCGCGGGCCAAGCGTCGTGCAGACGACTCAGCGCGACCGCCCCAGCCGCGTCTGCAGCCGGTCCAGCACCTTGACCACGGCTTGCGGGCTGACGCCGCCGTCGCATTGCCCGGCCGCCAGCTCCTGCTCGGCCACCGACAGGTTCAGCCGCACGTAGGTGCTGTCCAGCGCATGGCGGGTGGCCAGCAGTTGCTGGGCGATCTTGGTGCAGTCGGCGCCGTCTTCCAGCAGCTTCTGCAGGCCGCGCACCTGGCCTTCGGCGCGGCGCAGGCGGTGCATCAGGTCGGCCTTGCGCTCTGCCGTCAGCTGCGCTGCGGGGGTGTCCGGATCGCTCATGGGTGTGGCGGGGCCGGTGCGTCAGGCCGACGCCGGGATGATGTTGGCCACCGGCTCGGGCGCGAGCAGCGAGCCGTCGCGCAGGCCGCGCACGGTGGCAAAGCCCAGCCACAGCACGGCGATGGAGGTGATGGCCAGCAGCAGCACGGCGGCGGTCTGCAGCGCGCCGATCTGGCCGAGCTGGGCCACGCGCAGCGTGAGCACGGTGAAGGCCGCGAGCGGAAACGAGAAAGCCCAGAAGGCGACGCCAAAGGGCTGGGTGGCGATGCGGCGCACGAGTTGCGCAACCCACACCAGGAAGAACAGGGCCACACCCCAGAGGCCCAGCACCACCGGCAGCGGCGCCTGCCACTGCGTGAGCACCACGCCGATGACGGACGGCGGTGCGATGGTGATGAACCAGGCGGGCAGGATGCGTTCGGGCAGCGGGCTGTGCGCGATGCGGCGCGCCAGGATGAGCGTGAGCACCACCGGCCAGAGGAAGGCGCCGATGCCGAACTGCAGCGCCGACCAGGTGCCGTGGCCCAGCGGCAGGCCGGCCAGCGGCACGACCACGTTGCCCACCACGGGGATGAGCAGCACTGGCGTGATGGACGGCCACAGCGCGGCCGCCCCACCGGCGCCGGGCTGTGCCGCGGCGGCGGGCGCGAGCCAGCGGCCCAGCACCCAGACCGTGGCCCAGAGCTGCGCGAGGCTGCCGACCCACCACAGCGCGTTCCACACCGGGCCCAGCGGCTCGGCCGCGCCGCCCAGCGCCACGCCCACGGTGGCCAGCAGCAGCATGGACACCGGCAGCGCCGCGATGAAGGCGTGGCGCACCGGGTGTTTGAGGTCGTCGGCCAGCGCGGCGGGGTAACGCTGCCAGCGCAGCCACGACGCGACCAGCAGCACGCCGAACACAATGGCCGAGAGCAGCCCCAGCACCAGGGCGATGCCGGTCGCCATCTCGCCCAGCAGCCCGGCGGCGTTGTGCCAGGCCAGCGTCAGACCGGACAAGCCCATGACCACCGAAAAGTAGCCGGGCATGAGGAACTTCAGGGGCGTGGGACTGGACATGGTGATGCGTGGGTCAAAGCCGAAAACATTCGAGCGAGGTGGCACCGATCAAGGCGCACCGTGGAACCGCCCCTCGACAAGCACAGACCGGGCCACCGGTGCGGCCCCCTCAGGGAGAAGACGCGCAGCGGCGCAGGGGGGCCTTCACCTCAGCTGCACTTGCCGCCAGAGCAGGAACCGTTGCCCTCGGGCACGCCCATTTTCTTGAACAGGATGGCGGGCGGGCAGAAACCGGTGATGCCGGACTGCGCGAGGTTGAAGCCGGCGAAGGCGGTCACGGCCAGGAACCATTCGCTCACAAAGATGGGGCTGCCGTGGTAACCCAGGGCCAGTGTCAGCAGGACAACGGTGCCGGCCATGATGCGGATGTAACGTTCGACGGTCATTTCAGACTCCTTGAAAAGAAAAGAACACGAAAACTGAGGTTCGGCCGGAGCGCTTGATTCCTGCCAGGGCACCCGTGGAACCGGCTTTGCCGGGCCACCAGGTGCGTCCCCCTCAGGGGGAAGACGCAAAGCGGCGCAGGGGGTTACTCATATTTCTTGCGGTAGACCGCGTAATAGAGAACCGGGATGACCACCAGGGTCAGCATGGTCGAGACCGCGATGCCGAAGATCAGCGCGATGGCCAGGCCGTTGAAGATGGGGTCGTCGAGGAT
>NZ_JASJOY010000188.1:0-26769 GCF_031426985.1 Hydrogenophaga sp.
TCGCCTGGCGGATCCACCAGGTGGCGTAGGTCGAGAACTTGTAGCCGCGGCGGTATTCGAACTTGTCCACCGCCTTCATCAGACCGATGTTGCCTTCCTGGATCAGGTCCAGGAACTGCAGACCGCGGTTGGTGTACTTCTTCGCGATCGAGATCACCAGGCGCAGGTTGGCCTCGATCATTTCCTTCTTGGCGTCGCGCGAGGTCGACTCGCCCTGGTTCATCCGCTTGTGGATGTCTTTCAGGTGGGTCAGCGGCACCACCACGCTGCTCTGGATGTTCATCAGGCCGGTTTGCAGTTCCTGCACCGGCGGGATGTTGCGCTGCATCACCACGCTCCAGGGCTTGCCGGCGGCCGCCTGCTTCTCGACCCACTTGAGGTTGAGCATGTTGGCCGGGAACTCGGCGATGAACTTCTCCTGCGGCATGCCGCACTTGTCCACGATGATGCGGCGCAGTTCGCGTTCTTTCTTGCGCACCTCGTCCACCTGGCCACGCACGGTGCCGCACAGCTTCTCGATCGCCTTGGCGGTGAAACGGATGGTCATCAGCGTTTCGGTGATGGCCTGCTGCGTCTTGACGTAGTGGGGCGTGCCGTAGCCTTCCTTGTCGTAGATCTTGTGCAGCTTCTCGAACAGCTCGCGCATCTTGTCGAAGCGTGTCAGCGCCTCGCGCTTGAGTTCTTCGAGCTTGCGGGTCAGCGCCTTGGAGCCGCCCTTGCCGTCGTCGTCATCGGCTTCGTCGTAGTCGTCGAAGTCTTCTTCGGCCACGTAGTCGTCGGCGGCGTTGGCGTCGGCAAAACCGTCCACCACGGTGGAGATCACGACCTTGCCATCGCGGATCTCTTCGGCCATGGTCAGGATCTCGGCGATGGTGGCCGGGCTTTCGCTGATGGCCGCCATCATGTCGTTCAGGCCGCCCTCGATGCGCTTGGCGATCTCGATTTCGCCTTCGCGCGTCAGCAGCTCGACCGTGCCCATTTCGCGCATGTACATGCGCACCGGGTCGGTGGTGCGGCCGAATTCGCTGTCCACAGTGGACAGGGCGGCTTCGGCTTCTTCTTCCGCTTCCTCTTCGGTCGCGGCGGTCGGGCCGGTGTTGTTCAGCAGCAGGGTCTCGGCGTCGGGCGTCTGTTCGTAGACGGCCACGCCCATGTCGTTCAGCAGCGAGACCACCACTTCCAGCGTCTCGGCCTCGACCAGCTTGTCGGGCAGGTGGTCGTTGATTTCGCCGTGCGTCAGGTAACCGCGCGTCTTGCCCAGCTTGATCAGGGTCTTGAGGCGTTCGCGGCGGCTGCGCGCTTCTTCTTCGGACAGGACGGTCTCGTCCAGGCCGAATTCCTTCATCAGCGCACGCTCCTTGGCCTTGCTGATCTTCATGCGCAGCGGCTTGACCTTCTCGGTCGGCTGCGCTTCGCCGGTGGTGACCTCTTCGACCACCTCTTCGGCCAGATCCTCTTCGATGTCGCTCAGATCGGCATCGTCCAGATCGCTGGCTTCCTTGGCGCCGGCCTTGGGCTTGCGGCCGCGCTTGGCGGCCGGCTTGTCGGCGGCGGCCTTGGCGGGACGGCCAGGCTTCTTCTTCGCCGGTTCGGTGGCTTCGGCACCGGTTTCGATGTCTTCGGCGGCGGCCTTGGCCTTGGGCGCCTTGGCGGCGGCGGTCTTGGGAGTGGATTTCGCGGTCACAGGAGTGGAGGCTTTCTTCTTGGGCTCGGCAACGGCCGCGCTGGCGGCGGTCTTTTTGGCGGCTTGGGTGCTGGCAACAGGCGTACTGGCTTTCTTCGCGGGCATGAGAACCTCAAAAAACGTCAGGGAAGGAACCGGCTGAGACACACAAAAACGCCAGAAATTCACCGCAGGCGGCGCCGTCTGGAGGTTTTTGCTGGCACTACGCCATCACTTCGCCGGGGAAGTGCTGGCCTGCAAGCTGGTGGGCGAACATTTGGTGTGCAGTCCTTGCGGGTTTTCGTCAGGACCGGGGCGGTCGCTGAGGTGGCCGGGGATCTGTTTCCCGTGACCCCTGTGCTGGGGTTTGGCCGGTGCCGGAGGTGCTGCTGTCGCGCTTGCGGTGCAAAACCCAAGATTATACCGGGTGGCTTGCCGAGCGGGCTTTGATGCGTTCGTTCACTTCAAGCAGCCGGGCATTCACCGCTCGCAATCGCTCCAGGGCCGTTCTGTCCGTCGCCGCGGAAACGCTGAGCGCATGGCTTTCGCGTTTGAGTTCTTCGCTTCGCAACTGGTCGATGGCTCCGTCCAGCAGTTCATTCTCGGTTTCCGGGTTGGCGCCCAGCAGCACATAGTCCACCTCGGCGATGACCGCGGACTCGTGTGGGTGCCCGCGCAGCGCTTCCCGCAACACCGCCCAAGATTGAGCGCCATGTTCATGGAACTGCATTTCGAACCAGATGAACAGCGGGCCAAACGGAGCCGCTGACCGCGCCAGCAACTGGTGGTCCTCTGACGACAGCCGGTCCCACGCCGCAGCATTGGTGAACAGCAGCCCGAGCATCCGCGCCTCCGGGGCGGTGCCTGCCCGGGAGGTGCCCAACATGCGCGGCGGCGGTGGAGGACCTTTGCGCCAGCTCCCCTTGCCACCGGTCCCCCAACTGCGGCTGGGGCGGTTGTTGCTGCCACTGGACCAGTTGTTGTTGTCGGCGGGGTCGCTGGCGGTCTGGGTGTATCCACCGTCGGACGCCAGATGGGGGTGTTGCGCTTCGGTGGGCGTGTGCCCGCCGGCTGGCGGCGCGTGGCGTTCCGGTGCCCGTTCACTTCTGGGCGCGCGCGGGCCAGGCGCCGCGTGTTGCCACAACTGCTGCAGGTCCGAAGTGCCGATGCCGATGTGCTGGGCCAGTTCGCTCAGCAATTGCCGCTTGAGTGCCCCGTCGGGCAGCGCGCTCCACAGGGGCCGGGCCTGGCTGGACAGGCGGGCGCGGCCTTCGGCGCTGCTGAGGTCGCAGTCGGCGCTGGCGGCGTCGATCAGGAATTTCGACAGCGGCACCGCCTGCTTGACGAAATTGGCGAAGGCGTCGGCGCCGTGCGCGCGGATGTAGCTGTCCGGGTCGTGTTCGGTCGGCAGGAACAGGAACTTGACGCTGCGGGTGTCGGTGGCCAGGGGCAGGGCGGCGTCCAGCGCCTTGCGGGCGGCGCGGCGGCCCGCGCCGTCGCCGTCGAAGCTGAACACCACCGCGTCGGTGAAACGGAACAGCTTGTGCACATGGTCGGGCGTGCAGGCGGTGCCCAGCGTGGCCACGGCGTTGGCAAACCCCAGCTGCGCCAGGGCGACCACGTCCATGTAACCCTCGGTCACCAGGGCGTAGCCGTGCTGGCGGATGGCGGTGCGCGCTTCGAACAGGCCGTAGAGCTCGCGCCCCTTGCTGAACACCGGCGTTTCCGGGGAGTTCAGGTACTTGGGTTCGCCCTTGTCCAGCACGCGCCCGCCAAAGCCGATGAACTCGCCTTTGACGTTGCGGATCGGGAACATGATGCGGTCGCGGAAGCGGTCGTAGCGCTTGGCTTCTCCGTCCTGGCCCTTTTCGTCTTCGTGCGCGATCACCATGCCCGACTCGACCAGCAGCGCATCGGTGTAATCCGGGAACACGCTGGCCAGGCTGCGCCAGCCCTCGGGCGCGTAGCCCAGGCCGAAGGTCTTGGCGATCTCGCCGGACAGGCCGCGCCCCTTGAGGTAGTCGATGGCGCGCGTCGAGCCCTTGAGCTGCTTGATGTAGGCCTGGGCCGCTTTCTCCAGCACGTCGTTGAGCGTGGACTGCTTCTGGCGCTGTTGCGCGGCGCGCTCGCGCTCCTGCGGCGAGACGTCGTCTTCGGGCACCTGCAGGCCCACCTGCTGGGCCAGGTCCTTGACCGCCTCGACGAAGTTCATGCCGGCGTGCTCCATCAGGAAGCCGATGGCGTTGCCGTTGGCCCCGCAGCCGAAGCAGTGGTAGAACTGTTTGGTGGGGCTGACGCTGAACGACGGCGACTTTTCGCCGTGGAACGGGCACAGGCCCATGAAGTTGGCGCCGCCTTTTTTCAGCTGGACGTAACGGCCCACCACGTCGACCACATCGACGCGGTTGAGCAGTTCCTGGATGAAAGATTGCGGTATGGACACGGGGCTATTCTCCCCCAGGCCCTTTCCAGAACGACGGAGACCCGCATGACCAGCATCTTTGACCAGGACCTGCCCCGCAACGAGGCCAACTTCGCGCCCATCTCGCCGCTGGGCTTCATCGAGCGGGCCGCCGAGGTCTACCCGGACCGGCTGGCCATCGTGCACGGCGCGCTGCGCCAGACCTGGGCCCAGACCTACGCCCGCGCGCGGCAGCTGGCCAGCGCGCTGCAGCGAGCCGGCCTGGGCAAGAACGACACGGTGGCGGTGATGCTGCCCAACACCCCGCCGATGGTCGAAGCGCATTTCGGCGTGCCCATGGCCGGTGCGGTGCTCAACGCGCTCAACACCCGGCTGGACCCCGAGGCCATCGCCTTCATGCTCGACCATGGTGAAGCCAAGGCGGTGATCGTGGACCCGGAGTTCGCGGGCACCCTGGCCAAGGCGCTCAAGCTGCGCCAGGCCACCACGCCGCTGCTCGTGATCGACGTGCAGGATGCGCTGTTCACCGGCGAGGCACAGCCCATCGGCAGCACCACCTACGAAGCTTTCCTGGCCGGTGGTGACCCCGCATTCGCCTGGCAGCTGCCGGGCGACGAGTGGGACGCGATCGCGCTGAACTACACCAGCGGCACCACCGGCAACCCCAAGGGCGTGGTCTACCACCACCGCGGCGCGGCCATGAACGCGATCAGCAACGTGCTGGAGTGGGACATGCCCAAGCACGCGGTCTACCTCTGGACCCTGCCCATGTTCCACTGCAACGGCTGGTGCTTCCCCTGGACGGTGGCGGCGCGCGCGGGCGTCAACGTCTGCCTGCGCCGGGTGGAGCCGCAGGCCATCTTCGACGCCATGCGCGAGCACGGCGTGACGCACTACTGCGGCGCGCCCATCGTGCACAGTCTGCTGGTGAACGCGCCGGCCGCGATGAAGGCGGGTGTGCCGGCCGGCATCAAGGCCATGGTGGCGGGCGCTGCGCCACCGGCGTCCATGATCGAAGGCATGGAGCAGATGGGCTTTGACCTCACCCACGTCTACGGCCTGACCGAGGTGTATGGCCCGGCGACGGTCTGCGCCAAGCACGACGCCTGGGACTCGCTGGACATCGGCGAACGTGCCCGCCTGAACGCGCGCCAGGGCGTGCGCTACCACCTGCAGCGCGACGTGCGCGTGCTGAACCCCGAGACCATGCAGCCGGTGCCGCAGGACGGCGAAACCATGGGCGAGATCATGTTCAAGGGCAACATCGCCATGAAGGGCTACCTGAAGAACCCGAAGGCGACGGCCGAGGCCTTTGCCGGCGGCTGGTTCCACAGCGGTGACCTGGCGGTGCAGTACGCCGACGGCTATTTCAAGATCAAGGACCGCAGCAAGGACATCATCATCTCGGGCGGCGAGAACATCTCGTCCATCGAGGTGGAGGACGTGCTGTACCGCCACCCCGACGTGCTGGCCGCCGCCGTGGTGGCGCGGCCCGACCCCAAGTGGGGCGAGACGCCCTGTGCCTTCGTGGAACTGAAGTTCGGCGTGCACACCACGCCCGAAGACATCGTGCGGCACTGCAAGCAGCACCTTGCCGGCTTCAAGGTGCCGCGTTTCGTGGTGTTCGGCGACCTGCCCAAGACCAGCACCGGCAAGATCCAGAAGTTCGAGCTGCGCAAGCGGGCGGGTTCGGCGTCGGCGATCGACGTCTGACACTGGCCATTGCTCTCGCGCCGAACCTGCGGTGCGTCACCCCGTCTAGGGGGTGACGCGAGCGGCCCGGCAAACCCGGTGCCGCCGCGCTCTGGGGCGTTCGCCTCGCTCCGGGTTGGGCCGGTCAATCTCCTGCCACAACGCCCTCGCGCCGCGGGTCGGCACCGCCCAGCCAGGCGCCAGACGGTGAGCGCTGCAGCGCCTGCAGGCCGCTGGTCATGGCGGTTTGATTGACGGTGTGACCGCGATCGCGCAGCGCCTGCACCGTGGCGGCGTCGAAGCGCTGTTCCTCCAGCATCACTGGCCCCCCCAGGGTGCCAAAGTTCGGCAGGTCGATGGCCGCCTGGGGCGACAGTCCGCCCTGCAACGTGGCCAGCAGCGTCTTGGCCGTGAAGTGGATGATGAGCGCGCCGCCCGGGCTACCGGCGCTCATGAGCAACTGGCCCGAGGCCTTGTCGAACACCAGGGTGGGGGACATCGACGAACGCGGGCGCTTGCCCGGTTCCACCCGGTTGGCCACGGGCTGGCCCTGCGCGTCGGTCGGGGTGAAGCTGAAGTCGGTGAGCTGGTTGTTGAGCAGGAAGCCACCCCCGCGGCCCTCGCCGGTGTTGACCATCAGGCGCGCGCCGAAGCCGGCTTCGATGGTGGTCGTCATGGCCAGCGCATTGCCGAAGCGGTCGACGATGCTGATGTGGCTGGTGCCGTATTCGGGCTGCTCGGGCATGCGCGCCCAGGCGCTGGCCACGCCGCCGAGCTGGCCGGGATTGGCCTGCGGAGCCCGAGTGGGTGTGATCAGCTTCGCCCGTTCATCCAGGTAATGCGGCGCCAGCAAGCTGTTCCAGTGGCCAGCGGGCGGCGCGACAAAGTCCGGGTCGCCGAGATACTGCGCCCGGTCGGCAAAGGCCAGGCGCGAGGCTTCCATGTAGGTGTGCAGCCAGTCGGCGCCGGGCACGCCGGCCAGCGGTTGCGTACCCTGTGGCGTGCGCGCCAGCAGGCCCATGATCTGGCCCACCGCGATGGCGCCCGAACTCGGCGGCGGGAAACCGCAGATCCGCAGCGCCCGGGCGACCGCGGTGTGGTCGAAGCACAGCGCCTCGCGCTCCTTGGGCTGGTAGCGTTGCAGGTCGTCCAGCGCCAGCGTGCCGGGGCGCACCGGGTGCTGGGTGACCTTGGCCACGATGGCGCGGGCCACGGGGCCGTCGGTCAGGGCGGCGGGTCCGGTGGCGGCGATGCGGCGCAGCACGGCCACCAGCTCGGGGTTCTTGAGCACATGGCCCACCGGGTGCGGCGTGCCATCGGCCCGGTAGAAATAGGTGGCGGCGACCGGGTCGGCCTTGAGGGCCGTTTCGCTCGCCAGCAGGCTGTGCAGGCGCGGGCTGACGGCAAACCCCCGGTCGGCCAAGGCAATGGCGGGCTCGAACAGCCGCGCCCAGGGCAGCGTGCCGTGCTGCCGGTGGGCCAGGGCCAACATGGCCACGGCGCCGGGCACGCCGACCGAGCGCCCAGAAGCGACCGCGTCCATGAAGGGCAGGGGCTTGCCGTCAGTACCCAGGAAGAGTTGGGGTGTGGCCGCGGCGGGCGCGGTTTCGCGGCCGTCAAAGGCCTGCACGCGTTTTCCATCAAAGTGCAGCAGGAAGGCCCCGCCGCCGATGCCGCTGGACTGCGGCTCGACCAGGGCGAGCACCATCTGCACGGCGATGGCTGCGTCGACCGCGCTGCCACCGGCCCGCAACACCTGGGCGCCGGCTTCAGTGGCCAGCGGGTTGGCCGCAGCCACCGCGTGGCGGCTGAACGACCAGCCGGGCTTGGCCTGGATGCCGGAAGCAGATTCGGGCTGTGCCGGGGGAGGTGCCACGTCGGTGGACCGGATCGTGCCCCCCGGTCCGGCACAGGCCCCCATCATCAGACCGATCAGCAAAGGCAGCACACGAACCAACAGCGGCGGTGTGCGATCTGTCATGAAAGTACGCATGGCGTGGCCTCTGAAGGGCGAGTGGCGGGACGGTTTGCCCGGCGTCAAGCTTTGATGGGTGGCGCAGGGGTAGGGCGACTTTACAGAGGCGTCCCTGATTTTGGTCTTCCCCCTCGTATTCCCGGCCCCGTCCTGTTCGCAACGTAACGCCGTGCCCTTGACGGGGGACGGGCGCGCCTGGGCAGCCTGATGCCACCGGAACTCTCTGGGTGAGCGCATTTTCAACGACGGGTGAGCGAAGTAATCGGCCCGCCCGCGCCGCAAATCGTTCCGAAGAAACACGTGGCGTTGGCCTGCTGCATATGGCAAGGTGGAACGCAGCACCGGCGAAGACCGATGTAGCAATGGTGCACATTGCCCGCGGGTTAGCGTGGTCATGGGCTGCGTCATCGACATTGGTGAGCCTGCGTTTGGCGTTTGACGCCTCGCACAGGCATCCCGTTTGAGAGAGTGATCAAGACGACGTACCCGAGCCGGTGCCACGTTCCACTTCTCATGATGGAGGATGCCATGGCTCAACGCAAGCGGCCCACCACACAGTCGGCCATCACCCTGACCCACCCCAACGCCGCCGGTATCGACATCGGCAGCGCCGCACACTTCGTGGCCGTGCCGCCAGACCGCGACGATGAACCCGTGCGCGAGTTCGCCAGCTTCACCGCGGACCTGCACCGCCTGGCCGACTGGCTCGACGCCTGCAACGTGGACACCGTGGCCATGGAGTCCACCGGCGTGTACTGGATACCCTTGTACGAACTGCTCGAATCGCGCGGCTTCACTGTGCTGCTGGTCAACGCCCGCCACGTCAAGAACGTCTCGGGTCGCAAGAGCGATGTGCTGGACTGCCAGTGGCTGCAGCAGCTCATGAGCTTTGGTCTGCTGCACGGCGCCTTCCGACCGGCCGATCAGGTCTGCGTGCTGCGCTCGCTCAGCCGCCAGCGCACCATGCTGCTGCGCAGTCAGGGGCGCTTCGTGCAGCACATGCAAAAGGCCCTGACCCAGATGAACATCCAGCTGGCCAACGTCATCTCCGACGTGGCCGGCGAGACGGGGCAGAGGATCCTGCGCGCCATCGTCGCGGGCGAGCGCGATGGGCAGACACTGGCCAAACTCAGGAACGCGCGCATCCGCGCCAGCGAGGACGAGATCGCCAAGAGCCTGCAAGGCAGTTGGCGCACCGAACACCTCTTCGCCCTGAAGCAGGCTCTGGACGCGTTTGACTTCTGCGGCACCCAGCTGGCCGAGTGCGACGCGCAGGTTCAGGCGCAGTTGCTTGCCCTGCATGTGCGCGAGGACGAACCAGCCCAAGGCAAGAAGCGCGGTCGGGCGCGCAATGCCCCGAAGTTCGATCTGCGCACGCAACTCTTCCAGATGTGCGGCGTGGACCTCACCCGCATCGACGGCATCGATGTGACCACCGCGCTGGTCGTGGTCTCCGAGGTCGGCGCCGACATGGGCAAGTTCCCCAGCGACAAGCACTTCGCCTCCTGGCTGGGGTTGTGTCCGGGTACCAAGATCACCGGCGGCAAGGTCATGAGCGGCAAAACCAAGCGCTGCGCCAACCGTGCGGCACAGGCGCTGCGTCTGGCGGCAGCGGCCTTGCGTTCGAGTCAGTCGGCGCTGGGCGCGTACTACCGGCGCATGTGCGCACGCATGGACAAACCCAAGGCCGTGACAGCAGCGGCACACAAACTGGCCCGATTGATCTACGCCATGCTCACCCACGGGCAGGAATACACCGACCGGGGGCAGGACTACTTCGAGGAGCGATACCGCCAGCGGGTCCTGCACAACCTCGCACAGAAGGCCAAGGCCATGGGCATGCAGCTCATCCCCTCCGACAACCCCGCTTGAAAACACCAGAAAAATCAATCAGCTATCAGGTGTTTCTTGAGAGGATCCACCTCGTTGAAGTGCTCGAAGGTTGCCGGTAGCTGCGCCAGCACGGTGGTCGCGACGGGTCAGGCCCGCGACACGTGGGTGGCGCCACGGCGCAACTCGATTCGGATGTCCTGCTCTGGCGCGCAGCTGGGCGCGAGCGGGGCTGCCGGCACGGTAAGCGGCTGGGGAACACATATTGATCTGACGCCCATCCGGATGGTGAACATGTGTCCGCGTAAAAGTTTCGGTGGACACCATCGTTGCCGCTTATGCCGACGCCCTCAAGGGTGGGATTACCGGACGCCTTACGAATGCGCCGGCAACCTGCAACACGACTGTCGTTCCTTCACGCAGCCATTGACCTCCGGGAACCCGGTTCACCAGGTAGGGTGGCGTATCGCAGTTTGTTATCTCCGCCGACATAGATCACACGCGGATCTGAAGGTAATGTCGCGTCCTTGGCAAAGCCCGCCAGCGAGTCGTGTACGTACCTGTCAAAGAACGCTGCGATGTTTTCATCAAGCGGTTTCTTCTGAACGTAGTGCGCGTTGTAAGCGTCCACCAGGTTCTTGTAATGTGGTCGCAGTTTCAGCTTGGGATCAGATTTCAGACGGGACACGATGGCCTGCGCATCTTGAATCAACTGGATGTCATACGCATTCAGGTCGCCGACGAGAGCTCTGTCGTTTGCGAAGGTATCCAGCTTGGACTTGTCACGCAGGTACGCGTCCTGAGCGGCTTTTTCTTTGACCCTGGCTGCCTCTACGCGCTCTTGTACGCCTGACGCAATGGGTGTTCCAAATCTGGTTTTTCCATAGTTGGCTGAACTCAGAGCAGCTTCTGCGCGCGAAAGCTCCTGTGATGCTTGATTCAGTTTTGCCTTCGTCTCATTCATGGTCCTTTCTAGGCGCCCGCGCTCTGCCGCAAAACCTGGTTCGCGTTGTGCCACAGTAGAGACATCTGGCCCCCGACCATTGGCGTTCTGGTTGCGTCGAGCGTTGAAGAACCTCCAGCGCAGGTACCAGGCGTTGTGCGCCAAAAGTTCCTTGCCAATGTCGCGCCCGCCACTGCCAGCGGCCAGCATGTAGGTACTCCAAAGCTGGCTCATTTCGGCGAACTTGGCTGCCCCTTCGTCATCGAGAGCAAAGGATTTTTTGATCCGAGCAGCGGCTCCCATCAGTGTCGAGATTGAATCAAACGGTACCCCCGCGTCCCGCGCCGCCGCATGCATAGCTTTGAGCGGAACTAAGCTCAACATTTCACCGTAGTGCGCACTGCGCGCGCCTTCGCCAGGCTGATAGCCGCCACCCACATCGGAGTGGGCGCCGGGGAACACCATTTCCGAGACCCCATCGAGGTAGCGGGTTCCATCGAGCACGCTGTCCAGCGGAAATGAGTTGCGGATTTCGTGACCAGCCACCATGTGCACACAACGTTTCACGAAGTCAGGTGCTGGCACCTGCAAGCCATCCGCCCAGTCGGCATGACCATCTGCGGAGCCGGGCGCAGGGTCGGCACCGGGCTCACCAAAAGCCAACGTGGTGGTTCCAGAGGACGATGCGCGCACTTTGAGCGTGGTGGCGGTGTTGTACCAGCCTGCGGTGGTTGCTCCCGGCGTGTTGTTGGCGCTCATGGGCAAGCCTACAGATGCCACCGTATCAAAAATGCCCAGAAAGATAACCTCGACCGGATGCCCGCCGGCTTTCAGGCAATGCTGCCCGTCTTTCATGTGGCAGCGTGCAGCGAGATCGCGGACAAAGGCCCGTGCTGCGGTGGCTCCGCGCGAGAACCCGAAGACGCCGACCTTGATGCTGATGATTTTGTTGGTTGGGTTCTGGGCCCGGGCTTCGGCTTCCTTGACCACCTTGTCAAACTCCTTGAATGCCCAGTCCAGACGGTCCTGTCCCATGTGGCCCATGCCGAGTCCGCGGCTGGTACCACCAGGGTCACCGATTTCCCTGAAATAGGTGCCAAGACCCGGAATGTAGAAGCGATAGCGGCCGGTGGTCTTGTCGTCTTTGGAATGGGCCTCATACAGCCGGGCCACGTTGCTGTGTTGAAGTGTCCCCACATCGGCCTCCAGGTTGTTCCCGGTGCCATCAAAGAAAAAGGCCAACGTCAGACACTGCTGGCAGCTGATAGCTGCCGTCCGCAGGCTGGCCTGCAGCGCGGCGGCATTGGCGTTGCTGACAGCCACCTGCAAGCGCCCTTGCGCCGGGCGGGCGGCGCGCTCTGTAGGAGCCGCATTCAACGGCGTGCCGGCGGCGGCAAAGCCCAGCGAGTCAGCGCGCTGGGTCATCGGGGTGTGGATTTCATTGGTAGCCAATTCGGCACCTCGCAAACTTGGAGCTGTTGTCGACGTTCTGGCTTTCGTCTTGGTGGCGGCTATTGCGGTGCTTGGCGGGCAACAGCATCCTCGAGTCCGATCCCATGCCTTCGCTCACCGCCACCTCGATCTGACCATCCGGATAGAAGTGCACCTCAAAGTTTTCGGGTTTGGCCGGCAACGGCGGCGCCAGCATCACCGTCTGCTCGCACCACTTGTCGTCGATGGGATTCCATTTGATAGTGACGGGTTGGGCTTGTGGCATGGGGCTGTAGACAGTGACGCAACAGATACGTCCTCCGCCGCCATTCACGCCTTCACTGACCTCGAGATTTCCGCCTCCCTGCCCATTGACCTCAAAGCTGCCGATTTCATGGTCGGTGTAGTTGTAGCCCAGCAGTGTGAGGCTGTAGCTGCGAAATGGGTCGTTAACTCGGGTGTTCTTTTGCGCCCCACTAGGTGCCGCTCTTTCGGTCTGTGAATTGCATGCACTTGTCAGCGCCAGAAATAGCCATACAAGGAGAACGCGCAGCAGCTGATTGAATTTCATTTTTATGGGTTTTCGCGTCTTAAAAGTTCAAAGCAGATCTGCAAAGAGCCGGAAGGTGGGAACGGACAAAGCAGAAAAGGTCAGCGTGACAACGTAGATCGCGACCGGCCACTGTCGTATCCACAGGTAAGCCACCCAGAACAGCAGTACGCAGAACAGAAATATGGGCGGAACAGACATCACCACGGCATAACCGCGCGCACCCTCAAAGTTAGAGGCGTGTTGGGCGTTGATAATTGTTTTCGCCACATGTGCGGCAATCGGACCCGCCGCCAGTAGACTGGAGATGAAATACGCTGCGACGCCCCATCGTCCGGTAGTTTCGGCTGGCTCATTGTTCAATTGCTATCTCCCTCAGAGGCGGCGGCCAACATATCGCTGAACTTTTTCTTCCCGGATCGAACGTCCAGCAACCATTGGTTCCATGGCGCCTTCTCTGCAAAGTCTTGGCCGAGCTCTAGGCACAGGGAGCAAAAAGCCACCTGTTCGCTAAATACTTCTATCCGCCACGCCTTGGCTTGCGCCAGCGCGTCGCTTACTTTTTCGTATTGATGAGGTGGCAGCATGAACTCAAGCTTTGGCGTCCCCTGATTCAGCAGAGTGTCCACCACCGCATCCGCATCGCCCGCGTCAATCAAAGCCGCTTCCTGCTGCTTGTCGATTTGCAACGGTCGCACAAAGCTGTCTTCCTGGGCTTCTTGACGCTCGATCTGTAGGTGCCCCCAGCGATCTGGAAAGGCCCAGGTCGTACCAGCGGACAAGAAGAGCCGTCTTTGGATTGGAGGCAGCAACGTCAGCAATCGGGTCAAAACACGGGTATCAAAGAACCGGAGCAGGACCTCCATGTTCTGGGGCAGTAACGCTTCTGTCCTGGCCTGCAGCGAGCGGCACATATTCGCGAAGGGCTGAACGCTTTCGATATAGGCAAGGGCGTTGGCGTACCGCCATTTTTCAAGGGCGCGCTCAGTTGCCATGGCTGCAGCCGCTCCGAACCCTTGGCCGGGGAGGGCCAGCAACACGGGGCTGGCGCAGTCTCGCCACCGACAGGTTTCTCCCGTGAGGATGTCGATCGCGCCGGTGGTGATCCGTAGCTCCTTGGACATGTCTTGTCCTTCGGCCACTGCCAAGTCCACCACGAGGTAATGGTGTCGTCCAGTGGTAGGTCCTTTCGCCAAGGCCTCCGCAACGAAGCTGGAAAAAGTCTGCATGGCTGTACTACCGAACAGCGAAAGACGATCCGGCTGCACGAGCCTTCAGCAAACAAGCCACGCAGACTTGTTTGGGCAAGACAGGCATCGAATAGCCCACCCCCGCCGGCCCGCTGAATGCCTTGCTACTGGCCTGCACCGTGATCGTCCCCGGGCACATCACGGTGATGTTCCCGCCCTCGATGACGATGGAGGCACCCCCAGCGGTGGCCAGGGTGATCTTCTTGGCGGCGGCCCAGTCGATGTTGGCCGTTTCCGATTGGATGCTCAGCTGCTGCTTGGCCGCGATCTGCAGGGTGTCGCTCTGGGCCTGGATCTGGGTGTCGCCCTGTGCTGCGATCAATGTGATGCCTTTGCCGACGGCTTCGCTGCCCGGTTGCACCGCCCCCGCCAGCATTCCGATGCTCTGGCCGGTGTGCAGGCGGTAGGCGCCACCCGTGGCCCAGTGGCTGTCCTGCCCGCTGGCGGTGGTGATGTTCTCGGCCGCGCTGATCTGCACGTCCTGCCCGGCGGCCTGTGCCCAGCCGGCGCGCGCTTGCAGCGCCACCACCGCATCGGCCGGGCTGGGGATGTTGCCTGGGGCCGTGGTGGTGGTCTTGTTCGCGGCGTCGCCTTGGGCGCCTTCAAAGTGGGCGCCTTGCACCATGCCTTTGAGACTGGTGTGCCAGGCCGCCAGGGCGGCCTCGGGTTTGACGCCTGCCGGCCCCAGGCTGCTCTGGCCAGCCTGGCCGCTGCCCACCTGCGCGGCCAGCTTCGTTGTCTGGTGCGTGCTGGCGGCCTGGTTCAGGCTCTGGCCCAGGGTCTTGAGTTGCGCGGCCAGGGCGATGCCGGCGGCGTTGTCCAGCGCCGGCTCGCCCGTGGCCTCACCCGCGCCGCTGCCGCCCGTGCCGGTGGGGCCGTAGGTGGTGAGCAGCACGCCGCTGGCGGCGCGGATGGCGCCGTAGGCGTCGGTCCTGAGTTCGAAGCCGGCGCCGCGCAGGCTGCCGCGGTGGTTGTCGGCCTGGTGGATGAGGTGGCCCAGGTTGAGCTGTGTGCCGTGCTGGGTGGTGGCCAGCTGCACGCGCAGCTGGCCCGCGCTGTCGTCGAGCACCAGCTGGTTGTGGCCCTGGCCGCCGAACTCCTGGGTCTTGATGCCGCCCAGCGCGCTGGCGTTGGCCTGGCCGTTCGAGCCGGCAGCCGCCGCTGCCGATCCGCTGCCGTGCCAGGCCGGGCTGTGGCCGTTGCCGATGCGGTTGCCCTGGGCGCCGGGGCGGTGGTCGCTGCTCTGGGCCAGGGCGCTGGTGTCGGACTGGGCTCCTTGCCCGCCGGGCGTCGGGGCAATGCCCGCTTCTCCCTGGCCGTTGTACAGCGCGGCGATGACGATGGGCCGCTCGATCTGGCCATCGACGAAGTCCACCAGCACCTCTTGCCCCACGCGGGGGATGAACTGCCAGCCCATGCCGGCACCGGCAAAGCGCTGCATCACGCGCACCCAGGTGCTGGCGTTGCTGGTCTGGGCGGCCATGGACGCAGGCAGTGTCTGCGCTTCGCCGGCCTGGAAATCAAACCGGATGCGGATGCGGCCCAGGCGGTCGGTGTGGATCTCGCCAGCGCCCGAAGCTGAGGTGGCGCCGTCGGGGCCGACCACGGTGGCCGTGAGCGGGCCGCCCGGGCGGGGGCTGGGGTAGAGCGGGGCGCCGGTGTCGGCATACAGTGCCACGCGCCAGGGCACGTAGGCGCGGATGGCTTCGAAGCTGTTGCCGTAGCCGCTCTTGCGGGCCTGTTCGGCCACTTCGGGGCTCACCCAGTCGGCCAGGGGGGCGTGGCCGGCGGAGTCGTCGGTGCTGGCGTTGTTCAAGGCCTGAGCGATGCGGGCCGAGAGGTCCTTGGGCAGGTTGTTGATGCCCGCATGCACCACCGCCGTCAGCAAAAAACGCGTCTGGTCCGAGCCGGAGCCACCGCCGGAGAGGGCGGCCAGCACGTCCAGCGTGCTTTGCGTGAGCTGGAACTGGGTGCCGGCGCCAAAGGTGCGCACGGTGGAGCGGCCGATCCAGGTCTTGTGGCGCGCTTCCAGCGCCTGCTGCGCGAGGGTCATGGCGCGCTGGGCGTCGGCTTCGTCGGCAAAGCGGTAGTCGGCCTCGGGCTCGAACTGCACCAGGCGCGGCGCGTGGGGGCCGGCAAAGGCCGTGGCCGTGGGCACGCTGGCGGCCACGCCCTGCTTGCGCTTGTAGTCCCATACCAGGGTGCTGGAGACGGCGGCTTGCAACTGGCGCAGACCACCGAGCACCTGGATCGCGTCCTGCTGTTCTTGCGACGAGGCGCGGTGGAAGCGGATGCCGCCGGCAGCACAAGACGTGGCGTCTTCGGGGGTGCTGGCGGCCTGGGTGGTGTCGGCCAGGATGACCAGCTTGTGGCCCAAAGGCGTGGCGTTCTGGGCGGCCTCATCACTCTCGAAGCGGTAGACCAGGCCTTCGCGCGCCAGGATGCGCGAGACGAAGGCCAGGTCGCTCTCGCGGTACTGCACTGTGGTGCTGCGCAGGCCGCCCTGGTGGCTTTGCTGCAGATGCTGGCTGGCGCAGGGGCTCCAGGCCCAGGCGGCGTGGGCGCTGTAGGCGCCCAGCACGCTGTCGATGATCTCGACCACCGACTTCTCCTGCCAGACCGCGCTGCGCGCACCGTGCGCCAGCAGGGCCAGCCAGGGCTGGACGGTGAGCCGGTAGCGGGCAAAGCCGCCGTCGGATTCCACCGCGCTGGCGGCGGTGACGATGCCGCTGCGCGGGTGCTCGCTGCGGCCGTCGGCCAGGGTGGTCAGCAGCGTGACGCGCTGGCCCAGCAGGGCGCGCAGGTCCAGCGTGGCCGATGTGGACAGCGCCGAAATCTGCAGTTCCCAGGGCTGGCTCAGCGCTTCGCGCTGGCTCCAGCTCTCGACCAGCAGGCCGCTGGCCTCGCCGTCTGCCTGCAGGCGGTAGAGGCGGGTGTGGCTGCTGAACAGGGCGCTGAACGCGTCCTGCAGGGTGGAGGTGATGGGGTCGGTCGCTGGCATGGGCGTCGCTGTTGGGGCGGTTCGGGTGCAGGGGGCGGAGGGGCTCAGGTCGGCGACGCGGTTTTGGCCGCGTTGGGCGCCTGTTCCCTGGGACAGGCCTGCGCCTTGCCCCACGAGCCTTCGCAGATGCGGCGCTGGCACAGCAGCGCTTCGATGGCGTCCTTGGTGCGGCAGGACTTGACCAGCTCGGCAATCGTCTGGGGCGAACGGGTTGGCGCCGCTGCGTCCGCGGCGCCCTTGCCGCTGCCCAGGTGTTTCATGATGGCGCTGAGCAGTTCCACGTCAGGGTCGCGCGTGCCGGCTTTCGCGCTGGCGGTGGGCCTGGTCTGTTGCTTCTGTGTCGCGCCGGCCTGGACATGGGTCTTGGGGGCGGGTGTCTTGCGCGCGGCGGCGGTGGTGGTTTTGCTTTGTGAGGGCGCTGCGGCCTGGGTCACCACCTTGGCATGGGGGGCGGCGGGTTTCTGCCTGGCGACGGTGGTGTTCGAGGGCTTGTCGGTCGACGGTGCCGGCTGGGGCGGCATCGGTGTGGCTGCGGGCGTGGCCACGGCCGCCTGCAGGCCGGTCAACGGGTTTGTTTGAGGGTTGCTCGCCGGCTGGGCTGGGGTCGTCTCCGGTGCGCCCGCCAACGCATTGAACGGATCGGGCGACGCGCCGTTTGCCGGGAGGGTTGCCGTTGCCTGGGCCGTGCTGGTGGACGCAGGGTCCGCCGCGACGGGGACGGGTGCGGTCACGACGGCCGCTGGGGCCGGGCTGGCCGGTTGCACGGCGGCTGTGGGCGCCAGACGCTCGGCGGGGGGGCGAGACAGCTGGGTTGAAATGCCCCAGACGGTGGCGGCCAGCAGCGGCAGCAGCCACCACCACAGGCGCCGTGGCCTCGGGCCGGCCCCGGCACGTTCGCTGCGGCCGGCCATGGCGTCCAGGATGTTGTGGTCGGCGCTGGGCGCACCCGTGCTCAACAGACTGGGGCGTGACAGTGCCTCAGGCGCTTGGCTGATCTTGATTTCGGATGTGCCCATGGGCAATCCCCCCTTGCTTGTTGTTTGCCCGGCATTTTGCCCGGACCGACGGCTGACCCGATGATTTTGGCATACTCAAGAAGACCTATCGAGTGGACGAAAAGCGGCGTCTGGATAGTTCAAAATACTGCTTGTGGAAATGATCTGGGTTCTAGGGGGGTACTTTGTGCTGGTCTCGACAGGCCTGGCATTGGTGTTCCTGCCCGGGGCCCGTTCGGCCGCCCTGGGTGGTTGGCGACGCGGATCGGACCGTTTGTCGCACTGGGTTCGCCAGGCGCAGCGGGCCGGCCAGCAGGGTGCGGCCCAGGCCGGCGGCAGCGGTCAGCGGTTGGGGGTGACCGTGGTGGCCTGGCTGGCACGCCACGTGTGGGTGGTGCTGGCGGCCCTGGCCGTGCTGGTGGTTTTGCCTTTGCTTGCCGTGGGCTGGCGGCACTGGTACCAGATCGAGACCTTTGACCACACCGATGTGCGCATCCAGGACGAGCGCATTGCCGCCTTGCTGGCCGGCGAACGCCTGACGCCACCGGCCCCCCTGCCGCCCGAGGTCTTCACCACCCGCGAGGTGGAACTGGCGCGCCCCATGGTGCGTTTTGCCAGCCGCGACTGGGCTTTGCTGGACGCGGAATTCGCCCAGCGCCTGCTCATGGTGTTTCGCATCATGCGCGAGCAACACGGTTACGAGATGGTGCTGATCGAGGGTTACCGCAGCCCGCAGCGCCAGGAGCAGCTGGCCGCCATGGGCGGACATGTGACCCAGGCGGGGGCGTTTCGCAGCTACCACCAGTTTGGTCTTGCGGCCGACAGCGCCTTCTTGCGCATGGGCCAGGTGGTGATTTCAGAGCGCGATCCGTGGGCCATGCGCGGCTACGAGTTGTACGGCGAAGTGTCGGCATCGCTGGGCCTGACCTGGGGCGGTGGCTGGAAAAAATTGAAGGACCTGGGGCACGTCGAACTGCGACGCCCCGGTGTGTTGCGGCGCGCCACCGAAGAGGCGCCGGCCGTCGGTTACGCCTTTTGATGGGCAGGGGCGCTGCGCCAGGGGTGCAGCGTCGGCAGAGGTATTGGGATTCAAGGGAGTCAGAACATGGGAAAACCATTCATCCTCATCGGGGACAGGACCAGCCACGGGGGCGTGGTGGTGCAAGGCTCGCCGGTGAGCACCGTCGATGGCAAGTCCATCGCCCGCGTGGGCGACAAAGTGACCTGTCCCAAGCGCGGGCACGGCGGCACGACCGTGATCGTTTCGGGCGATCCGACCTGCATCATCGACGGGCAACCCGCCGCGCGGCATGGCGACAAGACCGCCTGCGGCGCCACGCTCCTGTCCTCGCAAGCCAACGCGGTCGACTGACCGCTTCGTCGGGCTGGGGTGGACCACCGGCCTCCGTATTGACACATGACCGCCAGGCCGCGCGCCGGCGCGTCGGGACAGGAAGTCTTTTCAATTGAGCACGTTTTTTCGGGCCCTGGCCTTTCTGGTGGCGGTGTGCTGCCTGACCTGGGTGGGCGTTTTGTGGTGGTGGCAGCGCACGGGGCACAGTGCCGAGGTGTCGGACCTGGTGCTGTACCTAGGGCTGTTGCCGCTGGCCGTGGCGCTGGCCTTGCTGGGCCTGCGGTGGGCCTGGCAGCGCGGCGCCGCGGGCCGATCAGCCTCCGCCGTTGCCGCAGCGGGGGGGGCGAACGAGGCACCCGCAGGCGGTGCGGACGCGGCCGGTGGCGCCGAGGCGCAGGCGCGCCACGCCGTGGTGCAGCTGGTGCTGGCCCAGGCCCACAGTGTGGCGGGTGAGCAGGCAGGCGATCTGCTGGAAGCCGCCGCGGCTGGCAAGCCGCTGCCCCGCCCCGACCAGGAGCTGACCAACGACGATGGTCTGCCGGTGCTGTGCGCGCGCATGGCCGACCCGGCGCTGGACCTGGAGACGGTGCGCGCCGAGCTCGAAGCCCTGCTGCCTGCCGTGCGGCAGCAGGTGACCGGTGGGCCCCAGCACGAGCCGGGCGAGCAGGTGCTGCGCGCGCTGGCCGCGCTCAAGGGTCCGCTGGCGGCGCAGCGCGACTGGCTGCTGGACTTGCACCAGGCACAACGCAACGCATTGGCCGATGGCGGCGCGGCCATCGACCGCCTGCCCCCGGCGCAGCGGCCTGCGCTGCCCGGCCTGCGGGTGCTGCTGGGCTGGCCCGAGCACTGGTCGGCGTTCGATCAGGCGCTGGCGCGCGCCTGGGCCGAACGCTGCCTGCAGGGCGAACAGGGCGGCCTGGCGGACGGCTACGCGATGGCCGTGACCAGCCTGGCCGGCAGCGGCGAAGCGCTGTGGCTGCGGGCCGACCAGATGAGCCACGGCGCTGGCCGCAGTCCCTGGCTGCTGGTGGCGGCCTGCGACAGCGACCTGACGGGCGAGCGCGTGGATGCGCTGGCCGCCGCCCAGCGCCTGTACGACGCCACCACGTGCCCTGGCGGGTGCATCCCCGGCGAGGCGGCGGCGGCGCTGTTGCTGGCGCCGGCCGACTGGGTGCCGCCGGCCGACATGGAGGTGCGCACGGTGCGGCTGCACCGGCCTGCGCTGCTGCGGCGGGACAAACCCATCGAATCGCCCGGACGGGTGCGCCACCGCGAGCTGGCCCAAGCGCTGGAGCAGGCGCTGGTGGCGGCCCAGGTCGCCCCGGCGGACCTGGCCATGCTGGTGTGCGACGCCGACCTGCATTCGCCCCGCAGCACCGAGCTGTACGGCATGGCCGTGGAGGCCCTGTCCCACCTGGACCCGGTCGAAGACATGCGCTTGCTGGGCAAGGTCACCGGCCACACCGGCGCGGCCAGCGCCTTGCTGGTGCTGGCTGCTGCGGCCGAGGCGGTGCATGCAATGAAGAACCCCACGCTGGCGCTGGGCATGTCCGATGCGCACCTGCGCATGGCGCTGGTGCTGCAACCACCGCACGAAGGCGATGACGCAGCGGCCTGACACGGCGGGCTCCGCCGCCACCCATGACGACCCAGCGCGCGCCGCGCGGGGTCCTGGCATTTTCGAAAGCAAGCAATGAATCGTTTCTGGTCCATCGTGTTTGACATGCGCACCCTGAGCGTGATCGGGATCGTGGCGCTGGTCGCCTTCCTGTTCCTGGGCGCCAGCGCCATCGAGGTCGGGCTGATCTACGCCGGCATCGCGCTGGCGGTGCTCCTGCTGATCTGGGGGCTGGTCTGGGCCTTCAAACGCTGGCGCGCCTGGCGCGCCAGCAAGGCGCTGGAAAAGGCCATCGACGACGACGTAGAAGACGCGCGCAAGTTCACGCCGGGCAAGGGGCAGGCGGAGTTCGACGCCATCCGCTCGCGCATGGGCGAAGCGGTCAAGACCATCAAGACCTCCAAGCTGGGGCAGACCACGGGCCGCTCGGCGCTGTACGAACTGCCCTGGTACATGGTGATCGGCAACCCGGCGGCGGGCAAGAGCACGGCGGTGGTCAAGTCGGGGCTGAAATTCCCGTTCGCGGACAACGCGGGCAACATCATCCAGGGCATTGGCGGCACCCGCAATTGCGACTGGTTTTTCACCACCGAGGGCATCCTGCTGGACACGGCGGGCCGCTATTCGGTGCACGAGGAAGACCGCAGCGAGTGGATGGCCTTCCTGTCGTTGCTCAAGAAGCACCGCAGCAAGGCGCCCATCAATGGCGTGATCATCGCGGTCAGCGTGGCCGAACTCTCGGGCTCGCGGCCGGACGCGGCGATCCAGCTGGCCAAGAACCTGCGCCAGCGGGTGCAGGAACTGACCGAGACGCTGGAGATCTTCGCGCCGGTCTACGTGCTGTTCACCAAGGCCGACCTGATCCCGGGTTTCCAGGCGTTCTTTGACGCCTGCGACGAGCGCGAGCGCGGCAAGGTCTGGGGTGCCACGCTGCCCTACGACCCGGAGCAGAAGGCCGACGTGGTGGAGCAGTTCGACCAGCGCTTTGACGAACTGCGCGAGGGGCTGACCGAACAGATGCTCTCGACCATGTCGCTCAACCGCGGCCAAGGCATGGCGCCGGGCATCCTGTCGTTCCCGCTCGAATTCGCCACCATCAAGCCGGCGCTGCGTTCGTTCCTGGCCACGCTGTTCGAAGAAAACCCCTACCAGTTCCAGCCGGTGTTCCGGGGCTTTTACTTCACCAGTGCGGTGCAGGAGGGCGAGGCCTTCAGCCGCGTCAACCAGTCCATGACCGAGCAGTTCGAGCTGACGCCGCCGGGCGCCGCGGCCGCCGAAGTGGCGCACATCGGCGAGCCCTTCTTCCTCAAGGAACTGTTCTCCAAGGTCATCTTTGCCGACAAGAACCTGGTGCGCCAGTACACCAGCAAAACCAAGCTGCGCCTGCGCGCGCTGACCTTTGGCCTGGCCGTGCTGACCCTGGCCGTGGCCCTGGCGGGCTGGGGCGCGGCCTACATCGGCAACCGCCAGCTGGTGGAGGGGGCGTCCGCCGACCTGGACAAGGCGCAGAAACTGCAGGCCGACCGGGTGGACCTGGCCTCGCGCCTGGAGGCCATGGACGTGCTGCAGGACCGCATCCGCCAGCTGGAGAAGTGGCGCGAAGACCGGCCCTGGTCGGTCAGCCTGGGCCTGTACCAGGGCGATGCGATCGAGAAAAAGCTGCGCGAGGAGTACTTCCAGGGCGTCCAGCAGCTGATGCTGGGCCCGGTGACGACGAACCTGGAGAAGTACCTGGCCGAGGTGAACCAGAACGCCGGCAAGCTGCAACCCATGACCAAGCCGCCGGCGTCGGCCGCGGTGTCGGTGACCGCCAGCGGCGGTGCGGGGCAGACCGCCACGACCGCAGCCGCTGCCAGCGACGGTTTCGTGCAGGCCTCATCCACCAACGTGGAGGACGCCTACAACGCGCTCAAGACCTACCTGATGCTGGGCGACAAGCAGTACATGGAATCGGGTCACCTGGCCGACCAGATCTCGCGCTTCTGGCGCAGCTGGCTGGAGCAGAACCGCGGCTCCATGCCCACTGAACGGCTGATCCAGAGCGCCGAGCAGATGATCTCGTTCTCGCTGGAGAACCTGCAGTCGCCGGATTTTCCGGTGATCCAGAACAACTTCGGCCTGCTGGACCAGACGCGTGAAAACCTGCGCCGCGTGGTGCGCGGCATGCCGGCGCGTGAGCGGGTGTACAGCGGCATCAAGGCGCGCGCGGCCACGCGCTTCCCGCCGGTGACGGTGGCACGCCTGGTGGGCGAGCGCGAGCTCAACTCGGTGCTGGGCAGCTACGCCATTCCCGGCACCTTCACCAAGGAAGCCTGGAACGACTACATCGAAGAGGCGTTCAAGAAGGCGGCCAACGAAGAGCTGCAGAGCGTGGACTGGGTGCTCAAGACCTCCTCGCGCGACGACCTCTCGCTCGAAGGCAGCCCGGACCAGATCCGCAAGACCCTGACCGAGATGTACAAGCAGGAATACGTGGCCGAGTGGCAGCGCTTCCTGCAGGGCATCAACGTGGTGGAGTTCCAGAGCTTCGACGACGCCGTGCGGCACATGGACCAGCTCGGCGACGCGAACCGTTCGCCCGTCAAGCAGCTGATGGAGGCGCTGTACGACCAGACCTCGTGGGACAACCCCTCGATCCTGAACGAGCGGCTGGGCCGCAGTCAGGCTGGGTTCATGGTCTGGTTCAAGCAGACCATCCTGCGCCAGGCGCCTTCGCGCGTGGACGTGAACGTCAACCTCACGGCGGGTGAGGCGGCCATTCCCATGGGACCGATCGGCAAGGAATTTGCCGCCCTGCAGCGCGTGATGATGTCCCGCGACAACAGCCCGACCCTGATGAAAGGCTACCTGGAAGCGCTGGGCAAGGTGCGTTCCAAGTTCAACCAGATCAAGAACCAGGGCGACCCGGGGCCCGCCGTCAAGGCGCTGATGGCCGACACCCTGAACGAAGGCAATTCGGAGCTGGCCACGGTGCTCAAGTACGTGGACGAGCAGATGCTGGTGGGCATGCCCGACAAGGCGCGCGCCTCGTTGCGGCCGCTGCTGGTGCGCCCGCTGGTGCAGGCCTTTGGCGTCATGACGCGCCCGGTGGAAACCGAGCTCAACCGCATCTGGGTGGCGCAGGTGCACGAGCCGTTTGCGCGCAACCTGGCGAACAAGTACCCGTTCGACAAGGCGTCCAAGATCGAGTCCGCGCCGACCGAGATCGCCAAGATCTTCGGTGCCGAGGGGGCCATCGCCAAGTTCGCCAACGAAGGCCTGGGCGCCCTGGTGGTGCGCCGTGGCGACACCATCGTGGCGCGGACCTGGGCCGATGTGGGCATCCGCCTGGGCGACGACTTCGTGCGCGGCTTCCCGGTCTGGGTGGCACCGCTGGAAGGCGCTTCGGGCGGCGCGCAGGCAACGCCAGCCGGTGCTGCTGCTGGCGGGGCCGGTGGGTCGCAGACCGTCTTCCAGGTGCTGCCGGCCGGTGCGCCCGGCCTGCTGGAGTACACGCTGGAGATCGACGGTCAGACCATGCGTTACCGCAACATGGCCGCGGCCTGGGCCAACTTCCTCTGGCCCAACCCGGCGGGCACGCCGGGCGCGCGGGTCAGCGCCACCACCAACGACGGTCGCACCATCGAAATCTTCAACGAGCCGGGCCGCTTCGGGCTGGAGCGCCTGTTCGCCGCAGCCAAGAAGAGCAAGGCCGCCGACGGCACCAACGAACTGACCTGGAGCAAGGACGGCTTCTCGGTCACGGTGCAGCTGCGCATCATTTCCCAGCCGGGCGCGACCGCACAGTCGTCGGGTGAAGGACAGGCGCGCGGTTCGAGCGGTCTGCTGGGCCTGAGCCTGCCGGCCCAGATCGCGGGCGGCCCGGCCGTGCCCGCGGTGACCGCCGCGGTCGCCGGTGGGGCCAGCCCCACCCCGGTGGCCACCACCACCGCAGCGGGGCAGTGACATGAGCCAGACCTTGCCCATGCTGTTTTTCGGCAAATTGCCCAGCCGAGGCGACTTCGTGCGCAGCGGCGCGCACCCGGCGCTCATCCAGTCGCTGGACCGGTGGCTGAGCTCGGGCATCGAACTGATGGCCGAAGACGCGCACTGGAAGACGATCTACGACCAAGCCGACGCCGCCCATTTCGCCATGGTCAGCCCGCACCGCCACACCGCCGTGGCCGGTCACATCGTGCCCAGCGCCGACCTCTCGGGCCGGCGTTTCCCGTTCCTCACGGCCTGCGCGATCGAGTCGGGCAACGGCAGCGACCTGCTGGCCCTGGGACCGTTGATGCTGCAACCGGCCTGGGAGCAGCTGTCCGCCGCAGCCCTGCAGGCCCGCCAGGCGGGTGAAGCCGACGTGCCCGCCGTGCTGGGTGATCTGGGGCAGGCGCAGGTGCCTGGCCCGTTGTCGGCGCAAGACGCGCGCCAGCAGTACCAGCGCTTTCTGGAGACGACCACGCTGGCGGCCCTGGTGCAGGATCTCAGCAACGGCGCAGCCCCCATGGACGTGCGGCAGATTCTGCTGGCCCTGGGACTGCTGCTGCAGCCGGTCATGAACAGCGTGGGGCAGCCGATCGAAAAGGGCCTGCGCCTGCCCCTGCCGCGCGAAGACTTCGCCCGCTTTGCGGTCGCCACGTTCTGGATGGACGTGATTTCGCGTTTTCTCGCGCGCAGCCCCTACGACCTCACGCTGTTCCTGCCGCGCGGGTTGAACCACCGGCCCAGCCTGATGATCGGTTTTTCGGCCGGCGCCGCGAACGTGCTGCAGGGCCTGTTCGATCCGCGCGTCACGGACAGCGTGTTCCTCTCGCTGAACGAGTCGCCCTGGGTCGAGCCCTATGTGGCCAACGACTACGCGCTCAAAAAACTCTCCAGCTACCTGCTGATGCCCCAGATGTCGCTGGCGCAGGTGCTGATCTCATTTCAAGAAGCCTTTCTCGGGAGCTGACGCATGAAGTCCATTCCAAACCGTCTGCTGCGTGCGGGCTGTGCTGCGGCCCTGGGTGTGGCCCTGTCCGCCATGGCCCAGGCGCAGGTGCCGGCCGCACCGTCGGCCCCGGCGCTGGCGCCTGATGCTGCCGCCGCACCGGCCACCCGTGGGCCGGTGGTGGTGTCGGGCGTCGTGCCCGACGAAGCCACGCGCCAGGCCATCCTGAGCAAGGTGCGCGAGGTCTACGGGCGTGAACGGGTGGTGGACCAGCTGGGCGTGGCGGCCACCAGTGCGCCGCCCAACTGGGCCGAGAACGTGAAGAAGCTGGTCACGGCCGATCTCAAGAACGTGCAGCGTGGGCACCTCAAGATCAGCGGCAACTCGGTGGAGCTGGTGGGCGAGGCCGACAGCACCGCCACGCGCGAAAAGATCGCGGCCCACCTGAGCGCCAGCCTCAACCCGACCTACACCGTCAACAACCGGCTCTCGGTGGGCGAGGCGCCGCAGGCGCGCATCGACAGCGTGCTTGAGGGCAAGATCGTGGAGTTCGAATCCAGCAGCGCGGTGCTCACCCCGGTGGGGCGCCAGGTGCTGGACGAGCTGGTGCCGGTGCTCAAGGGACTGGGGGGCAAGAAGGTGCAGGTCATCGGTCATACCGACGCCTCCGGGCTGCGGCAGTCCAACGTGGCCCTCAGCCGAGACCGTGCCGCGTCGGTGAAGAACTACCTGGCGGGCAACGGCTTGCCGCCGGCCAGCATCTTCACCGTGGGCATGGGGCCGGACCAGCCCCTGGGGAGCAATGACACGGCCGAAGGCCGGGCGAAGAACCGACGCATTGAGTTCAAGGTGATGCCCTGAGCCTGGTGGTGTGTGCAACGGGGCAGCGGCGCACAGGCCGCCCGCCCGGGGCGCATCAGTGGTCGGACGGCGGCTCCACGCCCAGCAGCTCTTCGATCTGCGCCAGCGAAGCCTGGTCCTTGAGCACGCTGCGCAGCCACTGGTGCAGCGGCACCTCGCCCCACTTGGCGGCCTTGTCGGCCAGGTAGGCCACCGGGCTGTGCGGCTCGGTGCGGCGGAAGAACTCGGCCACCTGGCGCAGCTGCGCCAGCGCCTGCGCCCGCGTGGCGGGC
>NZ_JASJOY010000188.1:26779-53607 GCF_031426985.1 Hydrogenophaga sp.
CCCCGAAAGCGCGAGGGCTCGATGCCGTGGCGGGCGCACCACCGGTGAACGCGGCTGCACCTGCCGAGGTTGCGGCTTGCGGCACATCAGCACTCGGTGATGAGGCGATATCGTCCACGCCGGTCTGCAGCAACCCACGCTCCTTGGCAAAGCGCCCCAGCATGTGCTGCGTGTCCTGCAAGGCCGTGCGCGCGTTGCTGAAGTTCGGCCCCTCCACGCCAAGCTGTGCATCGACCACCGCCTGCAAGCGCGCCAGCGCGTCCAGTGCGGCCTGTGTGCCGTCGAGAGAGGCGCGCAGCGCATCACCTGGCGTCTGCGCCAGCGCCAGCGCGATCTGCGCTTCGTTCGGCTCCAGATCGGCATCCGCCTCGGACGGCTTGCGCGAACGCACCGCCTCGATGATGCGGCGTCCGAACGCCTGGCCGTCGGCCTTGCCCACGATCAGCGGATGGGTCTGCGCCAGTTCCGCGACCTGCCCCAGCAACCACGACAGGTTGCCGATGCGCTGCTCGAAACGCTCACCCGGCTCATCCACCGGGGCTTCCTCATCGGGCTGCGGATGCAGGGCATCCCAGAAGGTCTCGCACAGACCGGCGCAGACCTCCAGTCCCTGGGCCATGCCGGCAAAGCCGCGGGTGTGCGAGAGTGCCTCGGTCATCCAGCCAGCCAGGCGCAGGTCTTTGGTCTGGGTGGACAGCAGGTCGGCGCACAGGCGCGAGACAGCGGGCCAGTCGGCGCTCTTGATGTCGCGCACCCACTCGCCCTGGTCCAGCGTCGGGTCGTCAAAGCGCCGCAACTCGGCGATCTGGTCGAAGGCTGGGGAGAAGGAGAGGTCGGGGCCGGTGGGGACGGTGCCCGAGAATGGTGAAAGCGCAGCAGAGGCAATGGTCATATCGAAAGCAATCTTCAGCAGTTATCGACGCTTTGTGGTTCGATTCGGCAGGTGACGATCTTGTTGGCGAACGAGTTTCAAGAAATCTGGGTGCTGACCAAGACCCAGGCAAACCATCAGCACAGCAGCTTTTCCGGTTGTCTGATAGACGGGGATTGGGTTGGGAACCGCTTGGTCGATATGACGGCGAACTGCGCGGTATGCGTCCTCGCTCTCATAGCTTGACAACTGGAAGTACCCGTTCATGGCCATGTCGGCTTCGACCTTGATGGGGCCAGCCCCCAATCGACTCATGCAGTAAGCAGTACCATACGCGGCCAGTTGGGACCTTGATTCGCGAATGTCGGCCCAGCTGGAACTGATGCTCAGACCCATCAGCAGAGAAAACATGAGCGCTTTCATTTCAGCTCCCAGAACTGGACCATGGTGGTGGAGACGGTGGGGTGGTCATGTACGAAGTAGCAATGGTCTCCGCAGTCAGAACCATTCCAAAGAGTGACGTGTCCGGTCGCATCACCCCAGCCTGTCACGGAGAACACCAAGATCCCTTTGAGGCCCTTGAAATCTGACGTCACGTCTTTTCCCGATGGGGAAACAGCTTTTTCTGGCGCACCAAAGTTGCTCCGGACAAATGTGATCATGTCCCGGACCCTGAGCAGGTACTGCTTGTCGTCCGCACCTTTCACCTTGTATCCGGCAGAACTCTTGGCGATGGGGACGCCGCTGTAGTTGAACGCGCGGCTCAAGCGAAGAGCACATGCGTTTGCGTAGCCTTGCGGGTTTTCTTGGTACAACGCATATGCCTGTCCGCCCACCAGCCTATAAACATCGCTTGCGGGAAAGTTCGGGTATGAGGTCCACATGTCAGCGAACTTCGGGCGTTTGACACGAATGGCGCTGGCCAGTCCATCTGCGCTTGCGATCACGGTGGTGTTCATAGGGGATGAATCTGGATTTTTTGTTGGCGCAGGCAGTTCCGGTTTACTCCTGAACCCGTCGCGCCAATTTCGATGGGAATCGACAGTTGCACCACTCGGTCATCTGCTTCGACGAATGAAACGCTTACTTCAACCGTCTCACCAGCCACGTAGCCTTTCGTTGTCACGTGCAGGTTCAAGTCTGAAAAATGCCTCGAGACCTCAGTGATGGTGTTCTCTGCCTCACCATAGGACCAGTAGACCTTTGTCACTTTTTTTGGCGCCTGCCCCAGCAATCCCGATGGCAAGGTGGGACGTGCCGCAGTGCCACTGGCCCCGCCCGTCAAGGCCTTCATGCTCCCCTTGGCATTCCAAGTCCCCGGGGTGGTGAAGGTGACGTTGCCGCCTTCCAAAGTGATGCCCGAATCCGCGCCGATCAGTTCGATCTTGCTGTTGGCGCTGACGGTGATCTCGCTGTTGACGCTGAGGATCTGGATGTCCTTGTGGGCCAGCAGCTGCAGCGCATCGGTGTGCGCGCGCAGGCTCACCGGGCCGTTGGCCGCCTTGACCTGAAGGCCGCCGGCGTGGGTGTAGAGGCTGCTGGTCTGGCCGCTGACCTGGGCGGCCGTGTGCGCGGCGCTGATCTGGACATCCCCCTGGGCCACGTGGCTGAGGTGTTCGCCGGCGTATTGGGCGATGGGCCCATCACTGGCCAGCACCAGGCTGCTGGGCGTGTCCAGCACTGCCACAGGCTGGGCGAACTGGTGCACAGGTGTGCTGCCGTCTCGGTTGCCCGATGGATCGAATACCGCCGACTGGCCGTTGAGGCTTGCGCCGAGCTTGCCCTGTGCGGCCGGGTCGATCTGGTCGGTCAGCTGCTGCACGCTGGCACCGACGTCGTGGCTGTGCAGGGGCAGTGCGCCGCTGTGCGCCGCAGCATCGGACATCCGCTGGCCCAGGTCGCGAGCGGCTTTGAGCTGTGCCACGGCTTCCTGCGCATCCATCTGCGTGCTCTGCGCACTGCCGTAGGTGGCGGCGCGGGTGCTGGTGGAGATCAACAGGCCCTGTGCGGCGCGCAACGCCCCCCAGCCCTGGCTGGCGGCCTCAAAGCCCGAGCCGCGCCAGCCGCCGCGCTGGGCGCTGGCCGGGCTCTGGCCGATCAGGTGGCCCAGGCCCACCTCGGCCGCCGCGCTGCTGCTGGCCAGGCGCATGCGCAACTGGCCGGTGGCGTCGTCCATCACCCACTGGTTGAACCCGGACTGGTCCAGGCTGTGCGTGTGCCAGCCCGAGATCACGCCGCTGTGGTTCACGCCCGCATCCACACCGGCCGCAAACGGTGGGGCGTCTGCGCCGTTGTACAGGGCGCCAACGACCACCGGGCGGTCGATGTTGCCTTCGATGAACTCGATGGCCACTTCCGAGCCGATGCGCGGCACCAGCGAAGCGCCCCAGTTGGCGCCGGCCCAGGGCACGGCAACCCGGACCCAGGTGCCTGGAGCCGACGCCGGGAAGTCACCGCTGTCCTCGCCCGCCGCCCCGAGGCTGGCGTCTTGCCACGCAAAGCGCACCTTGATGCGGTGATCGCGTTCGGTCTCCACCGGTTCGCCCGCCAGGCCGACCACGGTGGCGTTCTGCACACCCAGGGCGGTGGGCTGCGGCATGTGCCGTGGGACCACCGCAGCGGCCGCGGGAGCGCAATGGAAGTGGTTCTTGTAGGTGCCGTGCTCGATGTTGCTGTGGCCGAGCAGGGCGGCCAGGTCGGCGCCCAGGTTGTTGGCGCAGTGGTGTTCGACCGCCAGCAAGGTGAAGGCGTTGTGCTGAGACTGGGTGGCGCGCTGGTGCGAAGCGAGCAGCGCACCGCTGTAGTTGAAGGCGCTGCTGTTGGCTCCATAGAGCGGGTGGTCCACCAGCTCGAACGTGTGCCCGGCCTTGAAGTGCCGGGCGCTGCCCTGGCCTTCGAAGCGTTTGAAGTCCAGTTCCAGCGCGGCCAGGGCCAGCGCGGCGGCGCGCTGGGCATGTTCGGGGCTCTCGAAGCGGTAGGCGCCGCTGCCGTCGTAGACCTCCAGCGCCGGGATCTCGCCCAGGGCCAGGGTGCTGCTGTCCTGAGCGGACACACCGCTCAGGCGCTTGTGGTCCCAGGCGGCCAGCGTCACCGCGTTGGGTGCCAGATCGCGCTGCGCCATGAAGGCGGTGATGCTGTCGCGCTGGCCCGACAGCCCAGCCGTGGCGTGCTGGCTGGTGAAGCGCACCGTGCCCAGGGCGGGGCGTTGCGCCAGCCGGTCGGTGATCACCATCACATGCCTGGCATGAGCCGCCGCATCGGCGTCGCTGGCTTGTTGCCCGTCCAGATGGTCGAAGTGGTACGACAGACCTTCGGCGGCCAGCAGGCGCTGCACGAACGCCAGATCGGTCTCGCGGTACTGCGTGCAAAGGCTGCGCACGCGCAGCGGCTGCGTCACTTCGATGCGCCAGTGGGCTTGGGGCTGGTGGTCGGCGAACACCGCCTCGATCACCTGCAGCGCGGTCTGGTCGTGGAACACGCGGCTGTTGCGGCGCAGCGCCAGGGCCGACAGCCACGGTCGCATGGTCAGCGCATAGCGCGCCAGGCCGCCATCGGCCCCCAGCTGCGCAGCTTCGAACACATAGCCGTGCCAGGGCACGTAGGCGCCGTCGGACTGCAGCAGCTTGAGCGAGAGTTGCTCGCCCAGCAGGGTCTTGAGCTCCAGGTGCGCGCTGGTGGACAGGCATTGCAGCTGCAGCTCGAACGGCTGGCCCACCGCTTCGCGAAACGCCATGCGCTCGGGGATGAGCGATAGCGCGGGCAGGGCGGTCTGCACCTGCATGAGCCGGTGGCGCTGGTCCAGCAGCCGGGCAAAGTCCAGGCGACTGGTCAAGGCGGACATGGGGTCGCCTGCCAGCGACGACACGAGTGAAGGTATGCCGGTGGTGCTGTCTGCGTTCATCCCTGAATTCCCTGGTGTTCTTGTGTTCGGCCGGTTTTTTGTTTTTTGGGGCCTACGGCAGCGTGATCGTCACGTTGGCCACCTGAGGTGGCAGGTTGATCACCCGGTGGTACCTGGCCAGGTCCGTTTGTGTCTGGCGGGCCAGCCCCCACTGCAGGCCGAGGTAGGCCAGCAGCCCCAGGCAGGCGAACACCGAAGCGATGACCCACAGCGGCACTTCGTTGCGCAGCGTGTGCATGATGCGATCGGGCGGCGCCCAGTTCGGCGCGAAGCTGGCCCGCTTGCCTTTGATGTGGGCGATCTCGTCGCCCAGGCGGCCGGTGAGGTAGTTGAGCTTTTCCGACCCCTCCAGCACGTACTGACCCTGAAAGCCCAGCAGCAGGCACATGTGGAACACCTCCAGCACCTGCACACGCGGCGGTTTGTCGGCGCGCAGCTTTTCCAGGTACTCGAAGAAACGCTCGCCAGCCAGCTGCTCACCAAACAGTTCCAGCTGCAGCGGGCGGCGCTCCCAGTCGTCCCGCGCGGCCGACGGCGTCATGAGCATGGTTTCGTCAACCAGCGCGCAGAACGCGAACTTGCTCAGGAACACGTCATCGGCCGGGGCCTTGAGCGCCAAGGCACCGCGCTCGAAGTCGAGCAGCAGGTTGCGGATGTGCTCGCGGAAACTGCCGGCCTGCGACGGTCGCTGGCCGCTCTTGAGCATGAACACCACGTACAGGCCGTCGTACAGCAGGTCCAGCAGGGATCTGGCTTCGCGCGCCGCGATCAGCGGCATGCGCGGGCCGCGCTTGTTTGCGGCAGGCAGCGGGGTTTGCAGCAGCGAGGGGGCTTTCATCTCAACCATGGGTCGCAATCGGTCAGGAGGTCGGTGGGGATCAGTTGTTCAGCGCGAACAACTCCAGCTCCAGGTCGGGCATGCCGGCCGGCGCGTACACGGTGATGTTTTGCGCCTTGAGCATGCGCTCGTACAGCGGGCTCTTGCTCTCCAGTTCGAAGTAGTAACAGCCCGGGCGCACCGGGATGGCGGCCGGCACCTGGGGCAGGTGCGTCAGGCGGATGCCGCTCATGGCCGAGAGCACCAGTTTCTCCACGTCGTCGGGTGCGCCGGCCTTGAAGCGCATGGGCACGATCTCCACCATTTCGGCAGGGGGCATCGCCGCCTTCACGCCGAGCACCAGCGTGGTCTGCGCGGTGATCTTGTCGGTCTCCAGCACCCCGCTGTGGAACGACGGCTTGCCCTCGCGCAGCGCGATGGCGAAGTAGCGGGTGGAGATCACCGTTTCCAGTAGCTCCTGGATGATGGTTTCCAGCCGGGCGAAGCTCGCGCCGGGTTGCTGGTGCTGGTAGCTGGGCAAGTCGGCCAGCGTGTACGACTTGGAAAACGTCATCAGCGCACCGGCCAGCTGCAGCAGTTGCTGGAACAGGCGCTCCGGGTGCAGCCCGGGGTGGTGGTGCAGGTGCGACAGGGCCGCGAACGCGCTGCTGGCCGTGTGCAGCAACCAGAACGATGCGATGTCGCCCGAGCGGAACTCGATCACGTGTCGGGACGGTTCGCGGTGGAAACCGTAGAGCGCGTTGACCTTGGCCTGCAAGGTGTCCAGCAAACGCCGCAGCAGCTGGCGCAAGGCGGGGTTGGCCTCGATGGATGCGCTGGGAGCCATGAAGCGGGTGTCGAGTTCGAAGCCACCGGTGGCGTTGCGGCGAACGCGGCACAGGGGCAGGCTCACCAGGTGGTCGCGCGGCTCGGTGTCTGCCTGCAGGCGCAGGACCTTTTGCAGCACCGCGGTGTCGGCTTCGGCGGCTTGCGTGAACAGGTCTGGCGACGCCTGGTTCTTCTGCACATAGCGCACCGCCCCGTCGCCACTGGTGCCCGGTGCGTTCAGGTTGCCACCGGTGCTGCGCACAGGCGCCATGACGGCGTGGAAGGTGATGTCCGACACACCGGCTTCGGTGTGGTGCAGCGAAAGGGGGGCGGGCAGGGGATCGTCCTGCGGCGCGTTGAACAGCTCGCCGTCGGGCAGGATCAGTTGCAGGTGCTCGATGCGCAACACGCCGCTGGACAGGGCGTCCACGTCGATGCCGAGCTTGCGCAGACCCCAGGCGTACGGGTGCAGGCTGGACGCGATTTCGGCCAGGCGCCATTCGTGATAGGCGTCCTGCAGCTGGAAATGCTGCGGACGCAGGAACTGGCCCTCACCCCACAGAACCTTGGTGGAACGAAACATGAAACTCCCTGTATCTCTTCACTTCAACTCAGATCCCGAGCGGTGACAGCGCTCATGGGGATCTCAACTTCACTTCAGCGGCAGACTGTACCTGCCAGGCGCCGGGTCTCGACCGCACTGCCCACGGTCTCGCCCTGCGACACGCTCAGGGCGCACTGGTGGGCGCCCACGGTCACGCCGTCCTTGGCACTGCTGGCCAGGTCGAAAACGAATCGCCAGCGGTACGGTTCGGGTGACTTGAACAGGGCCACCACCCCCAGATAGGCCGCATCCTTGGGCAGCATTTCTTCCACTTCGTAGCGCTGGCCTGGCAGCAGCACCAGTTCCCGGGACGAGACCACCTCATCGCCTTTGTACGGCGCCTGTGCGAACGCGTCATAAGGCGCCCGCATGAAGTCCTCGTAGGCCGTGAGCTTGTAGACCTTGACCACCAGGGACAGCGGGCGTTTGGCGCCATCGCTGTTGAGCTGGTCGCTGGCGTGGATGCGCAACGGCATCTTGGTGGGCGCAGCGGGTTTGAGCGTTTCCGGGCCGATCGGCGCGGCTGCCGCACTGTCCACGGTCTGCAGGCCCACCAGCCCCAGGGTTTTGTCCAGCAACCCGCCGCTCGACGCGGTGGTGCCACAGCCGCCGAGCAGACCGCCGACCACCATGGCCGCTGCACACAAGGCGCGCCGCCCCGTCGCAAAGACCCGGAAAGAGCGTCCAGCGGTCGGGTGGTGACGGGGTTTGTGGAGAGAAGGTGAATGCATCTTGGACGAAGTGGGGATCGCCCCGCGACACGGCGGGAAGGTCGTCGAGGGTCCGGCAAAAACGTACGCTATTATGCTGCCTGCTGCGACGATGAAAGTTTACTTTCGTGTCACAATTCGCGGCCGTCGCGCTCCAAAAGCAAGCTTGTGTCACAAAAGCGTGCTGTCATGGAGGCGATGCCCGGGGCCTGCACAAAAGGCCCGGTGATGGTTTGGTTTCAGGGAGGACACACGTGTTGGATGTACACATTTTTCCGGCTGGCGCAGTCGCGCCTGCGCTTGTCAGCCGCTCTTCGGGTGCTCGGCTGCGTTCCGGGCGTTTTGCCGCCGCTGCACTGCTGGCGGTCAGCTTGCTGGGTTTGGCTGCCTGCTCGTCCGGTCCCAAGCGGACGGATGGCGAAGCCCAGGAGCTGGCCCGCAAATCCGAACCCCTGGCCGAATACATGAGCCGTGCTCAGGCAGCCGAGGGCCTGGAAGGTGGGCGTGAGCGGGCCCGATTGATCTACCGCGATGCCGCCAAGGCCTACCCGACCGACAAACGTCCGTGGTCACGTCTGGCGCAAAGCTACTTCGACGCGGCCGACTACGGCAACGCAGTGCTCGCGGCCCAAGAGGTGGTGCAGCGCGACCCCGCCGACAGCGCCGCCCAGGGCTTGCTCGCGGTCAGTGGTCTGCGCATCTCCACGGCGGCCCTGTCGGCACTGCGCGGCCAGAACGGCCTCAACACCTCCACCCGCTCCGAGGCCGAAGACATGGCGCGCAACCTGCGGGCCATCCTGGGCGAGGCGGTGCTGGTGCCCAAGCCGCCCGAGGCGGCAGCGCCGCTGGTCCGTCCGGCCGTGAGACCCGCGCCGCGCAAGGTCGCGCCGGTGCGTCGGGCGACGACCGCACCCAGTGCCCCGGCCGCACCCGCCGCATCCAGCAACCCGTTCGGCGCGCTGCAGTAATCCCCACTCTCTATTGCTCTCACCCGCCACGCTCACAGGAGAAACCCATGGCCAAAAAAGACAGCGTTCACAAGAAGCTTGACAAGGTCAGGCCCCCCCGGGTGCAGCTGACCTACGACGTTGAGGTCGGTGAGGCGATCGAGCAAAAGGAAATCCCCTTCGTGGTGGGCGTGCTGGGGGATTTCACGGGGCAGCGCGACGCTGACAAACCCCTGGCCCGTCTGAAGGACCGCAAGTTCGTCAGCGTTGACATGGACAACTTCGACGACGTCATGAAGGGCATGGCCCCCAAGACCTCGTTCCGCGTCCAGAACAAACTGAGCGAAGGCGGTGGCGAGTTCGCGGTCAACCTCAGCTTCGACAAGATGGAAGACTTCCGCCCGGAGTCGGTGGTGCAGCAGGTCGAGCCGCTGCGCAAGCTGCTTGAAGCGCGTACCAAGCTGTCCGACCTGCGCAACAAGCTCGCCGGCAACGACAAGCTAGAAGACATCCTGGCCGATGTGCTGAGCAACACCGAACAACTGGCCCAACTGGGCCAGGAAGCCGCCAAGACCGAGGGAGAAGTCTGATGCAAGCCACGCAGAACCAGGGCGCTGCTGTCGCCGAAGCGGTCGAGTCCAGCCTGCTGGACAACATCGTGGCGCAAAGCCGTGTGGCCCGTTCCGAGACCGAGCACGCTCGCGCAAAGGACATCATTGCCGAGCTGGTGCGTGAAGTCATGGACGGCACCGTGGTGATGTCCGAGAACCTCGGTGCCACGCTGGATGCCCGCGTCGCCGAGCTCGACCGTCTCATCTCCTTGCAGCTCAGCGAGGTGATGCACAACCCCGAGTTCCAGAAACTCGAATCCACCTGGACCGGTCTCCAGTACCTGTGCAAGCAGACCTCGACCGGTGCCAACCTGAAGATCCAGCTCTTCAACGCCACCAAAAAAGAGCTGATCAAGGACTTCAAGACCGCGATCGACTTTGACCAGAGCGTGCTGTTCAAGAAGGTGTACGAAGAAGAGTTCGGCACCTTTGGTGGCGCACCCTTCGGGACCCTGATCGGTGATTTCAACATTGGTCGCCAGCCCGAAGACATGTTCTTCATCGAGCAGATGTCGCATGTGGCGGCCGCGGCGCACGCACCCTTCATTTCGGCCGCTTCGCCCGAAATGCTGGGCATCGAGTCGTTCGACGACCTGGGCAAGCCGCGCGACCTGTCCAAGGTGTTCGACACGGTGGACTACGCCAAGTGGAAGTCGTACCGCGAATCCGAAGACTCGCGTTACGTTGGCTTGACCCTACCGCGCTTTCTGGGCCGCCTACCGTACAACCCCAAGGACGGCATCACCACCGAGGGTTTCAACTTCGTAGAAGAGGTGGACGGCGCCGACCACAGCCGGTACCTGTGGGTCAACACTGCCTTCGCCATGGGCGCCCGGTTGACGGCAGCATTTGAAAGCCACGGCTGGTGCGCGGCCATCCGCGGCGTGGAGGGTGGCGGCCTGGTGGAAGACCTGCCCACCCACACCTTCAAGACCGATGAGGGCGAAGTGGCCCTCAAGTGCCCGACCGAGGTGGCCATCACCGACCGGCGTGAAAAGGAACTCAGCGACCTGGGCTTCATTCCGCTGGTGCATTGCAAGAACACCGACTACGCCGCCTTCTTTGGTGCGCAGTCCACACAAAAAGCCGCCAAGTACGACAGCGACGCCGCCAACGCGAACGCGGTGCTGTCGGCTCAGCTTCAGTACATGTTCGCGGTCTGCCGCATCGCGCACTACATGAAATCCATGATGCGCGACAAGGTGGGCAGCTTCACGACCACGCAGGACGTGGAGCGCTACCTGCACAACTGGCTGATGCAGTACGTGGTGGACGCAGACGATGCGTCGCAGGAAATGCGGGCCCAGCGCCCCCTGCGACAAGCGCAGGTGGAGGTGTCGGAGGTGCCCGGGCGCCCCGGCGTGTACCGTGCGGTGGCCTTTGTTCGGCCGCACTTCCAGCTGGATGAACTCTCGGTTTCGCTGCGCCTGGTCGCAGAAATGCCGGGTGGCAAGTCCTGATCTCGTTCGTTTTAGTCAATTTTTCAGGAGAGGTATGCAATGAAAGACATCTACATCAAGTTCGGTAACCCGCTCAACGGCAAGAAGATCGAGGGTGAGTCCCGCGACAAGGACCACAAGAAGCCTTGGTTTGAAGTCAACAGCTGGCATCACACGATTCATCAGCCCAAGTCGGCCACGGCCTCTACCGCGGGTGGTCACACCGCTGAGCGCTGCGAGCACGGTGAAATGGTGTTCACCAAGGATCTGGACCTGATCAGCCCGCAGCTGTGGGAAGCCTGCTCGGCCGGTACCCTGTACGACGATGTCGAGATGCACTTCATGCGCGCCAACGGCACCAACGGCCGTGTGCAGTACCTGACCATCAAGCTGAAGAAGGCGATCATTGCGTCTGTGTCGCCGACGGTGCAAGGCGAGGGCCTGCCGACGGAGACATTCAGCCTGAAGTACGCTGCCGTGCAGTGGGAGTACATCCAGCAGACCATGGACGGCAAGACCGCCAAGGGCGCACCGGCCATGTGGAGCCTGGCGACCAACAAGCCGGTCTTCGAAGCGCCGAACTGATCTCGCACCCACGCGAGAAACCGCAATGGACGGGGCGTTTGGCGCCCCGTCTTTTTTCTGTGTATGCCATGGCCACTGCGATGCGTTTCCGGCGCAGCGTTCTGGATCGGTTGCTGGCCGATCACCGGGACGGCGCCGAGGGTTTGACCCTGACCTACTCCCTCGACCAACTGCGTGAGTCGGTGGCGCGGGACGTGGAAGCCTTGCTCAATTCACGGTCTGCCATCGACTTCGACCGCCTGGGCGATCTGCCGCACACCCGCAAGTCGGTCGTGTGTTTCGGTATCCGCGATTTTGTCGGCCGTGTGCTCACCAATTCCGATGAGCAGCGCCACATCGCGTCCAGCCTGTCGCATGCGATCGCAGCGTTTGAACCGCGCCTGCGCGATGTGCGCATTGAGTTTTACCAGCGGCCGGGCAACATGAATTCGCTGGCGTTCACCATCCGGGCCATGTTGCTGGCGCATCCATCGGCCGAGCCCGTGGCCTTTGACGCCGTGCTGCAGCCCGCGCTGTCCCGGTTCACCGTGGCACCCACGCGCGGGGCGACCTTGTCATCGGGCGTTTGACCGCCCCGTCGAACCCATTCCGCACGCCATGGACGATCTGCTGCCCCACTACGAACGCGAACTGGCCTTCCTGCGCGGGCACTCGGGCGACTTTGCACGCCGCTACCCCAAGATCGCGGGGCGCCTGCAACTGACCGGGGACGTGGGTGAAGACCCGCATGTGGAGCGGCTGATCGAGTCGTTCGCGTTGCTGGCCTCGCGCATCCACAAGCGGCTGGACGACGACTTTCCGCTGTTCACCGAGTCGTTTCTGGAGGTGCTGTACCCGCACTACCTGCGGCCGTTTCCGTCGTGCGCGATTGCGCATTTCAACGTGGCCGATGCCGCGGGCCAGATGAGCAAGGCCACCGTGCTGCCGCGTGGCACGGTGCTCAAGAGCCGCCCAGTGCGCGGCGTGCCGTGTACCTTCCGCACCGTCTACGACGTGACGCTGGCGCCGCTGGAGGTGTCGGCCGCCCGCTTCGGCAGCGCGGTGGCCGCTCCGTCGGGCACGCTGCTGCCCAAGGGCGGCACCAGCGTGATGTCGATCCAGCTGCAGCTCACCGGCGCCCAGACCACCTGGGCCACGCTGGGGCTGGACCGGGTGCGCGTGTACGTGGACGCAGAGGCCTCGCAGGTGAGCGCGGTGCGCGAAGCCTTGCAGGGCAAGGTGCTGGGCGTGTTGCTGCAAAGCACGGCGCACGGCCCCTGGCAGGCGGTGACCGATGCCCTGCCCGGTGTGGTGGGCTTTGCGGATGACGAGGCCCTGATCGAGGTGGACGCGCGTTCACAACCGGCCTACCGCCACCTCACCGAGTTTTTCGCGTTCCCGGACAAATACAACTTCGTGGATCTGGTGCTGCCGCCCGCGGTGCAGGCGGTGGCCGCGCGCAGCGTCACGCTGCACTATGTGATGGCGGGCATCCGTGCCGATTCGGACGAGGCCAGCATGCTGGAGACCTTGACCGAGAAGAACCTGCGCCTGTTCTGCACGCCGGTGGTCAACCTGTTTCCGCAGCGGGCCGACCCGATCCGCTGGACGCGCACGGGTCAGTCATCCCCGGTGCTGCCCGATGCGCGCAAGGCCTTTGGCTACGAGGTGTATTCGGTCGAGAAGGTGTACCGCGTGTTGCAGACGCCGCAGGGCGAAAGCGTGGACGAGTTCTACCCGTTCTATTCGCTGCAGCACGACGAACTGCTGGCCGACGGCGAAGGCCAGCGCCGCTACTGGGTGCTGCACGTGGACGAGTCGGTGGCCGACCACAGCCCGGGCTATGAGGCGGAGCTGTCGATCGTGGACGTGGATTTCGACCCGGCGGCGGTGCAGACCGACACCTTGTCGATCGAGGTCAAGGCCACCAACCGCAACCTGCCCAACCTGCTGGCCGTGGGCAATCCGGGGGGCGACCTGTTCATGGCCGGTGGCAGCCTGGCCAGCGAGATCCGGCTGCTGCGCAAGCCCTCGGTGTCCACGCGGTTCGAGCGCGGCCGCGGCGCGCTGTGGCGCCTGATTTCGCACCTCTCGCTCAACCACCTGTCGCTCAGCGCGGGCGGGCTGGACGCGATCAAGGAAATGCTGCGCCTGTACGACCTGCCGCGCAGCCAGACCAACCGCGCCATGCTCGACGGGCTGGTGGCCATCGAATACCGGCCCACGACGGCGTACCTGCCGGGCCAGCCGTTTTCGACCTTCGTGCGCGGTACCGAGATCCGCCTGACAGTGGAGGAATCGAGCTTCGTGGGGTCCGGACTGCGGCTGTTTGCCCAGGTGATGGACCGTTTCCTGGGGCTGTACACCCACATCAACAGCTTCACCCAGCTCAAACTGGTGTCCGCCCGGACCCAGGAAGAACTCATCGTATGCGAGCGACGCACCGGCTGCCATCCGTTGCTGTGATCGACCGGCTCTTCGAGCAGCCGCACAGCTTCGAATTCTTCCAGGCGGTGCGCCTGCTGGAGGCCTGGTTCGTCCGCCACGAAGGCCTCGCGCCCAACGACGTGATGGCGCAGCGGCTGTCGTTTCGCAACTCGCTGAGCATGTCCTTCCCGGCCAGCGAGATCGAGCGGTTCGAGACCCTCTGGCGCGACCAGCCCGATCTGCCCGACCGCCAGCGCACCACGCTGGACACCATCGCCGCCGCCACGCAGGCCGTCCCGCGGCGGCTGGAGCCGGGTCAGGTGAACCGGCTGGAGATCACGCCCGCCTTCATGAGCCTGCTGGGCGCAGGCGGCACGCTGCCGATCTTCTACACCGAGCTGTTCGCCCGGCGCGAACAGCTGCAGCGCGACAGCTCGGCGCGCGCCTTTCTCGACATCTTTCTGCACCGCTCGGTGGTGCTGTTCTACCAGGCCTGGCGCAAGCACCGCCTGGCGATCCGCTACGAATCGGACCGGCGCAACCAGTTCCTGCCGCAGGTGCTGTCGCTGGCGGGCATGGGGCAGAAGTCGCTGCGCAACCGCCTGGGGCCGGACCAGGGGGGCGTGTCGGACGAAATGATCGCCTTCCTCAGCGGCCTGTTCCAGCAGCGCTCGGTGTCGGCCTCTGCGCTGCAGCAGGTGCTGTCGCTGTATTTCCGCGTGCCGGTCAAGGTCACGCAGTTCGTGGGCCGCTGGTTCAAGCTGCCGATTGAGCACCAGACGCGCCTCGGCCTGGGCAACGCGCAACTGGGTTCGACGGCGCTGTCGGGCGAGCGGGTCTGGCAGCGCGACCTGCGCGTGGGCCTCACCATCGGCCCACTCAGCCTGGAGCGCTACCGCCGCTTCCTGCCCGGCGGCAGCGCGGCGCTGGCGCTCAAGCAGCTGGTGACCCAGCTCACTGGCGTGAGCCTGGAGTACGAGGTGCGCCTGCAGCTCAAGGCCGCTGAAGTGCGGCCGGTGCGCCTGGGCGGCGAACAAGGCCCGCGCCTGGGCTGGGAGACCTACCTCGTCTCCGGCCCGGTGGCGCAGGACCGCAGCGACGCTGGCTACGACCTGCACGCCGCGCACTGACCCCTTTCATCACAACAACGATTCCTTCTGTCACACACCCATGAGCAACAACCTCAAGACGCTGATTTCCAAGCTCAACGACAACTGCCGCCGCGCGGCCGAGCGTGCTGCCAGCCTCTGCATGGCCAAGTCGCACTTCGAGGTGGACATCGAGCACCTGTTCCTGGCCCTGCTGGAGCAACCGCGTTCGGACTTTTATTTGCTGTGCCAGCGCTCGGACGTGTCGCCCACCGCGCTGGCGCGCGACCTGGAAACCGAACTGACCCGTTTCAAGAACGGCAACACCCGCACGCCGGTGTTCAGCGCCCACCTGCCTACGCTGCTGGAACACGCCTGGCTGATCGCGTCGCTGGACGCGCACAACAGCCGCATCCGCAGCAGCCACCTGCTGCTGGCCCTGCTGACCGAACCCGGCCTGAGCCAACTGGCCTACCGCGGCAGCAAGCTGTTCGCCAAGTTCCGCCTGGACGAACTCAAACACAAGCTGGACGAAGCCACCAAGGGCTCTGAAGAAGCGACGCAGAGCCTGCGCTCGGCCGACGCCCCCGCAGCCGAAGAGGGCGGTGACGCGCCCGCGGCCGACCCGGCCCTGACGGGCAAGACGCCGGCGCTGGACCAGTTCACCACCAACCTCACGCAGCGCGCGCGCGACGGCAAGCTGGACCCGGTGATCGGCCGCGATCCCGAGATCCGCCAGGCCATCGACATCCTGATGCGCCGCCGCCAGAACAACCCCATCCTCACCGGCGAAGCTGGTGTGGGCAAGACGGCGGTGGTCGAAGGCCTGGCGCTGCGCATCGCCGCCGGCGATGTGCCGCCGCCGCTGCAGGGCGTGGAGCTGCACACGCTGGACATGGGCCTGCTGCAGGCCGGGGCCAGCGTCAAGGGCGAGTTCGAGAACCGCCTGAAGAACGTGATCGACGAGGTCAAGAAGAGCCCGCATCCCATCATCCTGTTCATCGACGAAGCGCACACCATGATCGGCGCCGGCGGCCAGGCCGGGCAGAACGACGCGGCCAACCTCTTGAAGCCCGCGCTGGCCCGTGGCGAGCTGCGCACCGTGGCCGCCACCACCTGGGCCGAGTACAAGAAGTACTTCGAGAAAGACGCCGCCCTGGCCCGCCGCTTCCAGGTGGTCAAGGTCGAGGAGCCGTCGGAACCCATCGCCGCCGCCATGCTGCGCGGCATGGCCGCGTTGATGGAAAAACATTTCAACGTGCGCGTGTTCGACGAAGCCATCACCGAAGCGGTGCGCCTGTCGGCCCGCTACATCAGCGGCCGCCAGCTGCCCGACAAGGCCATCAGCGTGCTCGACACCGCCTGCGCCAAGGTGGCGCTGGGCCAGAGCGCGGTGCCCGCCGCCATGGAAGACAACACCCGGCTGCTCGAACGCCTGGCGGTGGAGATCGCCGCGCTGGAGCGCGAGGCGGCCGCCGGCACACCCCACCAGGACAAGCTGGCCGAACTCAAGGCCCAGCGCGACGCGGTGCAGGCCGAGCTGGACACCCTGACCGAGCGCTACGCCAAAGAGAAGGCCCTGGTCACCGAGATCCAGCAACTGCGCGACAAGCTCGAAGCCGAGAAGCAGGCCGGTCAGGCATCTGCCGTTGCGGCGGAGGTGCCGGCCGCGGAAGAGGGCAAGAAGAAGCCCGCCGCCAAGAAGGCGGCCAAGTCCGTCGCGCCCGTGCTGTCGCCCGCGCAGACCGAGCTGCAGACCAAGCTGGCCGCACTGGCCGCGCTGCAGGGCGAGACGCCCATGATCCCCATGCAGGTGGACGGCCATGTGGTGGCCGAGATCGTCGCGGCCTGGACCGGTATCCCGCTGGGCAAGATGGTCAAGGACGAAATCCAGAACGTGCTCAAGCTCAAGCCCCTGCTGCAGGCGCGCGTGATCGGCCAGAACCATGCGCTCGAAGCCGTGGCCCAGCGCGTGCGCACCGCGCGCGCCAACCTGGAAGACCCGAACAAGCCCAAGGGCGTGTTCCTGTTCGCCGGCCCCAGCGGCGTGGGCAAGACCGAGACCGCGCTGGCGCTGGCCGAAGCGCTGTACGGCGGCGAGAAGAAGCTGGTGACCATCAACATGAGCGAGTACCAGGAAGCGCACAGCGTCTCCGGCCTCAAGGGCTCCCCCCCGGGTTACGTGGGCTATGGCGAAGGTGGCGTGCTCACCGAGGCCGTGCGCCGCAACCCCTACAGCGTGGTGCTGCTCGACGAGGTGGAGAAGGCCCACCCCGACGTGCTCGAACTGTTCTTTCAGGTGTTCGACAAGGGCGTGATGGACGACGCCGAAGGCCGCGAGATCGACTTCCGCAACACCGTCATCATCCTCACCAGCAACGTCGGCTCGCGCGAGATCATGCAGGCCTGCATCAACAAGAGCGCCGACGAGCTGCCCCAGGCCGACGCCCTGGCCGAAGCCCTGCGCCCGGTGCTGTTCAAGAGCTTCAAGCCCGCCTTCCTGGGGCGCATGAAGGTGGTGCCGTTCTACCCCATCAGCGACGACGTGCTGGAGCTGATCATCCGCCTCAAGCTCGACCGCATCGCCGCCCGCGTGGCCACCAACCACAAGGCCGTGTTCGACTACGACACCAAGCTGGTCGAGGCCGTGCTGGCCCGTTGCACCGAGGTCGACAGCGGCGCCCGCAACGTGGACCACATCCTCAGCGGCACGCTGCTGCCCGAGATCGCCGAGAACGTGCTGGCGCAGATGGCGCAGGGCAAGGCCATTGAGCGCATCAAGGTCAGCGCGGCCAAGAACGGCGACTTCAAGTACACGGTCGCCTGAAACCCGCCATTCCCCTTTGTTCAGCCCTTGAGGAGTTCGACATGCAACTGAGCCCCGAACAGCGCCAGGCCATCATCCACAACTGCCTGCCCATGAGCTGGCAGATGACCACCGCCTGGCGCCTGCAGCACCAGGGCGCGGCGACCGATGAACCGGACGTTCTGGTGGACTGGTTGCAGGACGCCGACCCGCGCTCGCAGGCGCAGGTGCTGGAACTGGTCCGTCACCTGTCGCAGCGGCTCTGGCGGCTGGAGTTGCGCAAGCCCGCGACGGGCGATCAGGCGGGCCTGCGGTCGCTGGACGTGGTCTGCGGCGGCCTGCGCTGGACGCTCTGGCTGCAGCCCCGGCCCCGGCTGCACCTGGTGCGCATCGGCCGCTGATCACATGCGGATCGGACGCCCCCTAAACTGCTGAACCGGTCCACCAGACCGGCAGGGAGAACACAACAATGAGTCTGTACCAAAGCATCCTGGCCTACCTGAGCGCACTGCCCACGCAGAACGCGCGCCTGCTGCGCCTGCACACCCCGCTGGGCCCAGATGCCCTGGTGGCCGAGCGCGTGGAGGTGGACGAAGCCATCGGCCCGCAGGCCCATGCCCCCGAGGGCACAGCCGCGCCGGCGGCCGCTGCCACCCAACTGGTGGTGCACGCGCTGGCGGGCGACGCGCACCTGGAACTCAAAAGCCTGATCGGCCAACCCGTGCTGCTGGAGCTGTTGACCGCCGACGGCAGCCTGCGCCCCTTCAGCGGCCACGTCACCAGCTTCGCGCTGCTGGGCTCGGACGGCGGCCTGGCGCGCTACCGCCTGGTCATCCAGCCCTGGCTGGCCTTCCTGGGGCACAACCAGGACAGCTGGGTATTCCAGGACCAGACGGTGATGGAGATCGTGGACCAGATCTTCAACGACCACGCCGGCCAGGGCACGCTCAAGCCGCAGTGGCGCTGGGAACTGTCCGACCCGGCGGTCTACCCGCGCCGGTCCTTGAGCATCCAGTACAACGAGAGCGACCTGGCCTACGTGCACCGCCTGCTGCGCGAAGAAGGCCTGTTCTACTGGTGGGAACACGATGGTGCAGAAGGCAAGGGCAGCCACACCCTGGTGATCGCCGACCACAACGGCGCCTTCCAGCCCAACGCGCAAAGCCGGGTGCGCTTCACCCAGGCCGGCGCCGTGCTCAAAGAAGACAGCCTGACCCAGGTGCAGACCCACGCCCGCGTGCGCACCGCCAGCCTGGAACTGGCCAGCGGCGACCACCGCACGCTCAGCCTGCGCCCACAACAACAAAGCGGGCAGAACCTGCCCGCCAGCCTGGCCCACCTGAGCGTGGCCGACCTGCCCGGTGCCTACGCCTACGAAGACAACGCCCAGGGCGAACGCCTGCTCCAGCGCCAGATCGAAGCGCTGGACGCCCAGCGGCACCAGGGCCAGGCCACCGGCACCGTGCGCACCGCCGCGCCGGCCACCCACTTCACGCTGGTGGACCACCCGGTGCACGACGGCAGCAACGCCGAACGCGACCAGCTGGTCATCCTGCGCGCGCAGCACCGCGCGCGCAACAACCTCAGCGCCGACCACAAAGCCCAGGTGCTCTCGCTGCTGGGGCAACTGGCACAGGACAAGTTGGGTGTGAAGACCGCGCCCACACCCGAAGAGAAAGACACCAGCCCGCTCTACCAATGTGAACTGCAAACCCAGGCACTGGCGCAGCCGGTGCGGCTGGTCAACGTGCAGGCCAATGGACTGCCCGATGTCCGCCTGCACCCGCGCCCGACCATCACCGGCGTGCAGACCGCGCTGGTCGTGGGCACGGCCGAGCCGGTGCACACCGACCGCGACCAACGCATCAAGGTCCAGTTCCACTGGCAGCGCGGCGCCGCCGGCAGCCACCGGCTTGAACACCCCACGGGCGACGACAACGCCCCCACCAGCGACGCCAGCGGCACCTGGGTGCGCGTGGCCACGCCGGTGGCCGGGCAGAACTGGGGCAGCGTCTTCACCCCACGCCTGGGGCAAGAAGTGCTGGTGGCCTTCATCGCCGGCGACATCGACCGCCCGGTGGTCATCGGCAGCGTCTACAACGGCCAAGGCCAGCCAGACGCCCAGGGCAACCAGGTTGCCCGCGGCGGCTCGGGCTCAACAGGCAACGCGCCCGCCTGGTTCGCCGGTTCCTCCAGAAAAGACTGGAACCAGGGCCACGCCCACAACGCCGTGCTCTCGGGTCTCAAGAGCCAGGAACTGCCCAGCAGCCAGCAAGGCAGCGGCGGGCACAACCAGCTCGTCTTCGACGACAGCCCTGGCGCCAACCGCATCGAACTGAGCACCACCCAGGCGGCCACAAGGTTGCAACTGGGTCACCTCTTGAACCAGAACGACAACCAGCGCCTGGGCAGCCGAGGCCACGGCCTGGAACTGGCCACCCGCGCCTGGGGCGCCGTGCGCGCCGGCAGCGGCCTGCTCATCAGCAGCCACGGCAAACCGGCCAGCACCGCAGGCGCCGGAAACCAGATGGACAGCCGCGAACCGCTGGCGCGCATCCAGAGCGGGCAGGAACTGCTGCACACCCTGGCCCAGAGCGCGCAAGACCACAAAGCCCAGCTCGGCGGTGAAGCTCAGGTCAAAGGCGCCACCGAGCAGGACAAAGCAAAACAGCTGCCCGTGGAGCAGGGCCTGTGGGCCACACAGCAAAGCCTCAAAGAACGCCAGTCCAACGGCGGCGGTGAATCAGACGACCCCAGCAGCGATGAACCCAGCATCGGCGGTGGCCAGGGATCGGTCACCGCCTGGAGCCGCCCGGACCTGGTGCTCGCATCGCCAGCCGGCATCATCCAGGCCAGCCCCAAAAGCGGCATCACCAGCGCAGGCCACACCGTGTCCCTGGTGGCCGGACAAGACATCAACCAGCTGGCCGCGCAGAACTGGGCCCTGGCGGCCAAAGACGGCATCGTGCTCTACACCTACGGCAAGGCCAGCAACGGCAGCAAACCCAACCAGGAAACGGGTGTCCAGTTGCACGCCGCCAGCGGCAACGTCAACAGCCAAAGCCAGAGCGGAGCCACCCACGTGGTGGCCGACAAGGCGGTGAGCGTGAGCAGCACGGCCGCAGGCATCAAGGTCAGCAGCCCGACCAGGATCGTGCTCACGGCCGGTGGCGCGGGCATCACCATCAGCGGCGGCAACATCACCCTGGCCGCGCCGGGCAACATCACGCTCAAGGCAGGGATGAAGAACTTCACTGGTGGGGCGAGCAAGAAGGCGAGCGTGAAATTGAAGAAGGCAGTACCGGGCTGGTCGAATTCGCCGATCTGCTGGGAGTGCATGCTCAAGGGCATGCAGGGGGCGTGATGACGGCATTGGCTCTTGATCAGGTGCTGATGCACCCCATCGGCACTGACTCTTATCCATCTGCGCCGTCATTGCGGCTTTATGCGCTGCTGGATGCGCAGCAGTGCCAAGACCACAAACCGGTGCTCAAGCGCCTGCCGCCGTCCAGCCGTGGAACGCTGTTTTCTGACAAGCAGACCGCTGGCTTCATGCAGGACGTGGCGCCGTACCTCTTGGCGTTGCCGGACGAACCGGGCGAGGCAGCAAAAGTGTTTGCCGGCTGCGGGTCCGATGCGCTGCTGCTTCTGTGGAGCTCAAAACCCTTTGTCGAGCTCCACAAGGCGCTGACGACGCTCTTTGAGATTCGATCAGAAGACGGTGATTCCGGTTATCTGCAGTTTTACCGCCCGGAGAATTTTCATGAAATCATGAAAAGCCGCTCGGCGTTGGTGCGAAGGCTGTTTGATGCGGCGGACGCTTATTGCTGCGCCGATGAGTGGAGCCCCCACGTTTGGCGCAGATACAGCCAAACCGATGGGCGGGTGAATAAGCAAACCATCAAGACAGGTGAATCCTCATGAGGCTTATCCATTGGATTGGCGTTGTCCTGCTGGCCGTTTGCACGGCGGGGTGCAGCAAAACATCAGACCAGATTGATACCACCAACTTGCCGACGCACAACCCGGCGGTGTTTGACCAGGGGCGCTATTGCCACGAGGTGAAGTTTGCCTGCCTGCCGGAAGGCCAGGACCCGCAGTGGAAAAAAACTGAACCACTCGTGGATGGGCGCGAGTTCTTTGAATTCGATCAAACCAAATACGACCGGTTCGACAAGATCAATATGATGACAGATGAAGAGAGGAAGGCTGCCATGGAAAACTATGTGCTGACCAAAGAAGACTTTGAATGGATGAATCAGGTTTCCATCAAAAAGTTCTATATCGACAAGGAGCTGGAACTGGAAAAGCGCTACCCCGGTTTCTGGGGTGATACGCCCAGAGCGGCGCGGCATCGGTGGATGCGCATGGCGGCGGCGAAAGCAAAAAAATACGGATATGGACTCATCACGACCTTCACCATCGATAAAGATGGCGGCATCGAGAATGAAAAGCCGGTGTTGGATAAGGATGGAAAACCAACTTTTACTGATCACGAAGACGGCTATGCCCATCAATTCATTGAGTTGTGTGCTCGAATTGGGTTGAATTTCGACGGCAATCCTAATTGGAAGTATGTTGTGGATTTCATCAGTTTGCCGGAGAGCCCAATCAGAGGGCATGCAGGCGCAGCTGTAGAGTACATTGATTTCACGGTATACGGAAAGAATGTAGATGAATATGGAACCGTCTATACCGACTGGTCATTGAAAGACTCTCTGGGTACAGGTCGCTTGCCGCCACCCAATCGTCCGGTGCCCAAACTGCACAAAATCACCGATGAAGAATACGAGCGTTTGAAGAATAGTTGAATTCAACAGGGAGCAGAACATGGCCACCAAATGCAAAAAAATCCACATTGGCATCTTCTTTGACGGTACCGGAAACCACAAAAACAACGACCGCCCGCTGGGCAAGATGAGTAACATCGCCAAGCTCAGCGATTTGTACGTTCACGGCAAGATCACCAATTGGTCGAATGAAACCTGTGATCATTTCGGCCACATGTTCTACAAGGAAGGCGTGGGCACGGGTGGCGGCATGGATACCGTCACTGGTGGTGGCGCGGGCAGTGGAGGTGCCAAACGAATCAATGAGGTGATTGATACACTCTTCAAGTTGATGGATAAGAAAGGTCCGTATCGTCATATCTCTGATGACCCAAATACTGGCTATTCCGAGCGCATCATCAACGTCTTCGGTTTCAGCCGAGGCGCAGCGCTGGCGCGGGATTTTGTCAATACGTTCTACACCCGAAATAATAAAAAATTCAAACTTAAAGGGGTCGCCGTCAATTACGTTGGCGTCTACGACACGGTAGGCTCCTTCGGCAAGGCGGGTGATGACATCAATTTCAAGCCCTTGCGCCCGGATGAAGACACTGAAACCTTGCTTGACAACGACGACGATAATCCAAATTACGAGGCGTACAATTTCAATATGGCCACGTATTCGGCCAAATATGCCACGCACATCGTCGCCAATGATGAAAAGCGTTTCAATTTTCCTTTGAGTCATTGTTTGATTGGTGGCGACAAATTCGTCGAATGGATGTACGGCGGCGTGCACTCAGACATTGGCGGCGGTTATCTGCCTTCAGAAACCGAGATGCACAAAATTGAAACCAGCGGCACCAAGGCCAAGTACCACGAACTGAAGAAACGGTTTCCGAATCTGGCGTTTACCGTGGGCGGCTTCAATGACCAGACGGAGATTGGGCGTAAAGCGATTGAACGCTTGGACGCCAGGCGGGTAGTGCTGATCCACAGCAGGGAGTGGACGCGCACGGTCAACAACGAGATAAGCTTTGTGACGCTACACCGGATGCACGAAGACGCCGTGAGCAAGGGCGTGCCGTTCAGGCCGTTGCCTCGTGATGCGCTGCATCAGGTGCCCGCCAGCATGCGGGCGTATGACGCGCACACTCAAAAGAGCAGGGCCAGCGCCATTTCGTTTGCGCAGATGCCTTTCTTGCGTCTGACGCACTGTCACCGCTCTGCCATCGATCAAAGAAACGTGGACACCTTCCGCAAGGCCAATGACATGGCCGAGAGCATCAAGAGTCCGACCCGCTACGTGAGGACAGCCAAAGGGGAGTTAGTGCCCGAGCGCGCGAAGTTCGCCAATCGTGCGGGGCTGGCGGTTGTTCCGGTGAAGCTGTGATCGGCTGAGCGCGATCTGTGCAAGGGCGGCGTGGTGCCAGCACGCATCGACAATGGCGGCAAGGAATACCGGGGCGAACTCAAGGTCAACGACAGCGTTTACAGCAGCGCCGAGGTGGAGATCAAGTACTACCCCGACACATTGAACATGCCCGGCCTGGTGCTGCCCGCTGCGGGTGAACAGCGCTTGTTGAGTGCGGGCGATTGAACCGGCATGACCACAGCACAAACACAACCTAGCAAAAAAGCCCTGCGCCTCCTCAAGGCCTACGGTGCATTGGACCAGCGCGCGCGCGGTTGGCAGAACCTGCCGCCGGTTAACCGTTACAGCGGTGAAATCGCCCGGGGAAACGATCTGGTGTTCAGTATGAATGCGACGACGCTGGAGATCGGGCAGGGTTTGAGTGGTTTGCGGGGGTATTTGTGGACTGCCTTGCTTCCCGGCTCGCTTGCCATGCTGATCGGATACCCGGTATTCCTTGCGTTTCGCTGGTTTCTTGTGCCTGAGCTTGAACACGACTGGTTCATGCTGTTTGCGGATTTTGTGTTCGTCGTAGTCGGAATGCCCATGTGTGTTCTAACCTTGGCTATGGGTTTCAATGACCTCTTCGGCTACGCCGACAGCCCGGTGCGATTCGACCGCGCACGGCGCAAGGTCTACGTGTGGGCCAGCCGCAAGGCCGGGCCGTTGGAACTGGACTGGGACCGGTTGCAACCGCTGACTCAGAGCGCCACCGCCTTGCCGGTGCAGGTCAACCCCATGAAGACCGTGCTGCTCGTGGAGCGGGACGCGCAGGGCAATGTGCTGTTCGACGGTGACTACCCATGCGTCGCCCAGGTGGGCCACGCGGGCTTGACGCGCGAAGCCTCGGTGGCCGCCTATGAATTTGTGCGCGTGTTCATGGAGCAGGGGCCGCAGGCACTGCCGCCGGTCAAGACGTACCTGGTCTGGCGCCCGCGCGGCCTGCGTCCGTTTGTGGACATCTTTGGCCTTATGGGCACCCTCATGCGCAGCTACCCCAGCCTTCCCAAGCACCAGCGCAAGCCTGGCTGGCTGGTCTTCGGGGTGGTGATGATCGGCTTGTTCAGTGTGGCGCTCTTGCCTTTGCAACTGGCCCAGGGCATTGCACAGCGCTGGGGCAACCGCATTCCGAAGTGGGGCCAGCCCTACCGGGACTACGCTGCCTTGGGCGGCACAATGGCCCCGCCAAGCGGTGCCCAACCCAACGACCTGCCGCTGCTGCCCCATGAAAAGCTCATCGCCACGATCTGGGTCGCTTGCGCGCTGTGGCCGTGGGTTTGGTTGCTGGTGGTGAAGCTTGGGTGAATGCCCCGCTGCCCTCCAACCATACCGGTCAGAAGTTCAGCACATTCGCCCGCTCAAAGAGAAAGCCCCGGCCAGACGCCATGTCCGGCCGGGGCTTGTTTCTTAAAGGACGCCCGCTATCAGCGCGGTGCCAGCCGGATCGCGCCGTCCAGGCGGATCACCTCGCCGTTGAGCATGTCGTTCTCGAAGATGTGCTGGGCCAGCTTGGCGTAGTCCTGCGGGGTGCCCAGTCGGCTGGGAAAGGGCACGCCGGCGGCCAGGGCGTCCTGCACCTCTTGCGGCATGCCGAACAGCATGGGCGTGCCGAAGATGCCGGGGGCGATGGTCATGTTGCGGATGCCGTTGCGCGCCAGGTCGCGCGCGATGGGCAGGGTCATGCCAACCACGCCGCCCTTGCTGGCCGCGTAGGCGGCCTGGCCGATCTGGCCGTCGTAGGCGGCGACGCTGGCGGTGCTGATCATCACGCCGCGCTCGCCCGTGGCCTCGGGTTCGTTCTTGCACATGGCTTCCGATGCGAGGCGGATCATGTTGAAGCTGCCGACCAGGTTGACCATGATGGTCTTGGTGTAGAGCGCCAGGTTGTGTGCGCCGTTCTTGCCCACGGTCTTTTCGGCCGGAGCGATGCCGGCGCAGTTGACCAGGCCCATGAGCTTGCCCAGGGACACGGCCTTGGCCACCACGGCCTGGCCGTCGGCCTCGTTGCTGACGTCGCACTTGACGAAGGCGCCGCCGATCTCTTGGGCGACCGCTTCGCCCTTCTCGGCCTGCATGTCGGCGATGACGACGGTGCCGCCGTTGGCCGCCAGCATGCGCGCCGTGCCTTCGCCCAGGCCGGATGCGCCGCCGGTGACGATGAAAACCTTGCCTGCGATGTCCATGTGTGTGCTCCTCATTGGATGGGGTGAGTTGACGTTGACGTAAACGTCAATTATGACCCGGCGCCGGTGAGGCTGACCAGCCCCTTTGTCATGGCGTTTTCATGGGCTTGTCACATGGTCGGCCTAGGCTGGGGGTTTTGTTCACCGCACCATGGCCATGTTTGACCAAGCCGACCTGCACAGCCGCATCCTGTCCGACCTGATGGACGGCTACGACGAAGAACTTGAGATGGAGATCGAGGACCGCCACGTTGATGAACTGGTGGGCGACATCAGTCCCGAAGAACTGCTGCAGCAGAAGGAAAGCCGGCGCGTCTACTTCCGCGAGCTGTTCCGGCTGCAGGCCGAACTGGTGAAGCTGCAGGACTGGGTGCAGGCCACCGGGCACAAGGTGGTGATCCTGTTCGAAGGGCGCGACGCGGCCGGCAAGGGCGGGGCGATCAAGCGCATCACGCAACGTCTGAACCCGCGCGTGTGCCGGGTGGTGGCGCTGCCGGCGCCCAGCGACCGGGAACGCACACAGTGGTATTTCCAGCGCTACATCCAGCACCTGCCGGCGGCGGGCGAGATCGTGCTGTTCGACCGCAGCTGGTACAACCGCGCCGGCGTCGAGAAGGTCATGGGCTTCTGCACCGACGAGCAGTACGAAGCGTTTTTCCGCGACGTGCCTGAGTTCGAGAAGATGATCATGCGGTCGGGGGTCCAGCTCATCAAGTACTGGTTCTCGTTGTCGGACCAGGAACAGGAGATCCGCTTCCTGGGCCGCATCCACGACCCGCTCAAGCAATGGAAGCTCAGCCCCATGGACCTGGAGAGCCGCCGGCGCTGGGAGCTCTACACCAAGGCCAA
>NZ_JASJOY010000189.1:0-4266 GCF_031426985.1 Hydrogenophaga sp.
CGCTAAAAGCATACAAGGGGGCTGATCCGGCTTGGGGCGGCCCGGCGCCGGATCGGCTGCGCCCCCACGCTCCGCCGCTCAGGCGGTCGGGAAGGTGCCCGGCAGCAGGATGGACTTGTCCACGTTCTGGATGTTGGTGTGGCCGCAGAAGGCCATGGTCACGTCCAGCTCCTTGTGGATGATCTCCAGCGCTTTCAACACGCCGGCTTCTCCCATGGCGCCCAGGCCGTAGACCATGGCGCGGCCGATCATGGTGCCGCGCGCGCCCAGCGCCCAGGCCTTGAGCACGTCCTGCCCGCTGCGGATGCCGCCGTCCATCCAGACCTCGATCTGGTCGCCCACCGCCGCCACGATGGCTGGCAGCGCCTCGATGCTGCTGGGCGCGCCGTCGAGCTGGCGGCCGCCGTGGTTGCTGACCACGATGGCGTCGGCCCCGCTGGCCACCGCCAGCTTCGCGTCTTCCACGTCCATGATGCCCTTGAGGATCAGCTTGCCGCCCCACTGCGCCTTGACCCAGGCCACGTCGTCCCAGTTCAGCGTCGGGTCGAACTGCTCGTTGGTCCATGAGGCCAGCGAGCTCATGTCGCTCACACCCTTCACATGACCGACCAGGTTGCGGAAGGTGTGGCGGCGCGTGCCCATCATGCCCAGCACCCAGCGCGGCTTGGTCGCGATGTTGACGATGTTGCCCAGCGATGGGATCACCGAGGCGCGCATCTTGTTCTTCAAATCCTTGTGGCGCTGACCGATCACCTGCAAATCGAGCGTGAGCACCAGCGCGCTGCACTTGGCCACCTTGCAGCGCTCAATCATGCGGGCCATGGCCTCGCGGTCGCGCATCATGTAGAGCTGAAACCAGAACGGCGCGGTGGTGTGCTCGGCCACGTCTTCGATCGAGCAGATGCTCATGGTCGAGAGCGTGAACGGGATGCCGAAGGTCTCGCAGGCCTTCGCCGCCTTGATCTCGCCGTCGGCGCTCTGCATGCCGGTCAGGCCCACGGGTGCGATGCAGACCGGCATCTTCACGGCCTGCCCGACCATCTTGGTCGCGGTGCTGCGGTTCTCCATGTTCACCGCCACCCGCTGGCGCAGCTTGATCTTCTGGAAATCGTCGCTGTTGGCGCGGTAGGTGCTCTCGGTCCACGAGCCGGAATCGGCGTAGTCGTAGAACATGCGCGGCACGCGCTTCTGTGCCAGGACGCGCAGGTCTTCGATGGTGGTGATCACGGGCATGGGGGAGGTCTCCGGTTCTGTGGAATCGGCCGATGGTAGCCAGCCCGTGGCCAAAAGGCTTGTGAAAGCGCGACAGCCGGGTTTGAAGAAATTTACGTGGCCGCGTTCACGGCGCCAACGCGCTGGCGCGCTCGGCGTCGGTCAGCGGCTCCAGCCAGCCCAGCTGCTGGTCCAGCACCGCCAGCGTCGCTTCCGACGCGTCGCCCCCCGCCGCCTGCCGCGCGGCAATGCGCTGGCGCAGCACCTCGTTGGGGGCCTCGCAGGCCAGGATGTGAAACGGGCAGCCCTCGGCCTGCGCCAGCTCGGCAAAGGCCTGGCGCTCGGCCGCACGCAGAAAGGCCGCGTCCACCACCACCGTCCAGCCGTCGTGCAGCAGCATGCGGGCGCGTGCGCGCAGCGAGGCGTAGGTTTCTTCGTGCGCCTGCGGCCGGTACAGGCCTTCGTTCAGACCCGACCCGCTGGCCGCCAGCGGGCTCACGCCGTGCAGGCGCTTGCGCTCCACGTCCGAGCGCAGGCGGATCGCGCGGCCGCTGGCCTCGGCCTGCAACCAGCGGCCCGACGCCCAGGTCTTGCCGCTGCCCGACAGCCCGTGCGTGATGACCAGCTGCGCTGCCGGCGGGCGCGCGATGGCCTGCGCCAGCGCCAGGTAGCGCCGGGCCTCGGCCAGGCTGGCGTCCGCCTCGGGCGTGCCCGCCTGCTGCCCCGCGCGCAGCGCCGCCACCTTGGCCCGCACCCCCGCCCGGTAGCTGGCAAAAAAGCTCCACACGCTGGGCGCCGACACGTCACCGCTGGCGTCCAGCCACGCGCTCAGCAGCCCGTTCGCCAGCCCCGGCTGGCCGTGGTCCAGCAGGTCCATCCAGGCAAAGGCCATGTCGCTGGCCACGTCGATCCAGCGCAGCTCGTCGTTGAATTCGATGGCGTCGAACGGCAGCACCTCGTCCGGGTGCCCGTCCTCGGCAGGGACCAGCATCAGGTTGGCCAGGTGCAGGTCGCCGTGCCCCTCGCGCACGCGGCCCTTCTGGCGCCGCCGCGCCAGCAGCGGCTCGATCGCCACGAAGCGCTGCTCGGTCCACTCGCTCAGCGCGCGCACCTGCGCCGCATCGGCCGGCTCGCGCAGCGCGGTGCGCAGGGTGCTGAAGTTCTCGCGCGGCCAGCGCATGGCGGCCGCCGGGTGGCCCCAGGGCTGGTCGGCCCCGGCCACCGCGGCCCGCGCCTGAAAGCGCGCCATGCGCCGCGCCAGCGCGGTGATGTGCTCGGCCGTCAGCGCGCCGCGCGCGCACACGTGGTCCAGCCGCGTGGCCTCGTCAAAACGGCGCATCTGCACCGCGAACTCGATCGCCTGCCGGTCGTCGTTGCCGCCGGCGGCGCCCCAGCGCGGGTCGTCCGGCGTGCCCACGATGGGCAGCACCCCCCGGTACAGCTGCGTGGCCGGGCGGTCGTGTTGCTGAAAACGCCGGTTCACGCGGATTTCGGTCTCGCAGGCGTGGCGCCGCGCGCCCAGGCTGCCGAAGTCCATGAACGGGAACCGCACCGGCTTTTTGATCTTGTAGGCAAAGTCGCCCGCCAGCAGCACCCAGGCGCCGTGGGTCTGCACCAGCGCCACCTGCTGCACGCGGTGGGGGTAGCGGGCCGGGTCCAGCAGCGCGGTGATCAGCGGGGGCAGGGTGTCGCTCATGCGATCCACTGTAAGGGCGCAGGCCCTCCGGCTGCCTGACGCCGCGCATCGCCCTTGCGCGCCGCCCCGACAATGGGCACAGCAGTCCGCCCACCCACCCCGCACAGGCCCCGCCATGAACCTCGTCCATCTGCTGCAGCGCCAGGCGCTGGAACACCCCGATCGGCCCGCGCTCTTCAGCGGTACCCAGGCCGTGGCCACCCATGCGCAATGGGCGCAGCGCGCGGCCCGCGTGGGCGCCCGCCTGCGGTCAGCCGGCCTGCAACCGGGCGACCGTGTTGTTCTGTTCATGCGCAACCACCCGCGCTACCTGGAACTGCTGTTCGGCGCCTGGTGGGCCGGGCTGGTGGTGGTGCCGGTCAACGCCAAGCTGCACCTCAAAGAAGTGCAGTGGATCGTGGAGAACGCGGGCGCGCGCTGGGCCTTCGTCACGTCGGACATCGTGCCCGACCCGGCCGACCCGGCCGACCCGGCCGAGCTGTCAGGGCTGGACGGCGTGATGGACGTGGACAGCGCTGCCTGCGACGCGTGGATCAACGAAGGCGAGGGTCTGAAAGAGATCGAAGACCGCGCCCCCGACGACATCGCCTGGCTGTTCTACACCAGCGGCACCACCGGCCGGCCCAAGGGCGTGATGATCACGCACCGCAACCTGCTGACCATGGGCATGGGCTACTTCATCGACGTCGATCCCGTCGATCCGCAAGACGCCATCGCCTACGCTGCGCCCATGTCGCACGGGGCGGGGCTCTACGCCATCCCGCACCTCATGGCCGGCGCGCGGCACGTGGTGCCCGCCTTGGGCGGGTTCGACGCGGCCGAGCTGTTCGACCTCGGCCGCCAGCTCGGCCCGCTTTCGCTGTTCGCGGCCCCGACCATCGTCAAACGCATCGTGGACGAAGCCGAGGCGCAGGGCCTCACGCCCGAGCAGTGCGGCCAGAGCTTCAAGACCATCGTCTACGGCGGCGCGCCCATGTACGCCGCCGACATCCGCCGCGCGCTGCAGTGCATGGGGCCGCGCTTCGTGCAGATCTACGGCCAGGGCGAAAGCCCCATGACCGGCACCGCCCTCGGCCGCGCCCACCTGGCCGACACCGCGCACCCGCGGCACGAAGAACGCATCGCCTCCGTCGGCGTGGCGCAGACCCCCGTGCGCATCCGCGTCGCGGGGCCAGATGGGCAGGCGCTGCCCATGGGCGAGGTGGGCGAAGTGCTGATCCAGGGCGACAGCGTCATGAGCGGCTACTGGCAGAACCCCGAAGCCACGGCCGCCGCCATCCGCGACGGCTGGCTCTGGACCGGTGACATGGGCGCGCTCGACGCCGACGGCTTCCTCACCCTCAAGGACCGCAGCAAGG
>NZ_JASJOY010000190.1:0-4547 GCF_031426985.1 Hydrogenophaga sp.
TCACCAAGTGCTTCCGCGACGAGGACCTGCGCGCCGACCGCCAGCCCGAGTTCACGCAGATCGATATCGAGACCTCGTTCCTGACCGAGGAAGACATCCGCGACATGTTCCAGGGCATGATCAAGACGGTGTTCCAGAACACCCTGGGCGTGGACCTGGGCGAGTTCCCCATCATGGCCTACAGCGAAGCCATGCACCGCTTCGGCTCCGACAAGCCGGACCTGCGCGTGAAGATGGAGTTCACCGAACTCACCGACGTCATGGCCGATGTGGATTTCAAGGTCTTCAGCGCGCCGGCGCAGATGAAGGGCGGCCGCGTGGTCGCGCTGTGCGTGCGTGGCGGTGCTGAAATGCCGCGCAGCGAGATCGACGCCTACACCGAGTTCGTCAAGATCTACGGCGCCAAGGGCCTGGCCTGGATCAAGGTCAACGAACTCGCCAAGGGCAAGGACGGTCTGCAGTCGCCCATCGTCAAGAACCTGCACGACAAGGCCATCGCTGAAATCCTGGCCCGCACCGGCGCGCAGGACGGCGACATCCTGTTCTTCGGCGCCGACAAGGCCAAGGTCGTCAACGACGCCATCGGCGCGCTGCGCCTGAAGATCGGCCACAGCGCCCTGGGCAAGAAGAACGGCTTGTTCGAAGACCGCTGGGCCCCGATGTGGGTGGTGGACTTCCCGATGTTCGAACACGACGAAGAAGCCGACCGCTGGACCGCCGTGCACCACCCCTTCACCGCGCCCAAGGACGGCCACGAGGACTGGATGGTCACCGCGCCCGAGAAGTGCATCGCCAAGGGCTACGACATGGTCTTGAACGGCTGGGAAATCGGTGGTGGCTCGGTCCGTATCCACACCGCGGCCGTGCAGCAGAAGGTGTTCGACGCGCTGAAGATCACGCCCGAAGAAGCCCAGCTCAAGTTCGGCTTCCTGCTGGACGCGCTGCAGTACGGCGCGCCCCCGCACGGTGGTCTGGCCTTCGGTCTGGACCGCATCGTCACCCTGATGACCCGCGCCGAGTCGATCCGCGACGTGATCGCCTTCCCCAAGACCCAGCGCGCCCAGTGTCTGCTGACCCAGGCCCCGAGCCCGGTGGACGAGAAGCAGCTGCGCGAACTGCACATCCGCCTGCGCAACCTGGACGCGGTCAAGCAGGGCTGATCCCCGGGCCGTTGCACGGCCTGCGGCAGAATGAAAGGGCGCTGGTTTCAGCGCCCTTTTTTTATTGCTCCCAGTCTTCACATGCCCGAACCGCGCCCCTACAAAATCCCGCTGTCGGTGCTGGTGGTCATCCACACCCCGGCGCTGGAGGTGTTGCTGATCGAGCGCACGCCGACGCCGGGTTTCTGGCAGTCGGTGACCGGGTCGCTGGACCTTGAAGACGAGCCGTTCGAAGCCGCGGCCGTGCGCGAGGTGGCCGAGGAAACCGGGCTGGACGCGTATGCGCCCGGTCATGTGCTGACCGACTGGCAGCTGCAGAACACCTACGAGATCTACCCCGAGTGGCAGCACCGCTACGCGCCGGGCGTGTTCCAGAACACCGAGCGGGTGTTCGGCCTGTGCGTGCCGGCGCCGGTGCCGGTGATGCTGAGCCCGCGCGAGCACCGCGACCAGGTCTGGCTGCCCTGGCTGGCCGCGGTGGACCGCTGTTTTTCGTTTTCCAACGCCGAAGCCATTTCCTGGTTGCCGCGCCTGGGGCGCTGCACCTGACGGCGCTCCCGCGCTCAGTCCCGGGGGGCCGCCCGCCGCGGAGCTTTCACCGGGCCGGTGGCATGATTCGCCCATGACCACGATCCGCGTCGCGACCTACAACATCCACAAGGGCGTGCAGGGCCTGGGGCCGGCGCGCCGGCTGGAGATCCACAACCTGGTGCACGCGGTGGAGCAGTTCGACGCCGACATCGTCTGCCTGCAGGAGGTGCGGCGCCACCACCGCAAGCTGGAAAAACACTTCACCCGCTGGCCCGATCTGGACCAGGCCGGGTACCTCTCGCCCGAGGGCTACGAGTCGGTCTACCGGACCAACGCGGTCACCCGACACGGTGAACACGGCAACGCGCTGCTCTCGCGCTGGCCGGTGCTGGGCAGCGGGCATGCCGACGTGTCGGACCACCGCTTCGAGCAGCGCGGCCTGCTGCACGTGCAACTGCTGGTCGACGGCCAGTTGGTGCACGTGGTGGTGGTGCACCTGGGGCTGATCCACGCCGGCCGGGCGCGCCAGGTCGAGCGCCTGGGCCAGTTCATTGCGCGTGAGGTGCCCGAGACCGATCCGCTGATCGTGGCGGGCGACTTCAACGACTGGGGCGCGCAGCTGCTGCGCCCCATGGCCGACCTGGGGCTGCGCACCTTCGAAGGCATCCGCCTGCCGACCTACCCCTCGCGCCTGCCGCTGCTGCACCTGGACCGCATCTATGCGCGCGGGCTGCGGCCGGTGTCGGCCCATGTGCCACACGGGCGCGCCTGGTCGCGCATGTCCGACCACCTGCCGCTGATCGCCGAGCTGGCGCTGTGACCACACCCTTGCGCGACACCCCCGAAACGCTGTCGCGCAGTGGCGCCAGCAGCCTGCGCAACGGGCACCAGCTGCTGTTGCTGCAGGGCGGGGTGGACCTGTTCCCGGCGCTGGTGGAGGCGATGGACGCCGCGCGGCGGGTGGTGCACCTGGAAACCTACATTTTCGAGTTCGCGGGGGCCGCGCTGAGCGTGGCGCAGGCGCTCGAACGTGCGGCGCAGCGCGGCGTGCAAGTGCGGCTGGTGGTCGATGGCGTGGGCACACCCCGGATGCCGACCGAATGGCAGCGCCGCTTCGACGCCGCGGGCGTGATGTGGCGGGTGTACGCACCGCTGGGCCGGCTGGGCCTGCTCATCCCCAGCCGCTGGCGGCGCCTGCACCGCAAGCTGTGCGTGGTGGACGGCACCCTCGGCTTTTGCGGCGGCATCAACCTCATCGACGACCTGGACGATGTGGCCCTGGGCCGGCTGACCGTGCCGCGGCTGGACTTCTCGTTGCGCGTGGCCGGCCCGCTGGTGACCGACATGGTGGACACCATGGAGCAGCTGTGGTGGCGCCTGCAGGCGGTGCGCAGCGCGCGCCAGCGCGAGTTCAAGGCCGCCTGGGAGGCGCTGCGCGAGACCGATCCGACTGGCGACTTTTCGCGCCTGCTGGACAAGCTGGAGCTGCGCACCGGGCTGGGCTCGCGGGGTGGACGCATCAACGCCGACGCCGAATGGGAGGCCACCGGGCAGGACGCGCCGACCGAAGGGCCGCTGGGCGTGAACGGCGCGCGTGCCGCGCTGCTGCTGCGCGACAACGTCGGCCACCGGCACGACATCGAGCGCGCCTACCTCAAGGCCATCGGCGAGGCGCGGCACGACATCGTGATCGCCAACGCCTATTTCATCCCCGGGCGCAAGCTGCGCCGGGCGCTGGTGCTGGCGGTGCAGCGCGGCGTGCGGGTGCGCCTGTTGTCGCAGGGGCGTTACGAAAATTTCATGCAGTACCACGCGGCGCGGCCGGTGTACGAACGGCTGCTGGCCGCGGGCGTGGAGATCCACGAATACGCGCCCAGCGCGCTGCACGCCAAAGTGGCGGTGATCGACCGCCGCTGGGCCACCGTGGGCTCGACCAACCTGGACCCGCTGTCGCTGCTGCTGGCGCGCGAGGCCAACGTGATGACCACCGACCGCCGCTTTGCCGCGCTGCTGCACGAGCGGCTGGATGCGCTGCTGCAGCAGCAGGGCCAGATGATCGATGCCCAGGCACTGCTGGCGCGGTCCTGGGGGCAGCGCGTGGCCGACCGCGTGGCCTTCGGGCTGATGCGCGCGCTGCTGTTCGTCACCGGACACCGGTATTGAATCCCGACACCGACCCGACCGGGAAACCGCCGAAACCCTGTGGGGTGGCAGGGTTGGGGGGCGGTGTTAGCATGCCCCATGCTCATGAAGACCGACGCTGACATGACCCCAGCCAACACCTACACCGCGGACGAAGGCGTGCCCGTTTCCGTGAAAATCCGCGAGCGCATCAAGGCCGCGCGCCAGCGTTTTCACTCCAACGACAACATCGCCGAGTTCATCCAGCCCGGCGAGCTGGAGCTGCTGCTCGACGAAGTCACCGTGAAGATGCAGGGCGTGCTCGACGCCATGGTGATCGACACCGAAAACGACCACAACACCGGCAACACCGCGCGCCGCGTGGCCAAGATGTACCTCAAGGAGGTGTTCAATGGCCGCTACGTCAAGGGGCCGACGGTCACCGAGTTCCCCAACGCCGAGCACCTCAACGAGCTGATGATCGTCGGCCCGATCACGGTGCGCAGCGCCTGCAGTCACCATTTCTGCCCGGTCATCGGCCGCATCTGGATCGGCGTCATGCCCAACGAGCACACCAACGTGATCGGCCTGTCCAAGTACGCACGCCTGGCCGAATGGATCATGGGCCGCCCGCAGATCCAGGAAGAGGCCGTGGTGCAGCTGGCCGACCTGATCCAGGAAAAGACCCAGCCCGACGGCCTGGCCATCGTCATGGAGGCCAGCCACTACTGCATG
>NZ_JASJOY010000191.1:0-1025 GCF_031426985.1 Hydrogenophaga sp.
TGGAGCAGGGCCGCATGATCGACGACGAGGAGCTCAAGGCCAACCTCGCCAACACCAAGCCCTACAAGCAGTGGATCGACAACCTGCGTATCCGCCTGGACGACGTGGAAACACCGGTCGCCGGTGAGGATGCACAGGAGCTGCCCATCGGCCAGACCGAACCGCAGTCCACAGGCGCCGAGAGCGTCACCCCCGAGTTGCTGGACCGCCAGCAGGCCTTTGGCTACACGCAGGAAGACATCAAGTTCCTGCTCAGCCCCATGGCCGCCAACGGCGAAGAGGGCATCGGCTCCATGGGCAACGACAGCCCGCTGGCCGTGCTCTCGGGCAAGGACAAGCCGCTGTACAACTACTTCAAGCAGCTGTTCGCCCAGGTGACCAACCCGCCCATCGACCCGATCCGCGAAGCGATCGTGATGTCGCTGGTGTCCTTCGTCGGTCCCAAGCCCAACCTGCTGGACATCAACCAGGTCAACCCGCCGATGCGCCTGGAAGTGAGCCAGCCGGTGCTGGACTTCACCGACATGGCCAAGCTGCGCAACATCGAATCGGTGACGCAGGGCAAGTTCAAGAGCGCCACGCTGGACATCACCTACCCCGCCGCCTGGGGCAAGGAAGGCGTGGAGGCCAAGCTGGCCTCGCTGTGCGCCGAGGCCGTGGACGCGATCAAGGGTGGCAAGAACATCCTGATCATCAGCGACCGCGCCGTCAGCCGCACCCAGGTGGCCGTGCCCGCGTTGCTGGCCCTGTCGGCCGTGCACCAGCACCTGGTGCGTGAAGGCCTGCGCACCACCGCCGGCCTGGTGGTGGAGACCGGCACCGCGCGCGAAGTGCACCACTTCGCCGTGCTGGCCGGTTACGGCGCCGAAGCCGTGCACCCCTACCTGGCCATGGAAACGCTGCAGGCCATCCACCAGGAGCTGCCGGGCGATCTGAGCGCCGAGAAGGCGATCTACAACTACGTCAAGGCGATCGGCAAGGGCCTGTCCAAGATCATGTCCAAGATGGGCGTGAGCACCTACATG
>NZ_JASJOY010000192.1:0-30413 GCF_031426985.1 Hydrogenophaga sp.
TCTTCGATCAGCAGCTCGTTGGTGGGCGAGGCTTCCAGGCCGCGCTTGCAGATGGTCTCGAACTCTTCCGGGTTGTAAGCAATGCCGCCGCCGGTGCCGCCCAGCGTGAAGCTGGGGCGGATCACGACCGGGAAGCCCACCGTCTTCTGCACGCCCCAGGCTTCTTCCATGCTGTGGGCAATGCCCGAACGCGCGGATCCCAGACCGATCTTGGTCATCGCGTCCTTGAACTTCAGGCGGTCCTCGGCTTTGTCGATGGCTTCCGGCGTCGCGCCGATCAGCTCCACACCGTACTTGGCCAGCACGCCGTGGCGCCACAGGTCCAGTGCGCAGTTCAGCGCCGTCTGGCCACCCATGGTCGGCAGGATGGCGAAACCACCGCTGGTCTGCGGGCGTTCCTTGGCGATGATCTTCTCGACCGTCTGCCAGGTGATGGGCTCGATGTACGTCACGTCGGCCGTGGCCGGGTCCGTCATGATCGTGGCCGGGTTGCTGTTGATCAGCACCACCCGGTAGCCCTCTTCGCGCAGCGCCTTGCAGGCCTGCACGCCCGAGTAGTCGAACTCACAGGCCTGGCCGATGATGATCGGACCTGCGCCGATGATGAGGACGGTCTGGATGTCTGTTCTTTTGGGCATGGTTCGCTTCTATCGTTGCGCGCGGGCCGCTCAGGCCTGGCGCTGGGTTTCCAGTGTGTTCAGCAAGGCCTGCACACGTTCGGCGGGCACGTTTTTCTGCATCAGTTGCAGCAGGCCGTCGCCTTCGATGATGGGGCGCAGCACCTCGACCTCGGCCGGGTAGAACAGCGCATCCCAGGCCGCCAGCTCGGTGTTGAAGGTTTCGTCGTCCCAGGTCTTGCCCTTGGCCAGCAGCGTCACCAGCGGTGACGCCTTGTTCTCGACAAAGGCCTTGCGGTAGGGCTTCTGCGCCCAGCGCTGTGCAAACCACTCTTTGTGTGGCGACTCCAGCGTCAGCATGCGCTTGGCGATGGCTTTTTCGATGGCGAAGACCGGGAAACCGAAGAGCTTCATGGCATCAGACCTTGGCGCGTTCCTGCATCAGCGCGGTGAAGCGGTCGAACAGGTAACCGATGTCGTGCGGGCCGGGCGAGGCTTCCGGGTGGCCCTGGAAGCAGAACGCGGGTTTGTCGGTGCGGGCCAGGCCCTGCAGCGTGCCGTCGAACAGGCTCACGTGCGTGGCGCGCAGGTTGGCCGGCAGCGTCTTTTCGTCCACCGCAAAACCGTGGTTCTGGCTGGTGATGGACACGCGACCGTTGTCCAGGTCTTTGACCGGGTGGTTGGCACCGTGGTGGCCGAACTTCATCTTGAAGGTCTTGGCCCCGCTGGCCAGCGCCATGATCTGGTGGCCCAGGCAGATGCCGAAGGTCGGCACGCCCGAATCGATGATCTCGCGCACCGCGGCAATGGCGTAGTCGCAGGGCTCCGGGTCGCCGGGGCCGTTGGACAGGAACACCCCGTCCGGCTGCAGCTTGAATACCTCGGCCGCCGGCGTCTTGGCCGGCACCACCGTCACCCGGCAGCCACGCTCGGCCAGCATGCGCAGGATGTTGCGCTTGACGCCAAAGTCGTAGGCCACCACATGGAAATTCGGAGCGGTCTGCTCGCCGTAGCCCGAACCCAGCGTCCACTCGGTCTGCGTCCAGGCGTAGGCCTGGTCCACACTCACCACCTGGGCCAGGTCCTGGCCGGCCATGCTGGGCGCGGCCTGGGCGGCGGCAATCGCTTGCGCGCGGTGCGCATCGGTGATCGCCTCGCCCGCCGGTAGCGCCAGGATGCAGCCGTTCTGCGCGCCGTGGGTGCGCAGGCGGCGCGTCAGCGCGCGGGTGTCCAGATCGGCAATGGCAACGGTGCCCTCGCGCTGCAGGTACTGGGACAGGGTCTCGGTGCTGCGGAAGTTGGACGCGAGCAGGGGCAGGTCTTTGATGATCAGGCCGGCGGCGTGGATGCGCGTGGCCTCCACGTCTTCTCCGTTCACACCGGTGTTGCCGATGTGCGGATAGGTCAGCGTGACGATTTGCTGGCAGTAGCTCGGATCGGTGAGGATTTCCTGGTAGCCGGTGAGCGAGGTGTTGAACACCACTTCGCCCGTGGTCTGACCGGTGGCACCGATGGCAATGCCAGTAAAGACCGTGCCGTCGGCGAGCGCAAGAAGGGCTTTCGGGTGGACGGGAAGCACGGTTTTCTCCAGAGGTTTTCGAAACACACCCGCAAGGCGCTGGGCACCGATCCAGACTTGCGCGCCCGCTCCCGCATTGGCCGCACGCGAGGGGCGACCAGGGGGAAAAAGGACGGGAATCTGGGCCGTGGGCCGGGGCGGACGCAGCAGCTTGCGTCGATTGCGGGTAAACCCCGGAATTATACCCGCTCCCCCCTGGTGATCGGCTTGAAAGGCCCTTGGAAAACGGCCTGTGCGAGAGCCCGTCGCCGCCTGAACAGGGGCTCAGCGCGCCGCGGCGCTGGCGTGCAGGCAGATCGCCGCAGCGGCGGCGACGTTGAGCGACTCTTCCCCGCCCGGCTGCACGATGCGGACCGAGGCGCTGGCCATCGCTTCCAGTGCGAGCGACACGCCCTGCCCTTCGTGCCCCAGCACCCAGGCGCAAGGCCAGGGCAGCCGGGCCTGGTGCAAAAAATCGCCCCGGTGGGAACTGGTGACCAGCAAGGGAAGGTCCAGCGACGGCAGGTCGTCCACCGACAGGCCTTCGACCAGGTGCAGCGCGAAGTGCGCGCCCATGCCGGCCCGCAACACCTTGGGCGACCACAGGGCGGCCGTGCCCTTGATGGCCAGCACCTGGGCAAAACCCATGGCGGCGGCGCTGCGCAGGATGGAGCCGACGTTGCCTGCGTCCTGCAGCCGGTCGAGCACGACGGCGCCCTGCCCCGCCTGCACGCCATTGGCGATGGGCAGGTCCCACACGAAGCCGACGCCGGCTGGCGATTCGAGGCCACTGATGCCAGCCATCAGCGCATCGGGCACGGTGACGATGTGGTCGGCCGCGTCGCGCAGGTCGTGCGGCGCCTGGGGCCAGAAGCTGTCGGTGAACACGGCGGTGGAGGGCCGGTGGCCGCGCGCCAGCAGCGCACGGCACAGGTGGTCGCCTTCCAGCCAGACCTGGCCCTGCTTGCGGTAGGCCGTGCTGTCCTGCGCCAGCAGGCGCAGGCGCTTGAGCAGGGGGTTGTCGCGCGAGGTGATGGGACTGGGTGCGGTCATGGGGTGTGCGGTGATGCAGCGGCCAGCGCACGGGCCACGGGCGCAAAGCTGCGGCGGTGCTCGGGCAACGGGCCAAACTGCTGCAGGGCCTGCAGGTGCTGGGCGGTGCCGTAGCCCTTGTGTTTGGCAAAGCCGTAGGCGGGGTGGCGCTGGTCCAGGGCTTCGAGCTGGCGGTCGCGCGAGACCTTGGCCAGGATGGATGCGGCCGAAATGGCGGGCACCAGCGCGTCGCCCGAAACGATGGCTTCGGCCAGCACATCCAGCGGCGGCAGGCGGTTGCCGTCGACCAGCACCTTGTTGGGCTTCAGACGCAGCCCGGCCACGGCCCGCTGCATGGCGAGCAAGGTGGCGTTCAGGATGTTCAGGCGGTCGATTTCTTCCACCGAGGCTTCGGCGATGCTGCAGCACAGGGCCTTGGCGCGGATCTCGTCGTAGAGCTTCTCGCGGCGTTTGGCGGTCAGCTGCTTGGAATCGGCCAGACCCTTGATGGGCTTGAGGTCGTCCAGGATGACCGCTGCGGCCACCACCGGGCCGGCCAGCGGCCCGCGGCCGGCCTCGTCCACGCCGGCGATGAGGCCCGGGACGTCCCAGCTGAAAGCGGCCTGCTCAGCCCGCAAGAACTTTTTCGATCGCATCGGTGGCCAGTTGCGCGGTGTCGCGGCGCAGCAGGTGGTGCAGGTCGGTGAAGCGCTGCTGCAGCTGGGCGCAGCGCTCGGGCGCATCCAGCCAGGCCAACGTCTCGCGCGCCATGGCCTCGGGCGTGGCCGCATCCTGCAGCAGCTCGGGCACCACGAAGTCACCGCAGAGGATGTTGGGCAGGCCCACCCAGGGCTGCAGCTGCTTGCGCCGCATGATCTGCCACGACAGCCAGTTCATGTTGTAGGCGATGACCATGGGGCGCTTGAACAGCGCGGCTTCGAGCGTGGCGGTGCCGCTGGCGATCAGGGTCACATCGCAGGCGGCCAGCGCCGCGTGCGACTGGCCGTCGAGCACGGTCAGCGCGTCGCTCAGGCCGCTGGCCGCGGCCAGCTGGGTGATGCGTTCGCGCAGCGCGGGCACGGCGGGCACCACAAAGCGCAGGCCAGGGCGGACCTTGTGCATGAGCGCGGCGGCATCGAAAAAGCGCCGGGCGAGGTATTGCACCTCGGACGTGCGGCTGCCGGGCAGGATGGCGACCACAGGCTCGTCCTCGTGCAGGCCCAGCCGCTGGCGGGCGGCGGCGCGGTCGGGCTGCAGCGGGATCACGTTGGCCAGCGGGTGGCCCACGTAGGTGGACGCGATGCCGTGCTGCGCCAGCAGCTCGGGCTCGAAGGGGAAGATGCACAGCACGTGGTCGGCGCTGCGGCGGATTTTGTCGACCCGCTCAGGGCGCCAGGCCCAGATGGACGGGCAGACGAAATGCACCGTGCGCACGCCTTCGGCCTTGAGCGCGGCTTCGAGGTCGAGGTTGAAGTCCGGCGCGTCCACGCCCACGAACAGGTCGGGCCGGTCGGCGCCCAGCAGGCGCTGGCGCAGCTGGTCGCGGATGCCGACGATTTCGCGGTAGTGGCGCAGCACCTCGATGTAGCCGCGCACCGCCAGCTTCTCGCTCGGCCACCAGGCGCTGAAGCCCTGCTCCGCCATGCGTGGGCCACCGATGCCGCCGGTCTGCACGGTCGGCCAGCGCTGGCGCAGGCCCTGCAACAGCAGCCCGGCCAGCAGATCCCCCGACGTTTCGCCGGCGACCAGCGCAAAACGTCTGGGTTCGGTCATGGGGGTCAGCGAACGATGCCGCGCTGGGGTGATGCCTGGCGCAGGAAGTCCAGCATCATGGCCACGTCGGGCGCGGCTTCCGGGGATTTCTCGGTCAGGCCAGCGATGCGTTCGGACGCTTGGTCGAGCGTCAGGTCGTCGCGGTACAGGGCCTTGTGCATGGCCTTGACGGCCGAGATGCGTTCGGGCGTGAAGCCACGGCGGCGCAGGCCTTCGAAGTTCATCGACCGTGCTGCGGCGGGCTGGCCCTGGCACATCACAAACGGTGGCAGGTCGGCGAACAGCAGCGAACACATGGCGGTCATGGCATGGTCGCCGATGCGCACGAACTGGTGCACCACGGTGAAGCCACCGAGGATGACCCAGTCGCCTACCGTCACGTGGCCGGCGAGCTGCGAGTTGTTGGCGAAGATGGTCTTGTTGCCCACCACGCAGTCGTGCGCCAGGTGCACGTAGGCCATGATCCAGTTGTCGTCGCCCACCACGGTCTTGCCCAGGGCACCGGGCGAGCCGATGTTGAAGGTGCAGAACTCGCGGATGGTGTTGCGGTCGCCGATGATCAGCTCGCAGGGCTCGCCCGCGTACTTCTTGTCCTGCGGGATCGCGCCCAGCGAGTTGAACTGGAAGATGCGGTTGTCGCGGCCGATGGTGGTGTGGCCCTCAATCACGCAGTGCGCGCCGACCGTGGTGCCGGCGCCGATCTTCACGTGCGGACCGATGACGGTGTAGGGGCCGACGCTGACGCTGCTGTCGAGCTCGGCCGCCGGGTCCACCAGCGCGGTGGGATGGATGTTGCTCATGCGCCCGCGTCCGTGGATCAGGCGATGGTGCGCATGGTGCACATCAGTTCGGCTTCGCAGACGACTTCGCCGTCCACCGTGGCCACGGCCTTGAACTTGAAGATACCGGCCTTCATGCGGTCCAGCGACACGTCCATGATCAGTTGGTCACCCGGCTCGACCGGGCGCTTGAAACGTGCGCCGTCGATGCCGGCGAAGTAGTAGACCGTCTTGTCGTCGGGCGTGGTGCCCACCGTGTCGAAGGCCAGCAGCGCCGCGGCCTGGGCCATGGCTTCGAGCTGGAACACCCCCGGAAACACCGGGCGGTGCGGAAAGTGACCGGTGAACTGGGGTTCGTTGATCGAGACGTTCTTCAAAGCCTTGATGCGCTTGCCCTTTTCAAGCTCCAGCACCCGGTCCACCAGCAGGAAGGGATAACGGTGCGGCAATTGCTTGAGGATCTGGTGGATGTCCATCATGGCTCGGTCTTCTTCTGTTGGGCTTGTTCGAGGGCCTGCTCGACGGCCTTGAGGCGCTCGCGCAGGCGGTTGAGTTGCTTGAGGGAGGCGGCGTTTTTCTCCCAGCTGGCATTGTCGTCGATGGGAAACATGCCGGTGTACTGCCCCGGCTCTCGGATCGAGCGCGTGACCACCGACGCGGCCGAGATGTGCACCTTGTCGCCCACCGTGAGGTGCCCCAGCACGATGGCACCGCCACCGACGGTGCAGTGGGCGCCGATGGTGGCGCTGCCGGCCACGCCCGCGTTGCCCGCCATGGCCGTGTGCGCACCGATGTGCACGTTGTGGCCGATCTGGACCAGGTTGTCGAGCTTGACGCCGTCTTCGATGACCGTGTCGTCCAGCGCACCGCGGTCGATGCAGGTGTTGGCCCCGATCTCGACGCCGTCGCCAATGCGCACCGCACCCAGCTGCTCGATCTTGATCCAGTGGCCCTGGTGCGGGGCGAAGCCGAAACCGTCGGCGCCGATGACCACGCCGGGGTGCAAGATGCAGCGCGCGCCCACCACACAGCGGTCGCCGATGGTGACCCGGGGGTACAGCACCGTGCCCGCCCCCACCTGTGCGCCACGCCCCAGCACCCCATGGGCGCCGATGCGCGCGCCAGCCGCCACGATGGCGCCCTCGCCGATGACGGCAAAGGCTGCGACGTCCACGCCCGGCCCGATCACCGCCGACGGGTGGATGCTGGCCTGGGGGTGGATGGCGGCCGCGGCGGGCGCGTCGTGCTCGCTGCGCCACCACTGCGTCAGGCGTGCGAAATAGAGGTAGGGATCGTCCGCGACGATGACGGCGCCGCGCTGGGCGGCGGCGTCTTGCAGGGCGGGCGGCACGATGAGCGCGCCGGCCTGGGTGGTCTGGATCTGGCTGGCGTAGCGCGCCTGCGCCACGAAAGCCAGCTCATCCGCCAGAGCGGTGGCCAGCGGCGCCAGGCGCCGGACCGGGGTATCGGCTGGGCCAACGAGCGTACCGCCCAGGGCCTGAACAATGGAGCCCAGCGAGCGGGACACGTTGAGACCGGCGCCTTACTTGGCGTTGTTCAAGCCGCTGAGCACCTTGTCGGTGATGTCGTGCTTGGGGTTGATGTACACCGCTTCCTGGATGATCAGGTCGTACTTCTCGGCCTCGGCCACCTGCTTGATGATGCGGTTGGCGCGCTCCAGCACCTGTTGCAGCTCTTCGTTCTTGCGCAGGTTCAGGTCTTCCTGGAACTCACGCTGCTTGCGCTGGAAGTCACGGTCCTGCTCCACCAGCTGGCGCTGGCGTGCCACGCGCTGGCTCTCGGGCAGGGTGGGTGCTTCGCGTTCAAATTTCTCAGATGCCGATTTGAGCTGCGCGCCGATGCTCTGGATTTCTTTCTCGCGCTTGGCGAATTCCTGCTCCAGCTTCACCTGGGCGGTCTTGGCCAGGTTGGCTTCCCGGAAGACACGATCGGTGTTCACGAAGCCAATGCGAAAGTCCTGTGCGATGGCACCGACGGCCAGCAGGCTGGCGACAGAGCCGACGGCCAGCAGGCGCGTGAAACGGCGAGAAAAAGGCTTCATCAAAACGAGGTCCCGATCTGAAACTGGAATTTTTGGATTTTATCGCCGTCAAGGCTGCGCACGGGGTTCGCCCAGGCAAAGCGCAGGGGGCCGACCGGCGAGATCCAGCTCAGGCCAATGCCCACGGAAGCCCGCAGGTCGGAGCCGAACTTCTCGTCGGAGGCCCAGACGTTGCCCACGTCCAGAAAACCGAACATGCGCAGCGTGCGGTCGTTGCCGGCGCCGGGAAACGGCGTACTGATCTCGGTGTTGAGCACCAGGTTTTTGGTGCCGCCGATGTTGACGGAGGTATCACCGCCGGCGGTAGGGTTGCTGATGGGGGAAATCCCACCCAGGGTGCCCTGCTCGAAGCCCCGCACCGACCCCAGACCACCGCCGTAGAAGTTCTTGAAAACCGGGTAGTCGCGCCCGCCCAGCCCCTTGCCCAGCCCCACTTCGGCGTTGAAGGCGAAGGTGTACTGCTTGTTGATCGGGATGAACTGCTGGAACTGGTAGCTGGTCTTCACGTAGCGCGTGTCGCCGGCAATGCCCAGCTCCGTGTTGAAGCGCTGCAGACGGCCCTTGCTGGGCACCAGCGCGCTGTCGCGGTCGTCGCGCGACCAGCCCACGGTCAGCGGAACCGACACACTGGACTCGCCGAAATTGGCGATGTACTTCTGATAAGCCTCAGGCATGTCGGTGCCTTCAACGATGCGCGTCTGCTCCGCACCGACGCCGAAGAAGACCGTGTCCCGCTCGGTGAACGGCACGCCAAAACGCACGCTGCCGCCCGTGGTCTGCAGCTCGTAGTCGCCGCCTTGTTCGCTGTAAGGGCTGCTGGTCTTGTGGTACAGGTCGAACGTACGCGAGACGCCGTCGGCCGTGAAGTACGGGTTGGTGGTGCTGAGCACCAGCTGGCGGTTGAAGTCGCTGGTGTTGACGTCCAGCCCCAGGTAGTTGCCCGAGCCGAACACGTTTTCCTGCTTGATGCCAATGACGAAGGACAGCCCCTCGGCCTGCGCGTAGCCAGCGCCCAGCGACAGGTTGCCGGTCGGCTTCTCGACCACCGAAATGGTCAGGTCCACCTGGTCGGGCGAACCGGTGACCTGCTGGGTATCCACGGCCACCTCGGTGAAGAAGCCCAGGCGGTCCACCCGGTCGCGCGAGAGGCGGATGCGATCGCTGTCGTACCAGGCGGCTTCGAGCTGGCGGAACTCGCGGCGGATGACTTCGTCGCGCGTGCGGTTGTTGCCTTCGACGTTGATGCGGCGCACGTACACGCGGCGCGCCGGCTGCGCACGCAGCACGAAAGCCACGCGGTTGTTCACGCGATCGATCTCGGGCACGGCCTCCACCTGGGCAAAGGCGTAGCCAAACGCGCCGAAATAATCGGTGAAGGCCTTGACGGTGGTGTTCACATCCTCGACGTTGTAGGCCTCTCCGGCCTTCAAGGTCACCAGCGACTTGAACTCGGCTTCTTTGCCCAGGAAGTCGCCCTGCAGCTCCACCTTGGACACCGCATAACGCTGGCCTTCGCTGATGTTGATCGTGATGGTCATGTCGTCCTTGTCGGGCGAGATGGCCACCTGGGTGGATTCGATGCGGAACTCCAGGTACCCGCGCGTGAGGTAGTACGAGCGCAGGGTTTCCAGGTCGGCGTTGAGTTTGGCGCGCGAATAACGGTCGCTTTTGGTGTACCAGCTCAGCCAGCCACCGGTGTCCAGATCGAACAGGTTGCGCAGGGTCGATTCCGAAAACGCCTGGTTGCCCACGATGCGGATGTCCTGGATCTTGGCCACATCGCCTTCGACCACGCTGAAGTTCAGGTTGACCCGGTTGCGTTCACCCGGCGTGACCGTGGTCACCACCTGCGACGCGTACATGCTCTTGTTGATGTACTGGCGCTTGAGCTCCTGCTCCGCACGGTCGGCCAGCGCTTTGTCGAACGGGCGGCCTTCGGCCAGGCCCACATCGCGCAAGGCCTTCTTGAGCACTTCGGCGTCGAATTCCTTGATGCCGGTGAAGCTCACGTCGGCCACGGTGGGGCGTTCTTCGACGATGACGATCAGCACGTCGTCGTTGATCTGCAGACGGACATCGGCGAACAGCCCCAGACCGAACAGCGAGCGGATCGCGGTCGACCCCTTGTCGTCGCTGTACTGGTCGCCGATGCGAAACGGCAGCGAGGCGAATACCGTGCCGGGCTCGACCCGTTGCAGGCCTTCGACCCGGATGTCACGCAGTTTGAAAGGAGCAACGGCCCAGGCCGGCAAGGCAGACAACAGGGATGCAGCGACCACGCTCAGCGACAGGCCGCGCAGACCTCCGAGTTTTTGTTTCATGAGAAGGGGAGAAGGTTCAGCCAGCCAAGCGGGCCACATCGTTGAACAGGGCAACGGCCATGAGTGCCATCAGAATCGCGACACCGCCGCGTTGCAGGCGCTCCAACCAGGCTTCCGACACTGGGCGCCCGGTCACACCCTCCCAAAGATAATACATCAGGTGCCCACCGTCCAAGACGGGCAGCGGCAGCAGGTTGAGCACGCCCAGACTGACGCTGATGAGCGCCAGAAACAGGAGGTAAGACGTGACACCGAGGCTGGCGGACTTGCCCGCGTAATCGGCGATCGTCAAAGGCCCGCTGAGGTTCTTGACCGAGGCCTCGCCGATCAGCATGCGCCCCATCATCTTGAGCGACAGCCACGACACCTCCCAGGTGCGCGCCACGCCCTGCACCAGTCCGTCGATGGCACCCAGGCGCACCGTGGTCATGGCTGGCGCACCGCCGATGTAGGCACCGATGCGACCGATCCAGGCGTCACCCTGGCGCTCGGGCTTGGGCTGCACCTGCAGTTCCATCGCACGACCGGCGCGCTCCACCACCCATGGCTGGTTCACGGCCTGCCCTTGCGGGCCCACAGCGCCGCGGATGAGCGCCCGCAAACGCTGCCCATCCGTCACGGGTGCCCCGTCGATGCGCCGCACCAGGTCACCGGCCTGCAGTCCGGCGGCGGCGGCGGCACCATCGGGCATGACCTCCCCCACCACCGGCGGGGTCCAGGGTGCGGTGATGCCGATGTGCTGGAACAGGCTGGCATCGGCTTCGGTCACGTTCAGTTCGCTCAGGGCCAGCGGCACGGCGTGGGTGCTGGCGCCCGCCTCCCGGGCCACCCAGAGGGTGAGATCCTGCTGCTCCAGTGCCGCCTGGGTCAACCGCCAGCGCAGGTCTTCAAACGAACGCACGTCGGTCGGCTCTTCGCTGTCGACGCTCACCTGCGCCACCCATTCGCCGCCCTGGAGCCCGGCGCGTGCGGCCACCGAACCGGCCACCGGGCTGCCAATCACCGGCTGTGGCTCGTCCACCCCGGTCCAGTTGACCACGCTGTACAGGGCCACGGCCAGCAGCAGGTTGGCCACCGGGCCAGCGGCCACGATGAGCGCGCGAGACCGCAGCGGCTGGGTGTTGAAGGCCAGATGCCGCTCGGCCGCGTCCACCGGCGCCTCGCGCTCGTCGAGCATGCGCACATAGCCGCCCAGCGGCAAGGCGCCGAGCACGAATTCGGTCGGGCTGCCTTTGCGGCGCCAAGTCAGCAGCGGTTTGCCGAACCCGACGGAAAAGCGCAGCACCTTCACGCCACAGGCCACGGCCATGCGGTAGTGGCCGTATTCGTGCACGGCGATCAGCAGGCCCAGGGCCACCACAAAGGCGATCAGCGTTGTCATGCTCGGCGTGTTTTCCGTTTCGGTGAAGGGCGGACGGCGCAGCGCCCGAGCGCCGGGAATCCGGCGATCAGCTGGCCAGGCGGGTCACGGTCGCTTCGGCCAGGGCGCGGGCTTGGGCGTCGATGACCAGCAGGTCACCCAGGCTCTGGGGCTTGGAGGGGCTGAAGGCGCTCAAAGTTGCATGGTTGACCGCGTGAATCTGGTCGAACCGCAGACGTTCCGCCAGGAAGGCGGCCACGGCCACCTCGTTGGCCGCGTTGAGCACCGCGGTGGTGCCGACCGGGCCGGCCAGCGCGTCCCAGGCCAGGCGCAGACCGGGAAAGCGCAACGCGTCAGCAGGTTCGAACGTGAGCGCGCTCAAGGTGGTGAAGTCCAGACCCGCCGCGCCGGAGGCGATGCGTTCGGGCCAGGACAGGCCGTAGGCGATGGGCACGCGCATGTCGGGCGTGCCCAGTTGAGCCACAACCGACCGGTCGGTGTACTCGACCATGGAATGGATGACGCTCTGCGGGTGGATCACCACCTCGATGCGCTCGGGCGGCAGACCGAAGAGGTAACGCGCCTCGATGACTTCGAGCGCCTTGTTCATCATGGTGGCGGAGTCCACCGAGATCTTGCGGCCCATCACCCAGTTGGGGTGGGCACAGGCCTGCTGCGGCGTGACCGCGGCCAGTGTGGCCGGGTCGCGGGTGCGGAACGGGCCGCCCGAAGCCGTGAGCACGATTTTTTGCACCCGGCGGTCCCAGGTGGCGGGGTCTTCGGGCAGCGACTGGAACACCGCCGAGTGTTCGCTGTCGATGGGCAGCAGCGTGGCCCCGCCGTCTTTGACCGCCTGCATGAAGAGGTCGCCACCCACGACCAGGGCTTCCTTGTTGGCCAGCAACAGTTTTTTGCCGGCACGGGCCGCGGCCAGGCTCGGCGCCAGGCCGGCCGCACCGACGATGGCCGCCATGACGGCATCCACCGCCGAATCGGCGCTCACGTCGCACAGCGCCTGCTCGCCCGCGAGCACCTGCACCGGCAGGCCCAGCGCCTTCACCCGCTCGGCCAGCAGGCGGGCATGGGGTTCGCTGGCCATCACGGCGTAGGTCGGCGCGAAGGCTTGGCACTGGGCCAGCATCGTCTCGACCTGCGTCGCCGCGGTGAGCGCGAACACGCGGTAGCGGTCCGGGTGGCGCGCGATCACGTCCAGCGTGTTGGTGCCGATGGAACCGGTGGAACCGAGAACGGTGATGGACTGCAAGGAGGCGCTCATGGAATCACAGGACGGCAAACATCATGGCCAGCGGCAGCACGGGCAACAGAGCGTCCACCCGGTCGAGCACACCACCGTGGCCGGGCAGCAGTTGGCTGGAATCTTTCATGCCGGCGCTGCGCTTGACGAGCGACTCCACCAGGTCACCCGCCACGCTCATGGCGGTCAGGCCCAGCACAGCGGGCACCGCCAGCACCGGCCCCAGCGCCCACAGGCGGGTGAACAGGCTGGGTCGGTCGGAGTAGCCGTGAGCGTCCAGCCAGAGCCAGCCGGCCGCCAGCAGCAACACGCCGGCCATGCCGCTGAACACGCCTTCCCAGCTCTTGCCGGGGCTGATGCTGGGCGCCAGCTTGCGCCGGCCAAAGGTCTTGCCACCGAAATAGGCCGCGATGTCGGCCATCCACACCAGCGTGAGCACCGACATCAGGAAACCCAGGCCGAGCAGGCGGGCCTGCACCAGGGCCAGCCAGGCACAGGCCACCAGCACCAAGCCGCCCCACAGGCGCAGCGACGCGTGCCATGCGCCCCAGCCGGGCACGCCGCGGCGCAGCATCCAGACGACCAGAGGCACCCACAGCGCGCCGACCGTCAACCACAAGGGCCGCAGGTTCTGCGTCAGACCGCCAAACCACCACACCAGGGCCAGCACGACACCCAACCCCAGCCCCAGGGCCTTGGCGGGCCACGGCGCGCTGCCGTTCAGGCGGGCCCATTCCCAGCCGGCGGCCACGATGAGCACCAAGGTGAGCACGGCAAACGGCTCGATGGAGGGGTAGAACAGGGCCGGCAACAGCAGCGCCAGCAGCAGCAGCGCGGTGATGACCCGCTGCTTAAGCATGCGACGACCCTGAAGCCGACGACACCTGTTCGGAGGTCTGACCGAAACGGCGCTCGCGACCGGCGTACTCGGCCAGCGCCTGGTCCAGCGCCTGGGCGTCGAAGTCGGGCCACAGGCAGGGGGTGAACACCATCTCGGTGTAAGCGCTCTGCCAGAGCAGGAAGTTGCTGATGCGCATTTCACCTCCGGTGCGGATGAGCAGGTCCGGGTCGCCCACATGGGCCAGCGCGGTGGTCTCGCTCAGGGCCGCTTCGGTGATCTCGCGCCCCTCGGCCACCAGACGGCGCGCCGCCTGGGCGATGTCCCAACGACCACCATAGTTGAAGCAGACGTTGAGCACCAGCGTGTGGTTGCCAACGGTCAGGGATTCGGCTTCCACCAAAGCCTTCTGCACGCGCGACGACAGCACGGCGCGGTCGCCCGGGAAGTGCAGTTGGACGCCTTTCTCGTGCAGTCTCGGCACCTCGCGCGACAGCGCCAGGGCCAGCAGTTCCATCAGGCCCGACACCTCGTCCACCGGACGGTTCCAGTTCTCGGACGAGAAGGCGAACACGGTGAGCACCCGGACCCCGCGGTCGATGCAGGATTGCACCGTGTGGCGCAGCGCGTCCACGCCCTGCTTGTGACCCGCCACACGGGGCAGGAAGCGCTTTTTGGCCCAGCGCCCGTTGCCATCCATGACGATGGCCACGTGGCGCGGCAGACGCTCAGATGAAAAGGATGAGGCAACAGCCATCGGGCAAGGCGGTGGTCACACCGCCATGATGTCCTGTTCTTTGGACGTCACTAGGCGGTCCACCTCGGTGATCATGCGATCGGTCAGCTTCTGGATGTCGTCGGTCGAGCGGCGCTCGTCGTCTTCCGACGCCAGCTTGTCCTTGACCAGTTTCTTGACCTGCTCGTTGGCGTCGCGGCGCAGGTTGCGGATGGCGATCTTGGACTGCTCGCCCTCGCCCCGCACCACCTTGGTCAGTTCCCTGCGGCGCTCTTCGGTCATGGGCGGCATCGGCACGCGGATCAGGTCGCCCTGGCTGGCCGGGTTCAGCCCCAGATCGGACTCGCGGATGGCTTTCTCGATCTTGGCGCCCATGCCTTTTTCCCACGGCGCCACGCCGATGGTGCGCGAATCCAGCAGGGTCAGGTTGGCCACCTGGGACAGGGGCACCATGGAACCGTAGTAATCCACATGCACCGTGTCCAGAATCTGCGGGTTGGGACGCCCTGTGCGCACCTTGGACAGGTGGCCCTTGAGCGCCTCCAGCGACTGGTTCATCTTGTGCTCGGCGTTCTGGCGAATCTCAGCAATGCTCATACGTCTTCCTCAATTGAACGGTGTGGCGCCGGTCGTGGCTCACACATGCACCAAGGTGCCCTCATCGCCACCGAGCACCACATTGCGCAGTGCGCCCGGCTTGAAGATGGAGAACACCTTGACCGGCAACTTCTGGTCGCGGCACAGCGCAAAGGCCGTGGCATCCATCACCTGCAGGTTCTTGGCCATGGCTTCGTCGAAGGTCAGCGCGGTGTAGCGGGTGGCTTTGGGGTCTTTGTTCGGGTCGGCGCTGTACACACCATCGACCTTGGTGGCCTTGAGCACGATCTCGGCGCCCACTTCAGCGCCGCGCAAGGCGGCCGCCGTGTCGGTGGTGAAAAACGGGTTGCCGGTGCCGGCAGCGAACACCACCACCTTGCCCTCTTCGAGGTACTGCAGCGCCTTGGGGCGCACATACGGTTCGACAACCTGGTCAATGGCGATGGCCGACATCACGCGCGCGACAACGCCGGTCTTGTCCAGCGCATCGGCCAGGGCCAGCGAGTTCATCACCGTGGCCAGCATGCCCATGTAATCGGCCGTGGCACGGTCCATGCCGACCGAGCCCCCCGCCACGCCGCGGAAGATGTTGCCACCACCGATGACGATGGCCACCTCCACACCCAGGCGGGTGACCTCGGCAATCTCCGCCACCATGCGTTCGATGGTGGCGCGGTTGATGCCGAATGCATCGTCGCCCATCAGGGCTTCACCCGACAGTTTCAGCAAAATCCGTTTATAGGCTGGCATACGCTCGTTCCTGCAAATCAAACAACTGGACCACAACCGGCAAGTGTAGCGAGGCGCGAACGCCGCACCGGTCTGCAGATCCCGGCGGTGCACGAAAAATCGGCACCCCACATGACAACGGGCCTTGCGGCCCGTTGTTGAGGTTGGCGGAAACCGGTTAACCGATCACGCGCCCTTGGCAGCGGCGACCTGGGCAGCCACTTCGGCCGCAAAGTCGTCCACCTTCTTCTCGATGCCCTCGCCCACCACGTACATGGTGAAACCCTTGGCGGTGGTGTTGGAGGCCTTGAGGTAGGCACCCACGGTCTGCTTGCCGTCGGCGGCCTTCACGAAGACCTGGTCGAACAGCGAGACCTCTTTCAGGTACTTCTGCACCGAACCGTCCACCATCTTGGCGACGATGTCGGCCGGCTTGCCGGACTCGGCTGCCTTGGCGGCGGCCACCGAACGCTCGCGCTCGATCAGTTCGGCCGGCACATCGGCGCTCGTCAGCGACACGGGCTTCATGGCGGCCACGTGCATGGCCACGTCCTTGGCGGCGGTGGCGTCACCCTCGAACTCGACGACCACGCCAATGCGCGTGCCGTGCAGGTAGCTCACCAGCTGGGCGCCGTTGCTGTAATGCTTGAAGCGGCGGAAGCTCATGTTCTCGCCGATCTTGCCGATCAGGCCCTTGCGCACGTCTTCCAGCGTGGGACCAAAGCTGTCCTGGCTGTAGGGCAGCGCGCCCAGCGCTTCCACGCTGGCCGGGTTGTGCTCGGCCACCAGTTTGGCAGCGGCGTTGGCCAGGGCCAGGAAGCTGTCGTTCTTGGTCACGAAGTCGGTTTCGCAGTTGACTTCGATCAGGCCACCGGTGTTGCCATTGATGAAGCTGGCGACCACACCTTCAGCGGTCACGCGGCTGGCGGCCTTGCCGGCCTTGGTGCCCAGCTTGACACGCAGCAGTTCTTCGGCCTTGGCCATGTCGCCATCGGCTTCGGTCAGGGCCTTCTTGCACTCCATCATGGGAGCGTCGGTCTTGGCGCGCAGTTCGGCGACCATGCTTGCGGTAATTGCCATTTTTCAGTTCTCCGTTGGCTGCGCACCCCACACGGGGCACGCGAACAGGTCAAAAGGGATGTTTGCTTGTGAAAAAGGGGCTACTGGAGCCCCTCTTTGCCATGTCAGCAAGGATCAGGCGGTGACTTCGACGAATTCGTCGGTGCCTTCGGCGGCCACCGTCTTGACCACGTCGTTCACTGCGTTGGCACGGCCTTCGAGGATCGCGTCGGCGATACCGCGGGCGTACAGCGCCACGGCACGGGCCGAGTCGTCGTTGCCGGGGATCACATAGTCGATGCCCACCGGGTTGTGGTTGGTATCCACCACGCCCACCAGCGGGATGCCCAGCTTCTGGGCTTCAAGGATGGTGATCTTGTGGAAGCCCACGTCGATCACGAAGATGGCGTCGGGCAGCGCGGTCATGTCCTGGATGCCGCCAATGTCCTTCTCCAGCTTTTCCATTTCACGGGCGAACATGAGCTGCTCTTTCTTGCTCATGCTCTCCAGGCCCACTTCTTTCTGGGCTTGCATGTCCTTCAGACGCTTGATCGAGGTCTTGACCGTCTTGAAGTTGGTCAGCATGCCGCCGAGCCAACGCTGGTCGACGAAAGGCACGCCGGCGCGGCGGGCTTCCAGGGCAACGATGTCGCGCGAGGTGCGCTTGGTGCCGACCATCAGGATGGTGCCGCGATTGGCAGACAGCTGCTTCACAAACTTGGCAGCGTCTTCGAACATCGGCAACGTCTTTTCGAGGTTGACGATGTGGATCTTGTTGCGGTGACCGAAGATGAACGGAGCCATCTTGGGGTTCCAGAAGCGGGTTTGGTGACCGAAATGGACACCAGCTTCCAGCATTTCGCGCATGGAGATAGACATGTGATTTCTTTCCAGAGGTTGGGTCTAAAATCCAGCCCCGATTGCCCTGGGCGGCGCTCATTGATGAGTCAAGCCGCTTGGAGACAACACCTGGTTGGGCCGGTTTGCGATTGCACTTCACCGAGCACCGACCGGAACCATTCCCGTCCATACTCAGCAAAGCCTGTCGATTATAGCAGGCAGCACCCGCCTCGCCGCGAGCCCCCTACCCCGCCCTCCTGCCGCGGGCGCCCCTTCCTGTTTTCCGCACGATTCATGCACCGTCGTCACCCGAGCCTGAGCCACGGCACGCCCCTTTCGCACCCACCGAAGGCTCCACGATGAAGATCGCCGTCATCGGGGCGGGCGTCATCGGCGTCACCACCGCATACGAGTTGACCCTGGACGGACACGAAGTGAGCGTGTTCGACCGGCACGGCACCGCCGGTGAAGAGACCAGTTTTGCCAATGGCAGCCTGATGGTGCCCGGCTGGCCGTCTTCGCTGGGTCACCAGGCCAGCTGGCGCTCGCTGCTCGCCTCCAGCGGCTCACACACTGGCGCATTGCATCTGGGCGGGTGGCCCAGCACGGGCACCTGGCATTGGCTGTGGCGCCGTCAGCAAGCCCTGCGCAAACCCGATCACCGGACCCGGCAAGCCGCCCTGCACCAGCTGGCCCACTACAGCCAACAGCGTTTGGCCGCCATCACCGATGCGCACCAGCTCAGCTACGACAACAGCCACGGCGTGCTGCTGCTCTGGCGCCACGAGCGCGACGCCACACAGGCGCGCGCAGCGCTGGCGGCCGTGCGCGAATGGGGTACGGTGGCGCGTGAAGTGGACGCCACACAGGCCCGACAGATCGAACCCGCCCTCAATGCCGAAACCGGTCTGCACGGCGCCCTGGAGATCTCCTCGGCGCAGAGCGCCAACACGCGGCAGTTCGTCCTGCTGCTGAAGCAGCTGGCCCAACAACGGGGTTGCCGTTTCGAGTTTGGTCGGGCGGTGACGCAGGTGCGCAGCACTGGCCAAGGGGTGCAGATCGTTCGGGACGGCTCGACCGAGACACCGCCCTTTGATCACGTTGTGGTGTGCGCAGGCACCGCCAGTGCCGCCCTGCTGCGACCGCTGGGCCTTCAGTTGCCGCTGCAGCCGGTGTACGGCCACAGCGTCAGCGCCGCAATCCGCGAACCGCTGGACGCGCCGCTGTCGGCCGTGATCGATGCCCGCCACCAGGTGTCCATCACCCGCCTGGGGCAGCGCGTTCGCGTGGCCGGCGGTCAATCACTGGGCGGTTCGCCCGTCCATCACTCCAAAAACGAGCTGCAGCGTCTGTACCGGGTGCTGATGGACTGGTTCCCGGGCGCTGCGCGCCTGGGCGGCCCGAAAGGCAGCGTGCAGGAATGGCGCGGGGCACAGGCCTGCCTGCCCGACGCGGCGCCGATGGTGGGGGAAAGCCCCGTGCCCCGCGTGTGGCTGAATCTGGGCCATGGCGCCAGCGGTTGGGCCATGGCCTGCGGTAGCGCTCGCGCCCTGGCAGACCAGTTGCAAGGCAACAGCCCAGCCCTTGACCTCACGCCATTTGCGCCGGCACGCTGGCTGCGCTGACGCCGCCCCTTGCGACCGTCTGCGCACCATCCCCGTGGTGAAATGCGTGCATCGGTGCCCTGCCCCTGAATCCCATGCGACGCATAGACATCCCGTCTGAAGAAGCCCTCTACGGAGCGGAATCCACACGCACCATCGAAACGGCGGCCTCGGCCGCCCTGCCCGCCCACGGACTGATGGCGCTGGCCGGGCACTCGGTCGCGCAACTGGCCTGCGCCCTGGCCCCGCACGCCCGCTGCATCTGGGTCGCCTGCGGCCCGGGCAACAACGGCGGGGATGGCCTGGTGGCGGCCACCCACCTGCACCGCTGGGCACACATGTCGGGCCACGGGCCAGACGTTGTGGTCACCCTCTGCGCGGACCCGGCACGGCTGCCGCCGGACGCCGCCCATGCCCTGACCCAGGCGCAAGCCGCCGGGGTGCGCATGGCTGATACGCCGCCCGATGCATTCGATCTGGCCATCGACGCCCTGCTGGGCATTGGCCAGTTGCGCACACCCACCGAGCGCCTGGCCGAGCACCTGGCGCGCCTGCAAAACAGCACCGCCCCCGTGCTGTGTGTGGACCTGCCTTCCGGACTGGATGCCGACCATGGCCAACACCTGCTGGGCCCGTGCCAGCGCCCCCTCCCGGGCGCGCGACACACCCTGTCGCTGCTGACGCTCAAACCCGGCCTGTTCACCGCAGATGGCCGCGACCAGGCGGGCACCGTCTGGTTCGACGACCTGGGGGTGTTCGCGCCCCCCGAAGTGCCCCCCAGCGCGCTTCTCCATGGCACCACCTCGGACCGGGCCCGCCCCCATGCCGCACACAAAGGCAGCCACGGCGACGTGGTGGTGGTCGGCGGGCAGGACATCTCGGTCAACGGAGCGGGAATGACCGGTGCCACGGTGCTGGCCGCGCGCGCCGCCTTGCACACGGGCGCAGGGAGGGTTTACCTGTGTTCGCTGGGTGCCGACGAAGCGGCCAGCCCTTCCGCGTGGGACCCCGGCTGCCCAGAACTCATGTTCCGCCGATGGGCCAGCCTGCGCGACAGCGAGTTGCTGGAGCACGCCTGCGTAGTCTGTGGATGTGGGGGCGGTGACGCGGTGTCCGCTGTGCTGCCCGAAACGCTGCAACGCGCTCGCAGCCTGGTGCTGGACGCGGATGGCCTGAATGCGATCGCGGCACACCCGGCCTTGCAGGATGCGCTGAGCCAGCGCGCCATCCGCGGTCAGACCACGGTGCTCACCCCCCATCCACTGGAGGCCGCACGCCTGCTGGGCAGCAGCACCGCCGCCGTGATGGCCGATCGCCTGGCGGCCGCCCATGCGCTGAGCGAGCGGTTCGGCTGCGTCTGCGTGCTCAAGGGTTCGGGCACGGTGGTCTGCGCCCCCGGAGAAACACCCCGCATCAACGCCAGCGGCAATGCCGCGCTGGCCACAGCTGGCACAGGCGATGTGCTGGCGGGTTTCATCGGTGCGGCCCTGGCCGCCCCCGGAACCGGCGCATCAGCGTTGCGGCGCGTGGCCGACGCGGTGTATCACCACGGCTGGTTGGCCGATCGCTGGGTGAGCGAAACCACCGCCAGTGGCTCCCGCGCCCCCCTCACGGCCGATGCGTTGGCCCGCTCGGCCCGCGCCGGCTGAAATCAGCCCAGCACGATCAGACCGATCTGCAACAGGATCAGCAGCACCAGCACCGACAGGTCCACACCGCCCACCAGCGGGACCACCCGCCGCACCGGCCGCAGCACCGGCGCGCACAGCCGGTCGAGCGTACCGAGCACCGGCGACTGGGGCTGCACCCAGGACAGGATGGCGTAACCCAGCAGCAGGATCATCCAGCCCTGCAGCAACACCCGCAGCAGGATGCGGATGGAGCGCTCAAGCAACTCCAGCAGGGGCGAGCCTGGAACGCCGACGAACACACTCACCAACCCGATCGACAAGGCGCCATAGGCCAGTGCCAACAGCACCGCCACCACCAGACTGCCCCAGTCCACGCGGCTCTGGGCCAGCGCACGGGGCAACACCCGGCGCACAGGCCGCACAAGCCAGTCGGTCACGGCAATGGCAAAGCGCCCAGGCTGCCCGGACATGTTCACCCGCAGGTGATTCATCCAGGCACGCAGCAAAGCCGACGCCATCAGGAAGAAGAACAGGGTTTCCAGCAGAAAAAACAGAACATGCATGGCGTCATTGGAACATCGAACACCCACTCAGCGGGCCGCAGCCTCAACGGCGACTCTTGCGTGATTTGCCGGCTGGCGCACGAGCACCACCGCGTGCGGCGTTCTTGTCGGCCGCCCGTTGCACCGATGCCTTGAGATCGATGGGCGCAGACGCGCCACCCTTCGCAGCCCCCTTGTTCTTGCTGCCACGTTCATCGTCCTGCCGATTGCGCCGCCCTTTTCCCCCACGTGCATGTGACTCACCACCGTCACCGGCCGGGCCAGACGCACCGGTCTTGTCGCGCATCGCCCGCAGCAGCAACTCGTCCTCGCCGGTCACCAGACGAAAGTCGATCCGGCGCCCGTCCAGATCCACCCGGCTGACCTGCACCTGCACCCGCGTGCCCAGCGCATAGCGCATGCCGGTGCGCTCACCACGCAGCTCCTGGCGCGCCTCGTCGAAGCGGAAGTACTCGCCCCCCAGTTCGGTGATGTGAACCAGGCCCTCGACGTACATCGCGTCCAGCGTAACGAACAGGCCAAAACTGGTGACCGAACTCACCACACCGCTGAATTCCTCGCCCAGGTGCTCGCGCATGTACTTGCACTTGAGCCAGGCCTCCACGTCGCGGCTGGCCTCGTCTGCACGGCGCTCGTTGGCACTGCAGTGCAAACCGGCCGCCTGCCAGGCCAACACGTCCACCGACGGCTTTTTGACCGGCTGGTCCACCGGCACTTTGGAGCGGCTGGCCAGCCGCTTGCTCAGTTTGGCGTGCGCCTCGCCCGGCGTGGGCAGCGCGGGCAGCTGGTACCGCTGCTTGTTCAGGATGGCCTTGATGACCCGGTGTACCAGCAAGTCCGGATAACGGCGGATCGGGCTGGTGAAGTGGGTGTAAGCCTCGAACGCCAGACCAAAGTGCCCCTCGTTCATCGGCGTGTAGATGGCCTGCGACATCGAACGCAGCAACATGGTGTGGATCTGCTGCGATTCGGGGCGGTCCTTGGTCGCCTGGGCGATTTGCTGGAACTCCGACGGGTGCGGGTTGTCGCTGAGGGTGTGTGGGACCCCCATGGCCTTGAGGTAATTGCGCAGCGTCTCCTGCTTCTCGGGCGTCGGCCCCTCGTGCACCCGGAACAGGCCCACGTGCTTGCTCTGCCCGATGAAGTCTGCCGAGCAGACATTGGCCGCCAACATGGCTTCTTCAATCAGCTTGTGCGCGTCGTTGCGCGTGCGCGGCACGATTTTCTCGATGCGCCCCGACTCGTCACAGACGATCTGCGTTTCCGTGGTCTCGAAGTCCACCGCACCCCGCACCTGGCGCGCCGCCAGCAGCGCGCGGTACACATCGTGCAGGTTCAGCAGGTATGGCACCAGCACCTTGCGGCCTTGCGCTTCCGGTCCCCGCGTGTTCTGCAGGATGGCCGCCACCTCGGTGTAGGTGAAACGCGCGTGGCTGAACATCACCGCCGGGTAGAACTGGTAGGCGTGAATCTCACCCTTGGCGTTGATCAGCATGTCGCAAACCATGCACAGGCGCTCGACGCCGGGGTTGAGCGAACACAAGCCGTTGGACAGCTTTTCCGGCAACATGGGAATCACGCGCCGCGGGAAATACACCGAGGTCGCACGGTCGTAGGCGTCCACATCGATGGACGAGCCGGTCTGCACATAGTGGCTCACATCGGCGATCGCCACCAGCAGGCGCCAACCCTTGCCGCGCCCCACCTTGGCCGGTTCGCAATACACCGCATCGTCAAAGTCGCGCGCATCCTCGCCGTCGATGGTCACCAGAGGCACATCGCGCAGATCGACTCGGTGCTTGTGGTCCGCCGGACGCACATGGTCCGGCAGGGCGCGCGCCTGTGCCATGGCAGCGTCCGAGAACTCATGCGGCACGCCGTATTTGCGCACCGCGATTTCGATCTCCATGCCGGGGTCGTCAATCTCGCCCAGCACCTCTTTGACCCGCCCCACTGGCTGGCCATACAACGCCGGCGGCTCGGTCAGTTCGACCACCACCACCTGACCCGGCTTGGCAGATCCCGTCGCGCCTTTGGGAATCAGCACATCCTGACCATAGCGCTTGTCTTCAGGTGCGACGAGCCACACACCGCTTTCCTGCAGCAAGCGGCCGATGATGGGCGCTTCGGAACGCTCGATGATTTCCGTCACACGCCCTTCGGGCCGACCTTTGCGATCCAGGCGCACGATGCGCGCCTTCACACGGTCCCTGTGCAGCACTGCCCGCATTTCATTGGGGGGCAAGTAGATGTCGGCCTGGCCGTCGTCACGCACCACGAAACCGTGACCGTCGCGATGACCAGAAACCACACCCTCGAATTCGGCCAACAGGCTGTTCTTTTCGTTCACTGTTTTTTTGTTGATCTGAAAATGCTATACTAGCGGTTTCCTGAGATGCCCAGGTGGCGGAATTGGTAGACGCACTAGTTTCAGGTACTAGCGCCGAGAGGCGTGGAGGTTCGAGTCCTCTCTTGGGCACCACGATCATAAGGGCTTGTCGACACCATGTCGGCAAGCCCTTTTTTCTTTCGTGCTGCGTGGGACCCAAGCGCCATCAACAGCGGCAATCGCCCCCAAGCCACACCGCCTCTGCTCCGTCGCAAAAAACGACCAGCCCCAAAAAACACACGAATATCGCGTATACTATTGGTTTCCTGAGATGCCCAGGTGGCGGAATTGGTAGACGCACTAGTTTCAGGTACTAGCGCTGAGAGGCGTGGAGGTTCGAGTCCTCTCTTGGGCACCAAAAATGCAGAGGCCTGCTGACAACGTCAGCAGGCCTTTTTGCTTGGGGCATCCCGTTTCAAATACGCACCCAGAAACGCCCGGCGCGCACGTGGCGCCGGGACATGCAGCAACTCAGATGGGCTGCGCCACCAGGTCGTGGCCATCAGCCGCCACCACCTGCACCTTGGTGAACTCACCCACCTTCAAGGTCTTGCTGATCTTCTGCGGCGGGAGAAGCCGCACCACACCATCGATCTCGGGGGCATCGGCGTAACTGCGCCCCACCCCGCCTTTTTTGCCCATGCTCGGCGCCGAATCCACCAGCACCTGCATGGTGGCACCCACGCGATCACGCAGTTTTTCCGCCGACACCGCCTCAGCCGCCGCCATGAAACGGGCACGACGCTCTTCGCGCACCGCGTCGGGCACCGGGTCGGCCAGTGTGTTGGCCACGGCCCCAGTCACCGGCGAGTAGGCAAAGCACCCTGCGCGATCGATGCGCGCTTCCTGCACAAAATCGAGCAGGTGCTGGAACTCCGACTCGGTCTCCCCCGGAAAACCGGCAATGAAGGTGCTGCGCACCACGATCTGCGGACACAACTCCCGCCAGCGAGCGATGCGCTCGAGGTTCTTCTCCCCGCTGGCCGGGCGCTTCATGCGCCTGAGCACATCCGGATGGCTGTGCTGCAGCGGCACATCCAGATAAGGCAGGCAAAAACCTTCGGCCATCAGCGGAATGATCTCGTCCACGTGCGGGTATGGGTACACATAGTGAAGGCGAACCCAGGCACCAAAACCTTTCGCCAGTTCACCCAGCGCACGCACCAGATCGAACATGCGGGTCTTGACCGGACGGCCATCCCAAAAACCAGTTCGGTATTGCACGTCCACGCCATAGGCCGACGTGTCCTGGCTCACCACCAACAACTCCTTCACGCCCGCCTCGAACAGCTTGCGCGCTTCGGTCAGCACATCACCGATCGGCCGACTGACCAGATCGCCGCGCATCGAAGGGATGATGCAGAAGGTGCAGCGGTGGTTGCAGCCTTCGCTGATCTTCAGGTAAGCGTAGTGACGCGGCGTGAGTTTGATGCCCTGCGCTGGCACGAGATCCACAAACGGATCGTGTGGTTTGGGCAAATGCCGGTGCACCGCCTCCATCACCTCATGCGTCGCGTGCGGCCCGGTCACGGCCAACACGCTGGGATGCATCTGCTGCACCATGTTGCCGCCACCATCGGCCTCGCGCGCACCCAGACAGCCCGTCACGATCACCTTGCCGTTTTCGGCCAGCGCCTCACCAATGGTGTCCAGGCTCTCCTTGACCGCATCGTCGATGAAGCCGCAGGTGTTCACGATCACCAGGTCGGCGCCCGCGAAAGTTTTGGAAGTCTGATAACCCTCGGCGCTGAGCTGCGTGAGGATGAGTTCGGAGTCGGTCAGTGCCTTGGGGCAGCCCAGGCTCACAAAGCCGACTTTGGGCACGGCGGCGCCCGGAGAAGCAATGGTTTCGATCATGCCCCGATTGTCTCAGACCGGGGCCAGACAGCGCAGAGCGCTCAGCGCTTGAGGCCGAGCGCCGCCAGCATCTGTTCGCTGTTCTTCTGCATCTGCTCCTGCATCTGCGTGAACGCGTTGCGGGACTGCTCCATGTACGAACCCATCATGCCTTGCATCATGGGCGACTGCACATTGGTGAACTGCTTCCACAGCTCCGGGTTGAGCCCCTTGGTCTGCTCGCTCATCTTGTTCTGCAGGTCCATGAAGATCTGGACGTTCTTTTCCAGGTACGAACCCATGAAATCCTGCATGGCATGGCCATAGAAACGAATGATGTTCGCCAACACCTGCTCGGTGAAGATGGGCACACCAGCCGTCTCCTCCTCGAGAATGATCTGCAAGAGGATGCTGCGGGTGAGATCTTCGTTGGTCTTCGCGTCGCGCACCACGAAGCGCTCGTTCTCCATCACCAGCGCCTTGACCTCGGCCAGCGTGATGTAGGACGAGGTGTCGGTGTCGTAGAGGCGGCGGTTGGGATACTTCTTGATGACCCGCACACCATCGGACTGGGTGCTGGCGGCTGCGGCCTTGCTTTTGTGCACTGCTGGACTTTCAGAATGGAAATGCCTCAACCCCGTCGAAGCGATGGGTGAGCATCGCACATTCTAGGAATCGGGTTCAACGCCTGTCAGCATGGGTTTACCCTGTGCGGGGCGGCGCAAAGACGGCCGCACGTCCCTTGCGGAAAACCCAAAGCAAAAAGGCCTGACAAAAGTCAAGCCCTGGTGCATCGAAAGGTTTGGTAGGCGCGATTGGACTCGAACCAACGACCCCCACCATGTCAAGGTGGTGCTCTAACCAGCTGAGCTACGCGCCTACAAACTGTCCGAAGCCTTGAATTATAGCACCATTTTTCAGCCTTTCAAAAAAGCTTTGCAATCACTTGCGCCGGACCACACGCACACCCGACACGTCGCCCACCACGGACATGGCGCGGGCCACCTGCCGTGCGTCGGTGACCTCGATGGTGAACGTCATCCAGGCCACTCCCTTGACCGACTGGGTCTGCACGCCGATCACGTTCATCTTCTCGCGGGCGAACACATCGGAGATGTCGCGCAGCAGGCCCTGGCGGTCTTGGGCCTCCACCGCCACGTCAACGGGATACACCGACGGTGCGCCATCGCGCATGCCCGCGCTTTGCCCGCCCCACTGCACTTCGATGACGCGGTCGGGGTTCTTGCGTTGCAGGTGGGCGAAATCGCTGCAATCACTGCGGTGGATGCTCACGCCCTTGCCACGCGTGACAAACCCCCCTATGTCGTCGGGCGGTGCCGGCTTGCAGCACTTGGCCAGCTGAGTCATGAGCGAATCAACGCCCACCACCAGCACACCGCCGCTGGCAGGCGTGCTGCTCTTGCGCGGCTTCTTCAGCCACGGCAAGGGCTCGTCCGCGGCCTCGGGCTCTGGCGGGCGCAAATGGGTTTCGATCGCGCGCAGGGACAACTCGTCTTTGCCGACCTGCTCGAACAGTTCTTGCGCAGACGCCAGGCCCATCGCACTGGCCAGGTCTTCGTGCTTGAGCGCGGTCTTGCCCTCGCGCTGCAGCAACCGCTCCACCGCCTCGCGGCCTTTGGCCACGGTCTCCTCCAACGCCAGGGCATTGAACCAAGCCCGCACCTTGCTCTTGGCGCGGTGGCTGACCAGATAACCCAGGTCGCTGTTGAGCCAGTCGCGCGAAGGTCCACCCTCCTTGGCCGAGATCACCTCCACCGTCTGCCCGTTCTGCAGCGGCGTGTTGAGGGTGACCATGGCGCCGTCCACACGGGCCCCACGGCAGCGGTGCCCCAGGTTGGTGTGCACGGTGTAGGCGAAGTCCACCGCCGTGGCGCCCTGCGGCAACTCCACGATCGCAGCATCGGGCGTCAGCACGTAGATGCGGTCGTCGAACAGGCCCTGCGCGGTGCCGCTGAGGTCTCGCTCCCAGGCCAGCAGCTGGCGCAACACGGCGATTTTGGCGTCGTACTCCGAGCTGGCGGATACCCCGGCATACCCTTTGGTGCCCGCTTCTTTGTAGGCCCAGTGCGCCGCAACGCCATGTTCGGCATGGTCGTGCATGGCCTGCGTGCGGATCTGGATTTCGAACGCCCGACCCTGCTGGTCGCGCACCACGGTGTGCAGCGACTGGTAGCCATTGGGCTTGGGTTTGGCGATGTAGTCGTCGAACTCTTCGGCGATGGGAACGAAATGGGCGTGCACGTGGGCGAGCACGGTGTAGCAGTCGTTGATTTCGGGCACGACCACCCGCAGAGCACGGATGTCGAACACACGGTCAAACCCCAGCGATTTGCCCCGCATCTTCTTGACGATGCTGTAAATGTGCTTGGGCCGGCCTTGCACCGAAGCATCGATGCCCTGTTGCTGCAGATCGGACTGCAGCCGCTGGCGGACCTGTTCCACATGGGCTTCACGCTCGGCGCGTTTTTCGTCCAGCAGGCGCGCCACTTCCTTGTAGGTCTGCGGCTCCAGGAAGCGAAAGGCCAGATCTTCCATCTCCCACTTGATCTGCCAGATGCCCAGGCGGTTGGCCAACGGGGCGAAGACGTGAAGCGACTCACTGGCGAGCGCCTGGCCGGGATCGCCCTTGGTCGCGGCGAAAAAGCGCAAGGTCTGCAGGCGCGAGGTCAGGCGCAGCATCACCACGCGCAGGTCGCGCGAGAACGCCAGCAGCATCTTGCGCACGTTTTCGGTCTGGCTGGCGGCCAGCTCGGAAACGGGGGCCTTGGCGGCCGACGGCGCCGGCAAGGCCGCAGCCACCGCCGCCTGGCGCTCTTCGTCTTTCTTGGCCTGGGCCTGGGCGGACTTGACGCGCGCCTGCCGCTGCAACTGCACCAGCTTGGTCGTCTCGATCGCCAGCGCCGCGAAGTGCTCCCCAAACGCCTTGGTGATGGTTTCCTGCGGTCGGCTCAGGTGCTGACAGGCGTAGACCAGGTAGGCCGCTGCCTGCATGGCTTCGGACCCTCCGATGTCCTGCAGGATGCCCGCGACCGCATCGGCATGGGCGAGGATGTTTTCGCCGGTGTCCAGCTGTTCGCAGGCCAGCAAAGGCTCGGCAAACGCCCGGGCACGGCTCAGGGCCTGCGCCTGGTGCGGCAGGCTGTCGGACGTGGCAGCCACGATGGCCGACGTGGCCACCGGCACAGCGGCCGGTGCTTCGGAAAGAGCGGAGGACGTGCGTTTCATGTCAGCCGTTCACTCAGCCCACAGGAAGTCGCGTACCACGGACACCTGGTCGTCGCTCACCAGGGTGGGTGCGTGTCCCACACCGGGGATTTCCACACAGCGTGCCTTCGGCCCGCGGCCGGTCATCTGCTGCGCCGTCTCGCGCGTGAGCAGGTCGGAGTCGGCACCGCGCAGCAACAGCGTGGGCGAGCGGATGGCGTCGTACAGCCCCCAGAGCGCGGCCTCGCCGGCGCTCACCGCCTGGCGCGCGACCGCTTCGTCTTCCGCTGCGGTCAACGCCTTGAACGGCACGGCGATGGCGGGGTCGTAATGCAGCCACCACCGGCCGTCGCGTTCGCGCAGCATGGGGCGCGAGAGCGCCGCCCACTGATCGGGCGTGTGAGGGCCAAAGCCGGTGGAAATCGACGCCAGGTAGTGCGCCGCGGCCTGTTCGGAATCAAAGGACGGGTTGAGGCCGACATAGGACCCGATGCGCAGCAACGAAGCCCATTCGATCACCGGCCCCACGTCGTTGAGCACCAGACGACGCGGCGCCAACGCCGGCTGGGCCGCCATCGCCATCCCGATCAAACCGCCCATGCTGGTGCCGACCCAGTCGATCACCGCGTCGGGCCTGTCCGCGCGCACCCAGGCGATCAGCTGGGCCAGATCGGCCACATAGGTCGGCACCTGGTAGCCGGCCGGATCGGCCAGCCAGTCGCTGTGACCACGACCGGCCACGTCCACCGCCAGCACGCGGGCGCGCGGCGTGAGCGCCTGTGCCAGCACATCGAAGTCGCGCCCCTGGCGCGACAGGCCGTGCACGCAGATCACCACCCGGCGAACATCGGCACCCGACTGGGCAGACCAGTCCCAAAACGCCATGCGGCGGGGGCTGCCATCGCGCGCCACCGGGCCGCTGACCGGCAGAAACTGAAGCTGTGGAGACTGCATGCGCCGATCTGCCCTGAAGGTGTCCGTGATAATGGATTCCATGTCTTTCAACCAATCGTAATGGAACTGGAGGTTACCGATGCTCAAGAACAAAACCGCCCTCGTCACCGGCTCCACCAGCGGCATCGGCCTGGGCATTGCCAAGGCCCTGGCCCGCCAGGGTGCCAACATCGTGCTCAACGGCTTTGGTGACGCCGAAGGCCCGAAAGCCGACATTGCAGCGCTGGGCGTGCAGGTGGCGTATCACGGCGCCGACATGAGCAAGGTGGCCGAGATCGAAGACATGATGAAGTTCGCCGCCGCTCAGTTCGGGCAAGTGGACATTCTGGTCAACAACGCCGGCATCCAGCACGTGGCCCGGGTGGAGGATTTCCCGGTCGAGAAGTGGGACGCGATCATCGCCATCAACCTCAGCAGCGCATTCCACGCCAGCCGCCTGGCGCTGCCGGCCATGCGTGCCGCCAACTGGGGGCGCATCATCAACGTGGCCTCGGTGCACGGCCTGGTGGGCTCGGCCGAGAAGTCGGCCTACGTGGCCGCCAAGCACGGCGTGGTCGGCCTGACCAAGGTCACCGCGCTGGAGAACGCCACCACCGGCGTTACCTGCAACGCCATCTGCCCAGGCTGGGTGCTGACGCCGCTGGTGCAAAAACAG
>NZ_JASJOY010000193.1:0-1084 GCF_031426985.1 Hydrogenophaga sp.
CCCAGAGCGAGGCGGAGAACAGCAGCACGCCGGTGGCGACGCGGTCGGAGGGGTGTTCCATCCTCATGGCATGACCGATCCGCCGTTGGGACCGAGCACCTGGCCGCAGTAAAAACGCGAGAGGTCGGACGCGAGGAACAGTGCCGTGGCCGCGATCTCTTCCGGCGCACCCAGGCGGTGCTGCGGAATGGCGAGTTCTTTTTCCACCCACTCGGCGCTCATGTGTTCGAGCGACACCATGGCGGTGGCCACAGGGCCGGGCGCGATGGCGTTGACGCGGATCTGGTGTGGCGCGAACTCGCGCGCCAGCGAGCGCGTGAGCCCGATCACGCCGGCCTTGGCGGTGCAGTAGGGCGCGTAGCGCTCGCGCCCGAGGATGCCGAGGTCGGACGCGATGTTGACGATGGCGCCGCTGCCGCGCGCCACCATGCCGGGCAGCACCGCGCGGCACATGAGGAAGACCGACTTGAGGTCGCTGCCGAGCATGCGGTCCCAGTCGGCTTCGGTGGTGTCGAGGAAGGCCTTCTCCTGGATGATGCCGGCGTTGTTGACCAGGATGTGCAGGGCGCCATAGGCGGCGATCGCGTCGTCCACCAGGCGCTGCACCGCGCTGGCGTCGCTCACGTCGGCACCAAGGGCGATGGCCTGGCCGCCTTGCGCCTCGATGGCTTGCACGAGCGAGGCCGCTTCGGCGTCTTGCCGAAAGTGGTTGACCACCACGCGAGCACCGGCCTGCGCAAACAGCAGCGCGGTGGCGCGGCCGATGCCGGTGGCGGCGCCGGTGATCAGCGCGGTCTGGCCCTGCAACGACACTGAAAAGCTCATGCCATCACCTCGCCGTGGCTGGCCACCAGGCACTGGCCGGTGAGCGGGGTGGCGCCTTCGCTGGCGAGGAAGAGGAACACGCCGGCGAGTTCGTCGGGCGTGAGCATCTTCGGCACGGCCTGGCGTGACAGGATCTCGCGCTCCACCTCGGCCTCGCTGCGACCGCTCTCTGCGGCCATCGCGGTCAGCGAACGCATCGCCGCGTCGGTGCGCACCCAGCCGGGGCAGACCGCGTTGACGCGGATGCCGCGCGGCCCCA
>NZ_JASJOY010000194.1:0-2630 GCF_031426985.1 Hydrogenophaga sp.
GCGGCGCAGCATCTGGCGCACGATCACTTCGATGTGCTTGTCGTTGATCTTCACGCCTTGCAGGCGGTAGACGTCCTGCACTTCGTCAACGATGTAGCGGGCCAGCTCTTCCATGCCCAGCAGGCGCAGGATGTCTTGCGGATCGGCCGGGCCGTCCACCACGCTCTCGCCCTTGTTGACCACCTGGCCTTCGTGCACCAGGATGTTCTTTTCCTTGGGGATGAGGTCGTCCCAGATCTTGCCTTCCGGATCGGTGATCTGCAGGCGGACCTTGCCCTTGGTTTCCTTGCCGAACGACACGGTACCGGTCATCTCGGCCAGCATGCCCTTGTCCTTGGGCGAACGGGCTTCGAACAGCTCGGCCACCCGCGGCAGACCGCCGGTGATGTCGCGCGTCTTCTGGCCTTCGACCGGGATACGGGCGAGCACCTCGCCGGGGCCCACGTCCTGGCCATCGCGCACCTGGATCAGGGCGCCGACCTGGAAGCCGATCGTCACCGAGTGGTCGGTGCCGGGGATCTTCACTTCGTTGCCCTGGGCGTCGATCAGCTTGACCTGCGGACGCACGACCTTGGCAGCGCCGCGGCGCTTGGGGTCGATCACGACCAGCGTGGCCAGACCGGTCACGTCGTCCACCTGCTTGGCGACCGTCAGGCCCTCTTCCACGTTCTCGAACTTCGCCTGACCGGCGAATTCCGTGATGATGGGTCGGGTCAGCGGGTCCCAGTTGGCCAGGATGGTGCCGGCCTTGATGGACTGGTCGGGCTTGATCGTCAGGACGGCGCCGTACGGCACCTTGTGACGCTCGCGCTCGCGGCCGTGTTCGTCGGAGATGATGATCTCGCCCGAACGTGCGATGACCACCAGCTCGCCCTTGGTGTTGGACACGTAGCGCATGGTGGCGTTGAAGCCGATCACGCCGCTGGACTTGGCTTCCACGCTGGAGGCCACGGCCGCACGCGAGGCCGCACCACCGATGTGGAAGGTGCGCATCGTCAGCTGCGTGCCGGGTTCGCCGATGGACTGGGCGGCGATCACACCGACGGCTTCGCCGATGTTCACCAGGCCGCCACGGCCCAGGTCGCGGCCGTAGCACTTGGCGCAGATGCCGAAGCGGGTTTCGCAGGTCAGTGCCGTGCGCACCTTCACCTCGTCCACGCCAGCGGCTTCCAGCTCGTCGAGCATGTCTTCGTCCAGCAGGGTGCCGGCCGGCAACAGGACCGCGCGGGTCTCCGGGTGGATCACCTCATCGCAGGTGGTGCGGCCCAGGATGCGGTCGCGCAGCGACTCGATCACTTCACCACCTTCGACGATGGCGCGCATCACCGTGCCGTTGCTGGTGCCGCAGTCCTGGCTGTTGACCACCAGATCCTGCGTCACGTCCACCAGACGGCGGGTGAGGTAACCCGAGTTCGCGGTCTTCAGCGCCGTGTCGGCCAGACCCTTACGGGCGCCGTGGGTGGAGATGAAGTACTGCAACACGTTCAGACCTTCACGGAAGTTCGCCGTGATGGGGGTCTCGATGATGGAGCCGTCGGGCTTGGCCATCAGGCCGCGCATGCCGGCCAGCTGGCGGATCTGGGCCGCGCTACCGCGGGCACCGGAGTCGGCCATCATGTAGATGGAGTTGAAGGACTCCTGGTCCACTTCCTTGCCGTGGCGGTCGATGGTCTTTTGCTTGGCCAGCTGGGCCATCATGACCTTGGAGATCTCGTCACCGGCCTTGCCCCAGATGTCCACCACCTTGTTGTAGCGCTCGCCGGCGGTCACCAGACCGGAGGCGTACTGCTGGGCGATTTCCTTCACCTCGGCTTCGGCGCGCTCGATGATGGCGGGCTTCTCCTTGGGCACCAACATGTCGTCGACCGCGATCGAGATACCGGCGCGGGTGGCCAGGCGGAAGCCGTTCTGCAGCAGCTTGTCGGCGAAGACCACCGTTTCCTTCAGACCGCACTTGCGGAAGGACACGTTGATCAGCTTGGAGATTTCCTTCTTCTTGAGCGCCTTGTTGATGACCTCGAACGGCAGGCCCTTGGGCAGGATCTCGGACAGCAGGGCACGGCCAACGGTCGTGTCCACCAGCGAGGTGCTGGCGGTGAACTCACCGGTTTCCTTGTTCTTGGCCCATTGCGTCAGGCGCACGGCGATCTTGGCGGTGATTTCCACCACGCCGTTGTCCAGCGCGCGCTGCACTTCCATGACGTCGGCAAAGATCATGCCTTCGCCCTTGCCGTTGATCTTCTCGCGGGTCGTGTAGTACAGACCCAGCACCACGTCTTGCGACGGGACGATCGAGGGTTCGCCGTTGGCGGGGAACAGCACGTTGTTCGAGGCCAGCATCAGGGTGCGTGCTTCGATCTGGGCTTCCACCGACAGGGGCACGTGAACGGCCATCTGGTCACCGTCGAAGTCGGCGTTGAAGGCCGCGCAGACCAGCGGGTGCAGCTGGATGGCCTTGCCTTCGATCAGGATGGGTTCGAAGGCCTGGATGCCCAGACGGTGCAGCGTGGGCGCACGGTTCAGCAGAACCGGGTGCTCCTTGATGACCTCTTCCAGGATGTCCCACACCACCGGTGTGCCGGATTCGACTTCCTTCTTCGCCGCCTTGATGGTGGTGGCGATGCCCATGG
>NZ_JASJOY010000195.1:0-8272 GCF_031426985.1 Hydrogenophaga sp.
CGACAAGTGGAACAAGTACATCTTCCGCACCGGCCGCAACAGCAGCCAGGACGCGGCCGCCAACGCCGCCGCGCTGGATCAGCCGGGCAACGTGATCGCCATGCTGGCCAACGACAACGCCTTTGGCCGCGACGGCGTGAAGGCCGCCAAGGAATTCACCAAGAAGGCCAAGATCGTTCACGAGGAATACCTGCCCGTGGGCACGACCGACTTCACCGCCGGCCTGCTGCGCATCGTCGACAAGCTCAAGGACCAGCCGGGCACCAAGTACATCTCGGTCGGCTGGTCGGGCGCGCCCACGCCGTTCCCCAAGATCGCCGAGATGGAGCTGGACAAGCGCTACGGCATCAAGCTGGCCACGGGTGGCAACATCCTGCCGGCCATGGTGGCGTACAAGAACTTCCCGGGCATGGAGGGGGCGCTGTACTACTACTTCGGCATCCCCAAGAACCCGGTGAACGAAGCCCTGGTGGCCCAGCACTACAAGGAGTTCAAGACGCCGCCGGACTTCTTCACCGCCGGTGGCTTCAGCGCCGCGATGGCCGTGGTGACCGCGCTCAAGAAGAGCAACGGCGACACCAAGACCGACACGCTGATCAAGACCATGGAAGGCATGAGCTTCGAGACGCCCAAGGGCACGATGACCTTCCGCAAGGAAGACCACCAGGCCATGCAGAGCATGTACCACTTCAAGATCAAGGTCGACCCGGCGTTTGCCTGGGGCGTGCCGGAACTGGTGCGGGAAATCAAGCCCAGCGAGCTGAACATCCCCATTCGCAACAAGAAGTGATGGGGTGACCCCCGCGCCGTGAGCGCGGAGGGGCCACGCCAGAGGCGTGGCACTTCGGGCGCGTCCAGGCCTGCGCAGGCAGGCTCGGAGCCTCGGCCCGAAGCCCCCTGAAGGGGGACAACACGAGCGGCCCGGCCAAGCCGGTTCCGCCGTGTTCTGGAAGGTTGCGGCAGCAGCCGCGACAAGACCTCTTGCTACCGGAGCCTCCATGCTCGAAACCTCTGATCTCACGGTCCGCTTCGGCGGGCACGTGGCGGTGAATGCTGTGTCCTGCGGATTCGCGCCGGGCACGCTCACGGCCATCGTCGGCCCCAACGGGGCCGGCAAGACCACCTACTTCAATCTGATCTCGGGCCAGATCAAGGCCTCGGCCGGGCGCGTGAAGCTCAACGGCGTGGACATCTCGGCCCAGGGCGCACCCGCCCGGGCGCAGGCCGGGCTGGGCCGGGCTTTTCAGCTGACCAACCTGTTCCCCAACCTCACCGTGCGCGAGAACGTGCGGCTGGCGGTGCAGGCGCGGGCGGGTGCCGGCCTGAACCTCTGGCGCATCTGGAGCGACCGCAAGGACCTGGTGGTGCGGGCCGACGAGGTGCTGGAAACCGTGGCGCTGGCCGACAAGGGCGACCAGCTCGCGGCCAGCCTGCCGCACGGTGACCAGCGCAAGCTCGAAGTGGGGATCCTCATGGCGCTGGAACCGCAGGTCTTCATGTTCGACGAACCCACCGCCGGCATGAGCGTGGACGAGGTGCCCGTCATCCTGAACCTGATCCGCCAGCTCAAGGCCGACCGGACCAAGACCATCCTGCTGGTCGAACACAAGATGGACGTGGTGCGCGAACTCTCGGACCGCATCATCGTGCTGCACAACGGCGAGCTGGTGGCCGACGGCGACCCGGCGACCGTGATCGCCTCGCCGGTGGTGCAGCAGGCCTACCTCGGCATCAACCCGGAAGAAGAGGCCATGGCATGAGCGAGGCACTGCTGAAGCTCGAAGGGGTGCACACCCACATCGGCGCGTACCACATCCTCCACGGCGTGGACCTCGTGGTGCCCAAGGGCCAGCTGACCATGCTGCTGGGCCGCAACGGCGCCGGCAAGACGACCACGCTGCGCACCATCATGGGCCTGTGGCACGCCAGCCAGGGCCGCGTCACGCTGGCGGGGCAGGACATCACCGCCTGCCAGACGCCCGACATCGCCACCCAAGGCGTGGCCTACGTGCCCGAAAGCATGGGCATCTTTTCTGACCTGTCGGTGCGCGAGAACATGCTGCTGGCCGCACGCGGCGCGCGCACGCTCGACGACATCGACACCACACGGCTGGAATGGATCTTCGGCCTGTTCCCGGCCATGAAGAAGTTCTGGAACCACCCGGCCGGCAAGCTCAGCGGCGGGCAGAAACAAATGCTGGCCGTTTCGCGCGCCATCGTCGAACCGCGCCAGCTGCTGCTGATCGACGAGCCCAGCAAGGGCCTGGCGCCCGCCATCATCCAGAACATGATCGAGGCCTTCCGCCAGCTCAAGGCGGCGCAGACCACGATCCTGCTGGTCGAGCAGAACTTCAACTTCGCCAGACAGCTGGGCGACAGCGTGGCCGTGATGGACGACGGGCGCGTGGTGCACAGCGGCTCGATGGCCGAGCTGGCGGCCGACGAGTCGATGCAGTCCCGTCTGCTCGGCCTCTCACTCGGAGCGCACCAATGATCGCTTTCAAGGAACTCGACTGGAAGCCCATGGCCCTGGTGCCGGTGCTCGCGCTGGCCGCGCTGCCGGCCATCGGCAGCCCCGCGACCTGGCTCACCCTCACGGTGGCGGGCCTCGCGATGGGGATGATCGTTTTCATCATCGCCTCGGGCCTCACGCTGGTGTTCGGCCTGATGGACGTGCTGAACTTCGGCCACGGCGTGTTCATCGCGCTCGGCGCCTTCGTCGCGACCACGGTGCTGGGCAGCATGAGCGCCTACACGACGGCCGACAGCCTGTGGCTGAACCTGATGGCTATCCTGCCCGCCATGCTCGTGGCCATGGCGGTGGCGGGTGCGCTGGGCCTGGTGTTCGAGCGCTTCATCATCCGCCCGGTCTACGGCATGCACCTCAAGCAGATCCTGATCACCATGGGCGGCATGATCATCGGCGAGGAGCTGATCAAGGTGATCTGGGGCCCGGAGCAGATCGCCTTGCCGATGCCCGAGGCGCTGCGCGGCTCGCTGCTGCTGGGCGATGCCTCGGTGGAGAAGTACCGCATCGTCGCGGTGCTGGTCGGCTCGGCCGTGTTCGCCGCCATGGTCTGGACGCTCAACCGCACCAAGGTCGGGCTGCTGATCCGCGCCGGGGTGCAGGACCGCGAGATGGTCGAGTCGCTGGGCTACCGCATCAAGCGCCTGTTCGTCGGCGTGTTCGTGGCCGGCAGTGCGCTGGCCGGGCTGGGCGGCGTGATGTGGGGCCTGTACCAGCAGAGCGTGACGCCGCAGATGGGCGCGCAGGTCAACGTGCTGATCTTCATCGTCATCATCATCGGCGGCCTGGGCTCCACGCTGGGCGCGCTGATCGGCGCACTGCTGGTGGGCCTGATGGCCAACTACACCGGCTTCCTGGTGCCCAAGGTGGCGCTGTTTTCGAACATCGCGCTGATGGTGGCCATTCTGTTGTGGCGTCCGCAGGGTGTGTACCCGGTCACGAGTCGATGAGAGGCCGATGATGTTGCAACGAATCCTCTCCAAAGACCTGCCACGCAGCCCCTGGCTGGCGGCGTTGCTGGTGATCCTGTTCCTGGGCCTGGCGTTTGCGCCGTTCCTGTTCCCGGGCGTGAAGGCGCTCAACGTCGCGGCCAAGATCCTGATCTTCGTCGCGCTGGTGGCCAGCTTCGACCTGCTGCTGGGCTACACCGGCATCGTCAGCTTTGCGCACACCATGTTCTTCGGCATCGGTGCCTACGGCGTGGCGATCGCGCTCAGCTCGGTGGACGAAGCCTCGTGGGGCGCGCTGCTGCTGGGGGTGCTGGGCGCGCTGGTGGTGTCGCTGGTGCTGTCGCTGCTGATCGGCCTGTTCTCGCTGCGGGTGCGCGCGATCTTCTTCGCCATGATCACCCTGGCCGTGGCCTCGGCCTTCCTCACGCTGGCCTCGCAGCTGTCGGACTTCACCGGCGGCGAAGACGGCCTGTCCTTCAGCGTGCCCGAGGTGTTGTCGCCCGGCTTTGAGCTGAGCGAAGAGCCGGTGGTCACGCCGCTGGGCGAGGTCGGCCTCAATGGCAAGCTCATCACCTACTACCTGGTCTTTGCCTGCGTCTGCGGCATCTTCCTGACCATCCTGCGCATCGTGAACTCGCCCTTCGGCCGCGTGCTGCAGGCCATCCGCGAAAACGACTTCCGCGCCGAGGCGCTGGGCTACCGCACCGTGGTCTACCGCACCCTGTCCAACGTGCTGTCGGCCCTGTTCGCCACGCTGGCCGGCTGCCTGCTCGCGCTCTGGCTGCGCTACAACGGGCCGGACACCTCGCTGTCCTTCGAGATCATGCTGGACATCCTGCTCATCGTCGTGATCGGCGGCATGGGCACACTCTACGGCGCACTGATCGGCAGCGTGCTCTTCGTGCTGGCGCAGAGCTACCTGCAAGACCTGCTGCGCATGGCCGGCGAGGCCACGGCCGGCATCCCGCTGCTGCCCGCACTGCTCACGCCCGACCGCTGGCTGCTCTGGCTCGGTCTGCTGTTCGTGCTCTCGGTTTACTACTTCCCCACCGGCATCGTCGGCAAGCTGCGGGAAAGGGCTTGGCGCCGATCTCTCTGATTCCCCCCCCACCACCCATCCGTCCAGGAGGCATGCCATGCAGCAGCGCATTGATCGAAACCGACGGCTCCGTCTGAGCCTCGTCACCGTCGCCACCGCCGGTCTGGCCGCCTGTGGCGGGGGACAGATCCTGGAAAAACCCGACTGGCTGGGGGATGTGCACTCGGCCCAGCTCGACGGCGAGACCGACGACCTGCTGACCGCCGGCCTGGGCAAGAGCGGGCTGGCGTCGCCCGTGGCACCGGCCTATGCCGATGCGCTGGCGCCCACCGCGGCCGAGCTGCGCCGAACCGCGATCCACACCAACTACCGCGCCATGGTGGACATGACCACCGCCGGTGGCTACGGCGTGTTCTACGGCCCCAATGTGCGGGCCGACGGCACCGTCACCACCGACGAGGGCAAGGTCGCCGGTCACGAATACCACGCCTTTGCCGACGACGGCAGCGGCCGCCGCAACGTGGGCCTGATGGTCCAGGTGCCGGACAGCTTCAACCCGGACAAGCCCTGCATCATCACCGCCACGGCCTCGGGCTCGCGCGGCGTCTACGGCGGCATCTCCACCGGGGAATGGGGCCTCAAGCGCGGCTGTGCCGTGGCCTACACCGACAAGGGCACCGGCGCCGCCCCGCACGACCTGCAGAACGACACCGTGCCGCTGATCGACGGCACCCGCACCAGCGCCAGCGCCGCCGGCCAGGCCGCAGCCTTCAACGCCGGCCTGTCGGAGAGCGAACGGGTCGCCTTCAACGCCGCCACGCCCCTGCGCTTCGCCTTCAAGCACGCCCACTCCGGCCAGAACCCCGAGAAGGACTGGGGCCAGAGCACCCTCCGGGCGGTGGAGATGGCCTTCTACGTGCTCAACGAACAGCTGGGCGCCACCGACCTGCTGGGCCGCAAGCTGGTGACCTTCGAGCCGAAGAACACGCTGGTCATCGCCTCCAGCCTGTCCAACGGCGGGGGCGCCGCACTGGCCGCCGCCGAGCAGGACAAGCAAGACCTGATCGATGGCGTGGCGGTGTCCGAACCCGCGGTGGAAATGCCGGCCGACCATGGCGTGACGGTGCAGCGCGGCGGCGTGACGGTGCCGGTGGTGGGCAAACCGCTGGTGGACTTCACCACCTACGCCAACCTCTACCAGGCCTGCGCGTCGCTGGCGCCTTCGGTGGCCAGCGGGCCGTACGCCGCCGCCTTCGCCGCCGGCTTTGGCGGGGTGGCCTTCCCGGTGGCGCCCAACCGCTGCGCGGCGCTCAAGGCCCAGGGCCTGCTCACGGCCGACACCACCACCGCCCAGGCCGAAGAAGCGCTGGGCCGCCTGCTGGCCTACGGCTGGGAGTCCGACGCATCGCCGCTGCACCCCTCGCACGCCGCGTTCGAGATCGCGCCAGCCGTGGCCACCACCTTTGCCAACGCCTACGCCCGCGCCCAGGTGAACGAGAACCTGTGTGGCTTCAGCTACGCGGCCACCACCACCGCGGGGGCGGTCACCAGCTTGCTGCCGGCCTCGCTGGCCGGCATGTTCGCGGTCGGCAACGGTGTGCCGCCGTCCAGTGGCGTCAACCTGGTCAACAACAACGGCCTGTTCGGCCCGGCGCGCGACTTCCTGTCGTTCAACCCGCTGGGTGTGCCCGACTGGAACCTGGCCGGCGCCCAGTGCCTGCGCAACCTGGTCACCGGCAACGACGCGCCGGCCCGCCGCCTGCAGGCCGGCCTGGACGAAGCCCGCCACACCGGCAACCTGCGCGGCAAGCCGGCCCTCATCGTGCACGGCCGCAACGACGCGCTGCTGCCCGTCAACCACACCTCGCGCCCCTACGTCGCGCTCAACGGCCGGGTCGAAGGCGGCAAGAGCCGGCTGCGTTACATCGAGGTCACCAACGCCCAGCACTTCGACGGCTTCATCGGCCTGCCCACCTTCCTGCCCGGTTACGACAGCCGTTTCGTGCCGCTGCACGTCTACCTCAACCGGGCGCTCGACGCGATGTACGGGCACCTGAGCACCGGCGCCGCGTTGCCGCCCAGCCAGGTGGTGCGCACCGTGCCGCGCGGCGGCACCCCCGGGGCTGCCCCGGCGCTGACCGCGGCCAACCTGCCGGCCATCGTGGCGCAGCCCGCTGCGGGCGACCGCATCAGTGTGGGCAGGGCCACGGTGGCGGTGCCCGATTGACCGCCCGTTTCCAACCTCCCGTGCAAGGCCTCACCATGTCGCCCCAGTCCTGCTACCTCACCTGCGAAGACCGCGAAATCCACTACATGGACTGGGCGCCCGCACCCGGCGTGCCGGGGCAGGGCGCGGTGATCGCCTGGCACGGCCTGGCGCGCACCGGGCGCGACATGGACGCGCTGGCCGCGCACCTGAGCGCGCAGGGCTACCGCGTGATCTGCCCCGATACCATCGGCCGCGGCCTCTCGCAATGGAGCCCGGACCCGAAGGCCGAGTACTGCCTGGCCTTCTACGCCCGGCTCGCACGCGCGCTGGTCGACCAGCTCGGCCTGGACCAGTTCCACTGGGTCGGCACCTCCATGGGCGGCGCCATCGGCCTGGTCTGCGCCGACGGTCTGCTGCGCGGGCGCATTCAGCGCCTGGTGCTCAACGACATCGGCCCCCAGCTGGCCGAGGCGGCGGTCGAACGCATCCGCAGCTACGCCGGCAACCCGGCCAGCTTTGCCACGGTGGGCGCGCTGGAGCAGTACTTCCGCACCATCTACAAACCCTACGGCTTTCTCAGCGACGCGCAGTGGATGCTGCTGACCGAAAGCTCGGTGCGCCGCCTGCCCGATGGCCGCGTGACGCCGCACTACGACCCGGCCATGGTGATGCAGTTCACCCAGCACCCGGCCGACTACGACCGCTGGCCCGAATACGACCGCATCGACATCCCGGTGCTGTGCCTGCGCGGGGCCGATTCGGACCTGCTGCTGGCCGACACCGCGGAGCAGATGCGCGACCGCGGCCCGCGCGCACTGGTGGTCACCATCGCCGGCTGTGGTCACGCGCCCGCGCTCAACGTGCCCGAACAGCTGGAGCTGGTGCAGCGCTTCCTGGCCGGTCAGTGAAGGGTGGCCGGTTCAGATCAGCGGCCGCAGCCCGCGCGCCGCTTCCTGCAGCACCGGCAGCAGGCGCTTGACCGCGTCGTCGCGGTGTTCCTGGTTGATCGGCATGGTGATGCTGATGGCGCCGTGCACGGCGTTGTTGCGGTCCAGCAGCGGCACGGCCAGGCCGCGGTAGTTCAGTTCCATCTGCTGTTCCGACAGCGCCCAGCCCTGGCGCCGCACCTGCGCCAGCTCGGCGCGCAGTTCGTCGGGGTTGGCGATGGTGTAGGGCGTGTAGGTGCTCAGGCGGTGTTGCTGCAGCCACTGGTCGGCCAGGGCCTCGCCCAGCCCGGCCAGGATGGCCATGCCCGCCGCCGTCACCTGCGCCTGCACGCGCGAGCCCAGCATGTAGCCGGTGTTCATGTGGCGGTGCGCGCCGCTGCGGGCGATGTAGACCGCGTCTGCGCCGTCCAGCACGCCCAGGTAGGCCACTTCCTGCGTGCCGCCCGCGATGCGCTGCAGGAAGGGCTGCACCAGCCGGGGCAGGCGGGCCGATTCCAGGTAGGCGTGGCCCAGGCGCAGGATGCGCGGTGTCAGCCAGAACAGCTTGCCGTCGGTGCCCACATAGCCCAGGTGCGCCAGCGTCAGCAGGTAGCGCCGCGC
>NZ_JASJOY010000196.1:0-1354 GCF_031426985.1 Hydrogenophaga sp.
CTTGGGGCAGACGTCCACACAGTTCATGATGGTGTGGCAGCGGAACAGGCGGTACGGGTCTTCCAGGTTGTCCAGGCGCTCGCTGGTGGCTTCGTCGCGGCTGTCGGCAATGAAGCGGTAGGCTTGGAGCAGGCCGGCCGGGCCGACAAACTTGTCGGGGTTCCACCAGAAGCTGGGGCAGCTGGTCGAGCAGCTGGCGCACAGGATGCACTCGTACAGGCCGTTGAGCTCATCGCGCTCTTCCGGACTCTGCAGGCGCTCGCGCTGGGGGGCTGGCGTCTCGTTGATCAGGTAGGGCTTGATCGAGTGGTACTGCTTGAAGAACAGCGTCATGTCCACGATCAGGTCGCGCACCACCGGCAGGCCGGGCAGCGGCTTGAGCACGATGTCGCCCTTGAGCGTGTTCAGGTTGGTCAGGCAGGCCAGGCCGTTCTTGCCGTTGATGTTCATGGCGTCCGAGCCGCAGACGCCTTCGCGGCAGGAGCGGCGGAAGGACAGCGTGGGGTCCACGGCCTTGAGCTTGATCAGGGCGTCCAGCAGCATGCGCTCGGAGCCGTCCAGCTCGACCTGGAGGGTCTGCATGTAGGGCTTGGCGTCCTTGTCCGGGTCGTAGCGGTAGAGCTTGAAAGTGCGTTGTGCCATTGTCATTTCCTACGTGGTCTGGTTTCCCCTTCGAGGACGCCGCGGAACTGGCTTTGCCAGGCCGCAGGCGTCGCCCCTTGAGGGGTGCGCCGCAAGGCGCGCGGGGTGGTCAGAAGGTTCTCGGCTTCGGGGGCACCGTCTCGGCGGTCAGCGGCTTCATGCGCACCGGCTTGTAATCCAGGCGGTTGCCGTCCTTGAACCACAGGGTGTGCTTCATCCACTCGGCGTCGTTACGGCCCAGCGGGCAGGTCGCGTGGTTGACGTCGTGTTCGTAGTCGCGCACCAGGTGGGCGCCGCGGCATTCCTGGCGGGCGGCGGCCGATTCCATGGTGGCCTGGGCGGCTTCCATGAGGTTCTCGACTTCCAGTGCCTCGATGCGGGCGGTGTTGAACACCTTGGAGTTGTCCTTCAGGCCGATGTTGGCCACGCGCTCGCGCAGGGCTGCGATCTTCTTGACGCCTTCGTTCATCACCTCCTGGCTGCGGAACACGCCGGCGTGGGCCTGCATGATGGCGCGCATGTCGTTGGCGACGTCCTGCGAGTACTCGCCACCCTGGGCGCTGTCCAGGCGGGCCAGGCGGGCCAGGGTCTTGTCGGCGGCGTCGGCGGGCAGGGCCTTGTGTTCCTGCTGGGGGTTGACGTTGGCGATGATGTGGTCGCCAGCGGCCTTGCCGAACACCAGCAGGTCCAGCAGCGAGTTGGTGCCCAGGCG
>NZ_JASJOY010000197.1:0-17194 GCF_031426985.1 Hydrogenophaga sp.
TGTAGTACTGGCAGTACTTGATGACCTTGGGGTCCTTCAGCGCCTTGAGCTGGTCGCTGAACTTCACGTGGCTGGGCACCAGGTGCGACGGGTCGCTGTGGCTGAACAGCCAGAACAGCACCAGGGTGCCGAGCATGATGGCCGCGTACACCTGCGGCACCATGGTCCAGCCGAAGGCGACCAGCAGCACCGGGGCCACAAACTTGTTGACCGCCGAGCCCGAGTTGCCTGCGCCGTACACGCCCATGGCCATGCCCTGGCGGCTCTTGGGGAACCAGCGCGCGACGTAGGGCGTGCCGACCGAGAAGGAGCCGCCGGCCAGGCCGACGAACAGGCCGATGGTCAGGAAGTGCCAGTATTCGGTGGCGTAGCTCATCAGGTAGATCGCCGGCACGGTGATCGCCATCAGGATCGCCATGACGATGCGGCCGCCGAAGCGGTCGGTCCAGATGCCCAGCGGCACCCGGATCAGCGAGCCGGTGAGCACCGGCATCGCGGTCAGCAGACCGAATTCGGTCGCGTTGAGGTTCAGCATCTTCTTGATCGGGATGCCGATCACGCCGAACATCATCCAGACCATGAAGCAGACCGTGAACGCCAGCGTGCTGACGATCAGGACCGACCAGGCCTTTCTTTCATTCCTCAGTTCCGAAGCCATGTTTTTCTCCAAAGGACATGGCATGAATGTCCCTGTTCGGCGCAAGGCTGAACATCCACCGGAGGCACACACGACCACGGCAGAAGGAGGAGGCGCCCACGCAAGCCCATCGTCCGGAAGAACTACGCCTTTGGATTTTTCAGACCGGTTTGCGCCAGATCAAACAGGAAGGCGCTCCGGTTCTGGCTGACCTCGGGGTGAACGCCCGCTTGAACATAAGTAATTAATGAATTACATTCAAAACCATGCCAGCCCTGAGCACCCCCAAACAAGCCACCGAGCAGCGCCAGGCCAGCCTGGTGGCGGCCGCGCTGGCCCTGGCCGCGCAGCGCAGCCCGGCCGACGTGACCACCGCCGACCTGGCCTTGGCCGTGGGCATCACGCAGGGCGCGGTGTTCCGCCATTTCGAGAGCAAGGCCGCGATCTGGCTGGCGGTGATGGACACCGTCCACCACGACCTGCTGGCCCGCCTGCACGCGGCGGCCGAGACGCAAGCCCCGCCGCTGGTGGCGCTGCGCGCGGTGTTCATGGCGCACGTGGATTTCGTGCTGGAACAGCCCGGCGTGCCGCGGGTGATTTTTCAGGAGCTGCAGCGCCCCGAAGACACCCCGCTGAAGGCCCGCGTGCGCGGGCTGATGCAGGACTACCGCCACCTGATCACCGGCCTGCTGCAGCGGGCGCAGGCGGCGCGGCAGCTGGCACCGGGCACCAACCTGCAGGCCGCGGCCGTGCTGTTCATCGGCTCGGTGCAGGGGCTGGTGATGCAGTCGCTGCTGAGCGGCCAGGTGGCGGCCATCCGCCCGCTGGCGCCCGCCGTGTTCGACCTTTTTCAACAAGCGGTGGCCGCGCCGCCCAGCCGGACCCGGCGCAGCCCCCAGGAGACCCCCGCATGACGATGAAACCCCAAAACACGCGCCGCCTGCTGCTGGGCGGCCTGGCGCTCGCGCTGGTGGGCGCGCTGGCGTTTGTGGCACTGCGCACCGGGCCGCTGGCGCCGGTGAAGGTGCAGGTGACGCAGGTGACCCAGGGCCGTGTGGCGCCCGAGATTTTTGGCATTGGCCAGGTGGAGGCGCGGCGCAGCTGGATGGTGGGGCCGACGGTGGCCGGGCGCGTGCGCAGCGTGCAGGTGGATGTGGGCCAGACGGTGCTGCCGGGCCAGCCACTGGCCGAGATGGACCCGGTGGACCTGGACCAGCGGCTGGCGGCGCTGGACGCCTCGCTCGCCCGCGCACAGAGCGCGCAGCAGGCGGCGGGCGCGCAGGTGGCCGACGCGCAGGCGCGGCGCGCGCTGGCGGCGGCGAATCTGAAACGCAATGAAGACCTGGCACGGCAGGCCTTCATCAGCGCCGGGGCGCTGGAAGCGCGGTCGCAGGAGGTCGCGTCGGCCAGCGCGGGCGTGGCCGCCGCACAGGCCAACCTGAGCGGCAGCGCACAGGACATGGCGCGGCTGCGCGCCGAGCGCGCGGCGCTGGCCCAGCAGCGCGGCAACCTGAAACTGGTGGCACCGGCGGCGGCGGTGGTGACCGCCCGCGAGGCCGAGGCCGGCACCACGGTGGTGGCCGGCCAGGCCGTGCTGCGGCTGATAGACCCGGCCAGCCTGTGGGTGAAGCTGCGGGTGGACCAGGGCCGCAGCGCCGGGCTAGCACCGGGACTGGTGGCGCGCATCACCCTGCGCTCGCGGCCGGGTGAAACGCTGGCCGGCAAGGTCACGCGGGTCGAGGCGCTGGCCGACGCCGTGACCGAGGAGCGGCTGGCGATGGTGGCGTTTGACGCGCCGCCCGCGGGCGTGTCGCTGGGCGCTTCGGTGGGCGAGATGGCCGAGGTGACACTGCAGCTGCCGCCCACGGCCGAGCGCCCGCTGCTGCCCAACGCGGCGGTGGTGCAGCACGAGGGCCGCACCGGCGTGTGGCGGCTCCAGGACGGCGCGCTCAGCTTCGCGCCGGTGACGCTGGGCGTGCAGGGCCTGGACGGCCAGGTGCAGGTGCTGGACGGCCTGAACGTGGGCGACACGGTGGTGCGCTACAGCCAGAGCGCGCTCAAGCCCGGCACGCGCATCGCGGTGGTGGAGCAGCTGGTGCCGGCGGGGGCCAAAAAGTGATCAGCCTAGCGGGCCGCGACATCCTGCACGGCTGGAGCAAGTACGTGCTGACCGGGCTGGGCCTGGGGCTGCTGATCGGCGTGACGCTGACCATGGCGGGCGTGTACCGCGGCATGGTGGACGACGCGCACGCGCTGCTGTCCAACAGCCGCGCCGACCTGTGGGTGGTGCAGAAAGACACGCAGGGTCCGTACGCCGAATCGTCGAGCCTCAAGGACGACGTGGTGCGCAGCGTGCGCGGCATGCCGGGCGTGGCGGCGGCGGCCAACGTCGCCTACCTCACCATGCAGGTGCAGCAAGGCGGCCAGGACAGTCGCGTGATGGTGGTTGGCATGGAGCCCGGCATGCCCGGCGCGCCCGGCTACCTGGTGGCGGGCCGCCACATCACGCGCAACCACTACGAGGCGGTGGCCGATGTGAAGACCGGCTTTGCGCTGGGCGATGTGGTGCGCATCCGCCGCCACGATTACACCGTGGTGGGGCTGACGCGGCGCATGGTGTCGTCGGGCGGCGACCCGATGCTGTTCGTGCCCATGAAGGACGCGCAGGAAACGCAGTTCCTGAAAGACAACGACGCCATCGTCAACGAGCGCGCGCGCACCGCCGCCAACCCGGCCTTCAACCGCCCGGGCAGCCCCGGCCTGCTCGAAGCGGTGCAGGCCCTGCAGACCAGCAGCCGCAGCGTGAACGCGGTGCTGGTGCAGATCGCGCCCGGCTTCACCGCCGAACAGGTGGCCGAGCCGATCCGGCGCTGGAAGCACCTGAGCGTGCACACCCGCGACCAGATGGAAGACATCCTGATCGTCAAGCTGATCGCCAATTCGGCCAAACAGATCGGCATGTTCCTCGTCATCCTGGCGGTCGTGAGCGCGGCCATCGTGGCCTTCATCATCTACACCATGACCATGGGCAAGCTGCGCGAGATCGCGGTGCTCAAGCTCATCGGCACGCGCGACCGCACCATCGCCGGCATGATCCTGCAGCAGGCGCTGGGCCTGGGCCTGATCGGCTTTGCGGTGGGCAAGGTGGCGGCCACGCTCTGGGCGCCGGCCTTCCCCAAATTCGTGCTGCTGCTGCCGGGCGATTCGGTCACCGGCCTGGTGCTCACGCTGGTGATCTGCGCGCTGGCCAGCACGCTGGCGATCCGGGTGGCGCTGAAGGTGGACCCGGGCGCGGCGATCGGATGAACCCCATGACAAATCTCTCTCAAGGCGGCATCCTGATCGAAGGCCTGCGCAAGGTCTACGGCCACGGCGACACGGCCGTGGAAGCCCTGAAACACGTGAACATGCAGGTGGCGCCCGGCGAGGTGGTCGGCCTGGTCGGGCCCTCGGGCTCGGGCAAGAGCACGCTGCTCAAGTGCCTGGGCGCCATCATCGAACCCACCAGCGGCAAGATGACGCTGGGCAACGAGGTGATCTACGACAACGGCTGGACCGTGAACGACCTGCGCGCGTTGCGGCGCGACCGCATCGGCTTCGTCTTCCAGGCGCCCTACCTGATTCCGTTTCTGGACGTGACCGACAACGTGGCCCTGCTGCCCATGCTGGCGGGCCAGCCGAACGCACAGGCGCGCGAACGCGCGCTGGAACTGCTGACCGCGCTGGACGTGCAGCACCGCGCCCAGGCCGAGCCCTCGCAACTCTCGGGCGGTGAACAGCAGCGGGTGTCCATCGCCCGCGCGCTGGCCAACAAGCCGCCGGTGATCCTGGCCGACGAGCCCACCGCGCCGCTGGACAGCGAGCGCGCGCTGGCCGTGATGCGCATCCTCAACCAGATGGCGCGGCAGGCGCAGACCGCCATCATCGTGGTGACGCACGACGAAAAGATCATCCCGACCTTCAAGCGGATCTACCACATCCGCGACGGCCAGACGGTGGAAGAAGCCGGCGAAGGCCGCGCACTGGACGACACCCCCACCCCCGCAACCCCTTGAGCACAGGAGACTCCATGACCCCGTCACGACCCCTGAAAATCCTGGCCGGCATCGCCGTGGTGTTCGGCGCGCTCACCGTGTTCAGCGGCTGGCAGGGCCTGTTTGGCGACGCCGCCACCCGCGCGGCGCTGGGCCACACCGTGGGCTATGTGCTGTGGTTCAACTTTCTGGCGGGTTTCGCCTATGTGGCGGCCGGGCTGGGCCTGTGGCGCGGCGAGCGCTGGGGGCGGTGGCTCGCGACGGCACTGGCGCTGGGCACCGCCCTGGTGGCCGCGGCCTTCGGGCTGCATGTGCTGGGCGGCGGCGCCTTCGAAATGCGCACTGTGGGCGCGCTGGCGCTGCGCCTGGGCTTCTGGGCGGTGGTGGCGGTGGTGGCTCAGCGGGCAGCGACGGCGCGCACCTGAGCGGCCGGCCGGTGCGCCTCGGAGCGCACGTTTCGGGCGGCGCCGAGATCCCGCCCCGGCGGGTGCACGCAATCGTCCACCCGCTGGGCGCGGCGGGCCAGGACGCGGCCGACCTGCGCTCAGTCGGGCGCGTCGTCCAGCGGCGCCAGTGGATCGCCGCCCGGGTTCAGCCGCGTGGCGCTGGCCTGCAGGCGGGCCAGCATCTCGCTCAGCAGCCGCCGCTCCGCCGCGCTGAAAGGCGCCAGCAGTTCACGCTGGATGGCGGCGATGCGCGGGAACACCACGGCGTAAACGCGCCGGCCTTCGTCGGTCAGGAACACATGCACTTCACGCCGGTCGGACGGCTTGGGCTCGCGCCGCACCAGGCCTTTGTCGGCCAGCGCGGTGAGGGCGCGCGAGGTGCGGGCGCGGTCGAGCATGGCGTGCACCGCCAGTTTGGACGACTGCACGCCCTCGACCTGCGCCAGGTAGGACAGCACCCGCCATTCGCGCCGGGTGATGCCGAACTCGCGCTCGCACATGCGCACCACCAGCGGCCCGGCGGTGGCGTGGACGCGGTAGAGCCGGTAGAGCAGCAGGTCGTCTTGCTGCTGCGGTTCCTGCAGCGGGTCGGTGTCGTTGCGCATGGGCCAGTCGGGTTCAGGGAAAACACCGGGAAGGATTGATTTCTGCAATTGATTGTCGGCCCCTAGCATGCGGCCCTGCAGCGGGGCAAACCCGTTTGACACACATCAACCCGGAGACCGCCCATGCACAAACGCACCCTGCTGGCCAGCGCCCTGTCGCTGACCGCCCTGACCGGCTTGGCCCTGCCGGCGCAGGCGCAGGACCAGCCGCCGCTGAAGATCGTGGTCGGCTTTCCGCCCGGCGGCTCGGCCGACCTGCTGGCGCGGCTGATGGCCGAGGGGCTGAAAAACGACTTTTCCCAGGTGATCGTGGAGAACAAGCCGGGCGCGGGCGGCCGCATCGCGCTGGGCCAGGTCAAGCGCGCGCCGGCCGACGGGCAGACGGTGATCCTTCTGCCCAGCGGCCCCATGGTGCTGTTCCCGCACGTCTACAAAAAGCTGGACTACGACGCGGTGGCGGACTTCACGCCCATCTCGCAGATCGCGCACTTCCAGTTCAGCGTGGTCGCCGGCCCCGCCGCGGGCGCCAAGACCGTGGCCGAGATGCTGGCCAAGGCCAAGGCCAAGGCAGCGCCCGGCGCCGCCACCTACGGCACGCCGGGGTCGGGCACGCTGCCGCATTTCATGGGCGTGCTGTTCGGCCAGAAGGCCGGCGCCGAGCTGACCCACGTGCCCTTCCAGGGCGGCGGCCCGGCCAACACGGCGCTGCTGGGCGGGCACATCCACTACAAGTTCGACGTGGTGACCGAAACCGCCGAACTGCACCGCGCGGGCAAGGTGCGCATCATCGGCGTGACCGGTGCCCAGCGCGACCCGCAGGTGCCCGAGGTGCCCACATTGAAAGAACAGGGCGTGGACATGGTGGCCACCGCCTGGTTTGCCATGTACGGGCCAGCCGGCCTCAAGCCCCAGGTGCGCGACCGCATCAGCGCCGCCGTGGCCCAGGCGGTGCGCACGCCCGCACTGCGTGCCAAACTGATTGAGCAGGGCTACGAACCGGTGGGCTCCACGTCCGCCGAACTGGCCACCGCTCAGGCCACTGACCTCAAACGCTGGGAGGCCCCGATCAAGGCCACCGGCGTGCAACTGGACTGACCCTTTTTATCGAGACCCCCATGAACCTGACCCGTCGCCACACCCTCGCCGCCCTGGCCTGCACCGCGCTGTCTGCACTGGGCAGCACCGCCGCCCTGGCCCAAGCCGCGTACCCGGCCAAGACCGTCACCCTGGTCAACAATTTCCCGCCCGGGGGGCCGTCGGACATCCTGGCGCGGTCGGTCGCGGCGAGCTTGCAGGAGTCGCTCAAGCAGAGCTTCATCGTGGAGAACAAGGCCGGTGCCAGTGGCAACATCGGCGCGGCCCAGGTCGCCAAGTCGGCGCCCGACGGCTACACCGTGCTGTTCGGCATCGACACCGCCTTCACCGTCAACCCGCACCTCTACCCCAGCATGCCGTTCAAGCCCGGCGACCTCAAGCCGGTGGTGATCATGGCGTCATCCGGCCTGCTGATCGGCACCCACCCCGCCACCGGCATCAAGACCTTTGGCGACCTGCTGAGCAAGGGCCGCCAGAAATCGCTGAACTTCAGTTCGGGTGGCAATGGCAGCCCGGGCCACCTCGCCGCGGCCGTGCTCTCCAACAGCACGCCGGTCCGGATCACCCACATCCCCTACAAGGGCAACACCCCGGCCGTGACCGCCGTGCTCAGCGGCGAGGTCGATGGCGGCATCCTGGCCACGCCCGGCATGCTGCCCCATGTGCAGGCCGGCAAGATCAACCCCCTGGCCGTGACCAGCGCCCGCCGCTCGCAGCTGGCCCCGCAACTGCCCACCGTGGCCGAGCTGGGTCTGAAGGCGCTGGAGCTGGAGGTGCTGTACCTGGTCATGGTGCCGGCGGCCACGCCCGACACTGTGGTGCAGACACTGGCCAAGGGCATCAACGAGGCACTGCAACGACCCGACATGAAGGAGCGCATGAAGTCGCTGGACCTGTTCTACGAAGGACTGACCGGCGCCGCCGCCTCCAAACGGCTGTCGGACATGCAGCAACGTTACGGCGCGATCGTGCAGTCGACCGGCATGAAGGCGGACTGAGATGGCCGCGAAGCGCCCCAACATCATCTACGTCGTCAGCGACGACCTCGGCTACGCCGACCTGGGCTGCTACGGCGGCCGACCCGCCGGCTTCGGCGCCGTTTCACCGCACATCGACGCGCTGGCCGCGGGCGGCCTGAAGCTCACCGAGGGCTATAGCAACTCGCCGGTGTGTTCGCCCACGCGTTTTGCCATGGCCACCATGCGCTGGCAGTACCGCCTGCGCGGCGCGCTGGACGAACCGATCAACAGCCGCAGCAAGGGCAGTGCGACGCTGGGCCTGCCACCCGAGATGCCGACCCTGCCCTCGCTGCTGAAAGACGCGGGCTACCGCACCGCGCTGGTCGGCAAGTGGCACCTGGGCTACCCGCCGCACTTTGGCCCGCGGCGTTCGGGTTACGAGGAGTTCTTCGGCATCATGGCCGGCGGGGTCGACTACTTCACCCACTGCAGCGGCGCCGGCGACCACGACCTCTACCTCAACGAGGACAGCCACAAGGAAGTGGGCTACCTGACCGACGTGTTCTCGCGCAAGGCGGTCGAACAGGTCCAGGCCCGCGCCGACGAAGCCCGCGCCGGCACGCCCTTCTTCCTGAGCCTGCACTACACCGCGCCGCACTGGCCCTGGGAGACGCGCGACGACGCGCACGTGGCGCCCGAGGTGGCGAAGAACCTGTTCCACCTGCAGGGCGGCAGCGTCGAGGCCTACCGCCGCATGATCCACCACATGGACGAGGGCATCGGCTGGCTGGTGGCGGCGCTGCGTGAAGAAGGCCTGCTGGAGAACACGCTGATCGTCTTCACCAGCGACAACGGCGGCGAGCGGTTCAGCGACAACTGGCCGCTGGTGGGCGGCAAGATGGACCTGACCGAGGGCGGCATCCGCGTGCCCTGGATCGCGCACTGGCCGGCGGTGATCCCGCCCGGCTCGGTCAGCGGCCAGCACTGCCTGACCATGGACTGGTCGGCCACCATGCTCGAACTCGGTGGCGGCCAGCCGCACCCGGACTACCCGCTGGACGGGGTGTCGCTGGCGGCGCTGCTGAACGATCCGGCGCACCGTTTCGAGCGGCCGATGCACTGGCGCATGAACCACCGCGGCCAGCGCGCGCTGCGCGAAGGCGACTGGAAGTACCTGATGGTCGACGGCCACGAGTACCTGTTCAACATCGCCGCCGACGCGCGCGAGCGCGCCAACCGCGCGCCGCTGGAGCCGCAACGCCTGGCCGACATGCGCGCGCGCTGGGAGGCCTGGAACGCGACCATACCGCCGATCCCGGCCGACGCCAGCGTCAGCCTGGGCTACGGCGCCCAGGCCATGCCGCAACGCTGAGGCCGCCGCGGCGGCCGTGCGCGGGGCTGGGGCCCCCTGGGGGCAAGGGGGGGCAAAAGGGGCATGCGGCGCCGTGGCGGCACGGAGGCGGTCTGACCCAGCTTGTCCGGCGGCGCAGCTCGCCAGCCCCGCCTGCGCCGGCCCTCAGGCCAGCCGGAGGTTGGTGGCGTACACCGCGGCCTGCACACGTGAGCTGAGACCGAGCTTGCGCAGGATGTGCTGCACATGGATCTTCACCGTGGTCTCGGCGATGTCCAGCTCGCGCGCGATCAGCTTGTTGCTGTCGCCGCGCGCGATCAGCAGCAGGATCTCGCGCTCGCGCGGCGACAGCAGGTCCGCGCCCGCCGCGGCTTCGCGCACCGGCTCCAGCGGCGCCGGCGCGCTGACCGGTGCATGGGTCGGCAAGGGCTGCGGCACAGGCGAAGGCAAGCCCGCCGACGGGCGCGAACGGAACACCGCCACCAGCTTGGTCATCATCTCCGGGCTGATGACCGATTCGCCGTTCATCACCTTGACGATGGTTTCGCACAGCTGGTCGGACTCCACCGTCTTGAGCAGGTAACCGTCGGCGCCGGCCTGCAGCGCCCCGGCCAGGTCGTTCTCGTTCTCGCTCACCGTCAGCATCAGCACCCGCGCGGTGGGCGCCGCCTCCTTGAGCGCCGGGATCGCGTCGATGCCGCGCACGCCGGGCAGGTGGTTGTCCAGCAGGATCACGTCGGGCCGCTGGTGCTGCACACAGCGCAGCGCCTCCCCGACATCACCGGCCTCGGCGATCACTTCGAATCGATCGTCCTGCTCCAGCAAGGCCTTCAGGCCGCGGCGGAACAGGTTGTGGTCATCAACCAGCAGCAGCTGAATGGGTGGGCTCATGGGGTGGTCAGTACGGATTCGGACACATTCAGGCCCACGGTGCCCACGCTGATGGCGGTCACGGGGTCGGTCGGCAGGGTCAGGGTGACGGAGGTGCCCTGCCCCGGTTGGGACTGGATCTGCACCGTGGCGCCGATCCGTTCGGCCCGCTCGCGCATGATCTTGGTGCCCACGTGGGTTTCACCGTGCCGCTGCGCGGTGTCGAACCCGCTCCCGTTGTCGCGCACCACGAAGCGCCACTGCGCGCCCTTGTGCACGTCCAGGCTCACGTGGCTGGCACCGGCGTGCTTGCGCACGTTGGACAGGGCTTCCTGCACCACGTGCAGCACCTGCACCTGCACGTCGGCCGGCAGGGGCAGCCCGTCGCCGTCGAGCTGCAGGCGCGTGGGCAGGCCGGTCTGGTGCTGGAACTTCTGCAGCGTTTCCTGCAGCGCCGCCTGGATGTCGCCGGTGTTGGTGCGGGTGCGAAAGTGCACCAGCAGCTCGCGCACATCGTTGATGCTTTCCTTCAGGCCGGTGTCGAGCTCGTCCAGCGTGGACTGCACCTTCTCGGGCTGCTGCTTCTGCACCGCGCTGCGCAGCAGCTGGGCCTGGATTTTCAGGAACGCCAGCGACTGGGCGATCGAATCGTGCAGCTCGCGCGCCAGCAAGGCGCGCTCTTCGCCGACGGCCGCCTCGCGCTCCAGCGCGGCCGCGCGCAGGCCTTCGAGCGCGCTGGCCAGGTGGCTGGCCAGCGCGTCCAGCAACTCGGTTTCATCGACGCTGAGCTGCACCTCGCTGCGGAAGAACAGGTCGATCTCGCCGATCAGGCGCTGCTGCAGCCGCACCGGCACGCTCACCAGGTTCTGGTAGCCCACCCGCGCGCAGTGGCGCATGGGCGCGGCCTCGTGGTTGTGGATGGGGATGACCCGCGTGCGCGCATCGGGCGCCAGGTTGCCGCAGGCGCAGGCGCCGGCGATCAGGCTGCGTTCTTCGGCCTGCATCTCCTGCGGGAAACAGTCGGACGCCAGCATCAGGTAACGCTGGTTGGCCTCGTCGGACCAGCGCACCACCACCGCGTCGGCCCTCATGACCGTGCGCACGCGCTGCGAGAAGCCCTTGGACAGTTCTTCGATGGTGTTGGCCTTGGCCAGGAAGGCGCTGACCTCGTACAGCGCTTCGAGCCGCGCGCGCTGGGCCTCGACGCGCTCGGTCTTGGCCGCCACCTTGGCCTCCAGCCCCTGGTAGAGCGACTGCAGGGTGGCCGCCATGCGGTTGAAGCCGGCCGCCACCTGCCCGAACTCGTCCTGCGAGTCCACATCGATCCGGGTGCCGAACTGGCCACCCTCGACCTGCGCCAGCCCGCGCCGCAGGTGCGCCAGCGGGTTGATCACATATTGGTAACCGGTGAACAGCATGACCACGGCGGCCGCGATCGCCAGCGCCATCATGGCGAACTGGAACAGGTTGAGCAGCGCCGTGAAGCCCGAGAGCTGGTGTTCGATGGCCAGCACCAGGCGGTCGATGGCCATCACGAATTCATCGGCCGTGTGCAGCAGCACCGGGTCGTCGGGCTGCATCGGCGCCGTCCACAGCGCGCGCTGCTGCTGCCACAGCCGCTCGACGCTGGTGAACTCGCGCCGGACGTCCGGGTCCCAGGGCACGAAGAGCGGCCGCGTGGCATCGCCCTCGCGCAGCAGGGCCAGGCCTTCGTCGAAGCGCTGCACCAGCGCCTGCACCTCGGCGTCCGGCCGCCCGGCCTGCACCGCACTGGTCAGGCGCCAGGTCTGCATGCGCATGCGCCCGGCCTCGTTGACGGCGGCGGCGCCGCCTTCGAGCTGCCAGGTCACCCACAGGGTCAGGCCGATCGAGGCCAGCGCCAGCACCAGCAGGGCCGCACCGATGCGGACCAGCTTGGCGGACAGGGAGGCGTTTTGGCTCATCGTTCAGAGGAGGCTGGCGGCAGGCGTGATCGAAGCGAAACCTGTGGAAAAGAACCCGGTGGAATCCGATTCTGAGGGCTGCGACCATCGCCACAACCAGAAAAAAGGGGAACGCCGTGACACCGGCGGCAGCTCCCCCGTGCACCAGGCCTTGCAGCCCGTGGCTGGCCTGCCGGGCCAGCGCCCGAAGAAGGGGGCACTGTAACCGTTCAAACGCCGAGGTCATCGGCGTCATCGGGTCACGCGGCTAGAAAGATTCATAGAATATGAATCTTTCTAGCCCACCCGCCATGACCCACGTTGTCACCGAGGCCTGCATCCGGTGCCGCTACACGGACTGCGTCGATGTCTGCCCGACCGACGCCTTCCGCGCTGGCCGGAACATGCTGGTCATCCGCCCGGACGACTGCATCGACTGCGCCGTCTGCGTGCCCGAATGCCCGGTATCGGCCATTTTCTTCGATGCCGACGTGCCGTCAACACAGCGCCGGTTCATCCCCATCAACGCCGAGCTCAGCGAAGACTGGCCCGTCATCACCCGCAGCGTGGCCGCCCTGCCCGACGCCGATGAATGGGCCCAGGTCCAGGACAAGGCCAGCGAACTGGACCGGCGCGATCCGGCCCACACGGACACCCCATGAGCACCGCCCAACCCCCGACGAACGACCCGGTCACCCGCTCGCTGTACGAGAGCCGCATCAAGATCTACCCGCGCTCGGTCACCGGCGTCTTTGCGCGCTGGCGCTGGGTCATGGTGTGGGTCACGCAGCTGTTCTTCTACGGCATGCCCTGGCTGCAGTGGAACGGGCGCCAGGCCCTGCTGTTCGACCTGGAACAGCGCCGCTTCTATGTGCTGGGCCTGGTGCTGCAGCCGCAGGACTTCATCTACCTCGCGGCCCTGCTGGTGATCAGCGCGCTGGCGCTGTTCTTCTTCACCGCCATCGCCGGGCGCCTGTGGTGCGGCTACGCCTGCCCGCAGACGGTCTACACCGAGATGTTCCTGTGGATCGAGCGCAAGACCGAAGGCGACCGCTCGGCCCGCATGCGGCTGGACGCCCAGCCCTGGTCGCTGCACAAGCTCTCGCGCAAGGGCGCCAAGCAGGCCGGCTGGATCGGCCTGGCGCTGCTCACCGGCTTCACCTTCGTGGGCTTCTTCCACCCGATCCGCGAACTGGCGCCAGCGCTGCTGGACCCGGCGCAGTCGCCCTGGCTGTGGTTCTGGGTGCTGTTCTACGCCGCGGCCACCTACGGCAACGCCGGTTACCTGCGCGAGCAGATGTGCAAGTACATGTGCCCCTACGCCCGCTTCCAGAGCGCGCTGATCGACATGGACTCGCTGGTCATCGCCTACGACGGCGCGCGCGGCGAAAGCCGCGGCCCGCGCTCGCGCAAGGCCGAAGAACGCCCCGCCGGCCTGGGCGACTGCGTGGACTGCACCCTGTGCGTGCAGGTCTGCCCGACCGGCATAGACATCCGCAACGGCCTGCAGAACGAATGCATCGCCTGCGCGGCCTGCATCGACGTGTGCGACGACGTGATGGACAAGATGGGTTACCCCCAGGGCCTGATCCGCTACACCACCGGCAACGCCGTGGCCCAGGGCTGGAGCGCGCGCCAGATGCTGCGGCGCGTCTGGCGCCCGCGCGTGCTGATCTATGGCGCCCTGCTCGCCGCGCTGAGCGTGGCCTGGCTCTGGAGCCTGGGCCACCGCAGCGACGTCAGCGCCGTGCTGATCAAGGACCGCGGCTCGCTGGCGCGCATGGTCCAGCGGGGCGCGATCGAAAACACCTACCGGCTGCAGGTGACCAACAGCCAGGAAACGGCGCGCGACTACCGCCTGGACGTGCAGGGCGTGCCGGGCCTGCGCATCGACTCGGCCACCACCCTTTCGGTGGGCGCGGCCAGCAGCGCCTCGGTGCCCTTGCGCCTGGTGCTGCCCGCCGACGCCGCCCAGCGCCACGCGGGCCAGACGCTGCACGCCACCGTGCAGATCGTGCCGGTGGACGCGGCGGGCGGGGGCCGGCCGGCCGCGCGCGTCGAGGCGGCCTTCATCGTGCCCCGCTGATCCGCCACGGCCACGCACGGCCTGCGTGCGCCGCGCTGGCGCACACGCCGTGGCCGGCCCACCGGGTCCGTCACAGGCCGGGCGGGGTCGTTCGTCCGGATGCCCGGACTCGGTCGAAGGGAATATGCCCTCGAAATGTTTTTCATGGCCCAATACATGCATTGGCAATGAATCTTTAAAAGGACACCCATGACCACCGTCGCCCAAGAACGCCTCTCCGAGCAACAGGCCATCGGCCAGATCGCCGTCGACCTGCCCGGCGCCACCGCCGTTTTCCGCCGCCTCAAGCTGGACTTCTGCTGCGGCGGCCAGGTGCCGCTGGCACAGGCCTGCGCCAGCAAAGGGCTGGACACCGCGGCCGTGCTGGCCGAGCTGGCCGGCCTGCAACGCGACGACCAGGCGCCCGACGCGCAGGACCCGGCGGCGCTGATCGACCACATCCTCACGCGCTACCACGCGGTGCACCGCGAGCAGTTGCCCGAGCTGATCCGCATGGCGCGGCGCGTGGAGGCGGTGCACCGCGACCACCCGGCCGTGCCCGCGGGCCTGGCGGACCTGCTCGAAAACATGGAAGTCGAGCTGCTGGAGCACATGGAGAAAGAAGAACAGGTGCTGTTCCCCGCCATCGAAAGCGGTGCCGCCGGCCTGGGCAGCCCCATCGGCACGATGCGCGACGAACACACCGGCCACGGCGCGCTGCTGGACCAGCTGGCCGCCCTGACCCAGGACCACACCCCGCCGCCCGGCGCCTGCAACACCTGGCGCGCCCTGTTCGCCGGCACCGCGCAGCTGACCGACGACCTGATCAGCCACATCCACCTGGAGAACAACGTGCTGTTCCCCCGGTTTGAAACCGCCGGCGGTTGCGGCGGCGCCTGCAGCTGCGCCTGATGGCCACTGACGCCCGGCGCGGGCGGCCCTGACCGGCCGCGCCTGCACCGGAGCACGCGCTCAGCGCGGCACCAGGAACGTGGTCTTTTCGTCCAGCTGGATGTCCGCGTCGTTCTGCGACCGCAGCTGGAACACGATGGGATGTGAGCCGCTGCCCGCTCCCGGCGGGACCTGCACCCGCACGGCCACGGAGCGCACCTCGGTGGGCAGCACCTCGACCAGCGGCTCGGACGCGAGGGTGATGCCCTCCATGCCGGTCACGGCCAGGCCCACCCGCTGCAGGTCTTCGGTGGCGTTCATGATCTGCAGGCGGTAGACGTTTTCGATCCGGCCTTTTTCCACCATGCGCGCCAGGGCGCCTCGGTCGCGGATCACGTCCACCTTCATGGGCACGCGCAGATACAGGCTCACGCCCACGGCCACCGCGATGGCGGCCAGCACGGCCGAATAGATCAGCACCCGCGGGCGCAGGGCGCGGCGCACGATCTGCGCCGTGTCCCAGCCACCGGTCAGTGCGTTCTGGGTCGAGTACTTGACCAGGCCGCGCGCGTAGCCGAACTTGTCCATCACCTCGTCGCACACGTCGGCGCAGGCGCCGCAGCCGATGCACTCGTACTGCAGGCCCTGGCGGATGTCGATGCCGGTGGGGCAGACCTGCACGCACAGGGTGCAGTCCACGCAGGAACCCAGGCCCTTGTCCTTCGGGTCCACCTTCTTGCCGCGCGCGCCGCGCGGTTCGCCGCGGGCGCTGTCGTAGGTCACGATCAGGGTGTCCTTGTCGAACATGGCGCTCTGGAAGCGGGCGTAGGGGCACATGTACTTGCAGACCTGCTCGCGCATGAAGCCGGCGTTGCCGTAGGTGGCAAAGCCGTAGAAGAAGATCCAGAAGGTCTGCCAGGCGCCCATGGTGCCGGCCAGCGCCTCGGCCATCTGGTGGCGGATCGGGGTGAAGTAGCCCACGAAGGTGAAGCCGGTCCACAGCGCGAACAGCACCCAGGCCAGGTGCTTGGCGCCGCGGCGACCGAACTTGGCGCCGCTCAGGGGCGCATCGTCCAGGCGGATGCGGGCCGCGCGCTCGCCTTCGATCGTCTTTTCGATCCACATGAAGATCTCGGTATAGACCGTCTGCGGGCAGGCGTAGCCGCACCACAGGCGGCCGGCCACGGCGGTGAACAGGAACAGCGAGAGCGCCGCCATCACCAGCAGGCCGGTGAGGTAGATGAAGTCCTGCGGGTACAGCACCAGGCCGCCCAGGTAGAAGCGGCGCGAGAGCAGGTCGAACAGCACCGCCTGGCGACCGTTCCAGTGGAACCAGGGCAGCGCGTAATACAGTATCTGGGTGAACCAGACGGCGGCCCAGCGCAGGCGGGTGAAGGTGCCGGTGACCGAACGGGTCTGGATCTTCTTGCGCGACTCGTAGAGGGAAATCTCGACCTCGTCGGGCTCGTGGACCGGGGAGTCCCCCAGGGGCGGGTTCGCGGTGCTCGTGGACATGATGGGTGGGGCCTTGGTGGTGTCTCGGGGTGGCCCGGACCAGCTCGGTGGCCGGTGCGCGGGCGCGCCAGGGTCTTTCCCAAGATCCGTGCCAAGGCACAAAGCCCAACAAAATCAGCCACTTGCCTGCAACGCCAGGCCGCCTGAAGGCCGCACCAACTGCCACAACCGCCATTTCTGGCAGTCCAGGCAGATCCACCGGCGCCCGGCCACCGACAAAAAGTGCATGAAAAAAGTGCAGTCGCCACCAACCCCCGTCTTGAAAAGGCCGGGACCCACCCTTATCATTAGCACTCGCTGGAGATGAGTGCTAACACCGCTCCAAGTGATCGACGGCTCACCCCGTCCTCCTTTTTTCTTTCCGTTCCATTTCAGGAGATGCAATGAACCTTCGTCCTCTCGCCGATCGCGTGATCGTCAAGCGCATTGACAGCGAAACCAAGACCGCCTCGGGCATCGTCATCCCCGACGCCGCCGCCGAGAAGCCCGACCAGGGCGAAATCCTGGCTGTCGGTCCCGGCAAGAAAAACGACAAGGGCGAACTGTCCGCCATGAACGTCAAGGTCGGTGACCGCGTTCTGTTCGGCAAGTACAGCGGCCAGACCGTCAAGGTCGACGGCAACGAACTGCTGGTCATGAAGGAAGACGACCTGTTCGCGGTCGTCGAGTCCAAGTGATTTTGCGGGACTGACCGACCGACGCGCTGTGCGCCCGGTCGCTCTGTCCCCAACTGATTAACTTTTCAATATTCCGGAGAAATCAACATGGCAGCAAAAGACGTCATTTTCGGCGGCGAAGCCCGCG
>NZ_JASJOY010000198.1:0-16100 GCF_031426985.1 Hydrogenophaga sp.
AACCCTCGTATGAAGCTTGGGAAGCTGCCGTTCTACCATTGAACTACACCCGCGTGAGCTCGGCATTGTAGCCGTGCCGTGCGTGCCACCGTCCGGTGGCCGGGCAATTTGCCCGACAGTGCCTGGATGCTTTGCCCGCCATGCGCCGCTCACGCCAGGAGGCTGTTCGCACTTCTTCGCCTTCGGCGACGGCGGCATCTTCACCGAAGGGCCGGGCCAGCGCATCGACTGCGAGACGCACAAGAACTTGGGCATCCTGCAATACCCGCTGGCCGACCAGCCGCTGCGCCCGGGGCTGACGCTGGGTGGTGGAGCGACTGCCCTCGCACCAGCCGGAGGACCAGATCCTCACGCACGACTACCTGTCCATCGCCGTGGAGTTCGACGACGGGCAGGACATCACCTACCTGTGGAGTTCCAGCCTGCCGGTGGGCCAAGTGTTCCGCTGCCCGCTGCCGGGCTGGGACGCGGTGGAGACCCATGTGGTGCAGCGCAGCGGGCAGGCTGACCTGGGCAAGGCCTTCGACGAGCGGCGCGACCTGTACGCGGACTACCGCCGCATCGTGGGCGGCAAGGCCAAGCGGGTTGTGCGGGTCTGGCTGATCGCCAACTCGCTGTTCCTGCGCCAGGTCGGGCGCTGTGCCTACCGGCGCATCGCCATCGGTCAGGTGGACCGGTTGCAGCGCATCCTGTAGCGCATGCGTGGCCGGGGCGGGCCTTTCACGCCTGCCAGACAGGCAAAAAAAATGGGCAGGCGCCGAAGCGCCTGCCCATCGACGACCGCGGGACTCAGAACGCGTGCTTGATACCGACGTTCAGCACGCGGGTGTTCTTGTCGGCGGCGGTTCCACCGGCGACCACAGAGGTGCGCAGGCCGGCGGCGGCGTCCGCGTTGGCAAAGGCCACCTGGCCGTACACCGTGGTGCGCTTGGACAAGGCGTATTCGTTGGCCAGGATCAGCGTGCTGGTGCCGCTGTTGCTGACCCGGTCGTCCTTGCCGCGGTAGAAGGCGGCGGTCACGGTGTTGGCGCTGCTGGTTTTCCAGTCCACGCCCAGACCCAGGACGCCGACGTCGCTGGTCTTCACGCCTGCGGTGTCCTTGTTGGTGGCGCTCAGGTAGTTGGCCTTGGCGGTGAATGCGCCCATGGTGTAGCCCGCGCCCACTGAAAACATCTTGCTGGCCTGTTGGCCGCCGGGGTGGTCAGCGGCCTGGTAGGCCGCCGACAAGTTGACCGCGTCGCTGTAGGTCAGACCCAGGGCGGTGACGGCACCGCCAGTCGTGGCTGCCGCGTCCTTCTCGGACAGGCTGTAGCTGGCCGAGATGCCCACAGGGCCGAGGGTGTTGCTGTAAGCCACCGCGTTGTGCATGAACACGCCCACGTCGGAGTTGCTGCTGCCACCCACCAGCACGCCCGAGTTGTAGGCCCAGGGGTACAGGCCGGAGAAGTTCTCGCGCAGGCCGCGCGGATCGGTCGCCGCGAACGCCAGCACAGCCGGGCTGTACATGTTGCCCAGGGTCAGTGTTCCCAGGCTGGCCGAGCTGATGCCCAGGTTGGCCTGGCGGCGGAACATGCCACCGACCTGTGCGCCGGTGTCCGCGCTGAAGTGCGACTCCAGATTGAAGAAGGCCTTCAGGCCGCCACCCAGGTCTTCAGAGCCCTTGAGGCCCCAGATGCTGGGCGAAATGCCGCCGTTGTACACCTGGCTTTCGATGTTGTTGTTGCCGGTGAGCAAGCCCAGGTCCACATTGCCATAGAGGGTGACGTTGGATTGCGCGAAGGCGCTGGCGCCCACCAGTCCCAGGGCGGCCAGGGCCACGCAGGAGGTGGTGTGCGCGAAACGTGCTGTTTGTCTCATCAGAGTTTTCCTTTTTGGTTGGTGTGTGCCACGCACGCCGTGTGCGTGACAGCCACGTTCTGCAAAAAGTGCGCCCGCTAAAAAAAGACCCCGCAGGCCACCGGACGGGCGGTGCAGGGCGTTCCATGTGTGCCAGCCAGGGCGTTCGTGCATGGCACAGATGCAGGGCGCAGGTGCTCCGATTGTTCGCAGTGGGCTCACGCCGGTGGCCGGTATCGCAACACTCTGCAGGGGCTCGCCGACCGGGTGTCCGAATCTGAGGCAGTGGGGCCGGTGGTCTGCGCCGCGCGGGCGGATCCGGACCACTGCCATCCGGTGGCCGCGGTTGCGCGCCGTGCGTGTGGCGGGACTGTTCCGTTGAAGCGCAGGGCGTGCATGGATGGAGCGCGGCTGGAACATGGTGCAACGCGGCAAGCTGCACCGCAGCATCCGCAAGTGTTCAATCCGATCATGAGCGCTCTCAAATAGAGACTTTCTTCTCAAGGTGGCGCGGAAGTTGACCCGTGGCCGTTGTCCTGCCGCAAGACGCAGGACGTTTTCATTCCACCGACGAGGAGACTTTCATGAGTTTGTTGATTGCTTTGGCCCTGTCCATCGGGCTGCTGGCCGTTGTCGCCACCTGGCTGTTCCTGGGGCCGCTGGCGGCGTTCCAGATGCAGGTCTGGCAGGCCTTCGTGGCCTGGGCCAGCTTCTTCCACAACGGCGGCAAGACCGTTGGCCTGGTCAAGACCGTGGTGTGCATGTCGTTCGGCGCCGTGGTGGGCATGGTGTCGGTCATGCTGATCGGCCCGCTCGGTGCGCTCGGTGGACTGGCAGCGCCGGTGGCCGTGGGCATCGGTGCCGCCGTGATCGTGCTGGCGGCCCATGTCCCGTTCCTGTCCACCATCCCGTCCAGCGTGTACGGCTTCGCCTCCGTGGCCGGGCTGATCCTGCTGGGCAAGGACATGACGCCGACGGCGGCCATCCTGCCCACCATCCTGTCGATCGTGGTCGGCGCAGCCTTTGGCTGGGTGTCGGAACAGCTGGCGGGCAAGCTGACCAAGCCCGCGGCCTGATCAGCGGCTAATGTTCCCTGTGTGAACGGCCGGATGCCGTCGTTGCACGGCATGCCCACGTTCACCCGCGCGGGCCGCAGTGCCTCACCTGCCGGCGCGCGGCCGGCAGGTGACGGCCATCACTTGAGCACGTCGCCGACGCAGACGTACTTGATCTCGACGTAGTCGTCCATGCCGTAGTGGCTGCCCTCGCGGCCCAGGCCCGACTGCTTGACGCCGCCAAAGGGCACGTGCTCGGTTGCCAGGATGCCCACGTTCACGCCCACCATGCCGTACTCCAGCGCTTCGCTCACGCGCGTGATGCGGCCGATGTCGCGGCTGTAGAAGTAGCTGGCCAGGCCGAACTCGGTGTTGTTGGCGGCGTCAATCGCCTCTTGCTCGGTGGTGAACTTGAACACCGGGGCGAAGGGCCCGAAGGTTTCTTCTTTCGCGCACAGCATGTCGGCGGTCGCATCGGCCACCACGGTGGGTTCGAAGAACTGGCCGTTCAGGCGGTTGCCACCCACGAGCACGCGGCCACCCTTGGCCTTGGCGTCGTCCACGTGGCGCTGCACCTTCACCAGTGCGGCTTCCTCGATCAGCGGACCCTGGTTCACGCCGTCTTCAAAACCGTTGCCGACTTTGGTGGTCTTGACCTTGGCGGCGAACTTGGTGACGAACTCGTCGTATACACCGTCCTGCACGTACAGGCGGTTGGAGCAGACGCAGGTCTGGCCGGCGTTGCGGTACTTGCTGGCGAAGGCGCCTTCCACCGCCGAGTCGATGTCGGCGTCGTTGAACACGATGAAGGGTGCGTTGCCGCCCAGCTCCAGCGACATCTTTTTCACGGTCGGGGCGCTTTGCGCCATCAGGATGCGGCCGACTTCGGTGGAGCCGGTGAAGCTGATGTGGCGCACCACGTCGCTGGCGCAGATGACCTTGCCCACCGCGATGGAGTTGGACGCATCGGCGGTGATCATGTTGAGCACGCCGGCCGGGATGCCGGCGCGGATGGCCAGTTCGGCCGCGGCCAGCGCGGTCAGCGGCGTCAGCTCGGCGGGCTTGATGATGACGGGGCAGCCGGCGGCCAGTGCGGGCGCGACCTTGCGCGTGATCATGGCCAGCGGGAAGTTCCAGGGCGTGATCGCGGCGCAGACGCCGATGGGCTGCTTGAGCACCATCAGGCGGCGGTTGTTGTCGAACTGCGGCAGGGTCTCGCCGTTGACGCGCTTGGCTTCTTCGGCGAACCACTCGACGAAGCTGGCGCCGTAGGCGACTTCGCCCTTGGCTTCCGGCAGGGGTTTGCCCTGCTCGGCGGTCATGATGCGGCCCAGGTCGTCCTGGTTGGCCATCAGCAGGTCGTACCACTTGCGCAGGATGATGCTGCGTTCCTTGGCGGTCTTGGTCTTCCAGCCGTTCCACGCCGCGTTGGCGGCGGCGATGGCCTGTTCGGCCTCGGCCGGGCCGAGGTTGGCCACATCGGCCAGCTTCAGGCCCGTGGCGGGGTCGAGCACGTCAAAACGGCTGGCACCCTGGACCCACTCGCCGTTGATCAGCGCGTCGGTCTTGAGCAGGGTGGGGTCCTTGAGCAGGGCCAGGGGGGAGGTCTTCATGTCCATGGGATGTCTCTTCAGGTTGTGATGTGAAAGAGGGTGTTCAGGGGGCGTTCAATCTGCGTTCAGCGCATTTCGATTTCCACGAACACGACTTCGTGTCCGGTGGGGTTGATGACGTTGTGTTCCACGCCCACGCTCCGGGTGTAGGACTGGCCGGGCGTCAACGGTGCCGTGCGGTGGCCATCGGGCGTTTCCAGCAGCAGCTCGCCGCCGGTCATGGGCACGACCACGTAGTCGTGTGCGTGGCGGTGCCAGCCCGTTTCCGCACCCGGCGCGAAGCGCCACTCGGTGACGATAACGCGTTCGTTGGAAATCTGCACGGTGGGGACGGCCTGGGGGCGGGGCATGGGGGCATTCCTCGGGGGTCAGCGGTATTTCACGCCCGGCAGCACGCAGAGCATTTCAAACAGCAGGTTGGCGCCCAGCAGCGCGGTGTTGCCGCTGGTGTCGTAGGCGGGCGAGACCTCGACCAGGTCGCAGCCCACCAGGTTCAGGCCGCGGCAGCCGCGCACGATCTCCAGCGCCTGCGGCACGTTCAGGCCACCGATCTCGGGCGTGCCGGTGCCGCCGGCGTAGGCCGGGTCGATGCCGTCGATGTCGAAGCTGAGGTAGGTGGGCGTGTCCGGGCCGATCTTGTCGCGAATCTGCGCCATCAAGGGCGTCAGGCTGGGCCACCAGACCTCGTGCGCCGGCACCACGGTGAAGCCCTGCTGGCGCGGCCAGTCGAAGTCTTCGGCCGAATAGCCGCTGCCGCGCAGGCCGATCTGCCAGACCTTGTCGCCGATCAGCAGGCCTTCTTCCACCGCGCGGCGAAACGGCGTGCCGTGCGCGATGCGTTCGCCGAACATGTCGGGGTTGACGTCGGCGTGGGCATCCACATGGATCAGCGCCACCGGGCCGTGTTGGGCCTTCATCGCACGCAGGATGGGCAGGGCGATGGTGTGGTCGCCGCCCAGCGTGAGCGGGATGCAGCCGGCGTCGAGGATCGGGCGGTAGTGCTGCTCGATGAGGTCGACCGACTTGAGCAGGTTGTAGGTGTTGATCGGCACGTCGCCCAGGTCGGCCACCTGCAGCGCGTCGAACGGCGCGGCACCGGTCGCCATGTTGTAGGGGCGGATCAGGCAGGACTCGGCTCGGATCTGGCGCGGGCCGAAACGGGCGCCCGGGCGGTGGCTGGTGCCGATGTCCAGCGGTACGCCGATGAAACCCGCGTTCAGGCCCTGGGCGCTGCTGGCGACGGGCAGCCGCATCATGCTTGCGATGCCGCCAAAGCGCGGCATGTCGTTGCCGCCCAGCGGCTGGTTGAAGGGCGTGTTTTCGCTCATGGGGTTAGGTCCGGGGGCGCGACAGCTGGAAGTCCAGGTGGGCTTTCACGCTCGGCCATTCGCTGGCCACGATGCTGTAGACACAGGAGTCGCGCAGCGCGCCCTGCGCATCGGGGTGGCGATTGATCTGGTGCGAACGCAACACGCCGTCGAGCTTGGCGCCCAGGCGTTCGATGCCGCGGCGGCTCTGGTGGTTGAAGAAATGCGTTCTGAACTCGACCGCGATGCAGTCCAGCGTCTCGAAAGCGTGGGCCAGCAACAGGCGCTTGGCTTCGGTGTTGATCGGCGTGCGCTGCACTGCCTGGCGGTACCAGGTAGAGCCGATCTCGACGCGGCGGTTGGCGGCGTCGATGTTCATGTAGGTGGTCATGCCCACGGCTTGGCCGCGGGTGTCGAGCACGGCAAAGGGCAGCATGCTGCCGGCCCGTTGCAGCCCCAGGCGGCGCTGGATCTCGGCCGCCATGCCCTCGGGCGTCGGAATCACGGTGTACCAGAGCTTCCAGAGTTCGCCGTCGCGCACCGCTTCGACCAGATCGTCGTGGTGCTCGGGGCGCAGGGGGACCAGGCGGACGTGCTGGCCGGTCAAGGTGGTGTCGGTGGTGAAGGGCATGGGCGTGAGTGATGGTGATGGTGGTCAATGACCGCTGCGCTGGCGCGCGGTGTGGTCGTCCATCGTAAAGAAGTCGCAGAGTTCCGCGTCGGGGATCTGGTCCGCCGCGTAATCGAAGCGCCCCTCATCCAGCATCTGGCGCGATGCCCTGCGCAGCAGCCCCAGACAGGCCCGGGCCAGGCTGCCGCCCACGCTGATCCGCCGTGCGCCGGCCTGGCGGATGTCGCCAACGGTCAGGGTGGCGGTGGACAGGCCCATCACGACCGTCACCGGCACCGGGACCTCGCTGACCAGGCGGGCGATGTCCTGCGCTGTGGTCAGCCCCGGAACGAACACGCAGTCTGCTCCCGCCTCGGCAAACGCCTGGCAGCGCGTTATGGCGGTCGACAAGGCCTGGGCGCCGCTGTGCAGACAGACATCGGTTCTGGCCGTCAGCACGAAGGCCGGTCCCGCCGACCGGGCGGCCCGGAGGCGGTCGACCGCCAGGGGCAGCTCGAACAGTCCCGCAGGGGTTTCGGTGTCCGCGTCTTCGATGTTGCCGCCGACGGCACCGGCCTGGATGGCCTGCGCGACGGTGTCCGCCACCTCGCTCGGCTCACTGCCAAAGCCCGCTTCTAGATCGGCGCTGACCGGAATCGACACGGCCGAGGCGATGCGGTGGATGGCGTCCATCATCTCGGCGCGGCCGATGGCTTGCGCACCATCGGGCAGCCCCCGCGCGAACGCGATGCCGGCGCTGGTCGTGCCCAGTGCCGCAAAGCCTTGGGCCGACAGGATGCGGGCGCTGCCGGCGTCCCAGGCGTTGGGCATCAGGAAGCAGCCGCTGCGGTGCAGGGCCCGGAAGTTCTCCGCCTGGTCGGTCAGGGTCATCTGCGCCAGCATGGGTCGATGCTCACTTGCGCCGCCCGCGCAGCCACTCCAGCGTCAGCATCAGCGCGGTGGTGAACAGGATCAGCAGTGTGGCCACGGCGGCGATGGTGGGCGAGATGTTTTCGCGGATGCCGGTGAACATCTGGCGCGGCAGGGTGACCTGCTCGGGACCGGCCAGGAACAGGGTGACCACCACCTCGTCGAACGAGGTCGCGAAGGCGAACAGCGCGCCCGAGATCACACCCGGTGCGATCACGGGCAGGGTGACGCGGAAGAAGGTCTCCAGCGGGCTGGCGCCCAGGCTCAGGCTGGCCTTGACCAGGTTGTGGTTGAAGCTCTGCAGCGTGGCCAGCACGGTGGTCACCACGAAGGGCGCGCCCAGGGCGGCGTGCACGATCACCAGCCCCAGGTAGGAGTCGTTCAGGCCCCAGCGCGCGAAGTACAGGTAGGCGCTGACGCCGACCACCACGATGGGCACCACCATGGGCGAGATCAGCAGGCCGGTGATGAACCCTTTGCCCATGAACCTGGTGTTGGCCAGGCCCATGGCCGCCAGCGTGCCCAGCGTGGTCGCCAGCAGCGTGGCCAGCGGCGCGACGATGAAGCTGTTTTTCGTGGCCCGCGCCCAGTCGCTGGAGGCGAACATTTCGCGGTACCACTTGAGCGACCAGCCTTCGATCGGGTAGGCGAGGAAGGACGAGTCGCTGAACGACAGCGGGATGATGACGATCACCGGCATCAGCAGGAATGCCAGCACGGCCAGGCCGCCGCCGCGCAGCGCGAACCAGCCGAGCTTGTCGAGCAGGGTGTAGTAGGCAGGGAAGTCGGGTAGTTTGAACATGTTCATCCCAAACTCAGCTCGGCCTTCGAGACCTTGCGGTAGATCGAATACAGCACCAGGGTCGCGGTCAGCAGCACGCCGCCGAGCGCACAAGCCATGCCCCAGTTGACTTCGACGTTGGTGTACTGCGCGACGTAGTAGCTCAGCATCTGGTCGCCCGCGCCGCCGAGCAGCGCCGGGGTCACGTAGTAGCCGATGCTGGTGATGAAGACCAGCAGGCCGCCCGCGGCGACGCCGGGGTAGGTCTGCGGCAGGTAGACCCGCACGAAGGCCGAGAAGGGCGCGCTGCCCAGCGAGATCGCGGCGCGCAGGTAGTTGGGTGGCACCGACTTCATGACGCTGTACAGCGGCAGGATCGCGAACGGCAGCAGGATGTGGACCATCGCGATGATCACGCCCACGCGGTTGAACAGCAGCGGGATCGGCGTGTCGGTCAGACCGATCCACATCAAGAAGCGGTTGACCAGGCCGTTGTTCTGCAGCAGCACGATCCAGGCGGCGATGCGCACCAGCACCGAAGTCCAGAACGGCAGCAGCACCAGGATCAGCAGCACATTGGCCTTGCGCTCGGGCAGGGTCGAGAGCCAGTAGGCCAGCGGGTAGGCCAGCAGCAGGCAGAAGAAGGTGACGACCGCGCTCATCTGGAAGGTGCGGCCGAGGATGTCGGAGAACGCGGCCTCGTCGGCGGGGACCTTGACGATGTCGCCCTGCGGCGTGCGCCGGAGGTCGACCGCGGCCAGCAGGTAGTCGGGCGTCCAGCGCGAGCTGTTCTTGGCGATGGCCTGCCAGTAGGGCAGTTCTTCCCAGCGGGGATCGGTTTCGATGAGCCGCGTGCGAACCTGTTCCGGCGTGAGGCTGCGGATATCGGGCTGGGCTTCACCCTCGCCCTCACCCTCGGCGTCTGCGGCCTCTTCTTCGTCCGGATGCAGGATCCGGTAGGTGTTCATGACCAGCGAGCGTCCCCCCGGGACTTCGCTGTTGAGACGCCGCGCCAGCACGCCGGCTTGCGCGGTGTCCTCGATGGCCGAGAGATCGGCGATCACCGCCGCATAGGCGGCGGGATCGGGCGGGCTGTTTCGATCCCAGCCGGCCAGCGCCTGCCCCGTGCGGGGCAGGGCGTCGGCGACTTCGGGGTTCTCCACCGCCCGCACCAGCAGCGACGCCAGCGGAACCAGGAAAAACACGACCAGGAACGCCAGCAGCGGCAGCGTGAGCGCCACCGCGCGCTGTTTGCGACGCCGCTCGGCGCGGCGCAGCTGCGTGGCCAGGTCCAGGGTTCCGCCGGCCATCATCATTGCGCTGCCCAGGCCGAGAAGCGCTTCTCCAGGGCTTCACCCTGGTCGGCCCAGAAGCCGATGCCGAACTGCAGTGCGCTCTTGCTGTTGGCGGCCGACGTGGGCAGCTGGCCCAGCACCTTGGCGTCGAGCTTGCCCAGCGCCTTGGTGTTGGTCGGGCCGTAGCTGATGTTCTTGGCGTATTCGGCCTGCGCGTTGGCCGAGCTGGCGGCGGCGATGAACTTCAGGGCGGCGTCCTTGTTAGGCGTGCCCTTGGGCATGACCCAGTAGTCCAGGTCGTAGATGCCACCGGTCCAGGTGATCTTGAGGTTCTTGCCTTCGCGCTGGGCGGCGTCGATACGGCCGTTGTAGGCGGTGGTCATGACCACGTCACCGGCGACCAGGAACTGCGGCGGCTGTGCGCCGGCTTCCCACCACTGGATGTTGGGCTTGAGTTCGGTCAGCTTCTTGAACGCACGCTCGGCGCCGTCCTTGGTGGCCAGCACCTTGTAGACGTCGGCGGGCTTGACGCCATCGGCCATCAGCGCGAATTCGAGGTTGTAGCGGGCGCCCTTGCGCATGCCGCGCTTGCCCGGGTATTTCTTCACGTCCCAGAAGTCGGCCCAGGTGGTGGGGGCTTTCTTGAGCTTGTCGCCGTCGTAGGCCATCACGGTGGACCACACGAAGGTGCCCACGCCGCAGGCGTGCACGGCGGCCTTCTGGAAATCGGCCTTGTTGCCGATCTTCTTCCAGTCCAGCTTCTCGAACAGGCCTTCGTCGCAGCCGCGGCTGAGGTCCGGGCTCTCGACTTCCACCACGTCCCAGGTCACCTTCTTGGCTTCGACCATGGCCTTGATCTTGGCCTGTTCACCGTTGTATTCCACCGGCACGATCTTGGCACCGCCTGCCTTTTCGAAGGGCTCGAAGTAGGCCTTCTTCTGCGCGGCGCCGTTGGCACCGCCGAAGTTCACCACGGTCAGGTTCTGGGCCATGGCGGGCAGGGCCATCAGGGCAGCCACGGCGATCAGGACGGGTTTCAGTTTCATGGGGAGGGTCTCCAGGGGTTGAGGAACAGGGGAACGGGAAACTTCGGTTCAGCGGTACACACGCAGGTGCGTGGGCGGCAGATGAAGGTGGACGGTGTGGCCGGCCTGCATGTGGCCCAGGTGCTGCAGCGGCACCTTGACGCTCATCTCGGGTTGCTCGGGCATCTGGCAACGCAGGCGCAGGTGGTCGCCGAAATAGATCACGTCGGTGATGGTGGCGGTGACGCGGTTGCCGGCGCTGTGCGAGTCGTCGACCACTGCGATGCGTTCGGGGCGCACGCTGCACTGCACCGCATCGCCGACCTGCGCGTGGTTGACGTTGACGCCGTGCAGGTGCGCGCCATCGGCCAGTTGCACCTCGCAGGTCTGGCCGTCGTTGTGGATCACGCGCGCGTCGAGCACCGAGTTGTCGCCCACGAAACCGGCGACGAAGCGATTGGCCGGGGTCTCGTACAGGCGGTCCACCGTGTCGATCTGCTGGATCACGCCCTCGTTGAACACCGCCACGCGGTCGGACATGGTCAGCGCTTCGGACTGGTCGTGCGTCACGTAGACGAAGGTCACGCCCAGGCTGCGGTGCAGGGCCTTGAGCTCGATCTGCATGTGCTCGCGCAGCTGCTTGTCCAGCGCGCCCAGCGGCTCGTCCATCAGCACCAGTTGCGGGTCGAACACCAGGGCTCGCGCCAGGGCCACGCGCTGCTGCTGGCCGCCCGACATCTGCGAGGGGTAGCGCTGGCCCATGTGGCCCATCTGCACCATGTCCAGCGCGCGCTTGACCTTGGTGTCGATGTCGTTCCTGTCGAGCTTGCGCACCGTCAGCGGGTAGGCGATGTTGTCGGCCACCGTCATGTGCGGGAACAGTGCGTAGTTCTGGAACACCATGCCGAAGTTGCGCTTGTGCGGCGGCGTGCGCGTGATGGGCACGCCATTGAGTGCGATCTCGCCCGAGGTCGGCGATTCGAAGCCCGCGAGCATCATCAGCGTGGTGGTCTTGCCCGATCCCGAGGGGCCCAACAGTGAGAGGAATTCCCCCTTCTGGATCTCGAGGTTGAGGTCGCGCACCACCAGGGTGTTGCCGTCGTAGGTTTTCTGCACACCGGTGAAGGTGACGAGTGCGGAGGGGGAGGTCATGAACGCGTTGTGGTGTGTGTGGACGGGCGCGATGGACGAATCATGGGGACGCATGCAACCAGCGTGCCTGATCTGCGCCCAGCACCGGCGGCGACAGCTCGGCGACAGGTCGCTGACCATCGAACAGCATGGGGTTGGCGACCATGGGTGGGGTCTGGGCGTTGCCTGGTTGTAGCGCCATACCGCGCGCCGTGACATGCGGATGTTCCATGACTTGCGCCACGTCAAGGATCGGTGCGCAAGGCACGCCCGCCTGGTCGAGCACAGCGACCCATTCGGCGGTGTCTTTGGTCATCGTCCAGCCGGTGACCAGCGGCACCAGCGTGGCGCGGTGTTCGACCCGTGCGGGGTTGGTGGAGAACCGTGCATCGCGCGAGACAGCGGGCTGGCCGGCGGCTTCGCAGAACTTGGCGAACTGGCCGTCGTTGCCCACCGCCAGCACCATGTGGCCGTCGCGCGTGGGGAACACCTGGTAGGGCACGATGTTCGGGTGCGCGTTGCCCATGCGGGTGGGGGTCTTGTGGCCGATCAGCTGGTTGCTGGCCTGGTTGGCGAGCATCGCAACCTGCACGTCGAACAGCGCCGCGTCGATCACGCGCCCCCTGCCCGTGCGGGCGCGCTCGTGCAGGGCCGCGAGGATGGCCGTGGTCGCGTACACGCCGGTCATCAGGTCGGTCACGGCGACGCCGACCTTCTGCGGCTCTTCACCGGGGTTGCCGGTGATGCTCATCAGCCCGCCTTCGGCCTGGATGGCGAAGTCGTAGCCGGCCTTGTGCGAGAGCGGGCCGGTCTGGCCGTAGCCGGTGATCGAGCAGTAAATCAGGCGCGGGTTGATGGCCTGCAGGCTGACCGCGTCGAGGCCGTACTTGGCCAACTGACCGACCTTGTAGTTCTCGATCAGCACGTCGGCCTCGCGCGCCAGTTCGCGCACCTGCTGGATGCCTTCGGGCGATGCGATGTCGATGGCCACCGAACGTTTGCCCCGGTTGGCGCAGACGAAGTACGCGGCCACACGGGCCTCGCCCTCGCCCCACCAGGGTGGGCCCCAGGCACGGGTGTCGTCGCCAGCGCCTGGGCGCTCGACCTTGAGCACCTCGGCGCCGTAGTCGGCCAGCATCTGGCCGGCCCAGGGACCCGCCAGCACGCGGGACAGGTCGAGCACACGAACACCGGCCAACGGCTGCGGGCCGGGACGGGCGGGAGCCGTCGACGTCATGCCTGGGCCGCAGCCAGGGATGCAGTCAGCGAAGCGGCCATGATGTCCAGACCTTCGTCGAGCAAGGCGTCGCTGGCCACCAGCGGCACCAGCACCCGGATCACGTTGGCGTACACGCCGCAGCTCAGCAGGATCAGGCCACGCTTCTGCGCCTCGGCCACCATGCGCTTGGTCAGGTCGGCGTCGGGCTGGTGCGGGTCGCCGTTCTTGCACAGCTCGATCGCCACCATGGCGCCCAGGCCGCGCACCTCGGCGATGCAGTTGTGCTGCGCCTGCAGCGCCTGGAGGCGGCGGGTCAGGCGCTCGCCCACGGCGCGGCTGCGCTCCAGCAGGTTTTCCTTCTCGAAGACGTCGATCACCGCCAGGGCAGAGGCGCAGGCCAGCGGGTTGCCGGCGTAGGTGCCGCCCAGGCCACCCACGGCGGCGGCGTCCATGACCTCGGCCTTGCCGATCACGGCCGACAGCGGCATGCCACCGGCCAGCGACTTGGCCATGGTGATGATGTCGGGCGCCACGCCCCACTGCTCGCAGGCCAGCCAGGTGCCGGTGCGGCCGGCGCCGGTCTGGACTTCGTCGGCGATCAGCAGGATGCCGTGCTGGTCGCACAGGGCGCGCAGGCGCTGGGCAAACGCGGGCGATGCGGCGTAGAAGCCGCCTTCGCCTTGCACCGGCTCCAGGATGATCGCGGCCACGCGTGCCGGCTCCACGTCGTACTTGAACAGGGCGTCCAGCGAGGCCATGGCGTCGTCCTCGCTCACGCCGTGCAGCGGGTTCGGGAACTTGGCGTGGAACACCTCGGCCGGGAAAGGCCCGAAGCCGGCCTTGTAGGGCACGACCTTGCCGGTCAGTGCCATGCCCATCAGGGTGCGACCATGGAAACCGCCGCCAAAGGCGATGACGGCCGAACGCTTGGTGTAGGCGCGCGCCACCTTGATGGCGTTTTCCACCGCTTCGGCGCCCGTGGTCAGAAAGAAGCTCTTTTTGGCGAAGTTGCCCGGCGCCATGGCGTTGAGCTTTTCGGCCAGTTCCACATAGGACTCGTAGGCCAGCACCTGGAAGCAGGTGTGTGTGAAACGCTCAAGCTGTTCGGCCACGGCCTTCATCAGCGCCGGGTGGCGGTGGCCGGTGTTGAGCACCGCAATGCCGCCAGCGAAGTCGATGTAGCGCCGGCCTTCCACGTCCCACACTTCGGCGCCTTCGGCGCGGTCGGCAAAAATCTCGAAGCCCTGGCCCAGCCCGTTGGGCAGGGCCGCTCGGCGACGGGCCATCAGGGCGGCGTTGGTGAAATGGGATTCGCGTTGCATGCAGGGGCTCCGATCGTGAACTGGTTTCAGACTGGAGCGCACTGTAGGGCGCAAACCCGGGCGATAACATATACAGACACCGGCTGCACAGCGATGCACTGTATAGCCCTGCAATCCAGTACATAGAAACCCTCCCCCCCCCATGTTCACCCTCAATCCCAAGGGCGCCACCCCACTGGTGGTGCAGATCGTCGAGGGTTTTCGCGCCGCCATCCAGAGCGGCGGCCTGCGCCCCGGCGCCAAGGCACCGTCGATCCGCCAGTTCGCCCACGCCCACGGCGTGAGCACCTACACCGTGGTCGACGCCTACGACCGCCTGGTGGCCCTGGGGTACTTCGTCTCGCGCCCGCATTCGGGCTTTTTCGTGCGCCAGCGCGAGGCGCTGGCCCGTCTCGCGTCCAGCGGCGCGCAGGCGGCCGCCGCCAACTACAACTTCGATTCGATGTGGTACCTGCGCCGCGTGTTCGAGGCGCGCGCACTGCGCATGAAGCCCGGCTGTGGCTGGCTGCCCGGCGACTGGCTGTTCGAGGAAGGCATGCGCCGCAGCCTGCGCACGCTGGCGGCCGACAACGTGGATCTGGGCGGGTATGGCGAGCCCAAGGGCTTCATGACGCTGCGCCAGCTGGTGCGCGACCTGCTGGCCGAGCAGGAAATCGCCGTCAGTGCCGACCAGGTGCTGCTCACGCAAGGCTCCAGCCAGGCCATGGACCTGGTGGCGCGCCGCCTGGTGCGCCCGGGCGATGCGGTGCTGGTGGACGACCCCGGTTACCCCAACCTGCTGTTTTCGCTGCGTTTCCTGGGCGCCCGGCTGATCGGCGTGCCACGCACCCCGGCCGGCTACGACCTGGCTGCGCTCGAAGCCCTGGTGCTGGAGCACCAGCCCAAGGTCTTCTTCACCCAGCCTCGCCTGCAAAGCCCGACCGGTTCGGTCGCCAACCTGGCGCACCTGCACCGCGTGGTGCAGCTGGCCGAGCAGCACCAGTTCACCGTGGTCGAAAACGACATCTACGCCGACCTCGACCCCGAACCGCGCCCCTCGCTGGCCAGCCTGGACCAGCTGCAGCGCGTGGTCTACATCAGCAGCTTTTCCAAGACCATCTCGCCCAACATCCGCGTGGGTTACATGGCGGCGCCGCCCGATCTGCTGGAGGACTTTGCCCAGCTCAAGATGATCTCGGGCCTGACCTCGTCCGAGTTCAGCGAGCGCCTGGCCTATGGCGCGCTGGTCGACGGCCGCTGGCGCAAGCACCTGCGCGGCCTGCGCGACCGGCTGGCGCAGGCGCACCAGCGCGTGGCCCAGCAACTCGAAAGCGTGGGCTTCGAGCTGTTTTGCGAGCCCAAGGCCGGCATGTTCCTGTGGGCGCGCCACCCGGACATCCCCAACGCCACGGAACCGGCCTACAAGGCGGCGGAGCAGGACATCCTGCTCGGGCCTGGCCACCTGTTCGACCCCGACCTGAGGCCCAGCCCCTGGTTCCGCTTCAACGTGGCGTTCAGCGAGGACCCGCGCGTGCTGAACTTCCTGCAAAGCCAGCTCCGAACGGCCTGAGCCACCCCCGGCGACCCAAGGCGCCGCCAGTTTGCGAAAATACGCGTTTTGCCGGACGCAGCCGCCCCGGCAGCAGAACCCCCAACCCACCACCACCATGACCCGTCCCGTCACCGCCGTTGCTTCCGTCGCCGACATCCGCAAGACCTTCCTGGACTTCTTTGCCTCCAAGGGCCACACCGTGGTGGCGTCCAGTCCGCTGGTGCCGGGCAACGACCCGACGCTGATGTTCACCAACTCGGGCATGGTCCAGTTCAAGGACGTGTTCCTGGGCACCGACAAGCGCCCCTATGTGCGCGCCGCGTCGGTGCAGGCCTGCCTGCGCGCCGGCGGCAAGCACAACGACCTGGAAAACGTGGGCTACACCGCGCGCCACCACACCTTCTTCGAGATGCTGGGCAACTGGTCGTTTGGCGACTACTTCAAG
>NZ_JASJOY010000199.1:0-32168 GCF_031426985.1 Hydrogenophaga sp.
GCCGATGCGGTGGATGTGCACCTCGGGGTCGGGCGTCACGTCCACGTTGATGACGGCGGCCAGGCTGGCGATGTCCAGCCCGCGCGCGGCCACGTCGGTGGCCACCAGCACCGAACAGCTCTTGTTCGCAAAGCGCACCAGCACCTGGTCGCGCTCGCGCTGCTCCAGTTCGCCGAACAGGGCCAGCGCGCTGAAGCCCTGGGCCTGCAGCACGGCCACCAGGTCGCGGCACTGGGCCTTGGTGTTGCAGAAGGCGATGGTGCTGGCCGGGCGGAAGTGCAGCAGCAGCTGGCTGACCACGTGCAGGCGCTCTTTTTCGCCCACCTCGTACCAGCGCTGTTCGATCTGCGCGCTGCTGTGCTGCGCCTGCACCGCGACGGTCAACGGGTCGCGCATGAACTGCGCCGCCAGCTTGGCGATGCCCTCGGGGTAGGTGGCCGAGAACAGCAGGGTCTGGCGCTCCTTCGGGCACTGTTTGGCGACCTTGACGATGTCGTCGAAGAAGCCCATGTCCAGCATGCGGTCGGCCTCGTCGAGCACCAGGGTGTTGAGCGCGTCCAGCTGCAGGCTGCCGCGTTCCAGGTGGTCCATGAGGCGGCCGGGCGTGCCGACCACGATGTGCGCGCCGTGGTCCAGCGTGGCCAGCTGCCCGCGCAGCGGCACGCCGCCGCAGAGCGTGACGACCTTGATGTTGTCCTCGGCGCGCGCCAGGCGGCGGATTTCGGTGGTGACCTGGTCGGCCAGTTCGCGCGTGGGGCAGAGCACCAGGGTCTGCACGGCAAAACGCCGGGGATTCAGGTTGGCCAGCAGGGCCAGGGCGAAGGCGGCGGTCTTGCCGCTGCCGGTCTGGGCCTGGGCGATGATGTCCTGGCCCAGCAGCGCGGGCGGCAGACAGGCCGCCTGGATGGGCGTCATGCTCAGGTAACCGAGCTGCTGCAGGTTGGCCAGGGTGGAGGGGGAGAGGGCGAGGGTGCCGAAATCGGCAGAGGGGGCAGAAGACATGCCCGATTATCGGTGGCCGCCCCCGGCCCGGCGCTTCAGTTGCTCAGGGTGAAGTGGAAGGCCGCGCCCTGACCGGGTTCCGAATAGGCCCAGACCCGGCCGCCGTGGCGCATGACGATGCGCTGCACGATGGTCAGGCCGATGCCGGTGCCGGCGTATTCGTCGTCGCGGTGCAGGCGCTGGAAGGCGCCAAACAGGCGGTCGGCCGATGCCATGTCGAAGCCGCAGCCGTTGTCGCGCACGAAGAACACGGTCTCGCCATGGACCGTCCGGACCCCGACGTCGATGCGCGCCACCGGGCTGCGGGCGCTGAACTTCCAGGCGTTGCGCAGCAGGTTGTCGAGCAGGCTGTGCACCAGCGTCGGGTCGGCCATGGCCTCCAGGTTGGGCGACACCCGTATCTGGACCACGCGATCCGGCTCGGCCTCCATCAGCTGGGCGGCGATCTCGCTGGCCATGTGGCTGATGTCGACCACGCGCAGCTGCAGGGGCATCTGGTTGAGGCGCGCCATGTGCAGCAGCGCGTCGATCAGGGCGCTCATGCGCTGGCCGGCGGTGGCGATGCGGTTGAGCAGATCGAGCCCGTCGTCGCCCAGATCGGTGGGGTGCTCGCGCACCAGTTCGCGGCTGAAGCCCACGATGGCCCGCAGCGGCGCGCGCAGGTCGTGGGCCACCGAGTAGCTGAACGCTTCCAGTTCCTTGAGGCTCTGCTTGAGTTCGGCGGTGCGTTCGTTGACCAGGTTTTCCAGCCCGTCGTTGAGCAGGCGCAGGCGGTGTTCCGCCTGTTTGCGGCTGGACACGTCCTGCACCACGCCGGTCATGCGCCGGCCGGACCAGACCTTGGCGTCGATGCGGATCCAGCGGGCGGTGGTGTTCTGGGTCAGCAGCCGGAATTCTTCGCTGAAGCGGCGCAGCGAGACGAGGCTCTCTTCAAATTTCGCGGCCAGCGCTTCGCGTTCGCTGGGATCGACGCAGGCCAGCAGGTCCGCTAGCGTCGGGGTGGCGTCCTCCGGGCAGCCGAACAGCGCGTTGGTGCGGGCGGAGGCGTTGAACCGCCGGGTGTCGGCATCCAGGTCCACCACGCCCATGTCGGCGGCGTCCAGCGCCTGCTGCAGCAGGCGCTGGTGGTGCAACAGGTCGGACTCCAGCCGGTGCCGCTCGAACGCCATCTGGATGGTGGCGTGCAGCTCGCGCTCTGAAAACGGCTTGAGCAGGTAGCCATAGGGCAGCGTCTTGCGGGCCCGTTCCAGGGTGGAGTCTTCCGAATACGCGGTCAGGTAGATGACCGGGACCGCGTGCGTCTCGCGCAGGCGGGAGGCGACTTCGATGCCGTCCATGTTGCCCTGGATGTGGATGTCCATCAGCACCAGGTCGGGCCGGGTTTCATCGACCAGGTCCAGGCTTTCCTGCCCCGACACCGCGATGGCGGGGACGTCGTAGCCCAGCTGTTCCAGGCGTTGCTGCAGGTTGAAGGCGACGATGCTTTCGTCTTCGACCACCAGGATGCGTGCGGGAGATTTCATGGTGTTCTCGACAGGTGAAAGCGCAGGCTGAAGCGGGTTGGGTCGCGGCGCTGGACCTCCAGGCGGCCGCACAGCTGGCGCGTCAGCAGGTGCACCAGCTGCAGGCCCAGGGAGCTGCCGCGATCGATGATCTGTTCGTCCGGGATGCCCGCGCCGTCGTTGGCGACCGACAGTTCCACGTGGTCGTCGGCATCGCGCACCAGCGACACCCAGATCGACCCCTGGCGGTGGCCGGCAAAGCCGTGTTTGAGCGCGTTGCTCACCAGCTCGTTGACGATCAGGCCACAGGGAATGGCTTCGTTGATGGGGATCTTGACGTCGCTGGCGTCGATCACCATGTTCACGTTGCCCGCCACCATGCCGTAGGACTCCATCAGGGTCGGCAGCAGCTCGCCCAGCAGGCGGTGGAAGTCCACCTGCGCGAAGTCGTGCGACTGGTAGAGCGTCTGGTGGATCATCGACATCGACCGGATGCGGTTCTGGCTGTCGCGCAGCATGCCCACCAGGTCGGGGTCCTTGATGCGCAGCACCTGCAGGTCCAGCAGGCTGTGGACCACCTGCAGGTTGTTCTTGACCCGGTGGTGCACTTCCTCCAGCAGCAGCTCTTTTTCCTGCAGCGCGGCCTGGATGCGCTTTTCGCTCTGTTTGCGCTCGCTCAGGTCCAGGATCACCGACAGGATCATCGGCCCCTCGCCGGTCTGCACCGGGTTGATGCCGATCTCCACCGGGAATTCGCTGCCGTCCTTGCGCACCCCGCTGAGGTCGCGTCCAGCGCCCATGGGGCGGGCCGACGGTTCGGCCAGGAAACCGCTGCGGTAGCCCGGATGGACGGTCCGGTAGCGCCGGGGGATCAGCACCTCGACCGGCTGGCCCATCAGTTCGCTGGCGGTGTAACCGAACGTGGTTTCGGCGAGCTGGTTGATGCGCGTGATCAGGCCGTCCTGATTGACCACAACCATGGCGACCGGGATGCTGTTGAAGGCATGTCCCAGGTATTCATCCAGGCGGATCGTGTGCAGCGGCATCCCGCCGATGCTATGCCGCGCTGCAGCAGGCCGGGCAAGGCCCTGCTTCGTTTGTGGGTATGGCGCGATCCAGTCAGCGCGGGCCGAGGGCGCGCAGTTTCACAAAGGCCAGCGCGGCCATGGTGGCGTCGTTCACCGGGTTGTGGGCCGGGCGCCGGGGCAGCTGCAGGTCGGTCATCAGGGCGTCGAAGCGCAGGTCGATGTGGCTGCCCGGCTGCTGCCGGTATTTGTGGTCGTAGTACAGACCCGAGACCTCGATCTGCGGCTGCGGCAGCGGGATGCCGATCAGCGGCTGCACCAGGCGGTTGAGCATGGCGACGTCGAATTCGAGGAAATAGCCCACCAGCGGGCGCGGGCCGATGAAGCGCAGCACGCGTTCGGCCGCTTCTGCCGGTGACACACCGCGCTCGGCCAGGTCGGCCTCGCGCAGCTGGTGGATGCGCACGTTGTCCGCGGTCAGCGGGGCGCGACCGCCGTCGCTGCGGATCAGCACCTCCAGCCGCTGGCTGGTCAGCACCCGCTGGCCGCGGATGGGCACGGCGCCGATGCTGATGATCTGGTCCTTGGCGCGGTCCAGGCCGGTGGTCTCGCAGTCGATGCTGACCCATTCGTCGGGCGGCGCCGGATCGAACAGGAAGCGGTAGGCCGGGTCGCGCAGCTGGTGCTGGCGCCAGGCGCGTTGCAGGTGCTTCAGCATGGCGGTTTCACAGCGCGTCGAGCCGGAAATGGCTGCGCAGGTGCTGCTTGAAGCGTTTGATGATGGCCAGCGAATCTTTGAGCAGGTCGCGTTCGAGCGTGCCCAGGTCGGACAGCTTCACGCGGTTGTGCACCGCTTCACCCAGCTGCTGCTGGCGCAGGTTGTGCTGCAGCTTCAAGCCCATCAGAAAGCGCAGCGCGTCGGTCAGGTCGCGCGCCAGCGGCGCGTCCAGCTGGTGCTGGCTGGCCAGCAGGTGGATGCGTTCGCTGGTGCCCAGCGCGTCGATGCCGTTCTGCAGCGCCAGCGCGCGCACGCCGTGCACCACCGGGAAGGTGCCCAGCTTCTTGAGGTCGAAGGCCTGCTCCTCGCGCCCGCGCAGCGTGGTCAGGCGGTCCCACCAGGTGCCCGGTTCGCTGAACTGCTCCACCGCGGCGGCAAAACGGGCCAGCAGCGCGTCGCTGCCGTGGAACAGGCCGCGCATGTGCTCGCGCGCGGCGTCCAGCAGGCTGGCATCGCCCGCGACCACGCGCGCGTCCATGAAGATGGCCAGGTGCATGGGGGCGTCCGGGTCGCTGCCCAGCAACCAGTCGGTCAGGGTGGCCTTGAAGCCCGCCAGCGGCTGGCGCCACAGCGGGTTGGTCAGCATGATGTCGCCGGGGCAGGGCGGGTAGCCGCAGCCGGCCAGCGCTTCATTGAAACGTGTGGCCACATCGGCCAGCGTGGCGCATTCAAAACCGTCGGCGACGATCAGGGCGTTGTCCTGGTCGGTCTTGAGGATCTGTTCGCCCCGGCCCTCGCTGCCCATCACCAGCAGGCAGCTGTGGGCCTGCAGATCGGGCGGCGCGATCAACCGCCACAGGCGGGCAAAGATCTGGCTGTTGAGCTCGCTGACCAGGGTGGCGATCACCTCGATCTTCACCCCGCCCTGGTGCAGCAGCTTGATCAGGCCGTCGATCTGCCGGGCGGCGGTCTGCAGTTCGTCCACGGTGGTGGACTGTTCGACCTGCAGCGCGATCAGGTGTGAGTGGTTGGAAATGAAGCTCATCAGGTCGAGCTGGCTGAGCACGCCGACGATGCTGTCACCGTCGCGCACCAGCACGCGGTGCACCCGGTGGCGGATCATGATCAGCAGGGCCTCGAACAGTTCGGTCTCGGGCGTGACGCTGATGAGATCGAAGCGCGCCACCTCGCGCACCGCCAGCTGGGCCGGCGGCAGCGGCCGCAGCAAGGCGTCGCGCAGGTCGGTGGTGGTGAACATGCCCACGCGGGGCTGGCCGTCGGGGCCGGTGTCGCGCACCAGGGCGTTGGTCAGGCTGCGCTCGGCCAGCTGCGCACACAGGCTCACGATGTCGGTGCCACCGTCGACGAAGAAGGGTTTGCGGATGAAGGCGTCGCGCACCTTCACCATCATGAGCGACAGGAACTCGCGGCTCTGGTTGCCTTCGCTGGCGGCCGTCAGGCGCCGGGACAGGTCGGCGAACAGCAGGGCGCTGAAGCGGCTGTTGCCGGCGATCAGCGCCTGCAGCGTGGCCTGCGGCAGCAGGTAGGCGATGACCTCGTCCAGCGCGGTGAGCACGGCCGTGGTGCGGCCCGCCACCACCGCGCGTCCGCCATAAAAATCGTCCGGCCCGTACACCGCGACCACCTCACCGGCTTCCTCGTGCTGCACGTGGCCCTTGATGACGATGTGCACATGCGTGGGCTCCATGTCGGGGTGCAGCACCACGGTGCCGGGCGTGAAGTAGCCGATGTCCACCGTGTCCACCACCCGCTGGCGCTCGGCCGGGGTGAGGCAGTCGAACGGGGCGTGGCCGAAGTTGAAGCTGCTGGGCATGGGGAGATCATCTCCGATAGCAGGGCCATGAAAAAGGCCGCTGGCACTTGCGTGGCAGCGGCCTTGGTCAGCACCGGAAGGGGCTCAGTGACCGGATGCGCTGGAGGCGCCGATGCCGGTCTCCGAACGCACCTGCTGGGCCAGGAAGCCGGCCTTGTCGAGCTTGGCGCGCTCGCTGCCGTCCAGCACAGAGAACAGCCAGATGCCCACGAAGCCGATGGTCATGGAGAACAGGGCCGGCGAGGTGTACGGGAACGGCGCGCTGCCCTTGGCGTTGCCCAGCACGGCTTCCCACACCGAGGCCGACAACACGGTCAGCAACACCGACGAGATCAGGCCCAGGAAGCCGCCGATCACCGCGCCGCGCGTGGTGCAGCCCTTCCACAGCACGCTCATGAAGAGCACCGGGAAGTTGGCCGACGCGGCGATGGCGAAGGCCAGCGACACCATGAAGGCGATGTTCTGCTTCTCGAAGGCGATGCCCAGCGTCACGGCGATGATGCCCAGCGCGATGGTGGTGATGCGCGAGACCTTGAGTTCGGATGCGCTGTCGACCTTGCCCTTCTTGATCACGGTGGCGTAGATGTCGTGCGAGACGGCCGAGGCGCCCGAGAGCGTGAGGCCGGCCACCACGGCCAGGATGGTGGCAAACGCCACGGCCGAGATGAAGCCCAGGAACACGTTGCCGCCCACGGCGTTGGCCAGGTGGATGGCCGCCATGTTGCCGCCGCCGCGCAGGGCGCCCTTGGCGTCCAGGAACTCGGGGTTGGTCAGCACGAAGGTGATGGCGCCGAAACCGATGATGAAGGTCAGGATGTAGAAGTAGCCGATCCAGGTCGTGGCCCACAGCACCGACTTGCGCGCTTCCTTGGCGTTGGGCACGGTGAAGAAGCGCATCAGGATGTGGGGCAGGCCGGCGGTGCCGAACATCAGCGCCATGCCGAAACTGATGGCGGAGATCGGGTCCTTCACGAAGCTGCCCGGGCCCATGATGGAGAAGCCGGCGGTGGCCGCTTCTTCGGGCGTCTTGCCCGCCGTGACGGCCAGGCCGGTCTTGATCTCGACCGCTTTGGCGAACATGGCTTCGGGGCTGAAACCGAAGTTCCACAGCACCATCAGGGCCATGAAGGACGCACCGCCCAGCAGCAGGCAGGCCTTGATGATCTGCACCCAGGTGGTGGCGGTCATGCCACCGAACAGCACGTAGACCATCATCAGCGCACCGACGATCACCACGGCGATGTAGTACTCCAGACCAAACAGCAGCTTGATGAGCTGGCCAGCGCCGACCATCTGCGCGATCAGGTAGAACGCCACCACGACCAGCGTGCCCGAGGCTGCGAAGATGCGGATGGGGGTCTGGGCGAAGCGGAACGCGGCCACGTCGGCGAAGGTGAACTTGCCCAGGTTGCGCAGGCGCTCGGCCATCAGGAAGGTGACCACGGGCCAGCCGACCAGGAAGCCGATCGAGTAGATCAGGCCGTCGAAGCCGTTGGCCATCACGGCCGCCGAAATACCCAGGAAGGACGCGGCCGACATGTAGTCACCCGCGATGGCCAGGCCGTTCTGGAAACCGGTGATGCCGCCACCGCCGGTGTAGAAGTCGGCGGCCGACTTGGTCTTGGCCGCGGCCCACTTGGTGATGAACATGGTGCCGGCCACGAAGGCGGCGAACATGGTGATGGCGGTCCAGTTGGTGGCCTGTTTCTCGGCCTGGCCGAGGTCGGCGCCGGCCGCGATGGCGCCGGTGCAGGTCAGCAGCAGGGCCCAGAGCAGGGCCTGGATGGGGAACTTGGCTTTCATTTCGTCACCGCCTTCTTGATTTCTTCGGTCAGGTCGTCGAATTCGCTGTTGGCGCGGCGCACGTAGATGCCGGTGATGACGACGGTGAACAGGATCACGCCCAGGCCGATGGGCATGCCGATGGTCATGACGCCATCGCCCATGCGCTGGGTGAGAAATTCCTTGTTGAAGGCCACGAGCAGGATGAAGCCGTAGTACACGATCATCATCAGCGCCGTCAGCCACCAGCCGAAGCTCGAACGCTTGGCCTTGAGTTCCTGGTATTTGGGATGGCTCGCAATGCGATGTGCCAGGTCCATTTCCATGGTGTCTCCTTTGTCATGCCGCTCCCGTTCGGGTTGGCCTGTGGCAGGCGATGTCAGGCCGCTGTAAGCCCCGAAGAAGCTTGCAGTGATGCTATGACTATTGATTGACTCGGGTCTTACGCAGCGCAGCAAAACACTGTCGCCCGGGCGCGGTTTTGTCTGACGCGGTTCTGACGCCTGCGCCGTCAGCCGGCGCCCAGGAGGTAGTCGATTTCGGTCTGGCTGAAGCCCGCTGCGCGGCGCGCGTCGGTGTTGAACGGCGGCTTCAGGCGCGGCGCGGCGTGGGTGCGCGCCAGCACGCGGTAGTGCGCCACCGGTTCCAGGCCCTGTCGGTCACAGAGCCAGCCGTACCAGCGGTTGCCAATGGCCACGTGGCCGATCTCGTCGCGCAGGATCACGTCCAGGATCTCGACCGCGCGCAGGGCGGCCGGGGTGCCCACCTTGCGCAACCGGGCCTGGATCAGCGGCGTGGCGTCCAGCCCGCGCGCTTCAAGCGTGCGCGGCACCAGGGCCATGCGCGCGGTGATGTCGTGCTGCGTCTTCACGCACATCTCCCACAGGCCGTTGTGGGCTGGAAAGTCGCCGTAGTCGAAACCCAGGCTTTGCAGGTGCTCGCGCACCAGGCCGAAGTGCGTGGCCTCTTCGTCGGCCACGCGCAGCCAGTCGCGGTAGAAGTCCAGTGGCACGCCGTCAAAGCGCCAGACGGCGTCCAGCGCCAGGTTGATGGCGTTGAACTCGATGTGGCAGACCGCGTGCAGCAGCGCGGCCAGGCCATCGGAGGTGAAGGGTGAGCGGTGCGGCACCTCCATGGGCGGCACCAGCCGGGGTTGACCGGGGCGTCCGGGCAGAGGGGCATCCTCCGGCGGGGTCGGGATGGTCTGGGGCGCCAGGGCCTGTTCCAGCGCGGCGTCGTCGGGCAGCGCCGCCAGCGCCTGCCACAGGGCGTGTGCCGCCTGGGTTTTGGCGGTCGGGTCGTGCAGGCACAGCACGCCCAGCGCGCGCGCGCGCAGGCTCGGTTCGGGACGTTCGGGGGAGGGCATCCCTACAATTCTAGGTTTGCACTTTCCCCGCACTGGAGACAAACCGATGGCGATTTACGAACTCGATGGCGTGGCCCCGCGCGTGGCCGCTTCGGCCTGGGTGGCCGACAACGCGCAGGTGGTCGGCGACGTGGTGCTCGGCGAAGGCGCCAGCGTCTGGTTCGGCGCCGTCTTGCGCGGTGACACGGAGCCCATCACCGTGGGCGCGGGCAGCAATGTGCAGGACGGATCGGTGCTGCACACCGACCATGGCCTGCCACTGACGATCGGCAACAACGTCACCGTGGGGCATCAGGTGATGCTGCACGGCTGCACCATCGGTGACGAGTCGTTGATCGGCATCGGTGCCATCGTGCTCAACGGGGTGAAGATCGGCAAGAACTGCCTGGTGGGGGCCGGCTCGCTGGTGACCGAGGGCAAGGAGTTCCCCGATGGCTCCATGATCCTGGGCAGCCCGGCGCGCGTGGTCAAAAGCCTGAGTCCGGAGCAGATCGAAGGCCTGCGCCGCAGCGCCTTGCACTACACACAGAACGCCGAGCGTTACCGCCAGGGCTTGAAAAAGATCGGCTGACCCCGATCTTCGTGCGTTGATTTTTCCGAAAGCACAGATTGTCCGAACTCCACAAATTCCTGTTTGAAGGCCTGCCGGTGCGCGGCATGCTGGTGCGCCTGACCGACAGCTGGCAGGAAATCCTGCGCCGCCGCCAGCAGGCGGGCGGCTACCCGGCCGCCGTGACCGAGCTGCTGGGCGAGATGACCGCCGCCGCCACGCTGATGCAGTCCAACATCAAGTTCAACGGCGCGCTGATCCTGCAGGTGCAGGGCGACGGTCCGGTCAAGCTGGCCGTGGCCGAGGTGCAGCCCGACCTGAGCCTGCGCGCCACCGCCACGGTGACGGGCGAAGTGGCCGCGGACGCGCCGCTCTCGCACATGGTCAACGTGAACAACCAGGGCCGCTGCGCCATCACGCTGGACCCCAAGGACCGCAAGCCCGGTCAGCAGCCTTACCAGGGCGTGGTGCCGCTGTTCGGTGACCGCCACGAGAAGCTGGAAAAGCTCAGCGAAGTGATCGAGCACTACATGCTGCAGAGCGAGCAGCTGGACACGCGCCTGGTGCTGGCCGCCAACGACCAGGTGGCCGCGGGCCTGCTGATCCAGCGCCTGCCGCTGCAGGGCGAGGCCAACCTGGCCGGTGCCGGCGCGGTGGCCAAGGATGAGGACCAGATCGGCCTGAACGAGGACTACAACCGCATCGCCATCCTGGCCGCCAGCCTCAAGCGCGAGGAGCTGCTGACGCTGGACGCCGAGACCATCCTGCGCCGCCTGTTCTGGGAAGAAGACGTGCGCCGTTTCGAGCCGCAGATGGGCGCGGACGGTCCGCGTTTTGCGTGCACCTGCTCGCGCGAGCGCGTGAGCAACATGCTGCGCAGCCTGGGCCGTGAAGAGATCGAATCCATCATCGCCGAGCAGGGCCAGGTGGAAGTGGGCTGCGACTTCTGCGGCGCCCAGTACCGCTTCGATCCGGTCGATGCGGCGACGGTGTTCCTGCAGGCCGCAGCGCAGCCCCCTGGCTCACCTGGCGTCCACTGACGCCTGCCCGGCGCGGCGTGCCTTCATCCAGAGACGCCGTGGAACTGGCTTTGCCGGGCCGCAGGCGTCCTCCTCCCTCCGGGGGGAGGCCGCACAGCGGCGCAGGGGGGTCACCTTCGGATCGCGTTGGGGAAATACATCGCCGTCAGGCTGCGGCTGTGCACGGGCGAGAAACCCTCGGCCGCCGCTCCACCGGCCTGGCCGTAGCGGCGCCAGTCGCGCACCCAGTGCAGCGCGTCGCAGATCTCCACCAGGCCGATGGTTTCGCGGTCACCGATCAGGATGCCGTGCACCCGCAAGCCCAGCCGCTCCTTGGCCTGGCGCAGCTGCGCCAGGGTGGCGGGCGTGAGGCCAAACTCGCCGTCGCTGACGATCAGCACGTCCGCGTCCTGCCAGCCCTGCTGCTGCACCTGTTCGACGGCGCGTTCGATCGGGGTTTGCACGTCGGTGCCGCCGTCGAAGGCCTGGCCCATCAGGTCCAGCAACGCGTCCAGCCCGGCGGCGGTGCGCGTGAGCGGGCGCTCCAGCAGTTCGCCCGGGCCGCCGAAGGCCAGCAACTGGCAGGCGCGGTCGCCCGCGTGGGCGCTGCGCAGGGCCTGCAGCACACAGGCCTTGGCCACGTTCTCCGGCGCGCCCTGCATGGAGCCGGAGGTGTCCAGGCAGACGATCAGCGGGCCAAGGCCCAGCGGCGCGTCGTGCACCCGGGCGGCGGCGCCGTCGGGCCGGGGGCGCGGGTTCGGGCGCGGGGTGCGCGCGCGGTCGTCGTAGGTCAGCAGCTGCGCTTCGGCAAAGCGCGCGCGCCACAGGCGGCGCAGCACCGGGTGCGTGAGGTTCAGGCTTTCGCTGCCGGTCATGCGCGCCAGCGTGCGCGAGCGGTGCACGCCGTCCACCGCGGTGGGCTCGGGGTGGCGTTCGTCGTCGTCGGTGGGCTGCGGCGCCGCGCGCTCGGGCGCCTGCGTTTCGGGCCGCACGGTGCGCGCCAGTGGCTGGTGCGCGGCCAGCTGGCGCCGGCCCACACCATCGATGAACTGGGCCAGCGCGGGCAGCCGTTCGAGCAGGCCACCGATGCGGCGCGCTTCTGTCCATTCACGCCGGCTGAGCTGGCCCTTGAGATCGTCCCAGTGCAGGTGCGCATGGTCGCCCAGCGACTTGAGCAGCGACAGCGCTTCCTCCCAGCCCTGGCGCTGCAGCGTCCAGTTCTCGCGGAATTCGGCGGCCATGCGCGCGATGGCCTGGGCGCGGGTTTCGGTGGCCGGCCGTTCGATCAGGCTGTCCAGGTGCCAGAGCAGGCTCTGCAGCATCTGGCGCGTGATCGAGGTGCTGCCCTGGGTGAGCGTGAGCAGGTCCAGTTCGGTCAGCAAGGTCCGCAGCGGCCGCACGGCGTCGGGGTCGCCGAAGTCGTGCGCCGCATCGGGCAGGCGGCCGGCCAGCAGCGCGTCGTGCCAGGGCTGGGCCTGCGCCAGCCGCGCCTCGGCCGTGCCGCCGCTGCAGACCACCGACCAGCGCCACAGCTCGCGAGCGATGCCGTCCAGGTGGTGGTAGGGGCGGTCGGCGGGCGCCGCGGACATGGCTCAGCCCTGCCAGCTGACGGGCGTGGGCACGAACGCGGAACGGTCTTCGTCGAGCCGTGGCAGCGTGGCAAAGCCGTCGTGCAGCTCGGCCAGGCGCGTGGCCAGCGCATCGACCTGGCCGCAGCGCTGCGCGTGCACGGTCTCGATGCGTTCGCGCCACGACGGCGGCAGCCAGCCGTGCGCGCGGGCCTGCGCGAGCACGGCCTCGGCGCTGGCGTGCACCTCGGTCTGCACCGCGCTCACGCGCTGCTGCACCTCGGCCACCTGCGCCACGCGCGCGCGAACGTGCAGTTCGCCATAGCGGCGGTGGGCGCGTTCGCTGGTGATGCGCACCAGTTCGCTTTCGGTGCTCGGCCCGGCGATGGCGCGCGCCAGGGCCAGCTTGCCGGCGCTGTCGTCCTGCGCGTCGGCGGGGGCGCGGCGTTCCACGTCCAGCTGCTGCTCGAAGGCGGTCGCGGCGCGTTCGAGCCCGTCGATCGCCAGCGGCGTGGCCTGGGCCACGGTCTGCAGGAACCAGTCGGTCCAGCCGGGCACCTGGTCGGGTTCGGCGGCCAGCGCCAGGGGCAGCAGCCAGGCGTCCCACACCGACACCTCGGTTGCGTCGCGGCTGGCGGCCTGCACTTGCAACAGTGCGGCGGTCTGGCGCCAGCGGCGGTCGGACACGCTTTGCTGCGTCGTCTTCGCGCGTTCGCGCGCCGCGGCCAGCAAGGCGATCACCGCGTCGCCCAGCCGCACCTGGCCGGCCTGCTGGCGCAAGACCCGCAGCGCGGCGGACGACAGCTGCGCATCCGGGTGTGCCTCGCCTTCGGGCAGGGCGGTCTGCAACAGCGCGGCGAAGTGCGCGTCGTCCACCGGCATCACCGGCACGCGCAGCAGGAAACGGTCGTAGAAGGCGTGCAGGCTCTCGTCCTGCGGCACCTCGTTGCTGGCGCCCACCAGGCAGACCAGGGGCACGTCCACGCGGTGCTGGCCGTTGTCGAAACAGCGCTCGTGCAGCAGGCCCAGCAAGGTGTTGAGGATGGCTGAGTTGGCCTTGAACACCTCGTCGAGAAACGCGACTTCGGCCGAGGGCAGGTAGCCCGCGGTCAGGCGTTCGTAGCGGTCGTCTTCCAGGGCCTTGAGCGAGAGCGGGCCGAACAGCTCTTCGGGCACCGAGAAACGGGTGAGCAGGCGTTCGAAATAGTGCGCACCGGGCAGCAGGCGCTGCAGGCGGCGCGCCAGCTCGCTCTTGGCCGTGCCGGGCGGGCCGAGCAGCAGCACGTGCTCGCCGGCCAGCGCCGCCAGCAGCAGCGCACGCGCGGCCACATCGCGCTGGAGCAGGCCACGTTCAAGTTCTTCAATGGCGGCTGTCCATCGCATCCGGCACTCCTGTAGGCTGGTCATCACGAAATTTTGCATCCGGAGAGGGGAAGCCCGCCAAGATGCGGTGGAACCGGCTTTGCCGGGCCACTCGCATCGCCCCCCCGGGGGGGTGACGCGAAGCGGTGCGGGGGGCGTCATTTGCCCGCGGGGGGCGGCTTACAGCCGCTCAAAAATCGCCGCGATGCCCTGGCCGCCGCCGATGCACATCGTGACGAGGGCATAACGACCGTTGACGCGTTGCAGCTCGTACAGCGCCTTCACGGTGATCAGCGCGCCGGTGGCGCCGATCGGGTGGCCCAGCGAAATGCCCGAGCCGTTGGGGTTGACCTTGGCCGGGTCCAGGCCCAGCTCTTTGGTCACGGCGCAGGCCTGGGCGGCGAAGGCTTCGTTGGCTTCGATCACGTCCAGGTCGTTGACCGACAGGCCGGTTTTCTTGAGCACGGCCTGCGTGGCCGAGATCGGGCCCGCGCCCATGAGCTTGGGGTCCAGCCCGGTGTGGGCGTAGCCGACCAGACGGGCCAGGGGCTTGGCACCGCGGGCCTGCGCGGTCTGGGCATCCATCAGCACCACCGCGGCGGCGGCGTCGTTGATGCCCGAGGCGTTGCCGGCCGTGACGGTGCCGTTTTCCTTGATGAACACTGGCTTGAGCTTGGCCATGTCTTCGGGCTTGCAGCCGGCGCGGAAGTGCTCGTCGGTGGCCCAGGCCACGTCGCCCTTCTTGCTCTTGAGCATGACGGGCACGATCTGGTCTTTGAAGCGGCCTTCGGTCGTGGCACGTTCGGCGCGGTTGTGGCTTTCCACCGCCAGCGCGTCCTGCATCTCGCGGGTGATGCCGTATTTGGCGGCCACATTCTCGGCCGTCACGCCCATGTGGATGTTGTGGAAGGGGTCGTGCAGTGCGCCGATCATCATGTCCACCATCTTGGTGTCGCCCATGCGGGCGCCCCAGCGCATGTTCAGGCTGGCAAACGGCGCGCGGCTCATGCACTCGGCACCGCCGCCGATGGCGATGTCGGTGTCGCCCAGCAGGATGGACTGCGAGGCCGACACGATGGCCTGCAGGCCCGAGCCGCACAGGCGGTTGACGTTGAATGCCGGCGTGCCTTCTGCGCAGCCGCCGTTGATGGCGGCGACGCGCGAGAGGTACATGTCTTTCGGCTCGGTGTTGACCACGTGGCCGAACACGACGTGGCCCACGTCCTGACCGGTGGTGTTGGCGCGGGCCAGGGCTTCGCGCACGACCAGCGCACCCAGTTCGGTGGGCGGGCTGTCCTTGAGACTGCCGCCAAAGGTACCGATGGCGGTACGGACAGCGCTGACGATCACGACTTCACGGCTCATGGAATGCTCCTCGTTGGGTGGGGTGTGGGGATCAACCGTGCATGGTAAGTCCGGCCGGCTTACATCGGCCTTGTGCCGAGTCAAGCGCAGGACAGGCGCGGTGGTTGTTCGGGTGGGGTGGAAATTGGAATCTGACCCCGTTTTTCCAGCACACGCCGTGGAACCGGCTTCGCCGGGCCACAGGCGTGGTCCCCCAGGGGGGCCGAGGGCCGCGGCTCCGAGCCTGCCTGCGCAGGCTTGGACAGCCCGAGGGAGCATCGGCTCTGACGATGCTGCGGCCTGCAAGGCGCGCGCAGCGGCGCAGGGGGGGACTTCTATTCCCTCACGTCGGCCACCGGCTGGTCGCCGAAATCGGGGCGCTGCAGCCAGCCCAGCACGCGGGCGGCGGCTTCTTCGGGGCTGGTGAGCTGGCCCTGGCGTTGCAGGTCGACAAAGCGCTCGCGGTCGGGGAAGGCGGCCGGGTCTCCGCCGCGCAGCTGCTCCTGCATCTCGGTGTCGATCACGCCCGGCGCCAGCGACACGAGCCTGGCGCCGTGCTCGCGCTGGGCCTCGTCCAGCGCGCTGCAGCGGGTGAAGTGGTCCAGACCGGCCTTGGCCGCGCAGTACGGCGCCTGGGCGGCCATGGCATGGCGACCCAGGCCGCTGGAGATGTTGAGCACCTTGCGCGGGCCGCGCCAGCCGGCGGTGATCCAGTGGCCGGTGGCGCGCAGGAAGGCCGCGGTCAGCTGCATGGGCGCTTCCAGGCCCACGCGCAGGGCGTCTTCCAGTTCGTTGCCCGGACACTGGTCGATGGGGCCGATGCGCGGGATCATGCCGGCGTTGTTGATCAGGGTGGCGCTGGCGATGTCGGCGGTGGGCTGCGCGTCCAGCCAGGCGTCCAGCCGCACGGCCACCTGGCTGGGCTGGCTCAGGTCCATGGACCACTGCACCAGCGTGGCCCCGCGCAGGCGGGCGAGTTCTTCCAGCTCGGGCGTGGTGCGGCGCGAGATGCACAGCAGGATGCGGTCGGGCGTGAGCAGGTGGCGGGCCATGGCCAGGCCCATGCCGCGCGAGGCGCCGGTGAGAACGGTGAGGTGTTGGGCGGCAAGGCTCATGGTGTGCGGTGTCGAATCGATGGGCAGGTTCGAGGGGATCAGAACGGGCAGGGGGCTTCAAAACGCATCATCGCACCCGTGACGGGGTGCTCGATGTCCAGGCGGCGCGCGTGCAGCAGCAGGCGGTCGGCCAGGGCTTCCTGTTCGGGGCTGGCGTACAGCGGGTCGCCCACGATGGGGTGGCCGATGGCCTGCAGGTGCACGCGCAGCTGGTGCGAGCGGCCGGTGACCGGGTGCAGGTCCAGCCGCGTCATGCCGGGGCCGGGCGGCGGCGCGTCGGCCAGGCGCCAGTGCGTCAGGCTGGGTTTGCCGATCTCGTGGCTGACGATGCTGCGCGGGCGCGCCAGCCAGTCCAGGATCAGCGGCAGGTCGATGCTGTTCCAGCCGTTGTCGGGCAGGGGGTTGACCAGTTCACCGGCCACCACGGCTTCGTAGCGCTTGTGGGTGCGGCGTTTTTCAAAGCACTGGCTCAGGTGGCGCTGTGCTTCGATGCCGCGCGCCATGACGACGACGCCCGAGGTCGCCATGTCCAGCCGGTGCACGACCAGCGCATCAGGGTAGGCGGCCTGGGCGCGGGCGCTCAGGCAGTCCTGCTTGTCGGGGCCGCGGCCGGGCACGGCCAGCAGGCCGGCGGGTTTGTCGAACACCAGCAGAGCGTCGTCGGCGTGCAGCACGCTCAGCCCGCTGGGCACCGCCACGCGCGTGGCTTGCGGGCCGGGGGGCTGGGGGCTGTGGCTGGGCGCCGCGCTCACGGTGCCGTGCCCAGCGCCTGCAGCAGCTCGGCCGTGTCGAGGCTGCGTGCCGCGCCGAAGCCCGCCACCTGGCGCGCGCCCTGTGGGCGCAGGCGCACGAAGCGGAAGTCGCCCAGTGTGGTCATGGGCTCGGCTTCGGGGAAGCGCGCCAGGTAGGCGGCGCGGCAGGCCTGTGCGTCGGCTTCGTCGCGGGCCTCGCTGGCCTGCACGTCCAGCGTCGCGCGGGGCAGGGCGTGCACCGGCTGGCCGGCCACCTCGGCCTGGCAGATCAGCAGCGAGGCGCGTGGCGTGCGCTGCAGGTTGTGCGTGTGGGCGGCCAGGCCGCTGATGTGGATGACCAGGCTGCGGTCCAGCGGATCGACCGCGAACGGCACCATGGACACGAAGGGCGCGCCGTCCTCGCCCAGCGTGCCCAGGGCCGCCACGCGCTGAGAGCCGATCAGTTCGCGCAGCGCGGTGGTCAGGCGGGCTTCGTGGGCCATGGGCCGGCGGTGGCTCAGCGCACCAGCAGCTCGGCGCGGCGGTTGCGCGGCTCGGCCACTTCGTCGTCGGTCGGCACCGCGGGTTCGCGTTCGCCGCGGCCCACGGCGTCGATCAGCGCGGCCTTGAAGCCGCGTTCGATCAGCAGGGCGCGGATGGACTGGGCCCGCTCCAGCGAGAGTTTGTCGTTGGCTTCGAGCGAGCCCTGGCGGTCGGTGTGGCCGGTGACCACGATCTCGCCGCCAGCGCGCGCCTGGGCGCGGGCCACGATGTCGGCCAGCCGCGCCTGCGAGTCGGCCGTGAGCTGCGAGCTGCCGGGTTCGAACTCCAGCACGAACTTCTCGGGCGAGGGCGGGCGCTGCGACAGCAGCTGCGGGTAGCTCTGGCGCAACTGGTCGGCGCTGGTGGTGGCGGTGCCGATGCTGCCGCTGCGCGCGACCTCGGCCACCTGGTAGGGCTGGGTCAGCAGTTGCTGGCCCTCGCGGGTGCTGACCACCACGCCGCTGGCGCTGCCATCGGCCTGCGGCAGCAGGGTCACGCGGGTGGTGGGGGCGCAGGCGGCCAGCAGCGCGCTCAGCGCCAGAAGGGTGAACAGCGGGCGGGTCATCGGGCGGCCTCGGTTTCGACAATGAAATCGGTGCCGCGCACGCCCACCACCGAGGTGGGCGTCTGCACCTTGAACAGTTCGGGGTTGACCTTGGCCAGCAGGCCGGTGACCACACGCACCGAACCCTGCAGCAGGTCGAGCAGGAAGTTGCCCTTCTGCGTGGTCGAGTCGAACTGGAAGCGGCTGAGGTCCACCGTGCTGTTGGGGCCCACGGTCAGCGCCGTGCCGTCCTTGAGCACGATGGTCGCGGCGCCGCTGGCACCGGTGCTCACGCGCTCGCTCTCGCGCAGGCCGTCACCGGGCTGGGGCGCGCGGCGCTGGGTGGCGGGGGTGCCGGCGCTACCGACCCAGGCTTCGCCCTGCACCTGCTTGAAGGTGCCGGCGCGGGGCGCTTCGGCGGGCGCAGCGGTCTGCGCATGGCTCAGGGGCGCGGCCAGCAGCAGCGCCATCAACAGGTGCAGGGTAGGGGGCAGTCGCATGGGGGCTCCGGCAGGGCGGTCGCTCCCGGGCAGGGGCCCGGGATGTGACGCAAAAGAACTCAAAAGGCTTCAGAAGGCGGCCGATGGTACCGGAGCCGCGCCGCGCGTAGCAAGCCGTTGCCCCCAGGTCGGACCCTAAAATGCGAGGCTCGTCACGTTGTTCTTGCTGCGATGCGCCGCCGGCGATCGCCTACTCCCCCCTCCATCCCATGACCCTGTTGCTCGCGCCCATGGAAGGCCTGCTGGACGCGACCCTGCGCGACGTGCTCACGCGCGCGGGCGGGGTGGACCGCTGCGTGAGCGAGTTCATCCGCATCACCAACACCCTGCTGCCCGAACGCGCCTTCACCCGCGTCGTGCCCGAACTGCTCAACGGCGGGCGCACCTTGGCCGGCGTGCCGGTGCGGCCGCAGTTGCTGGGCTCCGACCCGGCCTGCCTGGCCGAGAACGCGGCCCGCCTGGCCGGCCTGAGCCCGTTTGGCGTGGACCTGAACTTCGGCTGCCCGGCCAAGACGGTGAACGCCAGCCGCGGCGGCGCCGTGCTGCTGGACGAGCCGGAACTGATCGGCCGCATCGTCGGCGCCGTGCGCCGCGCCGTGCCGGCCCACCTGCCGGTGTCGGCCAAGATGCGGCTGGGTTTTCACGACGACGGCGTGGCCGAGGACTGCGCGCTGGCCATCGCTGCCGCGGGGGCCGACGAACTGGTGATCCATGCGCGCACCAAGGCCCACGGCTACCGGCCGCCGGCCTACTGGGAACGCATCGCCGAGGTGCGGCAGGTGCTGCCGGCCGGGGTCATGCGGGTGGTGGCCAACGGTGAGATCTGGACCGTGGAGCAGGCGCAGCGCTGCCGCGCCGTGACCGGCTGCGACGCGATCATGATCGGCCGCGGCCTGGTGACCGACCCCGGCCTGGGGCTGGCGATCCAGGGGCAGCCCGGGGGTGCGCCCTGGCCGGACATGCTGCCCCTGCTCCAGCTGTTCTGGCGACGCGTGTGCCGCCGGGTGGAACGGCGCCACCGCGCCGGCCGGCTCAAGCAGTGGCTCAATTACCTGCGCAAGACCTACCCCGAGGCGCAGGCCGCGTTCGACGAATTGCGGGTGTCCAACGACCCGGCCCACATCGAGGCCTGGCTGGCGGTGCACGCGCCGCGGCCGCACCGCTTGCCGGGGGAAGTCGATGCGTTGGACAGACCCTCGGGCCTGCATTGCCTGCCACAGAACCCCATGTCCGCGCCGCCGGCGGAGTTTGAGGTGGCGTGTTAAGGTCCGGCCCCGTTCCAGAAAGACCACAGCCATGAAGACCCTGCAACAGCGACTGGAGAGCCTGAGCCCCGAGCGCCTGCGGGGCATGCGGCGCGGCCTGGAAAAGGAAAGCCTGCGCGCCCTGCCCGACGGCAAGCTCGCCCTCACGCCGCACCCGGCGGCCCTGGGCAGCGCGCTCACGCACCCGCACATCACCACCGACTATTCCGAGTCGCAGCTCGAACTCATCACCGGCGTGCACGCCAGCGTCGAGAGCTGTCTGGCCGAACTGCGCGAGGTGCACCAGTTCACGGTGCGCAGCCTGCAGGCCGTGGGCGACGAAATGATGTGGGCCTCCAGCATGCCCTGCGGCCTGCCCACCGACGAGACCATCCCGCTGGGCGTGTACGGCAACAGCAACGTTGGCCGCGCCAAGAGCGTCTACCGCATGGGCCTGGGCCACCGCTACGGCCGGCGCATGCAGACCATCAGCGGCATTCATTACAACTGGTCGCTGCCCGGCGTGGACAACGACGGGTATTTCGCGCTGATCCGCAACTTCCGCCGCCACGCCTTTCTGCTGCTCACGCTGTTCGGCGCCTCGCCGGCGCTGTGTTCCTCCTTCGTCGAAGGCCGCCAGCACGAACTGCAGCCGCTGGGCGGCGGCGGCACGCTGCACATGCCGCACGGCACCAGCCTGCGCATGGGCAGCCTGGGTTACCAGAGCGAAGCCCAGGCCACGCTGGACGTGAGCTACAACGGCCTCGAAGGCTACGCCGCTTCGCTGCACGACGCGCTCACCCGCCCCTGGCCGGCCTACGAAACGCTGGGCATCCGCAACCCCGGCGGCGACTACAACCAGCTGGCCACCACGCTGCTCCAGATCGAGAACGAGTTCTACGGCACCATCCGCCCCAAGCGCGTGATCTTCCCGGGCGAGCGCCCGCTGCACGCGCTGCGCGAGCGCGGCGTCGAGTACATCGAGGTCCGCCTGATGGACCTCAACCCCTTCGAACCCATCGGCATCGACGCGGCCACGCTGCGCTTCCTCGATGTGTTCCTGCTGCACTGCCTGCTCAGCGACAGCCCGCCCGACACGCCCGACGAGATCCACGAACTGGCCAACAACCAGCGCCTGACGGCCGCCCGCGGGCGCGAACCCGGCCTGATGCTCAGCCGCGGTGGCCAGCGCGTGGGCCTGCAGGCCTGGGGGCTGGAGATCATCGAACAGCTCGCGCCCATCGCCGACGCGCTGGACGCGCAGAACGGCGGGCAGGCGCACCGCGACGCCGTGGCCCAGGCCCGCGCCGCGCTGCAGGCGCCCGAAACGCTGCCTTCGGCCCGCGTGCTTGCCGCCGTCCGACAGCAGCACAGCGATTCGTTCGTGGGCTTCGTGCGCCACCAGTCGCTGCAGACCCACCAGCATCTGGCGGGCCTGCCCTGGGCGGCTGAGCAGCAGGCGCGCTACGAAGCGATGTCCGGGCAATCGGTGCGCGACCAGCAGGCCATCGAGGCGGCCGACAGCCTGCCGTTCGAGATCTACCGGCAGGAATACGTCTCGCCCGCGCGCCTGGGCAAGCCGCACGCGCCGGTCGCCGCTGGCGCGGTGGCGCAGACAGCCGTCACACCCTGATACCCGCGCCCGCCGCGCGTGTGCAGCGCGTTTCAGCGGCGGTCTTTCAGGGTGTGAACAGACCCCAGCAGCGCACCAGGGAACATCCGAGCCCGCGCCGCCTGGCCCGTGTGCAACGCGGGCGCCCATCCCGCGCGGCTTCCACCACGACACCACGGCGCGTTTCGACGCGGCCGCAGCCCAGCGGGCCAGGGAGCACACGCAGCTCGTCTGGCGCACAACCTTCGTTGACCCCCGCTCGCCCCAGTGGCTGCTGCGCCTTGGGCGGCCCCCGCTTCAGCCTCAATCCACCAGCGGCGTGAGCACCACGTCGCTGGTCGGGTAGGCCACGCAGGGCAGCACGCAGCCGCGGGCCTTTTCTTCCGGCAGCAGGCCGGGCCATTCCACGCTGTAGCGCACCGTGCCCGCGGCCAGCTGGCCGATGCAGGCGCGGCAGCTGCCGTTGCGGCACGACGCCGGCCAGGCCTGGCCGGCGCGCAGCAGGGTCTGCAGCAGGCTGGCGTCGGCCGGGGCGGCCAGGGTCTCGCCCGTGGCGCCCAGGTGCAGGCGGTGAGCCTCGGCCGCTTGTGGATCGTTCATGGCGCCGATGCTAACCCGTCGGGCCTGCCGTCCACCCTTGTGCGACTGCCTGTTTGTTGGGCAATCTGAAGAAGACTCATATGAATCAATGGGTTGCGTGACTCTTACAGAGCTTGCCGAAACTTATGCACAAGCTTGTCCAAGCTTTGGCTGGACAAGTGGACAACTTCTGCTGCTCCACTGCCTGTTTTGCAGGCAGATCGTTGCGCTCCCTAGGGCCGCAAGCACTTGCGCGCGCCGTACAGGGTTTGCCCTGGGTTATGCACAGGCTTGTCCAGTGCCAGACGGGATAAACACACAGCACGGGGCGAGGCCCTCGCGGCCTGCTTTTCAAGGGGGGGTTGCACCGCGTTTGCCTTAAGGCGCCGTCAGCAGCGGGGGGTATCGTGCCGGGTGAAGCTTGTGACTGGAGAGACCGCATGAACCGTTTGAATGGATGGGACCGTTTTTTCCGTGGCCTGCTGGGCATCGTGGCCCTGCTGGCTGCGGTGTTCTGGCTCGGTGGCCTGGGCCAGCTGCTGGCCTACGCGGTGGCCGGCCTGCTGCTGACCACGGCGCTGCTCAACGCCTGCCCGGTCTACCGCCTGCTGGGGCGGCAGGTCCGCGAGGTGCCCGGCGCGCCGGCCACACCGGCCCGGCGCTGGGCGGTGCTGGCCGCGCTGGTGCTGCTGGCGGCGGCGGTGGGCGGCAGCTACGCCAGCGTGTTCTTCACGCGCAAGGTTTTTCTGGCCGACTTCAACGCCATGAACCACGAGTACAAGCAGACGCTGTTCCTCACCGGCAAAGCGCAGCGCGAGCAGGCCGTGGCCCATTACGACCGCCTGCTGCCGGCCTACGCCGCCTTCCGCGAACGCTACAGCGCGTGGCAGCCCTGGGTGCTGCGTGGCGACGGTCTGCTGCCGGCCGATCTGACCCGGGTGGACGCCATGCTGCAGGGCGTGGGCGAGCAGGTGCGCAGCGGCGACCTGCAGCAGGCGCACCTGGCGCTCGAAGGCGTGCGCCCGGTGTTCAACCAGATCTTCAAGCGCAACGGTTTGTCGCTGCTGTCGGTGGCGCTGGTGGACTTTCACGACGCCATGGAGCTGATGCTCGACGCCGGCAACGCCCGCGACACCGCGCGCCTGCAGGCGCTGTACCCGCAGGTGAACGCCAAGATGCAGGCGGTGGAAGCCGAGGCCGGCGACGCCGACATCCAGGCCATCCGCCAGAACCTCGATGGCCTGCTCAAGGCCGCGCAGGACGGGCAGGCCGATGCCTTGCCCGCGCGCGCCGAAGCACTCAAGAGCAGCTTTGTGAAGGTGTACCTGCAGCGCGGTTGACGCCGGGCGCGGCCGGTCAGCGGGTGTCGCCGGTCAGTCGGCGGCCCGGGCCTGGCCCCAGCAGTGGTAGGTCCAGGGCCGCGGGCCGGGCAGGTAGCCGGTGTGCAGGGCAGGGCAGGCAAAGCCGGCGGCCTGCAGCAGGGCCGGGATGTCGCGGTTGAGGTGGCAACCGCCGGCCAGCGGGCCCCACAGCGGTTGAATCCGGTCCTGCCAGCGCGCCACGCCCGCATCGGGCGCGCGGCCGTGTTCACAGAACAGCAGCTCACCGCCGGGCTGGAGCACGCGGCGCATCTCGCGCAGCGCGGCCAGCGGGTCGGGGATGGTGCACAGCGAGTAGGTGATCACCACCGAATCGAAGCTCGCGTCGGCGGCCGGGATGCGTTCGGCCGACAGGCCCAGCAGGTCCACCGGCAGGCCGGCGGCCGCGATGCGCCGGCGCGCGCGGGGCTGGAACTCCACCCCCGGGTCCAGCCCGGTGATGTGCTGCACCCGCGCCTTGTCGTAATGCGCCAGGTTCAGGCCGGTGCCGATGCCCACCTCCAGCACGCGGCCGTGGGCCAGGGGCACCACCCGCTGCCGCATGCGCGTGACCATGGGCAGGCCGCACGCGATGTCCAGCGCGCAGGGGAAGAGACCGTCCTGCCAGGGGCGCCAGCGCATGCGGTGCGGGAGCCCGGGCTCAGACCTCGCCGCCGAAGCGCTTGATCAGGTTGTCGATGTACTTCTCGACCAGTTTCTCGAACTCGCCCTGCACCACGGGCACCACGACCATCTTCATCAGGCCGGGCAGGGGCACCTCCACCTCGCCCTGGATGGCCAGGGTGATGGCGGTGGACTTCTTGTTGTCCACGATCTTCCAGCTGCCACCGACCTGGGCATTGCCCACGCCCTTGACCGGCGTCCATTTCACCGTGCCCTTGGCCTTGTCTGACACATACTTGCTGGCGTACACGGTCTGGATGTTGACCTGCGCCGTGCCCACTTTTTCCATCTCCCAGCGGTAGACGCCGTCGCCCATGTCGACCAGCTGCTCGACTTTGGGAAAATGGCCCACCGATGTCGGCACGTCCGACAGCAGCTCGAACACCTCGGCCGCCTTGGCCTTGACTTCGAATTCGTAGCCCAGATCGATCTTCACGGTGATGGCCATGTGTCTCCTCGCGTGTGGATGGGGTTGAAAATTCATTGTGGCACGCAGCCACAGCCGGTCGTCAGAGCGCCGACCCTAAACAGCGCCATCCAGAAAGAACAGCCGAATGAGCATCCAGTGGTTTCCCGGGCACATGCACCTCACGCGCAAGGCCATCGGCGAGCGCGTGAAAGAGATCGACGTGGTGATCGAGATGCTCGACGCCCGCCTGCCCGGCAGCAGCGCCAACCCGCTGATGGCCGAACTCACCAGCGGGCGGCCCACGCTCAAGGTGCTCAACAAGCAGGACATGGCCGACCCGGTGCGCACCGCGCTCTGGCTGGAGCACTACAACGCCCAGCCCAACACGCGGGCCATCGCGCTGGACGCGAGCGACACCGCGCCGGCGCGCGCCCTCATCGACGCGTGTTTTGCCCTTGCGCCCAAGCGCGGCGGCATGGTCAAGCCCATGCGCGTGCTGATCTGCGGCATCCCCAACGTGGGCAAGTCCACGCTCATCAACACCCTCAAGGGCAAGCGCGCCGCCAAGACGGGTGACGAGGCCGGCGTGACACGCACCGAATCGCGCATCGCCCTGGCCGACGACTTCTACCTCTACGACACGCCCGGCATGTTGTGGCCACGCATCGTGGTGCCCGAAAGCGGTTTCAACCTCGCCGCCAGCGGCGCGGTGGGCAAGAACGCCTACGACGAGGAAGAGGTGGCCTACGAACTGCTCGCCCACCTCAAGGAGCACTACCCGGCCTTGATGGAGGCGCGCTACAAGTTCGGCCTCACGCCCGAAGCGCTGTTGCAGACGCCCGAAGACACGCTGCTCGAACACATCGGCCGCCAGCGCGGCGCGCTGGCCAGCGGCGGCCGCATCAACACCCAGAAGGCCGCCGAGCTGGTGATCGCCGACTTCCGCAGCCTGCACCTGGGCCGCATCACGCTGGAAACGCCCGAGCAGTTTGGCCGCTGGCTCAAGGCCGGCCTCAAGGCCGACGCCGACCGCGCCGCGCGCAAGAACAAGCTGCGCGAAGAAGGCCACATCCGGCCCGAACGCAAACCCAAGGTGGATCAGCGCAAGGCGCCGCGCAAATCCCGTTGAATGTCCCGCTGAACGCTCCGCCGATCCTGCTGCACACCACCGCCATGTCCACCATCACCCCGCCCGCACACCCCGAAGCCGATCCGCGCGTCCAGGCGGTGTTCGACGACATCCGCGCCACGCGCCAGACCGACTTCATCAACAACATGTGGCGCTACCTGGCCTTCGACCCGGCGCTGCTGGAGCAGACCTGGGCCGAGGTCAAGCGGGTGATGGCGACACCGTCGAGCCTGGACCCGCTGACCAAGGAGATGGTCTACATCACGGCGTCCATCATCAACGGCTGCAGCTACTGCGTGCATTCGCACACGGCGGCGGCCACGGCCAAGGGCATGACGCGCGAGCAGCACGCCGAGCTGCTGTCCATCGTGGCGCTGGCGGCCAAGACCAACCAGCTGGCGACCGCGTTGCAGGTGCCGGTGGACCCGGTGTTCGACCGCAGCTGAGCGCGCGGCCGGTCAAGGGAGGGCTCAGCCCTCGATCTTCACGCCCTTCCAGAACGCCACCCGGCCGCGGATGTTGTCCGCCTCGGGTTTCGGGTCCGGGTAATACCAGGCCGCGTCGGCGTTGAGTTCGCCGTTGACCAGCAGCGACAGGTACTTCGCCTCGCCCTTCCAGGGGCAGGTGGTGCGGTGATTGCTGAAGGTCACGTAGGCGCGGTTGAGCGCGCTTTCGGGGAAGTAGTGGTTGCCTTCCACCAGCACCGTGTCGTCGCTCTCGGCGACCACGGCGCCGTTCCAGGTGGCTTTCATCGTGTGGGCCGCCGGCTCACTTGAACTTGTCTTTGTCCTTGCCGCGCGGGATCACCGACGTGGTCGGCGCCATGGGGCGGTCCGACGACACCGGACCCTTGGGCGCCGAGGTGTCCTTCTTCGGCTTCTTGTTCATCTTTTCGTTGCGCTGTTCCTTGCCCATGGGGATCTCCGTTGGTGGTGGGGGGCACCGCGACACGCGGCGCCTGGGGGAATGGTAAACGTGCGGCGCCGGTTTATTGAAGGCCCAGCAACGCCGCCAGGGCCGCCGTGTCCATGGCTCCGGCCTGCAGCACCGGCTGTCCGCTGGCCGACCGCGCCACGATGAAGGGCACCGACTCCGCGCCCAGGCGGTCGAGCAGGAGGGTGTTGGTCTTGATGGCGGCCTCCAGCTCGGCCGGGATGTCCGACGGTGCGCCGATGCCGCCTCCGCCGCCCAGCAGCGAGTGTTCGTGTGCGCTCATGGCCTCTTGCGGTTGGGCCGCTTGCAGCAATGCCGCGCCCTGCGGCAGGCTCTTGGCGCTGATGAAGGCCACCGGCATCCAGACAAACCGCGCCTTGGCCAGCAGCGGCTCGGCCGCCAGCCAGAGGTGGGCGCAATGCGGGCACTGCGGATCGAACAGCACATAGACCGTGCGCGCCGCCGTGCTGGCGCCCACGGTGAAGCCCTTGCCTTCGGCGGCCAGGGTGGCCATGGACTGGTCGGGCGTGATCGGGGCCTTTTTGGTGCTGTCCGTGGCCTGGCCACAGGCGGCCAGCGCCAGCGCGGCGGTGCTGGCCAGCAGGCCCAGGGTGAGGTGTCGGCGTTGCAGCATGGTGTCGTGTCGTTCGTGTGTGAAGGTTCAGCCGCGGCCGGCGCGCAGGCCCTGGGCCAGGGCGCCCGCGGCGATGCCACCCAGCGCCCACAGCAGGTCGGTGTTGCCGGTGCCCAGGCCCGCAATGGCGGGGCCGGGGCAGACGCCGCACAGGCCCCAGCCGATGCCGAACAGCGCCGCGCCGAGCACGGTGTCGCGGTTCCACGCGCTCACGTGCTGGTGGAAATAGCCGCCCAGCAGCGGGCGGCCGAGCACGCGCGGTGCCAGCTGGTAGGCGATCAGCGTCACCACCACGGCGCCGCCCATCACCAGCATCAGGCCCCAGTCCGCAAAGCGCAGGAAGCTCAACACCACCTCGGGTTGCACCATGGTCGAGAGCGAGAGGCCGAAGCCGAACAGGGCGCCGCTGGCCAGCACCACCAGCGCCACGGCGGGTGTCATCTTGAAAGACGCGCTCATGCCAGCCCCCAGAACGCCACCAGATTGGCGGTGATGAAGGCGGTGGCCATGAAGGTCAGCACCGCCAGCAGCGAGGGCCATTGCAGCGAACCCAGGCCGCAGATGCCGTGGCCCGAGGTGCAGCCATTGCCCAGCCGTGCGCCGTAACCCACGAAGAAACCACCGACCACCAGCGCCCACACGGGCACCTCGGTGTGCTGCGGCGTGCCGTCGGAAAAGCCCAGCCACCAGACCAGCGCCCCCGCGATCAGGCCGGCCGCGTACACCAGACGCCAGCCGCGCGTGTCGGTGTAGCGCGCCTGCTGGAAGTAGGGCGCGCGCAGCAGGTACGACCAGGTGGACGAGAACACCGAGCTCATGCCGCCGACCAGGCCGGTGCACACAAACAGCAGCGCCACGCCGGCGCCGATGCACAGGCCGCCCAGCAGGTAGTGCTGCCAGCCCAGGGGAAAGAGCGAGAGGGAAGTGAAGGATGCGTCCATGGCGGGGGATTATCCCGCCGCAGCCGCAGCCGCAGCCGCAGCCGCAGCCGCAGCCGCGCTGGCCGGGGTCAGGCCCGCTTGAACACCAGCAGCAGGTTGTTCGACGGCATGGGAATGCGCTGGCGCAGCCGCAGCCCGGCATCCTGCGCGCAGCGTTCAACCGCCTCGCGCTGGCGGATGCCCCAGGCCGGGTGTTGCCGGCGCAGGCTGGCGTCGAACTCGTGGTTGCTCGGCGCGGTGGGCACATCGCCTTCGAGGAACGGACCGTACAGCAGCAGCAGGCCGTCGGGCGCCAGGTGCCGGCGCGCCCCGTTCATGAGCGGCTGGCACAGGCTCCACGGCGCGATGTGCAGCAGGTTGGCGCAGAAGATGGCGTCGAACGGCTGCTCGAAGTCGCGGGCCAGGGATTCGTCGTCGCTGGGCCAGGTGGCCTGGGCCACGTCCAGCCGGCAGGGCGGGCGCACATTGCCCACGCCCGCGCGCTGCACCCAGGCCGCGATGGTGGGCAGCGCTGCGCTGTTGGCTTCGGTGGGCTGCCAGCGCCAGCCCGGCAGGCCGGCGGCGAACCAGGCCGCGTGCTGACCGGTGCCCGAGGCCAGTTCCAGCAGGCGGCCCTGGGGCGGCAGCAGGCGCTGCAACTGCTCCAGGATGGGCTGCTTGTTGCGTTCGGCGGCGGGGCTTTCGGGCAGTGCGCTCATGGGGGTGGCGGGCGGGTTTGGCCGCATTTGAGCACCGTTTCAACGCCCCGACCACCCGGCCTTTCCCTCGTGTGAGGGGGGCGGCCCACCGGGGCGGGGGCTGTTCAGCTGGCGCGCGTCCAGGCCCCGCCAGCCTGGCTCGACCGCAGCACCGCGTCCACAAACCGCACGCCCATCCAGCCGTCGTGTTCGGTCGGGAAGTGCAGCGCCAGCGGGTCCACCGGCTGGCCGCTGCGGCGGGCGGCCATGGCCTCGGCTGCGTCGGTGTAGAGGTTGGCCAGGGCTTCGTGGTAGCCCTCGGGGTGGCCGGCCGCGATGCGCGAGGCGCGCAAGGCCAGCGGCAGGCTGCCCGGCCCGCGCGGCGTGCGGATCTGCGCCGGCGCGTCCAGCGGCTTGAAGTGCAGTTGCTGCGGGTGTTCCTGTGCCCATTCCAGCGTGCCCAGCGCGCCGCTGACGCGGATGCGCAGGCCGTTTTCCATGCCGGCCGCGGCCTGTGTCACCCAGAAGCTGCCGCGCGCGCCATTGCCCATGCGCAGCAGGGCGCCGGCCACGTCGTGCGCGGTGCGCTCGGGCACGGCGCAGCCCACGTCGGCCGCCACCTCGGCCACCTCCAGCCCGGTGATGTAGCGCAGCAGCTGGTGCGCGTGGGTGCCGATGTCGCCCAGCACCAGCGAGGCGCCGCCGCGCGCCGGGTCGCTCTTCCAGGCGGTGCGGCCGGGGCCGGGCTTGGCGCGACCGCCCTGCACGTACTCGACCTGCACCAGGCGGATCTCGCCCAGCTCGCCGGCCGCCACCATGGCACGCGCCTGGCGCACCAGCGGGTAGCCGCTGTAGTTGTGTGTCAGGCAGAACACGCGGCCGGTGGCCTGCACCCGCTCGCGCAGCGCCTCGGCCTCGGCCAGGGTGTTGGTCATGGGCTTGTCGCAGATCACGTCCAGGCCGTGCTCCAGCGCCGCCATGGCCTGCGGAAAGTGCAGGTGGTTGGGCGTCATGATGGCCACCGCGTCAACGCCGTCCGGCCGCGCGGCTTCGGCCGCCAGCAGGGCCGTGGCGTCGGGGTAGCAGCGCTGCGGGTCCAGGCCGAGAGCGATGCCGGCGGCCACCGAGGCCTGCGGGTCGGACGACAGCGCGCCGGCCACGATCTCGAACCGGTCGTCGATGCGCGCGGCCTGGCGGTGCTGCGGGCCGATGAAGGAACCCGGCCCACCGCCGATGACGGCCAGGCGCAGACGGCGGCCCAGGTGGGCGATGACGGGGTTGGGGTGGGGTGTGTTCATGGCGTCTGCCTGTCAAAGTGGGGTTCAGCGTACCAGCCGCAGCAGGCCGGGCAGCAGGCGCTGCGCGACGCGGCGCGTGTAGGCGGGGTATTCGATGGCGCCGGCCAGCAGGTCCATGTGCAGCCGGGTCAGCGTGGTCGAGCCGGGGATGGCGCGGCGGAACAGGCCTTCCATGGCCTGCGGAAAGAACAGGTGGCGCAGCGCCTTGCCGTGGCCGATGGCGCGCAGCGCGGGCCGCAGGCTGCGGGTGTAGCGGGGCAGGGCGGCTTCGCCCCCTTGCAGGGCGCCGATGATGGCCTGCGCCGCCAGGTGTCCGCTTTCCATGGCGAACGCGATGCCCTCGCCGGTGATCGGGTCCACCAGGCCGGCGGCGTCACCGGCCAGCAGCACCGGGCCGCGCCCCGGCGTGGCGCGCGCGTCGCCAAACGGGATGTGGTGGCCCTGGATGCGGTAGCCCCCGCGCAGGCCGGTGCTGCGGTGCACGAAGTCCTGCAGCAGCGGGCGCATGTCGCCGTTGCGGCGCATCAGCCCGCCCAGGCCAATGGTGAGGGTCTCGCGCTTGGGGAAGATCCAGGCGTAGCCCCAGCGCACCTCGCCGAAGTGGATTTCGGGGTCGTCCACGCGGCGCGACACCGCCTCGCGCGGGATGTCCGTTTCCAGCGCGAAGCCGATGCCGTGGGGGTCGAAGCAGCGGCCGAACAGCGCCTTGGCCGCCACGCTGTTGACGCCATCGCAGCCGATCAGGTGGTCGTAGCCGATCACCGCGCCCGAGCGCAGCGTGCAGGTCTTGCGATCCAGGTCGATGCCCTGCACGCCGTCGCCCAGCAGCGCCTGTGCGCCGCGTGCCTGCGCGCGCTGCAGCAGCAGGTGGTCGAAATGCCGGCGCTGCGTGAAGCACAGCGGGTGCTCGCTCTGGACCGCGTTGAGCAGCTGGTGGCTGTGCATCAGCCGCATGCCGTGGCGCTGCACCTCGAAGCTGTCGCCCCAGCCGTCGCCGAAGATGGTTTCGTACTGGCGCTGGCTGCGCAGTGTCAGCAGGCCGCCGCACAGCTTGTGGCGCGGGAAGTGGGCGCGGTCGACCACGGCGGTGCGCACGCCGGCCTGCGCCAGCGTCGCGGCGGCGGCCGAACCGGCGGGGCCGCCGCCCAGCACCAGGGCTGTGAAATGCATGTGAGGATCGGGTTGTGTTCAGGGGAAGCTCGGTGAGCGCGCCAGCACTGTACCGCCCCGCCGCTGTGCCCGGCCGCCCGGCCGGGCACAGCGCTTACAGTCGCCGCATGCCCCTGACCCCCGCCACACCGCCGGCACACGCCGGCCACGAGCACGCCGTGTCTCGCCTGCGCGCCACCCGCCTGGCCGCCAGCAGCAAACCCTTTGTCGCGCGCGGGGCCAACGCCCAGCGCTGTCCGCGCTGCCGCCTGGCCACGCACCTGTGCATCTGCGCGCTGCGCCCGCAGGTGCCCACCCACGCCGGCGTGTGCCTGCTCATGGGCGACATCGAAACCCTCAAACCCAGCAACACCGGCTGGCTGATCGCCGACGTGGTGCCCGACACCTGGGCCTTCCAGTGGTCGCGCACCGAGGTCGAGCCCGACCTGCTCGCCCTGCTGGCCGATCCGCAATGGGCGCCCTGCGTGGTGTTCCCGCCCGAATACGCGAAGCCCGGTCGCGCCGTGGCCGAGGTGTTGCCCCCCGCTGCCGCCACAGGCGATGCCACGGGCAAGCGCCCGCTGTTCATCCTGCTCGACGGCACCTGGAGCGAGGCGCGCAAGATGTTCCGCAAGAGCCCTTATCTGGACCTGTTCCCGGTGCTGGGCCTGCACCCCGAAACCGCCTCGCGTTACAGGCTGCGCCGCTCGGCGCAGGACCACCACTTCTGCACCGCCGAAGTGGCCGCGCTGTGCCTGGCGCAGGCGGGCGACGTGCGCGCGGCCGACGCGCTGGACGCCTGGTTCGACGTCTTCAGCGCCCACTACCTGAGCATGCGCCGGCAGCAGCCCGTGCCGCTGGACAGCCCGGTGCACCAGCGCCTGTACGGCGTGCTGGCGGGCTGAGAGGCTGAGAGGAAATCGGTCATGCCCGCCTTGGCGCCCCAAAACGCCGCCTGCGGCGTTGCAAATGCGCGCCGTAGCCGGAGCTACGGCTGTGCTTTGCGCCTTGCCGGC
>NZ_JASJOY010000200.1:0-15529 GCF_031426985.1 Hydrogenophaga sp.
ACCGCGCGCTCGGCCTCGTGCTCTTCGTTGTCGGCATCGACCACGCGCACCGGCTCGCCTTCGCCCAGGTCGCTCCACAGCGTCTTGGGGAACAGCTTGGGGTTGGGGCCGATCACGTTGTTGGCCGCGCGCAGGATGGCGCTGGTGGAGCGGTAGTTCTGCTCCAGCTTGATCACCTTGAGCTCGGGAAAGTCCTGCGGCAGGCGTTTCAGGTTGTCCAGCGTGGCGCCGCGCCAGCCGTAGATGGACTGGTCGTCGTCGCCCACGGCGGTGAAGCGCGCGCGTTCGCCCACCAGCAGCTTGAGCAGCTCGTACTGCGTGGCGTTGGTGTCCTGGTACTCGTCGACCAGCACGTGGCCCATCTTCTGCTGCCAGCGGGTGCGCACGTCCTCGTGCTGGCCCAGCAGTTTCAGCGGCAGGCTGATCAGGTCGTCGAAGTCCACGCTCTGGTAGGCGGAGAGGCGCTCCTCGTAGCGCGCCATGATGGTCGCGGTCACGCGTTCGTCTTCGTCCTTGGCCTGTTGCAGCGCCTCGGCCGACGTGAGGCCCGCGCTCTTCCAGCCGCTGATGGTCCACTGCCAGGCGCGCGCGGTGTTGGCGTCGGTGGTGCCGCCGCAGTCCTTGAGCAGGCCGGTGATGTCGTCGGTGTCCAGGATGCTGAAGTTCTTCTTCAGGCCCAGCACCTCGCCGTCTTCGCGCAGCAGGCGCACGCCCAGCGCGTGGAAGGTGCAGATCAGCACCTTGCGCGCGTCGCGCCCCACCAGGTGGCCGGCGCGTTCGCGCATTTCGGCGGCGGCCTTGTTGGTGAAGGTGATGGCCGCGATGCGGTCGGGCGCCAGTCCGGCCTGGATCAGGCGGCCGATCTTGTGCGTGATCACCCGCGTCTTGCCCGAGCCGGCGCCCGCCAGCACCAGGCAGGGGCCACCCAGGTGGTGAACGGCGTCGAGCTGGGCCTGGTTCAGGCCGGGGCCGGCGGGGGAGGACATGGGAAGGGGCGGGTGGAGCGGCGTGCGCGGAAGCACGCCGTCGGGTGATCGGGAAACGGAGGCTGGATGATACCGACCCGCGCGGTCCCGACGGGGGCGGTCAGCCCCGCAGCAGCAGCGCCGTGAGGGCAAAGCCGGCGTTGTAGGCCACGTGCACGCCGATGGCGGGCCAGACGCTGCGCAGCCGCTCGCGCAGGTGGCCCAGCACCAGCGAGGGGGCGGTCACTGCCAGCGCCCACAGCAGCGGCTGGGTGGGCAGGTGCAGGGCGACGAAAGCCAGCGTGGTCAGGCCATTGGCCCAGCTGATGGGGCCCCAGCGTCGGGGCTGGCCGTTCACCGCGGTCACGTGCAACAGCTGGGTCTGCAGCAGGCCGCGGAACACCCATTCTTCCAGCAGCGGCATCAGCAGCAGCAGCGAGAACCAGCCCCATGCGCCGGCCGGCGCCCGGAGCCACGGCCCGGCCCACAGACCCAGCGCGGCCCACACCGGCACGGCGGCCAGCAGGGCGGCGATCAGGTGCGGGTCAAGGCGAAACGGGGTGGGCGGCAGGCGCATGGCGGCGCATCTTCCCATGGCGCAGGGGCCGGGAGGCCTGCCGAAGCCCGTGCCTGTGGCGAGGGCACCCGTGGAACCGGCTTGGCCGGGCCACTGGGTGCGTCACCCTCGAAGCGCCGCAGGCGCGCCACAGAGGGGGAAGCCGCGCAGCGGCGCAGGGGGAGATTGGTCTGCCGCCGGGCCGCCCCAAGGCAGGCCCAGCCCCCCCGGGGGCAGCGACCCGCGCGAGCGGCGGAGCGTGGGGGCCTTTGTCCTACCCGCCCTTGCGCGTGAGCGTGCCCTCGGCGCTCTGGCTGTCGTTCTCGAAGCGGCCTTCCCAGGCGTCGCCGTTGGACCATTGCATGCGGCCCTTGCCGTGTTTGCGGCCTTGTTGCCACTGGCCGCTGTACTGGTCGCCGTTGGTCCAGAGGTAGCGGCCTTCACCGTGGGGCAGCCCCTGCGTGACCGCGCCCTCGTACCGTTCGCCGGTGGCAAACGTCAGGCGGCCAGTGCCTTCGGGCTTGCCGAACGCCAGCTGGCCTTCGTAGACGTTGCCGTTGGCGTAGCGCAGCTTGCCCTGGCCGTGTGGCTGTTCGTTGACCCAGGGGCCTTCGTAGCTCTGGCCGTTGGCCCAGCGGTACAGGCCTTCGCCGTCGGGCCGGCCGCGGCTGAAGCGGCCTTCGAAGACGTCGCCGCTGGCGTAGCGCATGCGGCCCTGGCCCTGCGGCAGGCCCTGCACCACGTCGCCTTCGTACTGGTCGCCGTTGGCAAAGCCCATCTGCCCTTTGCCCTGTGGTTCGTCGTTGACCCAGGGGCCGCTGTAGCGCTGGCCGCTGGCCCAGGCGAAGCTGCCCTGGCCGTGGCGCCGGCCCTGGACGATGTCGCCCTGGTACTGGTCGCCGTTGGCCCAGCGGATCTGGCCGTTGCCGGTGAGGGTGTTGCCCTCGCGCACGAAGCGGCCGACGAACCGGGTGTCGCCGGCTTGCAGGTCCATGTCCTGCGGGCCGCTGGTGGCCGCGGCGCCCGGGGCCACGGCCGCCACGACGGCGGTCACCGGCGCGGTCAGCGCTTGGGACAGGCTCTGGAACAGGCTGGGCGACGCGGCCGCGGGAGCTGCTGCGGCAGCGGCGGTGTCGGCCGCCGCCACGGCCGCCGTGCCGGCGCCGGCGGCCAGGCTGCTGGCCAGGGCGGGCGGGGCCACGCTCGCAGGGGCCGCCGTTGAGGGTGCGGATGTCGGGGCGGCGGGCAGGGCCAGCACCACCGGGGCGACGGGCACGGCGGTGGCCACCCAGGGCGTGCCGCGGTCGCGGCCGATCTGGTCGGCGTTGCTGCGCGCCACGTCCTGCGCCGTGCCGCGGCACTGGTTCAGCGCCTCGCGCCACAGGGTTTCGGCGGCTTGTGAATGGGTCTGTTTCTCGGGGCTGCTGCGCTCGCCCGCCACGCGGCGCAGGGCCTGGCTCTGGTGGCGGGCCTTTTCAAACACCGGGGCGCAGTGTTCGGCGTTGTGGGCGTCGGTGGCGGTCTGGTCGCGCCGCTGCAGCGCGGTCTGCTGGGCTTCGCCGGCGCAGCGCTCGGCCGTCACGTCCCACATGTTTTCGGCCTTGCGGTAGAGCAGGGCGGCGTCCTGCCAGCGGCGTTCGCGCACCGCCTGCTGGGCCATGTCCTGCAGGCTGCCGGCGTCCCGCTGGCCGGCGGTGCAGGCGGGGCTGGCGCCGAGCTGGCCGGCCAGCGCCTGGCGGCTGCGTTCGCTGTCGGTCAGGTTGCGGCGCGCGCGTTCCTGGCCGCGGCCTTCGCAGCGCTGCACGGCCAGCGTCCACAGCGCGATGGACTCGTCCACCAGGCGCGCGAGCTGGGCGCTGTCGGCCTTTTTCGACTGGGCGGTGGCGGCGCGCAGGTCGCTGGCCATGGCGCGGTCGCTCACGCTGGCGCAGGTGTCCTGCACGGCGCCGGACACGGCCGGGGCGGCGGTGGGCATGGCGGCCATGGGGTCGGCAGCGACCGTGGCCACCACGGGCGGGGTGACGGTGCCTACGGCCAGCGGCGCGGGGCTGGGCGTTGCTGCCGGTGCCGGTGCTGCAGCGGTGGTGGCCACTGCTGGCGCAGCCGTGCCGGGATCGGGGACGGGGCTCTGGGCCAGGGCGATGCCGCTCCACAAGGTCAGCAGGGCCGCAGCGGTGGTGGGCAACAGACGGGGCAGATGGGCGGGGTGGCGTGGCATCGGGTGGTCGCGGCGGGGCGGTTGCGGGGATGGGGCGGTGGGCTGGCGAACGGTCAGCGGCTGGTGGCGCTGGGCATCGTGGTGGGCATGGCGCCGTCGCCCATGCCCAGCATGGCTTCGACCAGGCCCAGCGCGTACGGGTCGCGGCCGCGGTTGGGCAGCTCGTCGTAGCCGAAGGCCTGCGGGGCCGAGGCCAGCGGCATGTCGCCCACGTCGAAGTCCAGCGTCTCGGGGCGGATGCCCTTGAGGATGGCGATCACGTCTTCCTGGCGGCCGTCTTTCTGGGTCAGGGCCTGCAGGCTTTCCATGCGCTCGGGGTCGAGTGCGATGGCGTTGCTCAGCAGGCTGCGTTCGAGCAGCTTCTGGTGCAGGCGAAAGCCGGCTAGCGGGTCGGCCTTGAGCCGCTGCATGCGCGCGTAGGCCCAGCCATCGGCCTGGTCGAAGGTGGTGGCCGCCACGCGCGAGATGCCGCCGAGCAGGCCGCGGTTGGCCGCCACCTGCTGCATGCTGGCCACCACCTGCGCCTGGGTGAGCGACTGCACGCTCTTGGTCAGCTGGTCGCGGAGGCGGCTGGCCGCAAAGCTCTTGGCCTGGTCGATCAGCTGCTGCCTGAGGATCTCGGTCGCGGCCGTGGCGGCGGCCTTTTGCGCCGCGCTCACCGCCGCTTCGGCCGCCATGGCCGCGCCCTTGAGGCCCGAGGCCAGCGTGGCCACGGTGTAGAGCGAGCTGAGGATGCTGGTGCCGTAGTGGTAGGTCTTCATGCGCGCGCCGCCTTCTTCCGACAGGCCCTGCGTCCACAGCACGGTCCACAGCGCCTCGTCCTCGGTCAGGTCCGTGCGCGCCAGCTCCAGCGGGTGGTAGCTCATGAGCCAGTGGTAGTCCTGCAGCTCGGGCGTGTTGGGCGGGGCCAGGCGGGTGTAGCCGCGGCAGACCTCGAACGGCTGCACCTTCACCGGCTGGCCGCTTTGGGTGTTGAGCTCGAAGGCGTCGCCGCGGTCGCGCAGGCGGCCCAGGCGTTCCAGCAGGTCGGCCGGGTCGCCGCTGGTGTAACCGTCGATGTCGGTCACCCGGGCGCCTTTTTTCAGGGGCGAATCGGCGCTGTGGGCCACCACGGTCAGGCGCTCGTCCACGCCCAGGGCGCGCACCCAGGCCACGCGGTCGTTTTCGTCCCAGCCCTGGCTGCTGGCCAGGGCAAACGGCAGTTCCCACTGGCGGTCGCAGTCGGGGTCGGCCAGGTCGGCCGATCGGCGGATGGCGGGGCGCAGCACCTGTTCGCCCTTGCCGTAGAGGCCGATCTGTTCGAGCAGCACCGGGTTGACTGCGCGGCCGTCGTCGACGGTGAATCGGGGGCCGGCACAGCCGGCCAGCAGGGTCAGGGCCGCGCCCAGGGCCAGAACGGGCAGGCGCGGCGAAAAGCGTGACAGACGCATGGAAAACACTTCCCTGAACAACCTGAAGATGTGTCTTGAGGTTTCTAGTTGTAACTGGTGAGCTTAACGTTCTGTCCCTGATCGGCCGCTGACACGCCGACCTGAAGCGCTGTCGCGCCGACGACCCGCGGGCGGCGCGACCGGGTCGACGGGCGGTGCCTGCTGCCACAATCGGCCCCCGTGCTGAACATCCTGCTGGTCACCTTCCCGTTCTTTGCGCTCGTGCTCGCCGGTTACCTGGCTGCGCACCGGCGCATGCTGCCGCTCGAAGCGATCCCCGGGCTCAACGGCTTCGTGCTGTTCTTCGCCCTGCCGTGCATGCTCTACCGCTTCGGCTCGACCACGCCGATCGCCGAGCTGCTGGACGCTGCGGTGGCCGGCGTCTACCTGCTGTGTGCCCTGGTCATGGTGGGCTTCGCCGTGGTGATGTCGATGAACAGCCGCATCCGCTGGAACGACGCCTCGCTGGGGGCGCTGGTGGCGGCGTTCCCCAACTCCGGCTTCATGGGTGTGCCGCTGCTGGTGGCGCTGCTGGGGCCGGCCGCGGCGGGGCCGACCATCCTGACCATGCTGGTGGACATGGTCATCACCAGTTCGCTGTGCGTGGCGCTCTCGCGGCTGGACGAGGGCGAGGGCCACGGCCGCGCCGCCATGCTGGACGCCGGCAAGAAGGCGCTCAAAGGCGTGGCCGCCAACCCCATGCCCTGGGCCATCCTGCTCGGGGCGGTGGCGTCCTTCTACCAGTTCCGCCTGCCCGGCCCGGTGGAAAAAACCGCCTGGTTGCTGGCCGACGCGGCGTCGCCGGTGGCGCTGTTCACCATCGGCGCGGTGCTGGCGCGCTCTCAGATCCAGAGCAGCCACCCCATGCCCACCAGCGACTTCCTGCCGGTGGCGCTGATGAAGCTGCTGTTGCACCCCCTGCTGGTGCTGGCCGTGGGCTCGGCGGCGCGGCAGCTGGGCCTGCCGCTGGACCCGTTTGCCCTGACGGTGATGGTGCTGGTCGCGGCCCTGCCCAGCGCCAGCAACGTGTCCCTGCTGGCCGAGCGCCTGGGGGCCGACAACGGGCGCATCGCCCGCATCATCCTGGTGACGACGGTCGCGGCCTTCCTCAGCTTCTCCGGGGCCGTCACGCTGCTGACCTGAAGGCGCGCCGCCCCGTGCGGCGCCGCGGCATTGGTGCGCGCTATCGCATTGATTCAATCAATTGAATCGACTTGTTGATAGGTTGAACCTAAAGTCTGGGCTCCCACTCACACACAGGAGCCTGTCATGACGCTGTTCCAAGCCTCCAGCACCCTCGGCACCGGCTGGCTGGACGCCCTGGCCGCCCTGGCCGCGGCCAGCTGAGTTGTCCAGTCCCCAGCCGTTCTGTTTCACCCCCAGGAGATCACCATGAGCCACCCGAATGCCGAAGCCCAATGCCCCTTCCACGCCGCCGGCGGTGCCCGTGCCACCCACGGCGCCCAGTCCAACGCCGACTGGTGGCCCAACCAGCTGAACCTGGCCATCCTGCACCAGCACCCGCCGGTGTCCAACCCCATGGACCCGGACTTTGACTACGCCGAGGCGTTCAAACAGCTGGACTACCCGGCGCTCAAGCAAGACCTGGCGGCGCTGATGACCCAGAGCCAGGACTGGTGGCCGGCCGACTACGGCCACTACGGCGGCCTGTTCATCCGCATGGCCTGGCACGCCGCCGGCACCTACCGCACGGCCGACGGCCGCGGCGGCGCCAACACCGGCAACCAGCGCTTTGCGCCGCTCAACAGCTGGCCCGACAACGGCAACCTCGACAAGGCACGCCGCCTGCTCTGGCCGGTCAAGCAGAAGCACGGCAACGCCATTTCGTGGGCCGACCTGTTCATCCTGGCCGGCAACGTGGCCATGGAAACCATGGGCTTCAAGACCTTCGGCTTCGGCGGCGGTCGGGCCGACGTCTGGGCGCCGGAAGAAGACGTTTACTGGGGCGCCGAAAAAGAGTGGCTGGCCACCAGCGACAAGCCGAACAGCCGCTACAGCGCCGACCGGGACGCGCGCGGCCTGGAAAACCCGCTGGCTGCCGTGCAGATGGGCCTGATTTATGTGAACCCGCAAGGCCCGGACGGCAAGCCCGACCCGGTGGCCAGCGGCCGCGACGTGCGCGAAACCTTCGCCCGCATGGCCATGAATGACCATGAAACGGTGGCCCTGGTGGCCGGCGGCCACACCTTCGGCAAGATGCACGGCGCGGGCGACGCGGCCCTGGTCGGCCCCGAACCCGAGGCCGCGCCGATCGAAGCCATGGGCCTGGGCTGGATCAACCAGCACGGCAGCGGCAAGGGCGGCGACACCACCACCAGCGGCTTTGAAGGCGCCTGGAAACCCAACCCCACGCAGTGGGACATGGGCTACTTCACCGTGCTGTTCAAGTACGAGTGGGAACAGATGACCACCGCGGCCGGCGCCATCCAGTGGCGCGCCAAGGACGTGGCGCCCGAGGACATGGTGGTCGACGCCCACGACCCCAGCAAGAAGCACCCGCCCGTGATGACCACGGCCGACCTCTCGCTGCGCTTCGACCCGGCCTACGAGAAGATCTCGCGCCACTTCGCCGCCCACCCCGATGAGTTTGCCGACGCCTACGCCCGCGCCTGGTTCAAGCTGACCCACCGCGACATGGGCCCGAAGACGCTCTACCTGGGCCCCGAGGTGCCGGCCGAAGACCTGATCTGGCAGGACCCGGTGCCCGCGGTCGACCACCCGCTGATCGACGCCCGCGATATCGCCGCGCTCAAGACCCAGGTGCTGGTGTCCGGCCTGTCGGTGAGCGAACTGGTCTCGACCGCCTGGGCCTCGGCCTCGACCTTCCGCGGCAGCGACAAGCGCGGCGGCGCCAACGGTGCCCGCATCCGCCTGGCGCCGCAGAAGGACTGGGCCGTCAACCAGCCCGAGCAACTCGCCAAAGTGCTGGCCGTGCTTGACGGCATCCAGACCGCCTTCAACGGCGCCCAGGCGGGTGGCAAGCGGGTGTCGCTGGCCGACCTGATCGTGCTGGCCGGCAACGCCGGCGTGGAGGCCGCCGCCCAGGCCGCCGGCCACGCGGTGCAGGTGCCCTTCACCCCCGGCCGCACCGACGCCACGGCCGAGCAGACCGACGCCGAATCCTTTGCCGTGCTCGAACCGCTGGCCGACGGCTTCCGCAACCACCGCAAGACGGCCTACCGCGTCTCGCCGGAAGAGATGCTGCTCGACAAGGCGCAACTGCTCACCCTGAGCGCGCCCGAGATGGCGGTGCTGGTCGGTGGCCTGCGCGTGCTCGGCGCCAACCACGGCGGATCGAAGGCCGGCGTGTTCACCCAGCGCCCGGGCCAGCTGACGAACGACTTCTTCACGAACCTGGTGGACATGTCCACCGCCTGGCAGCCGACCGGTGACAACGCTTACGAAGGCCGCGACCGCCAGACCGGGGCCGTGAAGTGGACGGCCACCCGCGTCGACCTGGCCTTCGGTTCCAACTCGCAGCTGCGCGCCATCGCCGAGGTCTATGCGCAGAACGACAACGGCGGCAAGTTCGTGCGCGACTTCGTGGCGGCCTGGACCAAGGTGATGGAGCTCGACCGGTTCGATGTCCAGCCGTGAGGGACTGAAATGACGCGTTGATCAGGCAGGTGTTTCCTGCCCCTGCCCCCGCGGCTTCGGCCCCGGGGGCTTTTTTGTGCGCGGTGCGATGATGGCCGCCTTCCACACCGCGACCCTTGCTCCATGTCCATCACCCTGCTGCTGGCCCGCCATGGCGAGACCGACCTCAACACCGAAGACCGCTGGCAAGGTCGCATCGACGCGCCGCTGAACGCCACCGGTCACGCGCAGGCCGGGGCGCTGGCGGCCTCGCTGCCCGCAGGCATCGAGGTGCTGGTCGTTTCGCCGCTGCTGCGCGCCCGCCAGACCGCCGAGCCTGCGGCGCAGCGCCTGGGGCTGACTCCGCGGCTGGACGCCGATTTCCGCGAGCGCGACTTCGGTGTGTTCGAAGGCCTGACCGAAGCCGAAGCGGCGCAGCGCTACCCCGAGCTGGCGGCCCGCAACGCCGCCTACCGCTGGGACGAAGAGCCGCCCGGCGCCGAGTCCACCCGCGCCGTGGTGGACCGCGTGGCGCGGGGCCTGCAGCGCCTGCGCGAAGAGCACGAGGGCCGCACCGTGCTGCTGGTCTCGCACGGCTTCGTGGTGCGCTGCCTGCGGTACCTGATCGACGGCCTGAGCGAGGACGCGTTCTTCGCGGCCACGCGCATCCCGAACGGCCACTTTCTGACGCGCCAACTGCCCTGAGGGCGTCCCCAAATGGATCGGCCACCGCGAGGGTGGCCGGGATGTGCCGCCCGTCATGCCGCGGGCGCTGGGCACGGGGGCTCGCTCAGGGGAACAGCGAGTTGTTGGTGATCGCGAAGCCGGTCGCGCTGTCGTTGGTGCTCCAGTTCGTGGTGTTGGCAATGCGCGCGCGCAGGGCGGGCAGGTCGGTGGTGGCCAGCGAGCCGGCGAAAAGGGCGTTGTCGGCGGCGTGCGCGATGAAGGCACCCGCCGCGTCCAGCGCGGTGTGCAGCGTCGCGTCCAGCGGGCTGGCCACACCGAGGTTGATGGCCGCGATGTAGCGCAGGGGTGAGAGCTCGCCCGCGCTGGTGTTGCTCAGGTTGGCGATGCTGCCCTGGAACGCGAACACGGTCTCGTCGCTCTTGCCCAGGCCGCCGCCCTTGCCCAGCGTGTGGCCGAGGTTGGCCACGGGTGCAATGCCGCTGCTCTGGTCGGGCTGGATCGTCACGATGGTGCCCACCGGGTAGGCCACGTCGGCCACCCACTGGAAGGCCGATTCGTTGGTGGCGTTGAGCGCGTCGCGGTCGCTGAACAGGATGGACGTGCCGGCGTTGATGTCGCGCAGCAGCACGAAGGCGAAGGCATCGGGCGCCGCCGCGTTGGCGCCGATGAACAGGATGTCGCCTGCGTTCAGCACCGTGGGCACGGCCGACGAAGCGGTGTTGAAGTTCAGCTGCGCCGGGTTGCTCCAGCCCACATAGGGGTTGCCCGCCAGGTCGGTGAAGGCGCTGCCGCTGACCAGCAGGTGGTAGGCCGTGCCGGGCGCTAGGTCGGCGCTGGGGTTGATGTCCACCGTGCTGCCGCTGATCGTCACCTGCGTGGTGTCGGCCGCGTTGATCACGCGCACGTCGCTGGCGCCATCGCTGATGGTGACCGTGCCGGTGCCGGCCTTCACCGTCTCGTCGAAGCTGAGCACGAGGCGGCTGCCGGTGACGCTGAGGGCGCCGTCGCCGGGCGTGCTGCTCAGCAGCTGCGGCACGGTGATGTCGCTCACGGTGGTGAAGGCCAGCGCGCTGGCGGTGTTCACCGCGGCGGCGGTTTCACCCGCGGCGCCCTGGACCACACCGCTGGCGTATTGCACCGAATAGGCGCTGCCCGGCAGCAGGTCGGCCGCGGGGTTGATCACCACCGTGGCGCTGCGAAAACTCACCTGGCTGGTGTCGGTCACGGCGATGCTGCGCACGTCGCCCGCGCCGTTGCTCAGCACCAGGTTGCCGCTGCCGGCCACCACGGGTTTGTCGAACGTCAGGTACAGGTGGCTGCCCAGGCCCACGGCGGCGGCCGAGCGGGTGGGGGCGTACACCCAGAGCTGTTCGCCCCGGCTGCCACCGGCGCCGAGTTCGTTGGTGACGTACATGTTGAGCTGCGCGTCGAAGGTGATGCCTTCGTGCTGCGCGGCCACCTCGATGGCGAGCGTGCCCAGCACCTGTCCGCTGCGGTCCATCTTGAGGATGCGGCCCGACTCCTGGCTCAGCACCATCAGGTGTTCGCGGTCGGCGGCGCCGATGGGCAGCACGTTGGACAGCGCATACACGTCGCCGAAATCGGCCACGGCATCGGCCAGCGCCGGGTCGAACAGGTTGGTCGAGCCGGTCGCGGTCGGCGAGCCGTTGGTGGCCGTGCCGGCGGTGAAGTCGATGCCGGTCTGGAAGATGCCCAGCGGCGTTTTTTCTTTCACGATGATGTAGCCGCCGGTCACCGGGTCGAAGCTGATGCCCTCGAAACCGGTGTTGCCGATGGTGGTGCCGAGTTTGACCGTCTGCGCGGTGGCCGGGTCCAGCGTGGTGCCCGCGGCGTAGGTGAAACGCGTCACCTGGCGGTAGCGCTCTTCGCTCAGCACGAACTGGCCGCCGCCGATGTAGGTGATGCCTTCGGGGTCGTAGTAATAGGTGCCCTGCGGTTTGGTGGCGTCGGCCGGCAGCGTCATGGTGTCGATGAGCTGGCCGGTCTTGCCGATCTGCGTGACCGAGGTGCCGTTGTCGCCGACGATGAACAGCGTGTCGGTGTCCTGGTTCCAGGTGACGGCCGACACCTCGCCCGCCAGCAGGTTGGCGCCGCTGCCCACCGACAGCCCGTACTGGCCCACCAGCGTGTAGTTGGCCAGGTCCAGGCTTTCACCGGGTGCGGTGAAGCCCAGGCTCGGGATGGCCAGGGTGTCGGTGGCGGGAGAGGGGCGCGCGTCGCTGCCGCCGCCACAAGCGGCGAGTGTCAGGGCGCAGACCAGGGCCAGGGGCCAGGCCGGTGGGGTGTGGGCAAGCAGTCGCATGGGGGGGCTCGGGTGCGTGGATGGAATCTGGCAGCCTATGAACGCTGCGTGAAAACCCCGTGACAGCGTGCGGTGCACCCCAAATGGATCGGCCACCGCGAGGGTGGCCGGGATGTGCCGTCCGTTCTGTGTCGGACATCAAGCACAGCACGGATTCTGGCGCGCCTGCGTGAAAGGCCCGTGACAGTGCGGTCCTTTCAGCGCCGCTCGCCCGGGCGCGGCTCGCGTGCGCCGCGGCCCAGGTCGGCATAGGGCGGGATGTACACCTGCCGCCCGTCCCGCCGCCGGTCTTTGCGGTCCGCGCGCTCCTGGCGCGACGGCCAGTCGCAGCTGCCGGCGTCGCAGCAGCTGCAGGCGTCGCACAGGCCGATCCGCCCGTGCCCGCCGGACAGGTCCAGATCGCAGGGGGCATCGCAGGGGAGGTCGCAATCACCGCGCTCACGCGCCGGCGGGCGCGGTCGCACGGGCGTGTGCCGCCGGTGCACCACGCCGCACAGGGCCGTGCGCTGGCGCAGCACCCACCAGCCGCCGCCCAGCCCAAAACGGCGGATGGCGCGGTAGCCCAGCTGCGAACAGCTGCAGCGCCCGGTTTGCACCCGGTAGGCGCAGACAAAGCCCTTGTATGGTGAGATGAAGCGCTGGTAGCCGCGAATGGCCAGCAGGGCCGCCGAGCGCAAAAAGTCCATGCGGTGTCCGGGTCAGATGCTCAAAGGGTCCACGTCCACCGCCCAGCGGATCAGGCCGCGCGCTTCGGGGGCGCTGCGGCAGGCGTGCAGCACCGGCTGCCAGGCGCCCAGAAAACGCTGCAGCGCCGCGCGCGAATGCGTTTCCACCAGCAGCTGGGCGCGCTCCACGTTGGCCACGCGCTGGATGGTCAGCGGCACCGCCGGGTAGAGCGTGATGTCGTCGCGGTGTGGCAGGCCGGCCGCCTGTTCGGCCGCGATGTTCAGAAAGGCCTGCGCCGCCGCCTGCGTGCGCGCATCGGCCCGCAGCAGCGCCTGAAAACCGTGCGGCGGCATGCCCGCGATCTCGCGTTCGGCCAGCTGTTCGGCGGCGAAGGCCGGGTAGTCGTGGCGCTTCAGGGCGGCGAACAGCGGGTGTTCCGGGTGCCAGGTCTGCACCCACATCTCGCTCGCGCCGGCGTGCTGGGCGTCGCGCCCGGCGCGGCCGGCGGCCTGCATCAGCAACGCAAACAGGCGCTCGGGCGCGCGGTGGTCGCTGGCGAACAGGGCGGCGTCGGCGTTGATGCTGGCCACCAGGGTGATGCGGCGGAAGTCGTGCCCCTTGGCCACCATCTGGGTGCCCACCAGCACGTCCACCTCGCCACTGTGCAGCGCGGCCAGCTGGGCTTCCAGGCTGCCCTTGGCCTTGGTGGTGTCGGCGTCCATGCGGGCCACGCGCACCGGGCCGCCGTCGGTGCGCTTCACGTCCTGCAGCAGCTGGGCCAGCTGTTCTTCCACCTGTTCGGTGCCGCGGCCCACGGGCGCGATGTCGAGGTTGCCGCAGTCAGGGCAGGCGCGCGGCACGCGCTGCGTGAAGCCGCAGTGGTGGCAGCGCAGCGTGCGGTCGAGCTTGTGGAACACGCGGAACGCGCTGCAGTGTGGGCAGCCGCTCTTCCAGCCGCAGGCGTCGCATGAGAGCACCGGCGCATAACCGCGGCGGTTGAGCAGCACCAGGCACTGCTCGCCGCGGGCGATGCGTTCTTCCATCGCGGCCAGCAGCGGCGGGGCGATGGCCGCGCCCTTGGGCTGGTGGTTCATGTCCACCAGACGCAGCCGGGGCAGGGCGCCACCGCCGATGCGCCCGGGCATGTCCAGCCGCTGGTAGCGCCCCTGTTCGGCGGCGTGCCAGCTCTCCAGCGAGGGCGTGGCCGAGCCCAGCACCACCTGGCAGCGCGCGGCCTGCCCGGCGGCGGCCAGCGCCTCGGTCTCCACCTTGGCGCGGTAGACCGCCAGGTCGCGGGCCGAATAGCGCGCGCCTTCCTGGCTCTTGTAGCTGGGGTCGTGTTCTTCGTCGACCACGATCAGCCGCAGCCCCGGCAGGCTGGCAAAAATCGCCATGCGCGTGCCCAGCACGATGCGCGCCGTCCCGGTGTGCGCCGCCAGCCAGCTGGCCAGGCGCTGCGCCGGCGTCATGCCGCTGTGCAGGCTGACCACGCGGCCGGCGCCAAAGGCGGGCTCGAAACGTTCGCGAAAGCGCGCCTCCAGCTGCGGCGTCAGGTTGATCTCCGGCACCATGACCAGCACCTGGGTGGGCGGCTCGCCCTCGGGCGTGGGCGTTTCCAGCACGGCCTGGGTGGCGCGCAGGTACACCTCGGTCTTGCCGCTGCCGGTGGCGCCGTACAGCAGAACCGGCTCGGTGGCCTCGGCCAGGGCCTGCAGGGCCAGCACCTGTTCGGCGCTGAGGTCGTGGCCGGTCACCGCCTGCGCGGGCAGGGTTTCGGCGGTGCTGGCTTTCTTGTCGCGGCGTTGCAGGCGGCGGGCCAGCTGTGCCGCGTCCAGTTCGCGCAACTGGGGCGGCAGGGCGGCCAGGGCCACCTCGCCCAGGCTGCGCTGGTAGTACTGCGCAGAAAACCGCACCAGCTGGCGCCAGCGCTCGTTCAGCGGCGGCAGCCCTTCGAGCGCGCCCGCCACCGGTTTGGTCTGGGCTTCGCTCAGGCCCTCGGGCGGCGTGGCCGGGCAGTCCCACACCACGCCCAGGACCTCGCGGGAACCCAGCGGTACCCGCACCAAAGCCCCCGGCGTGAGCGGCGACTCACTCCGGTAACTCAGGATGCCACCCACACCGCTGTGGGCTGGGGTGGCCACCACCACACCGGGCCAGAAGCTCATCTTGGAAGGTTTTTCTCAGTGAAACTGTCGGAGTGCGATGTAAGTCGTTGATTTAAAGGGTCTTCCCGAACTGTCTACAGCTTCTGTGGATAACTTTGTTGATAGCTGCGTTTTCGGGCCCCGGAAGCCTTGTAAATCAAGGCCTTTCTTAAATTGCCTAGAAAAAAAGCAAAAATCTAAAGTCAATCAAATCAACCACTTACGAAGATTGCCCTGGCTGCGATGGCGGGGCAGACCGGCTGGGCACCGTTGTCGCGCCGCAGCACGAAAAATGTGCATAAGTGAGGCGTGTCAAGTGCTGTTTTGGCCGGGTTTTGTGCTATGGGCCGGTGCCTGGGGTCTTTAGGCTTACTTGTGCCGGGCCGCGCGGGCCCGGCGCGCACCCCGTGTCAGCCCTGCGCGCGCAGGCGCTTGGAATGCGCGTGCACCGCGTCCACCAGCACCTTCACGTGTTCCGGCGGGGTGAACTGGCTGATGCCGTGGCCCAGGTTGAAGATGTGGGTGGGGCCGGTGCCCGCGCCCTGGTGGGGGGTGCCGAAACTCTCCAGCACGGCCGCCACTTCGCGCTCGATCGCTTCGGGCGGTGCGAACAGCACGTTGGGGTCGATGTTGCCTTGCAGGGCTTTCGAATCGCCCACCGCGGCGCGCGCCTTGGCCAGGTTCACCGTCCAGTCCAGGCCCAGGGCTTCGCAGTCCAGGCCCTTCATGTCGTCCAGCCACAGGCCGCCCCCCTTGGTGAACACGATGCGCGGCACGGTGGCGCCGGTGCTGTCGGTGCGCTTGAGTTGCGCCAGCACACGCTTGGTGTAGGCCAGGCTGAATTCCTGGAACTTGCCGTCGGCCAGCACACCGCCCCAGCTGTCAAAAATCATCACCGCCTGCGCGCCGGCGTCGATCTGTGCGTTCAGGTAGGTCGCGACCG
>NZ_JASJOY010000201.1:0-16852 GCF_031426985.1 Hydrogenophaga sp.
CGTTGCAAATGCGCGCCGTAGCCGGAGCTACGGCTGTGCTTTGCGCCTTGCCGGCCGTGCTTCGGGACGCCCTTTCGGGCACGCCCCATTCCCTCCCAGCCTCTGAGCGGTCACAGCGTCTGGCGGTAGCGCTCGAGCATCTGTGCCTGCGTCTCGGCCGCGATCTCTTCGCCGCGGAATTCGCGGATCTGGTCGCGCATCATTTCGGTCATGCTGGGCAGGCTGGCGCGGTCCATGTGCTGCGCCGGGTCCCACAGCTTCGAGCGCATGAGCGCCTTGGCGCAGTGCAGGTACACCGCCTCCACCCGCAGGCGCAGCACCAGCCGCGGCACCCGGCCCGTGGGTTCGGTGCAGCGCTCGCGCAGCGCGGGGTCGACCGACAGCCAGGCGCGGCCGTTCACGCGCAGCGTCTCGTCCATGCCCGGCAGCAGAAACAGCAGGCCCACCGGCGCGCCGGCCGCACCGTGGCTCACGACGTTTTCCAGCGTGTCCAGCCGGTTGTTGCCCGGCGCATCGGGCAGCAGCAGGGTGTGCGCGTCGGGTGCCCGCACAAAGCCCGCGGCGCCGCCGCGCGGCGACGCATCGTGCGCGCCGGTGCGGGCGTGGCCGCTGCCCACCACCACAAAGGGCGACAGGCCCACCAGGCGTGTGGCGTGCGCGTCCAGTTGCGGCATTTCTTTTTTTGCCGATCGCTCGCGCACCGGGTCGTAGAGGGCGCGCAAGGCATCGAGGTCGGTGATGTCGGTCATGTTCGATAGGAGGGCGGAGGGCTGGGGCGGGTGTGTCGGTGGCTCGATGATGGTTCGCGCCCGCGGGCCTGTCCAGCCGCCTGCGCACCGCCCGCCGCACGCGAGGGGCATGGTGCGCTGCGCCTTGGCAGCGGCCGGGGGCGTGCCTATCATGGCCGCAAGGCAGCGCCTGGGCGGGCGCCGCCGCGATCCAGCGCACTGGATGGAGGGCCGCGACATGAACGATGTGGACCAGCTCCCCGCCGTCAAACACGGCCTGTGGTTCTACGCGGGCCTGACCACCTGCCACGTGCGCATCCTGCGCCACCACACCCTCTACGGCACGGGTGATGCCGATGACCCGCCCGAGATCGCGGCCGACCGCGAGGTGGAGTGTTTCTACATCCGCTTCGAACGCCCCCACGCGGGCGCTGGCTGGATCGACGGGGGGACCGCGCTCTCGCTGCGCGAGGCCATGTTCCTGGCCCAGCAGCGCCTGGGGCCGGTGGTCAGCTGGAGCGACTGAAATGTCGCCCCCACGCTCCGCCGCTGCGCGGGTCGCTGCCCCCCAGGGGGGCTGGTCCAGCCTTGGGGCGGCCCGGCGGCTGGCCCGGCTTCAGCCGGCCGTGGCCATCACAGGCCGCACCAGATAGATGGCCGATCCGGCGGCCCAGTCCACCAGGCGGTCGATGTTGGGGTGCTTGCCCGGGTTCGCGCGCGCATCGGCCGTGTGTTCGGCGTACCAGTCCAACCCCAGCGCGGCGGCCGCGGGCGTGATGGCGCCGCCGTGCTGCTGCGCCAGCGCGTGGTACACCGCCAGCGATCCGGCCTGGCCCGGTTTGTTTTCGATGGTGGCCACGGTCTGGCCGCTGGCGTCCAGCAGCTGCAGGGCGGCCAGGTGGTGCACGGCGGGCAGGGTTTTCAGGCGTTCGGCGAAGTTCATGGTGCGGTGGTGGGGGTGGGCGGCAAAGGCGGCGATGTTGCCAGATCGGCCACCGCCACAATGCGGGTGGGCCGCCCGCGGCATCCGGCCGCCCCATGGCCACCGCCGCGGACAACGGAAACCCGAACAATTGGAATCTGACCCCCAATCGCGTTGGAATCTGACCCCCAATCGCGACCCGCAGCCACCCGTGGTCGCTCGGCCGCCGCCGCGGGCAAGGGGAACCCGGAAAATTGGAATCTGACCCTCAATCGTGACCCTCAATCGCGTGACCCCCAGTCGCGCTGATCGAACAGCTATTCGACATGACCGAACTTCAACGCTTTTATCCCATCGGCACACCGGGCCAGGCCTGGGGGCCGGCCGAGGTGGCGCAGTGGCGTGCGCGGCAGCGGCGCCAGCGTTCATACGCCGCTGATGTGCTGCGCCGCACCGACGCGCTGCGGGACCGCCTGGACGTGCGGACCTACGGCGAGGTGGTGCACGGCGATGACCGTTACCCCCTGGTGGCGCTGCGCAACCGCTGGCAGGCCGGGTGCCCCACCGTGCTCGTCACCGGCGGCGTGCACGGCTACGAAACCAGTGGCGTGCACGGTGCGCTGGGGTTCCTCGAACAGCAGGCCGCCGCCTACGAAGGCCGTGTCAACCTGCTGGTCGTGCCCTGCGTCAGCCCCTGGGCCTACGAACACATCCAGCGCTGGAACCACGACGCGGTGGACCCCAACCGCTCATTCCGCGCGCCCAGCCCGGCGCCCGAATCGGCCGCGCTCATGGCGCTGGTGGCGCCGCTGCTCGGCCGGTTCGCGGCCCACATCGACCTGCACGAAACCACCGACACCGACGAGAGCGAGTTCCGCCCCGCCAAGGCCGCGCGCGATGGCGAGGCCTTCACGCCCGGCACCATCCCCGACGGCTTCTACCTGGTGGACGACGCCGAACACCCGCAGCCCGCCTTCCAGCGGGCCATTGTCGACGCGGTCGAGCGTGTGACCCACATCGCCGAGGCCGACCACCAGGGCGAACTGATCGGCTCGCCCCTGGCGGCGCACGGCGTGATCCGCTACCCGCTGCGCGCGCTGGGCCTGTGCACCGGCCTCACCGGCGCGCGCTGCACCACCACCACCGAGGTCTACCCCGACAGCCCGCGCACCACGCCCGACGCGTGCAACCGCGCCCAGGCCGTGGCCGTCTGCGCCGCGCTGGACTTTCTGCTCGCTCAGGCCTGATCGGCCCCGGCCCGCCCGGCGCTGCCCTGCATCCAGCGCGACCAGTGGTCGATGCAGGCGCGCACCTTGGGCAGGCGGTGGCGCTCGGGCAGCATCACCGCGTAGATCGGCACCCGCCCACGGTCGAACCAGTCGTCCAGCAGCGGCACCAGTTCGCCGCGTTCCACAAACGGCTGGCTCACCACGTCGTTCAGCCGCGCAATGCCCACCCCCTGCAGCACCAGCGCCAGCGTGAGCGCGGTGTTGTCGCTGCGCGTGTGGCCGCGCGCCTGGTACACGCCGTCGCGGGGCTGCCCGGCGCCGGCGGCCCAGGGCCAGCGGTTGAGCTGGGGGCTGGCGCTGCTGATGATCAGGCGGTGCTGCGCCAGTTCGTCCGGGTGGTGCGGTGTGCCGAAGTGCCGCAGGTAGGCGGGCGCGGCCATCAGGCGCCGGCCATGTTCGGCCATGGGCAGGGCCACCAGGTTCTCGCCCGCCGGCGAGCCGGTGCGGATCGCCACGTCCACCCCGTCGCGCGCCATGTCGTTCAGCCGGTCGTCGGCCAGCACGTCCACCTGCAGGTCCGGGTGCGTGGCGTACAGCGACGGCAGGCTCGGCGCGATCACCGTCTCGGCCAGCACCGGGCTCACCGCCAGCCGCACCCAGCCGCTGGGGCCGCTGCGTTTGAGGTGCAGGGCCGCCGCCAGCTCGTCGCGCGTGTCCAGCAGGCGGCGCGCGTGGGCCGCAAAGGTGTCGCCCGCGTCGGTCAGGCTCAGGCCGTGCGTGGTCCGGTGCAGCAGGCGCACGCCCAGGCGCGCCTCCAGCCGCGCCAGCCCGCGCGAGACCTGGCTCACCGGTGCGTGGCGTTCGCGCGCTGCGGCCGACAGCGAGCCCAGTTCGGCCACCCGCAGGAAGAGGGCGGCTTCGTCCAGATCAAGGTTCATGGGGTCCCCCGGGGTGTGGCAGGCGGTGTTTTGCGAAATATGCAAAACCGATTGTCGTTCAAGGCGGTTTCCGTTCAATGGTTTTGCTGGAAAAGTGTGGTCATAGCCCCCCCCCCCATTGACCCACCCATCGACCCACCCCAGGAGCCCGCCATGACACCCGACCGCCTCGACGCCCTCACGCAAGCCCAACGGCATGCCCACCTGCACGCCCACCAACACGCCGCCGCCCGCCGCCAGGCACACGCCGACCGCAGCGAGGCGATCGACGACTTCTGGCGCGGCGCCGACGCCGTCTGGGCCCGCCTGCAGCAAGGCCTGGGCGAGCGCCTGCACCGCAGCGCGCGCCGCCTGCAGGCCCGGCTCGACCGCCACGCCGCCCGCTGCTGAACCCCATCGGAGCCCGCCCCATGCCGCTCGTCACCCTCACCCTGCGCCAGCGCCGGCCGGCCGTCTTCAAGGCCGCCGTGCTCGACGCCGTGCACGCGGCCCTGGTGCACACCGGGGTGCCCGCAGACGACCGCTTCCAGCGCGTGATCACGCTCGACGCGGCCGACGCCCACTTCGACCCCCACTACCCCGACCTGGCCCGTCCCCGCACCGCCGACGCGCTGCTGATCGAGATCCTCTGGTCGGTCGGGCGCAGCGTGAAGCTCAAGCGCGCCCTGCTGGCCGACCTGATGCAGCGCCTGGGCGCGCTGGGCATCGACACCGAACAGGTCATGGTCGTGCTGCAGGAAACCGCCTGGGAAAACTGGGCCTTTGCTGGCGGCCGGCAGCTCCACGCCTGAGCCCTGGCCCACGACCGCGCGCCATGGCCTGGCCCGGCGGGCGGCTGCGCTACATTCGCGCGATGCCCCGCCGCCCCGCACCGCCTTCGCCCGGCCGCATCCTGCTGACCGGCTTCGACGCCTTCAACGGCGCCCGCGTCAACCCCAGCTGGCTGGCGGTGCAGGCGCTGCACAACCGGCAGATCGGCGGGCGGCGCATCGTCGCGGCGCAGCTGCCCACCGTGTTCGGTGACTCGCTGCGCACGCTCGACACCCTGCTCGACCAACTGCGCCCCGAGCTCGTGGTCTGCGTCGGTCAAGCCGGTGGGCGCGGCGCCCTGTCGCTCGAACGCGTGGCCATCAACGTCAACGACGCGCCCATTCCCGACAACGCGGGCACCCAGCCGGTGGACACGCCCGTGGCGCCCGGCGCGCCCGCCGCCTACTTCAGCAGCCTGCCCATCAAGGCCGCGCTGGCGGCCCTGCACCGCGAAGGCCTGCCCGCCGAGGTGTCGCAGACCGCCGGCACCTTTGTCTGCAACCACGTCTTCTACGGCCTGATGCACCGCCTGGCCAGCCACCCCAGGCTGCGGCACACGCGCGGCGGTTTCGTGCACGTGCCCTGGCTGCCCGAACAGGGCAGCCCCGCCATGGCGCTGGCGGATGTGGTGCGCGGCCTGCGCACCGTGCTGCGCGCCGCCCTGGCCAGCCCCGGCGCAGCGGCCCACGCCCCGGCCGGCGGCGGCGCCACGCACTGACACTCAGACCGACACCGAAGCCGGCTCAGAGGCTGAGAGGGAATGGGGCGTGCCCGAAAGGGCACCCCAAAGCGCTGGCGGCAAGGCGCAAAGCACAGCCGTCGCTCGGGCTACGGCGCGCATTTGCAACGCAGCCGGCGGTGGTTTGGGGTGTCAAGGCGGGCATGACCGATTTCCTCTCAGCCTCTCAGCCCGCGGCCAGCAACTGGTCCGGCCCCAGGTGCCGGTACAGGTAGGCCGGCCCGTGGCGGTAGCTGATCTCGCGTTCCAGCGTCGCGCCCAGGCGCCGCGCCACCGCCTGCGACGCGGTGTTGTGCACCGACACCACGCTCACCGCCGTGGTCCAGCCAAAGTCCTCGTACGCCGCCCGCAGCGCGCGGCGCGCGCCCTCGGTGGCAAAGCCCTGGCCGTGTGCGCCCGGCACCAGCGCCCAGGTGATCTCTGGTTCGGCCCAGCCTTCGGGGTACCACAGGCCCGACAGGCCCACGTAGGCGCCGGTGGCCCGGTCTTCCAGCGCCCAGGGCCCATAGCCGCGCAGCAGCCAGTGGCCCGAGTACACGGCGAACTTGCGCCATGCTTCTTCGCGCCCGCAGGGGCCGCCGTAATAGGCCGAGACCGGGTCGGCAAAAAAGGCCGCCATGGGTTCGAAATCCGCCGGCCGGAACGCGCGCAAGTTCAGGCGGGGCGAGGTGAGGGTGGGGATCGGGTGGGTGTTCATCCGGTGAATTGGCGGGTTTTCAGGGGCTTCATGCGCATTTTGGCGCCGGACCGGGCTTCGTATCCTGCAAGGAGCCCCCACCGGAGAACCCCATGAGCCTGCACAGTCCGCTGAACGACGTCACCGAGCGCACCCAGCTCACCAGCAACAACCAGTTCGAGCTGATGCTGTTCCGCCTGGGCCAGGCGCCCGACAGCGACCGCCGCGAGCTGTTCGGCATCAACGTCTTCAAGGTGCGCGAGATCATGGTGATGCCCACCATCACCGCCATGTTCAACGCTCCGCCCAACGTGATGGGCGTGGCCAACATCCGCGGCCAGATCATCCCCGTCATCGACCTGCCCGCCGTCGTGGGCTGCACCCCGCTGCGCGGCCACGGCATCCTGCTGGTGACCGAATACGCCCGCACCACCCAGGCCTTTGCGGTGGAAGAGGTCGACGAAATCGTGCGCCTGGACTGGAGCCGCGTGCTCGCCGCCGAAGGCAACGGCGGCAACCTCGTCACCAGCATCGCCAAGATCGACGGCGACGCCGACACCTCGCGCCTGGTGCAGGTGCTCGACGTGGAACAGATCCTGCGCAACGTCATGCCGTCGGCGTGCGCCGACATCACCGCCGAAGACGTGGGCGACGCCATCCGCCTGCCGCCGGGCGCCTTCATCCTCGCGGCGGACGACTCCCCGGTCGCCCGCATGATGATCGAACAGGGCCTGGGCGCCATGGGCGTGAACCACGTCATGACCAAGACCGGCCAGGAAGCCTGGGAACGCCTGCAGGCCATCGAAACCGAGGCCCAGGCCGAAGGCAAGACCGCGCGGGACAAGGTCGCCGTGGTGCTGACCGACCTGGAAATGCCCGTCATGGACGGCTTCACCCTCACGCGCAACATCAAGCAGGACCCGCGCTTTCGCGACATCCCGGTGGTCATCCACTCGTCGCTGACGGGCACCACCAACGAAGCCCACGTGCAGTCCGTCGGTGCCGACGCCTACGTGGCCAAGTTCGAGGCGTCCGAGCTGGCCGACGCGCTGCGCAAGGTCATCCGGAACTGAGCCGGCCGGCACCGATTTCCCCGCGACAGCCGGGGCATGGCCGCGGGCCTACCATGCGGCCATGAACGACGACCACACCCCGCCCAAGACCGCCCCCTACACCCCGCCCGCCGTCTGGACCTGGGACCAGGCCAACGGCGGCCAGTTCGCCAGCATCAACCGCCCCATCGCCGGCCCCACGCACGACAAGGCCCTGCCCGTCGGCCAGCACCCGCTGCAGCTGTATTCCATGGGCACGCCCAACGGCGTGAAAGTGACCGTGATGCTCGAAGAGCTGCTGGAACTGGGCCACGCCGGCGCCGAATACGACGCCTGGCTCATCAAGATCGGCGAGGGCGACCAGTTCTCCAGCGGCTTCGTCGACGTCAACCCCAACTCCAAGATCCCGGCCCTGCTGGACCGCAGCACCGAACCGCCCACCCGCGTGTTCGAGTCCGGCGCCATCCTGCTCTACCTGGCCGAAAAGTTCGGCGCCTTCCTGCCCCAAGGCCACGCCGCGCGCACCGAAACCCTCAACTGGCTGTTCTGGCAGATGGGTTCAGCCCCCTTCCTGGGCGGCGGCTTCGGCCACTTCTACGCCTACGCGCCCGAGAAGTTCGAATACCCCATCAACCGCTACGCCATGGAGACCAAGCGCCAGCTCGACGTGCTCAACCGCCACCTGGCCACACGCACGTACATGGCCGGTGACGACTACAGCATCGCCGACATCGCCATCTACCCCTGGTACGGCTGGCTGGTCGAAGGCAAGCTCTACAGCGCGGGCGAATTCCTGTCGGTGCACGAATACCCCCACGTGCAGCGCTGGGCCAAAGCCATCGGCGAACGCCCGGCCGTCCGGCGCGGCCGCCGCATCAACCGCACCTGGGGCGAAGAGGCCGATCAGGTGCCCGAGCGGCACTGAAGCGGCGCTCCCGCGCGGCAAGGCCGGTGCGTGCAGGCCGCGCGGACCCGATGGCCGTCGAGGTTGACCGGGACGGTGCCTCACCGGTCAGCGGTGCCAGTTTCAGTTTCATCCTGGTAGAGGAACTCAAAGCGCATCGATTTGGCGGCCTGGTGCAACCGGATGTGCTTTCTCTGCCCATCGTGGCCAAAAAGCATTTGTTCCGTGGGAATCCACAAGGCAACCGAACCCAGAATGCCGACGCTGTTGGACAGCAAAGTGCTGAGAGACGGGTTCCAGGCGGTTTGTTGTCCCAGGTAGTAGCCCATTGCCAGAGAAATCCCCAGCAAGGCCAGACCGATGACGAAATTGATGCGGTTGCTTCGCACGTTGGCGCGCAGCTGGGCCTGCGTGGTGCGGATGACATCGTCGCAATACCGCGAAATCGCCTCGTTCAGATGGGCCGCCCTGTGGTCGTGCTGCAAGGCTTTTGGAAAGACGAACGCGGCCCGGCAGTCGTCGAGCAATCGGCCATCGGTGCGGCACCGGGTGAGCAATTGCGCCAGGCCACTCTGGCTGTTGTAGCGACGGTCGAATGCGTTGTGATTCGGTGCAACAAACAGGTGATCAAAATCAGGCAGATGAATCTGAAGGGACACGCGCAGGCTCCTGATGCAGACGGGGCAGGGGGACGGATGGCCGATGTTGAAGGGCACCGGCGTCGGTGGTGACCCAAAGGCCCGTACCATTTTCCGGTACGTCGGGCCTGCCGGTGTCGCATCGAAACAGGGCACGGTGCTGGGCCAACCACGGCGCTGCGTTCAGGCCTGCCACACCCCGAACCCGGCCGAGCGCAGGTCGATGCCGATCTCGATTTCGCGCTCCACCGCGTCCTCGTAGCGCATCGGGTTGAAACCTTCGTACAGGTCCGGCAGCAGGCGCAGGCCGTACTTCGTCACATAGGCGTTGGCCTGGATGCCGGCCTTGTGCTTGTCAAAACGCACATCCGGGTCCAGCCCCGTCATGCCCACGTACACACAGGGCTTGCCGGCCACGTAAGCCGGGTTGCATTTGCGAAAGCGCGGCTCCTGCAGCACGTCCGGGTGCAGTTCGATCACGTAGACGTGGTGGTGGGCGCGGCGGCGGCGGGGCATGGAGACTTCTGAAGCAGTAACCTGGCGCCACCAGGTGGCCCAAGACGGCCGTCATTTACACAGCCAACAAGCCCCGCTGAGTTCTCAAACCGGGCAGATCAGAGGTGACCGTGGCCCAAACGATGTCCAGGTCCACAGTGAAATAGCCATGCGCCAGCGCATTGCGCATCTCGTAAGCAAAGCCCCATGGCACCTGCGGGTGCTGCTGCGCAAAAGCCGGGTCGTGCTTGACCACGTTGTTGCAGGCCTCGCCGACGATCTCCAGGTTGCGGATCACGGCGTCCTGCGTCTTGCGATCAGCCTTGAAGCCAGTGGCGTCCATGCCAGCCGTGTCACTCTGGATGTTGTCGATCGCTTCGATGATGTGGCCGAGATGGTCGGCCGTTCGCCGCGGCTTGTTTCGCGTCACAGGCGCACCGCCTCGCGCAGCACCTGCTCGCGAAAGCTGGCTGGCAGCCCATTGGGTGTCAACACGTCCACCTCGATACCGAGCAAGGCTTTCAGCTCATGGCGAATGGCGCCAATGTCCAGCAGCGTGGTCGCTGGGGTCGGCTCCACCAACACGTCCAGATCGCTGCCTTCCACGTCATCCCCATGAATGGCCGAGCCGAACACGCTCACACCCGACACGCGGTGGCGCAGGGCAATCTCGCGGATCTGCAAGCGGTGCAGGTTGAGGGCTTGGGACGGGCGCATGGGGCCTAGTGTAGGTGGCGGCCTGCTGGTGGTAAACCGCCGAGCGGTTGAGTGCGGCCCACCGCGAAGGGCACGCCTGGGCCGACATGGCCATCCTCTGCCGCCACCACAGCGAGGGACATGTGCGCCGGGGGCGAAGACGGGCGAGAGGAAGCGCGGCTGTTTTGTGTGGGGGCTACGGAAGAGACGCAGCGGTTAGTGACTGGGGCGAGTGGGGAGGGGAAGCTTGCGGCGCGTTTATAGGCAAAAGGCATGACCTGACCCCGTCGTCCGGAGCGCGGAACCCTGGCGGCTGGCGCGCGTCCCACCCCGTCTGTTCCATTCAAAGCGAAGCCTTTCCCATGCTCCAACCCCTGCGGCAACTGCTGAACACCTTCCTGTCCATCGACCCGACGCAATCGGCCGCCGACGCTGAAAAAGCGCTGCACCTGGCCACCGCCGTGCTGCTGGTGGAGGTGATGCGCGCCGACCAGAACCACCCCGAAGCCGAGCAGCAAGCCGTGATCCGGGCGCTGCACGAGCGCTTTGACCTCTCGCCCGCCAGCGTGGCCGACCTCATGGCCCTGGCCCACGAAACGGCCCGCACCGCCAACGACTTCCACGCCTTCACCAGCCAGCTCAACGACCGCTTCACCCAGCCGCAGAAAGTGCTGCTGGTCGAATCGCTCTGGCAGGTGGCCTACGCAGACGCCCACCTCGACGCGCACGAAAACCACGTCATCAGCAAAGTGGCCGGCCTGCTGCACGTGACCCACGGCGAATACATCGCCGCCAAGCTGCGCGCCAAAGCCGCGGCGCCGGGCCAGGGCGCCGGGACCCCATAAAAAGGCTGCGGGACCTTTGCAGGAGCGGTTCCTGCACGGCCTGTTCACCCGGTATTCAAGGCGGTGGCTGCACCATGACTTCACCGCCGACCTTTCGGCAGCTCCAAGTCTTCTACTTCAACTCGTCCAGCAAGCACTGCACCGCGGCCAGCAGCCCCGGCAGCGCGTTCTGCGCGATGTTCCAGACAGTGTCCGGATTGACCGTTGCATAGCCGTGGATCAGCTGGTTGCGAAAGGCCACGATCTGCGGCACGTCCGGGATGCGGGCGGCCATGGTCGCATCCAACTTTGCCAACTGGTTGAGCGCCTCGCCGATGACCTCGAACTTGCGCTCTACTGCGGCTTGCACCATCTCGTTGCCGACATAGGCCTTGCTGTCCAGCCCTGTGGTGAACGACTGGATCGCCTGCGCCGCCTCGCGCACATCCCAAAGGAAGGCGCGCGGGTCACGCTGCATACACGGGCTCGCGGTGCCGGTTGATGCTGGCCAGCACATACGGGTTGCGCACCGCGCCGGGCTCCACCAGGTCCACACCCCGGCCCAGCAACTGCTCCAGCTCGGCCTTGGCGCCGTAGAAGCTGCGCAGGTCCGGCCTGGCGTCCGCCGCGAACTCCACCAGAAAGTCCGCGTCGCTGGTATCGGCCACAAAGTCGTCGCTCCGCGCGGCCGAGCCAAACACCTCCAGCCGGCGGATGCCGTAGCGCTGGCAGATGGCCGCGATGGACGCGCGGTGTTGGGCAATGGCGGGGTGCATGGGCGCGAGTGTACCGATGGGCTCTGGTGAGAGCGAGTGCGTTCATGCCCAGGTGGCTGAGCTGCTGCCCACCGCCCACCGCGGACGCCACGCCTGGGCCGACATGGCCATCCTATGCCGCCACCACAGCGAAATGGACATGTGCGCCGAGTTCCTGCGCAAACGCAAGCTGCCGCACCAGCTGCGCCGGAACTCGTCCAGCGTGTTCGACCCCGCGCACGACAGCATCAAGGTGATGACGCTGCACGTCAGCAAAGGGCTGGAGTTCCCGGTGGTGGCGCTGGTCGGCGCCGGGCGCATGCCCGCCGAGGGCGAAGACGAGCGCGAGGAAGCGCGGCTGTTCTATGTGGGGGCTACGCGGGCGACGCAGCGGTTGGTGACTGGGGCGAGTGGGGAGGGGAAGCTTGCGGCGCGTTTATAGGCAAAAGGCAAGACCTGACCCCGTCGTCAGACCCCGTCGTCATGACCCCGTCGTCAAGACCTGACCCCGTCGTCTTGACCCCTTCGTCTCGTGCGGCGAGTTCTGCAGTTGATGGGTTAAGCGCGGGGGGCTGTTCCCGATCGCGATGGGTCAACCCAGGAACATCTTGATGATGTTGAAGACGAACAGCAACAAGGCAGAGCCTGCCAACACCCGGTTGACCCACACCCAGTAGCTGATGGTTGCATCCAGCAAAAGCGCTTCCGTGCTGAACAACCAGCGGTTGTACAGCCAGTTGTTTTTGGGCGTGTTGTTGGCAAAAAGGTGGGGCGAGCCCAGCTTGGCGAAGGTGACAGGGTGGCGGCTCTCCAGTTTGCTGACCAGAACCTGAGTCGAGGCCAAACCAACGATGGTGATGGCAAAGAGAATCCAGAAGCTGAGAGGTGCTTTTTCCATTGGATGGATCGGTTTGAAAGTCGATCAGTGGGTTTGAAAGGAATTGATTGAAATCTGACCCCGAATATCTTTAGGCAATAGGCAAGACCTGGCACCAATGCTCACGCCCCCTTGCGGGTCGCCTGTGACCACTAACAGTGGTGAAGGTTTGCGGCTCTTCTTAGATCGGATGAAAGTCCTGCGGCCAAAGAAAGTAAGGGCCAAACCGGGACTTCGCCACAAACTCCACGCCCGCCTTTTCGCCCTTGGCGGTCATGACGTGCTTGTCACCGTCCAGCGCCAGAAAGCCTTGCTCGGCGGCGCGGTCCATGAACTGGGCGGTCTTCATGCCCAGCTTGGCGGCGATCTTGGATGAGGTCAGTTTGTCGCCGGCTGGCTCGGCTTCGGTACCCTTGTCGGCTTCGGTGGCGGGAGCCTCGGGTTCGTTCGACACGCGCTCCAGCGAAATGCGCACTTCGTCGCTGATGCGGATGATGCGTTGTGCCTCTTCGTAGGCGTCTTTGTAGAGCTGGCTGTCTTCTCCGCGCTGAATCAGGATGCCCATCTCGTTGTTGTTCACCTGGCTGAACTCGTAGAGGTTCAGGCTGGTGATGATGCACATCTCTTCGTTCATGTAGCACTTGGCGTGCAGGTTTTTGCAGAAGCTGGTGCGGATGTAGGTCAGGCCGCGCAGCCACTCGATTTCCTGTGGCTGCAACTCGCTCTTGCCGTAGACGATGCGCACGTCGATCTTCAAACGGTTCTTGTCCGCCAGAAGCTCCTTCATGCGGTCATTGAGCTTCAAAAAGGGGCTGATCAGGATCAGACGGTCGGATGCGCCTTTGATCAACTCTTCCAGATGGTAATTGGTGCCGGTGGTGGATAGAAACTTGGCCATCTATTTTTTCTCCCTTGAAACAGGAAATTTGCCGCTCGCCTGATAAAAATCTAACTCCGAGGGGCAACTAAGACAAAAGGCAAGACCTGACCCTGTTGCCCACTTTTACTGTTCAGTCGTTGTCGTGCCGCCTAGCAACTTATTGTGATTGTCGTAGATTTCGTCCACCGTCTTTCTGGGCGGTCTTGAATGATAAATGGTTGCGATGTTTTCAAATGTTATGTTGGTTAGTGCCTTAATAGACTTTTCGTAGTGATTGTGTTGGAGGTGAAAGAGTTCGTAGGCCTGTCGGAAAGTGGATATTCTTTTTGCGCTGCATGACAGCTCCAGTATTTCGAGAATCATGCTATCAAGATAATCGTGTGCATTTTCTATTAGTGTCGAGAGATAGCTTGGTGTTCTTCCTGAGTGAACTAGCAGATTTCGGGTTCGATATATTCTCCTGATCTGCCATTCAACTTTTTTCTTGTGCTCGCCAAGCAGATTTTGAACCTTGTCTTTGCTGCTGAAAATTTCTGATAGGAAAAATATTCTATGGCGTAACAATGGAAAATCGTCAAGCTTTGAATAAAGCTCTTTTCTGAGTTCTTCGTGCTCAGGGCTTAGTAGCATTAGAACTTTGATGGCGGACCACTCGTCAGACTCATGAGAAATCTTTTTGAGAGTTTGTCGGGTTACTTTCTTGTTCCATTCAAGTAGATCGCGCAGTAGATTTTTGATCAGTCTTCTGATGTAGGTCAGCATTAGCAATGGCGATGCTGTTTGGATTATGTTGTTTATTTTGTTCCTTGAGGGTTCTGACGGAATTATGCTTTCAATGCATATCCAAAGGTTCAAAATCTGGGTTTCGGGTGCATCCTGAAGGGCGCACAGACCATGCAAATCAACTATTCGATCAAACCTCTCCCGGTCATTTCCATCTGTTATCGACATGTTCTCTAGCATAAATTGAAGCCTGGAGGCTGCAATGCCGGGGCGCAAGTCTGAGATCATTTGAACGGAGCTTTTTGGGCTTATTGCAATAACAGGGCTCTCAAGGCAGCATTGAGTAACTATGGTTGTGGGTGACCAAGTTATTGGCTTCTTGTGAGAATAGAGCAATATTAAATCGCGTACTCTGTCGAGGATCTGTTCTGCTTCTCTTCTGCCAGAATGTATGTCGAATGAGTTGATGTTGGATACCTTTATAAGTATCTCATCTGCTTCTGCTTTAAATTGGTGTTCTTCTGCGATTTGAATGAGATCTTCAGGTAGCGCTTCCAAGATCTCCATGCTGAATAGGCTGAGTGTGCTGGAGAACTTTGATAGATCTTTTTTTGCAATAAAGTAAACTTCAAAGCTATGAATTACCGGCATGCATGCGAGAAAAAATCTCTTTGCATCTTCTGTGCTGGTTACGGGGTGGTTGCTAAAGAAAAACTTTTCCGTGGTCTGAAATAGGTGTTTTTTTGTGACCCCGAGATTTGTGAGTGTGGTAACCCATGTGCGAGATAATCGATTAATATCATTCTTTTTATTATTGTTGAGTGCGATGAGTAAATCTTCTTGGACTCTGAGCAGGTAGATGTCTGGCTGAATTGATTTTTGAATTATTTCTAGTAAATTTCGTTGTTTGTGTAATTGATTCTTGGCCTCTTCTCCGAGAAAAAAAGATGATACATCTAGGCCTATTAACTGCTTTGCTGCAGGATCATTTCTGATAGACCACTCAAGTTCCTCTAGCACGTGAATGAGGTTTTGAGCATCAATGCTCCCTGCTTCGATTTCTGTTATTAGATCCAGTGCTTCTTTGCACAGAAAAGGCGGGTTGAGTGCTGGAGACTTGTAGGTGTCAAGTGTGTAGTCAAATAGCAGTTCATCCAGTCTTTGGGCAAAGAATAGCAGCGCCTCTAAGGCTGTAATGTCGGACCAATTGCTAATATTTTTTAGTTTCATTGTTCTGCTCCCTGTAGCTTTGTTATTTACCCCAAGAATCCTTCAACCCCGTCACCCGGTTAAACACCGGCTTCACCCCCGCCACGTGATCCACACGATCCGCCACAAAGTACCCAAACCGCTCGAACTGAAACTTCTGATCCGACTTTGCGGCAGCCAGTGAGGGCTCCACGTAGGCGGTCACCACCTTCAGGCTGTTGGGGTTCAGGGCTTCGATGAAGTCTTTGCCGCCGGCGTCGGGGTTGGGGTCGCTGAACAGGCGGTCGTACAGGCGCACTTCGGCGCTCACGCCGCTGGCCACGCTCACCCAGGTGATGGCGGCTTTGGCTTTCACGCTGTCGGCGCCGGGGGTGCCGCTCTTGGTGCCGGGGATCACTTTGGCGTGCACTTCGGTCACCTTGCCGTCCGCGTCCCTGGCGCAGCCGGTGCATTCGATGACGTAGCCGCCTTTGAGGCGCACGACGTTGCCGGGGAACAGGCGCTTGTAGCCCTTGGGCGGCACTTCTTCAAAGTCTTCGCGCTCGATCCAGACCTCTTTGCCGATCTTGAACACGCGGTCGGGCGGGGGCGTCTGACCTTCGGGGATGGCGTGGTGGGGCAGGGCGGGCTGGGTGCAGTCTTCGGTGTAGCCGTCGCTGCCAAAGGCTTCGGCCCAGTTAGTCAGCACCAACTTGACGGGGTCGAGAACGGCCATGCCGCGGTGGGCCTTGTTTTCCAGGTCTTCGCGCAGGCAACCTTCGAGCGTGCTGTAGTCGATCCAGGAATCGCTCTTGGTGACGCCGATGCGTTCGGCAAACAGCTGGATGCTCTCGGGCGTATAGCCGCGGCGGCGCAAGCCGACGATGGTGGGCATGCGCGGGTCGTCCCAGCCGCTGACTTTGTGGTCGTACACGAGCTGGGCGAGCTTGCGCTTGCTGGTGATGACGTAGGTGAGGTTGAGGCGGGCAAATTCGTACTGGCGCGGCGCGGGGTTGGCCAGCAAACCGCCTTCGCACAGGCGCTCCATCAGCCAGTCGTAGAAGGGGCGCTGGTCTTCAAATTCCAGCGTGCAGATGCTGTGGGTGATCTGCTCCAGCGCGTCCTCGATGGGGTGCGCGAAGGTGTACATGGGGTAGATGCACCACTTGTCGCCGGTGTTGTGGTGCGTGGCGCGGCGGATGCGGTAGATCGCCGGGTCGCGCAGGTTGATGTTGGGCGAGGCCATGTCGATCTTGGCGCGCAGCACCATGCTGCCGTCTTCATGCGCGCCGTCGCGCATTTCGCGGAAGCGGGCCAGGTTTTCGGCGGGCGTGCGGCTGCGGAAGGGGCTGTCGACGCCGGGCTTGCCGAAGTCGCCGCGGGCGGCGCGCATCTGCTCGGCGGTCTGCTCGTCCACATAGGCGTGGCCGGCTTCGATCAGGTATTCCGCCGCGCGGTACATGAAGTCGAAGTAGTCGCTGGCCTGGAACAGGTGGTTCTGGCCGTTGGCTTCCCACTTGAAGCCAAGCCACTGCACCGCGTCGAGGATGGAGTTGACGTACTCGGTGTCTTCCTTCTCGGGGTTGGTGTCGTCAAAGCGCATGTGGCAGACGCCGCCGTAGTCGCGCGCCAGGCCGAAGTTCAGGCAGATGCTCTTGGCGTGGCCGACGTGCAGGTAGCCGTTGGGCTCGGGCGGGAAGCGGGTGCGGATCTTGGCCGGGTCGGGCTGGCCGGCGGCGTGGTGGGCGGCGTCGCCCGGGGTGCCGGCCCAGCGGCGC
>NZ_JASJOY010000202.1:0-27460 GCF_031426985.1 Hydrogenophaga sp.
ACCCGGCGCACCGCGACCGCATCGCCTTCGTGCGCGTGGCCAGCGGCCACTTCGAGCGCGGCATGCGCCTGAAGGTGGTGCGCAGCGGCAAGGAACTGCGGCCCAACACCGTGGTGAGCTTCCTGTCGCAGCGCCGCGAGCTGCTGGACGAGGCCTTTGCCGGCGACATCATCGGCATTCCCAACCACGGCGTGCTGCAGCTGGGCGACACCCTGACCGAAGGCGAAGCCCTGCAGTTCACCGGACTGCCCTTCTTCGCGCCGGAAATCATCCGCAGCGTGGAAGTGGCCGACCCGCTCAAGACCAAGCAGTTGCGCGCCGGCCTGACCCAGCTGGGTGAAGAAGGCGCGATCCAGGTGTTCCGCCCCATCGCCGGCACGGTGCTGCTGCTGGGCGCGGTCGGTCAGCTGCAATTCGAGGTGGTGGCGCACCGGCTGGAGCACGAGTACGGCGTGCGCGCCCGCATCACGGGCAGTTCGTACAACGTGGCGCGCTGGGTCACCTGCGCGCCCGAAGACGGCGGCGAGCAGGAGCTCAAGCGCTTCATCGACGCCAACGCCCACCGGGTGGCGCTGGACGCGGTGGACGCGCCGACGGTGCTGCTGGACCACGGCGCGACGCTGCGTGCGGTGGAAGCCAACTGGCCCAAGATCAAGTTCCACGCGATGCGCGAGCACGCGGGCCTGGTGTTCCACAAGAGCATGTAAGCCGCCTCGGCGGCGGTGCCCGCGGCGCGTGGGTCCTGGCCAGGGTTCCGCCGTTTGCTGGCGTGCGGGGCCCCTCGTGCCCGCGGGCTGGCGCCGTGGTGCGTGCCTGATTACCATGCGCGCATGGCGACCCGACCCATCACCGATCCGTTCGTGCTGCACGCCTGCGAGCTGCTGTCCTGCCTTGGCCCAGTTGAGGCCAAGCGCATGTTCGGTGGCTACGGGTTGTCGGTGGAAGGGATGAACGTGGCGATCATTGCCGATGACACGCTGTACCTCAAAACCAATGTCGAGACCGTGGCGCAGTGGCTGGCCGCCGGTTCCAGGCCCTTCGAATACGAGGCCCGGGGCAAGCGCCTGTCGGTGCACTACCACACGCCGCCCGACGACGCGCTCGAATCGCCCAACCTGATGGCGCCCTGGGCCCGGCTGGCGCTGCAGGCGGCGCTGGCGGCGCGCGGTCCCAAACCGCCGAAACGGACCCCGCGACCGATCTGATCAGGAGCGCAGCGATTCCAGGGGCGTCAGCACCCGGCCGCGCCCCGCCACCAGAAACTCGCCGTAACCGAGCAACCCCCGCAGCACCCGCACCAGCGCCAGCCCCGACTGCCCGAGTGCGGCCGTCAGCTCGTGGAGGGGCAGCATCACCTCGCGGCGAAACCGGCCTGCTGCGGCTCCATCAGCCATCGGCGCCACCGCATCCGACCAGTCGAAGCAGACCGGCTGCGGGTCGTCGCGCGGCGCCAGCGGCTCCATCACCACGCGGGTGCCGGCCGGCACCAGCAGCGTGTCGCCGTCACGCAGAAAGCGGTCGCCCGCCTCGTCCGGCGACAGCCCGGCCGGCTGCCCCAGCGTGACCCACACCTTTCCGCGCCGGACGCGCAACAGCGCCGCGTCCTTCGGCCGCAGGCTCATGGCACAACCCGGGTGCAGGCGCCAAGCTCCGGCGCGAGCGGCGGCAACAACGGGGGAAACCGGGACAACGGCGGCGGACATCGTGCTCTCCTTGGGCTTTGTGACGGAGGCCATCTTCCCGCCGACGGGTCAAGCCGTCCAATGAAATGCGGCTAAGCTATTGATTCGACAAGCGCATCAATCAACCCGACCTGCAAGGCCCACCGACCATGCCGCTGCCCGCCAACCACCCCCGCACCCGCCCCATTGGCATGGGCCACCTGCGCGCCTTCGACGCCGTCGCGCGCCACCTCAACTTCCGCGCCGCAGCCGAAGAGCTGTCCCTCACGCAGAGCGCCGTGAGCCGGCAGATCCAGGCGCTGGAAGACGAGGTGGGCACGGCCCTCTTTCTGCGCCACACACGCGCGGTGGAACTGACCAGCGCGGGCACCCTGCTGCTGCGCGCAGCCGGCCTGTCGCTGGAGCGCATTGATGCCGCGGTGAGGCAGATCCGCCAGAGCGCGGGGCGCCGCAGCGTGGCCATCACGACCTGGGCGTCGTTCGCTTCGATGTGGCTGATCCCGCGGCTGGAGGCCTTTCAGCGCGAGCACCCGGACATCGACATCCGCATCGACGCCACCGACGCCGCGGTGGACCTGGCCACCGCCGACGTGGACCTGGCCTTGCGCTACGCCGTGCCGCAAGCCATCTCGCCCGGCGCGATCCGGCTGTTCGGCGAACAGCTCACGCCGGTGGCCAGCCGCTGGCTGCTCAAGGAGCACCGCATCGCCCAGCTGGCCGATCTGGCCCAGGTCACGCTCATCGAAGCCGGCGATGCGCACCGCACGCGCCACCTGGAGTGGCTGACCTGGCAACGCTGGCTCGACACCTTTGCGCCGCCCACCGGAGGGGGCGCCCGCGGCAAGGCCAAGGCCCGGCTCACGCCGCAGCGCTGGCTGTATTTCAACTACGCCAGCCAGATCGTGCAGGCGGCCCTGACCGGCCAGGGCGTGGCGCTGGCGCGCCTGCCGCTGGTGGCCGAGAGCCTGGCCAACGGCGACCTGATCGAACCCTTGCCGCAGATGCGGCTGGACTCGCCGCTGGTGTACTGGCTGGTGGTGGCCCCGCGCAGCGTGGTGCGCCCGGAGGTCAAGGCCTTTTGCGACTGGCTGCTGCGCGAGGCCGAACGCACCCGCCAGGCGATCGGCGAGGTGCCGGACCCGGACACGGTGGATCACATGGACTGACCCCCCTGCGCCGCTGCGCGGCTTCCCCCTGAAGGGGGGACCACGCCTGTGGCCGGGCAAAGCCCGTTCCACGGCGTGTGCGGGACAGAGGCACCTCGGCCTCCCGCCGCTTTGGTGCCTTTCTCTTCCAATCGCTCAGGCAAACTGCGCCGCTTTCCCTTTTGCATCCATGAGCCACTCCGCCCAACACGCCGCCGGCAACCTGCGCAGCATCGTCAACATGCTGCTGGCGGTGATGTTTTTTTCGCTCATGGACGCGGTGCTCAAGACGCTGTCGACCCACTACCCGCCGTTGCAGATGGCCTGCCTGCGCGGTGCCACCTCTTTGCCGCTGGTGCTGGCCTGGATCCAGTGGCGCGGCGGCTGGCACACGCTGCGCCAGCTGCGCTGGTCGCTGCACATCCTACGCGGCTGCCTGGGCATCACCATGCTGGCGCTGTTCACGCGCGGCGTGAGCGAGCTGCCGCTGTCCGCCACCTACACGCTGTTCTTCATCGCGCCGCTGCTGATCACGGCCTTGTCGGTTCTGGTGCTCAAGGAGCAGGTGCCCAAGGCCCATTGGTGGGCCATTGCGGTGGGCTTTGGCGGCGTGCTGGTGGCGCTGCGGCCCAACGGTGAGGACCTGCAAGCCGGCTTCATCACCATCGGCGGTGCCGCCATCCTCGGGGCGGCGCTGTGCTACGCGGTGGCGGCCGTCGCCGGCCGGCTGGTGAGCCGCACCGACAGCAGCGAATCCATGATCCTGAGCGGGATGGCGTTCATGGGCCTGGGCGGCGGCCTGCTGGCCGCACCGGGCTGGGTGCCCCTGTCCATGGACCACGCCGGTCTGTTGCTGGCGCTGGCCATCACGGGTTTTCTGGGCCAGCTGACCATCAACGAGGCGTTCCGCCACGGACAGGCGAGTGCGGTGGCCCCGTTCGAATACACCGCCCTGGCCTGGGGTGTGGGACTGGACTGGCTGGTCTGGCAGACCCTGCCCGAAGCCCATACCTGGCTGGGCGCCGCCATCATCGTCGGCAGCGGCCTCTACCTGGTGCGGCGCGAAAAACGCATCAGCGAAGTGCACGCCAGCGCTGAGCATCCTTGACCCGACCGACGGGCCATAAGGAGTCGACAACCACCCCTCCGGAGACCGTGCCCGCAACCAGGGCCCCCGTGGAACCGGCTTTGCCGGGCCACAGGGTGCGTCCCCCTCGAAGCGCCGAAGGCGCTCCACAGAGGGGGAAGCGGCGTCAGCCGCGCAGGGGGTGCCTCACTTCACCTCACTTCACCGGCCACATCACGCCGGTGTCGGCCAGGATCGCGTCCAGCGGCACATCGTGCGGCTCGGGCCGCAGATCGGGCACGTAGGCGAAGTCGTACCCCAGCCCGACGGTGAAGGGCTTGGGCTGCAGGCTGGCGAGCGTGCGGTCGTAGAAACCACCGCCGTAGCCCAGGCGATACCCGCCAGGGCCGTAGCCCACACAGGGCACGAAGATCAGCGTCGGCTGCACGATCTCGGTGTCCTTGGGTTTGGGGATGCCGTAGGCGTCTTCTTCCATCGGGCAGCCCGGGTACCAGGTGTAGAAGGTCAGGGTCTTGTCCACCTTGTTGACCACCGGCAGGCCGATGCGACGGTGCTTCTGCGCGCCCTGCGCGTCTTCTTCCAGCCCCGCTTCCTGCCAGCGGAACAGCGCGGGCAAAGGATCGAACTCGCCCTTGATGGGCCAGTAGGCGCCGATCACGGCGTCGGGCCGGTGGATCAGCCACACGCGCATCACGCGCTGCAGCAGATCGTTGCGCCAGGCGCGGTCGGCCAGGGCCTGCCGTTTGGCGATCAGTTGCTGGCGCCACGCGGCTTTGGAGCCGGGTTCCGGTAGGGGTTTGAGGGAACTCTGGCCGTCTTTGCTGTCCATAATCCAACCATGAATGCTGTGATCGCCAAACGAGGGCTCTTGCCCATTATGGCCGTGCTGCTGCTGCAGGGCGTGGCCTGGGCGCAACCGGCCGCCGACACCGCGCTGCTGGACATGCGCGAAGCCTTCCGCCGCAACAACGCGCCGGCCCTCACCGCCCTGCTGCCGCGCGTGCGCGGTCACCAGCTCGAACCCCTGGCCCAGTACTGGGAGGCCAAGGCGCGGCTGGAGACCGCCAGCCCGGCCGAGCTGCGCGAGGCCCTGGACCGCATGGCCGGCACCTACTGGGAAGACCGGCTGCGCAACGACTGGCTGCTGCGCCTGGGCCAGCAGCGCGACTGGACCACCTTCGCGGCCGAGCTGCCGCGCTACCGCATGAACGACGACCGGCAGGTGCAGTGCTACGCGCTCATGCTCGACGCCGTGTCCCAGCGCCAGCCGGCCGATGCGCTGGGGCGGCAGGTGGCCGACCTGTGGCTGGCGCAGCGCGACGCCGACGAGGGCTGCGCCACCGCCGCCAAGGCCTTTGTCGACAGCGGCCACCTGACCAGCGAATGGGTCTGGCGGCGCGCCCGCCTGGCCATGGAAGCCGGTCGCACCCGCGCCGTCACGCAGGCGGTGGCCATGGTGGACGCCGGTGCGCTGCCCGTGGTCAACGCCATCGCGGCCAACCCGGCGCGTTACCTGGACGAGAAGATCACCGCCATCCGCCCACGCACCAAGGAGCTGGTGACGCTGGCCATCATCAAGCTGGCCGATGGCAACCCCGACGCCGCCGCGCTGGAGCTGGACCACACGCGCTGGAAGGCGCAGCTGACGCAGGAAGAACGCAGCTGGCTGTGGGGCGTGATCGGCAAGCGCGCCGCGCAGAAGCTGCAGGACAACGCCCTGGTGTACTTCGCCAACGGGCAGGACCGCTTCATGCACAGCGACCACCTGGCCTGGAAGGTGCGCGCCGGCCTGCGCGCCGGCGCCTGGGGCCATGTGCTCGATGCCATCGGCGCCATGGGCGACGCGCAACGCGCCGAACCCGTCTGGATCTACTGGCAGGCACGGGCACTGCTCGCGCTCAAGCGACCCGATGCGGTGGCCGCCACGGCACAGGCGCGGGCGCTGTACGAATCCATCGCCTCGCCACGCGGCTTTTACGAACAGCTGGCGCTGGAAGAACTGGGCCGCCCCATCACCGTGCCCGCGCCACCGCCACCGCTGACCACGCAGGAGGAGGAGACCGCGCGCCTCAACCCCGGCCTGCAGCGCGCGCTGGCCGCCGTAGCCCTGGGCCTGCGCAGCGAAGGCGTGCGCGAGTGGAACTACACCACCAGCCTGCACACCGTCGGCGGCATGGGCGAACGCGAGCTGCTGGCCGCCGCGGCGCTGGCCTGCGAGCAGGCCCTCTGGGACCGCTGCATCAACAGCAGCGAACGCACCCGGCTGACGCAGGACTACGGCCAGCGCTTCCCGATGCCACACCAGAACGCGGTGCTGCAACGCGCCAGCGCCATCGGCCTGGACCCGGCCTACGTGTACGGCCTGATCCGGCAGGAAAGCCGCTTCATCACCGACGCCCGCTCGGGCGTGGGCGCCTCGGGCCTGATGCAGGTCATGCCCGCCACCGCGCGCTGGACCGCGCGCAAGATCGGCATGACCGACTTCCAGCCCCACCGCATCAGCGAACGCGACACCAACATCGCCATCGGCACCGCCTACCTCAAGCTCGCGCTGGACGACTTCGAAGGCTCCCTGCCCATGGCCGCCGCGGCCTACAACGCCGGCCCCAACCGGCCCCGCGCCTGGCGCAACGGCCCGGTGCTGGCGGGCGAGATCTGGGCCGAAAACATCCCGTTCGAAGAGACGCGCGACTACGTCAAGAAGGTGCTGGCCAACACCACCACCTACGCGGCCATCATCACCGGGCAACCCCAGTCGCTGCGCGCTCGGCTGGGCCTGGTGGGGCCGCGCTCCACGCCCACCCCGATCAACACCGAACTGCCCTGAGGCCCGCCCCATGCCCCAAGCCCTGGTCCTCGGTGGCACCGGCTTCGTCGGTCGCCACGTCTGCGAAAAGCTGGAGAGGGCCGGCTGGTCCGTCACCGTGCCCACGCGCCGCGCGGTCAACGCCGCGGCCGTGCAGCACCTGCCGCGCCTGACGGTGATCGAGGCCGACGTGCACGACCCGGTCGCGCTCACGCGCCTGCTGCCCGGCCACGATGCGGTGGTCAACCTGGTGGCCATCCTGCACGGCAGCGAGGCCGCGTTCGAGCGCACCCATGTCGAGCTGCCGCGCAAGATCGCGGCGGCCTGCCTGGCCAGCGACGTGCGCCGCCTGGTGCACATCAGCGCGCTGGGCGTGGCAGACGATGGCCCGGCGATGTACCAGCGCAGCAAGGCGCGTGGCGAGGCGCTGCTGCGCGCAGCCGCGGGGCTGAACCTCACGGTGCTGCGGCCCAGCGTCATTTTTGGCGCGGGCGACCGCTTCCTCAACCTGTTCGCGCAGCTGCAGGCGGTGTTCCCGGTGATGCCGCTGGCCGGCGCGTCCGCGCGCTTTCAGCCGGTGTGGGTGGAAGACGTGGCCAGCGCCGTGGTGCGTTGCCTGCAGGACGCCGCCACCGTGGGCCGGACTTTCGACTGCGCCGGCCCCGACGTGCTCACGCTGGCCGAACTGGTGCGCCTGGCCGGCCGCCACGGCAGCCGCGCGCGCCCGGTGCTGCCCCTGCCCATGGCCCTGGGCCGGCTGCAGGCGCGGGTGATGGAACTGGCCCCCGGCGAGCCACTGATGAGCCGCGACAACCTGGACGCGATGCGCGTGGACAACGTCGCCACCGGGCAGCACCCGGGCCTGGCGGCGCTGGGCATCGCGCCCGCGTCGGTGCGCGCCATCGCCCCCACCTATCTGGGCCGGCGGGGTGTGCGCAGCGGCCTGCTGCTGGCACGGGCGCGGCCGCGCCGCTGACGGACCGCCGCCCGCATTTGGACGAAAAAAATGCCACCGGATCACGACAACCCGGTGGCGGCAAGAGACTTCGTCTCAGATGAAAACGATCAGAACTTCATGCCGTATTGAACGCCGATGGACGTTTGACGCATCTTGACGGTTTCTGTGCCTGCCAACATGGAGGGGCCGGAAACCGACACGCTGGGCGCGTACATGAAAGACCAGCTCAGCTCCGATGTGGGGTTCATGGCATAGGTGCCGCCCAGGGTCAGGTGTGTTTTCATCACACCGGGGGCCAGGATGTTGGGCGTGATGTTGGCACCGGTCACCGGGTTGGTGCCGCTGTTGATGCCCGCGCGCAGCGTGGTGGTCGGGTTCATCGCCCACTGCACACCGATCTTGAACACGTCCACACCCTTCCAGCCGAAGCCGCCGCCAGGCGAGCCCCCCAAAGGACCGACCGTGGATGCATTACCGATCGCAGGCACCTTGTCGTAGCTGATGTGGTTGTAATCCAGCGCGACCTGCACGGCCGGGCTGGCCTGGAACGCCACGCCCACGCCATAGTTTTCAGGAATGTCGAAGTCGCCGCCATCCGCAAACAGACCCGCATAGTCCTTGAAGCGGCTCATGTTGATTTTGGGTGAGTAAGAGGCGCCGACCGAGACCCCGTTGCCAAACTTCCCCATGTAGCCCAAACGCACCCCCAGACCGGAGCTGTCGTCGTGTCCGTTGTTCGTCAGCGCCGCCGCATTGACCGTGCTGCCCATGAACCCATGCAGACCGTATGCCGAGAACTGCTGATACACCAGCAGCGGGCTCACGCCGATGGAATGGCTGGCGTTGAGTTTGTACGCAATGGTGGGAGCGACCACCAGCTGGGTCAGATCCACGCCCAACTGACCCATGCCGCACAGCGCGTTGGCACCGGGCATCGCCCCGCCACCGGGCATCGGACAGGTCAGCTGCCCCCCGGGATAGGTTGAATTCATGCCCCCGTTGCCATACACGGCGATGCCCAGAGACAGGTCATTCGACACGGTCTTGTTGTACCCAAACTCGGGCACGAAGAACAACTTCTTGTCGCTCCGAACCGTGGTGTCGATTCCCATGGGTGACGGTGCTGTGCCTGTGCGAGACATCTCGCGATCTGGCATGAACAAGTCCAGTCCTGCTTCCAGACGGTCACCGGCAAAAGCCGCCTGCGCCGGGTTGTTGGCGCCGGCAAAAGCGTCTTGCGCGATGGCCAGGCCAGCGCCGCCCATGCCTTTGGCCTTGATGCCATAGCCGTGGGAAAAATAGCCGTTGGTGGCGTGGGCAGCGGGGGCCAAGGCGGCGCCCAGCGCGAGCACGGCGGCAGCGCGCAGAGCGGTCTGCTGAAAGTTCATGAAGTCTCCTCGGGTGGTTGTTGTCGAATCTCGGTGTCAGCGGTGGCGGATCAGAACTCGCCCTTGGACGCGCGCTGCATCATGGTCCAGATGGTGTCGCGCACAGCCTGCGCTTCTTCCTTCAGCGGCGAGGGCAGCTTGCGGCCCATCTTGACCATCATGTCCATGTTCAGGGTGTAGAGCCACAGGCTGCCGTCGTCGTGCTCGACCATGCTGATGCGGCAGGGCAGGTAGGCGGCCATGTGCGGGCTGAAGTCCACCATGCGGCGCGCAGTGGCCGGGCTGCAGTAGGAATAGACCGTCAACAGCTTCTCTTTCTTGCCCGAACGGGCCTCAAGCTCTTTGGACAGGGGCAGCACGCCCACGTCGCGGATGTTGCGCTCCACCGCCACCAGCTTGAGGATTTCCTCGACGTCCTTGGCGCTCACGCCGTCCTTGACCCGGGCTTCCCAGGTGGTGGCCACGGCGATGTCGCCATTGCCCTCGATCCAGCGGTCCCACATGCGCGAGGCTTCACCACCGGCGCCGTCTTCGAGCTTGCCGAGCGTGGAGATGGTGCCGCAGCCGGTGGTGGCCAGCAGGGTGGCGGCCATGGCCAGGCCCAGGGAGATGCGTTTCCAGAGTTGCATGAGAGAGTCCTCGTGGTGTGTTTGTGGTGGGAACGTTCGGCGCGCGCGGTTTGATCAAAATCAAATCGCCGCAGCGGAACCAACCATAGCCATCCGCTTATGTTCAGACATCGGTGACTACCCTAGGGGGTAGGGTATCCACCGCATGAGAAAGGCTTATCCGGGAACACCAGGGATCGCGACCTGCCCAAACTTTGGCAAACTGCCCCGCATACGGATACCCCAAGGAAACGCCATGGCCGCCACCCGAACCAAGTCCCCCCAGCCCACCCTGTCCGCCGCCGGCTCCGCATCGTCGAGCTACCGGTCCGAGCACCAGCGCGACGTGATCAACCGGCTCAAGCGCATCGAAGGCCAGGTGCGTGGCCTGATCGACATGGTGGAAACCGGCCGCCCCTGCGAAGACGTGGCCCAGCAGATGTCCGCAGCGCGCAAGGCCATGGACAAGGCCTTCTACCGCATGATGGCCTGCTCGGTCATGGAGGCCGTGTCCGACAGCGAGGGCGACCCCATGCGCGAGGTGGAGCGTTCCACCCGCATCCTGGAGAAATACGCCTGAAGACGAGGCCGGCCGCGCCGCGGCACGGGCCCCGCCACGGCCGTGAATCAATGCGGCACCGATTTCGCATCAATCGGAACGCGCCCACCCCGTAGCATCGGAACCTCCACAGATTCCGGAGGTTTCCATGGCGCTGCAGCTCTACATCGGCAACAAAAACTACTCGTCCTGGTCCATGCGCCCCTGGGTGCTGCTGACGCAGGCCGGCATCCCGTTCGAGGAGGTCATGGTCCGCTTCGACTCGCTCGACGCCGGATCGGCCTTCAAGACCACCATCGGCCGCATCAACCCCGTGGGCAAGGTGCCGGCGCTGGTGGACGATGGCTTTGCGGTCTGGGACACGCTGGCCATCGCCGAGTACCTGGCCGAACGCTTTCCCGACCGGCAGCTCTGGCCCGCCGACCCGAAAGCCCGCGCGCGGGCGCGCAGCGTGTGCGCCGAAATGCACAGCGGTTTCTCTTCGCTGCGCAACCACTGCGGCATGAACATCGAAGCCTCGCTGCCCGAGGTCGGCCGCATCCTCTGGCGCGACCAGCCGGGCGTGCGCGCCGACCTGGCGCGCATCGAAACCCTGTGGACCGAGCTGCTGGCTGAGCACGGTGGCCCGATGCTGTTCGGCGCCTTCGGCATCGCCGACGCCTACTTCGCCCCGGTCTGCTCGCGCATCCGCACCTATGCGCTGCCGGTCAGCCCCACGGTGCAGGCCTATGTGGACCGGGTCCACGCCCTGCCCGGCGTGCAGGCCTGGGTGCAGCAAGCGCTGGCCGAACACGACTTCGTGGACTTCGACGAGCCCTACCGGTCCCGGCCGTAGGGCGCCGCGACACGACGCGCACCAGCCTCCGGGGACGCGGGGCCGTAAGCCACACGGCCACGGGTCGCGCCCTACACTCGCCGGATGGACATTTATCTCGTGGGTGGCGCGGTGCGCGACGCCCTGCTTGCGCGGGACACCGACACGGCCGCGCACTTCGACCGCGACTGGGTGGTGGTGGGCGCCACACCCGAGGCCATGGCCGCCCAGGGCTTCCTGCCGGTGGGCAAAGACTTCCCGGTGTTCCTGCACCCCCAGACCCGCGAGGAGTACGCGCTGGCGCGCACCGAGCGCAAGACCGCGCCGGGCTACCACGGCTTCCATTTCCACACCGACCCCGGCGTCACGCTCGAAGACGATCTGGCCCGGCGCGACCTGACCATCAACGCCATGGCGGTGGCCCAGGCCGAGGCCGACGACCCCGCGCACGCCCGGCTGATCGACCCCCACGGGGGCCAGCGCGACCTGCAGGCGCGCGTGCTGCGGCACGTGACCGGCGCCTTCGCCGAAGACCCGGTGCGCATCCTGCGGCTGGCGCGTTTCGCCGCCCGTTTTCCGGACTTTTCGGTCGCCCTCGAAACGCAGGCCCTGATGGTGCGGATGGTGGAAGACGGTGAGGTGGACCACCTGGTGCCCGAACGGGTCTGGCAGGAGCTTTCGCGCGGGCTGATGGAGCAACGCCCGAGCCGGATGTTCGAGGTGCTGCGCGGCTGCGGCGCCCTGACCCGCCTGCTGCCCGAGGTGGACCGCCTGTGGGGCGTGCCCCAGCGCGCCGACTACCACCCCGAGGTCGACACCGGCGTGCACCTGATGATGGTGCTGGACATGAGCGCGCGCCTGGGCGCCAGTCTGCCGGTGCGCTTTGCCTGCCTGGGCCACGACCTGGGCAAGGGCACCACACCCGCGGACGTGCTGCCGCGACACATCGGGCACGAAGAACGCAGCGCCCGCCTGCTCAAGGGCGTGTGCGAACGCTGGCGCGTGCCGCGCGAATGCCGCGAACTGGCCGACGTGGTAGCGCGCGAGCACGGTCACGTGCACCGCTGTGGCGACTTCAGTCCGACCGCCCTGCTGCGCCTGCTGGAGCGCTGCGACGCCCTGCGCCGGCCGGAGCGCTTCACCGAGGTGCTGCTGGCCTGCGAATGCGATGCGCGCGGCCGGCTGGGCTTTGAAGACAGCGCCTACCCGCAGCGCGACCGGTTGCTGCGCGCGCTGGCCGCCGCCAGCACCGTGGACCCCGCGCCACTGGCCGCCCACATCACGGCCAGCCTGCCGGACGACGCCACGGCCCAGGCCCGCGCCCAGCTGGGCCCGCGCATCGCGCACGCCGTGCACACCGCGCGGGCCGAAGCCGTGGCCGCGGCGCTCTGACACGCCCTGCACAGCGCCGTGGCCGTGGCCCCTCGCATCGAGACAGGGCGTGCCCGGCGCTGAACGTGCTGAGGCCCGGGCCACAAGGCCCCGGATAATCGCCCCATGGCCCACCTGCTGATTGTTGAAGACGACGAACTCCTGCGCGACGGTCTGAGTGCGCAACTCACCCAGGCCGGCCACCGCATCACCACCGCCGAAGACGGCGAAGCCGCCCTCGCCCGCCTGAGCGCCGAAGCCTTCGACGGCGTGGTGCTGGACCTGGGCCTGCCCAAGATCGATGGACTGTCCGTGCTGCGCCAGTTGCGCCAGCGCACGCCGGCGCTGCCGGTGCTCATCCTCACCGCACGCGACGGCATCGAAGACCGGGTCGAAGGCCTGAACGCCGGTGCCGACGACTACCTGACCAAACCGTTCAACCGCGACGAACTGATCGCGCGCCTGCAGTCCATGCTGCGGCGCGCCAGCCTGCCCGCGTTTGGCGCGCCTCCCACCAGCGCGCACGCCACGGCCAGCACCCTGCGGCTGGATCCGAGCCTGCCCCGCGCCTGGCTGGGGGACGACGTGATCGACCTGACCCAGCGCGAATGGGCGCTGCTGGACCTGCTGGTGCGCCACGCCGGCCAGGTGGTCAGCCGCGAAGACGTGCTGGGCGTCTGGCAGGCCGAGCCCGGCGAGGCCGGTGGCGTGGCCTCCAACGCGCTAGAGGTGTACGTGCACCGGCTGCGCCGCAAGCTGGCGGGCTCGACGCTGAACATCCGCAACATCCGCGGCCTGGGCTACATGCTGGAGGTATGAAAGCCCCCCTGCGCCGCTTCGAGTCGTCCCCTTGCTGCGCGGGGGGGACGCTCCCTGCGGCCCGGCAGAGCCGGTTTCACGGAGACCCCGGGACAGGGGCACGTGCGCCGGATACCGGTGTGTGGGTGCCGCACCGCTGACACGCCCTGCCCATGACCCCATCTGCCCGTCCCTCGTTGCGCCGCCAGTTGCTGCTCTGGCTGTTGCTGCCGCAGCTGGTGCTGTGGGCCGGCGGCGGCCTGCTGGCCTACCGCTTCGCGCTCAGTTACGCCGAAAAGGGCATCGACCAGTCGCTCACGCAGTCGGTGCGCTCGCTGGCGCGCCAGGTCAAGCCGGTCGGCTCGGGCCTGCTGGTGGACTTTCCGCGGGCGGCGCAGGACGTGCTGGAGGCCGACCCCGACGACCGCGTGAGCTACATGGTGTCCTCGCCGCCGGGGCAGTTTCTGCTGGGCAACCAGCGCCTGCCGCAGCCCGACACCCTGCCCGCCGCCCAAGGCGATCCGCTGCTCTACACCGCCACCATCGACGGCAAACCCATGCGCTTTGTGGCCATGGACGTGAGCTACGGCGAAACCGATGCGCCGCAGACGCTGCGCGTGCAGGTGGCCAAGGGCCTGGCGGTGCAGCAGCGCATTGCCGGGGAACTGGTGGCCGACATGCTGGCGCCGCTGCTGGCGCTGGGGGTGCTGCTGAGCCTGGCGGTGTACGGCGGCATCCAGCGCGGCCTGACCCCGCTCACGCGGCTGACGGCCCAGCTGGAGAACCGTTCGGTCAACGCGCTCTCGCCCATTGGCGCCACACAGGCCCCCGGCGAAGTGCACGCGCTGGTGCAGGCCATCAACGGCCTGCTGGGCGAGGTGGCGCGCAGCGTGCAGCAGGAAAAGCGCTTCCTCAACGACGCGGCCCACCAGCTGCGCACGCCGCTGGCCGGCCTGATCAGCCAGGTGGAACTGGCCCAGCGCCAGACCAGCGACCCGGCGCTGGCCCAGCGCCTGGCCAAGGTGCACACCGGCGCCGAACGCAGCGCCCACCTGGTGCACCAGTTGCTGACGCTGGCCCGCACCGAAAGCCAGGTGCGCCGTGAACCGTTGGACCTGGCCGCGCTGGCACGCGACGTGGCGCGCGAATGGACGCCGCGCGCCCTGGCCGCCGGCATGGACCTGGGTTACGAGGGCGACGAGCACCTGCACATCCAGGGCGATGCGCTGCAGCTGCGCGAAGCGATGAGCAACCTGATCGACAACGCGCTGCGTTACACCCCGCGCGGCAGCAGCATCACCCTGCGCGTGCACCCGGGCCCCGACGGCGCGCGGCTGGCGGTGGAAGACAACGGCCCGGGCCTGTCTGCCGACGACCTGAACCACGTGTTCCAGCGTTTCTGGCGCGCCAGCGAACGCCCCGGCGGCTGCGGCCTGGGCCTGGCCATCGTGCAGGAGATCGCCCACCGACACGGCGGCGAGGCCACGGTGCAGAGCCTGCAGCCGCAGGGGCTGCGGATCGAGTTGCGGCTGGTGTGAGGTGAAGCACCCCCTGCGCCGCTGACGCGCGCCTTGCAGGCCGCGACATCGCCAGAGGCGATGTCTCTTCGTCCCGTCCAAGCCTGCGCAGGCAGGCTTGGGAGCCGCGGTCCTCAGCCCCCTCTCTAGCGCGCCTTCGGCGCTTGGAGGGGGACGCCCCCTGTGGCCCGGCGAAGCCGGTTCCACGGGGGGCACTGGATCAAGGCACTTCGCGCCGGTACCGTGGTGCCCATACGCTGCGCGGCTGGGGCCAGACCACTTCATGCGTCGCGGATCGCGATCCAGTTCGATGCCCTTACCAATGACCTGTCCCATAAGCAGAGGAAGTAGAGGCCCGTTCGTCGGAAGGGAAGCCCGCTCCCCACGCCGTCAAGGCCGGGCTGAGCAGCGCAGGGGCGCCCGGAGAAGGAGCGCGCATGTTTGAGCGAAGCGAGTTTGCGCGCACCCCGGGCGAACCGAGCAGCGCAAGGCACCGCGCAGCGGCCCGGACTTCGGCTCGCCTTTTCTTTGCTTACTTTCTTTTGGCGAAGCAAAAGAAAGTGAGTCGGCCGCCGGGCCGAGACCCGGCCAAGCCACTTCAGCCAACGAAGAGAGAAGAAGCGTCCATCGAGGTCAGACGCACACCGGTCGACTGGTCGAACCAGTTGTTGTGCCGACCGCTCACCGTCATGCCCACGTTGTCGCCCACCGCCACCCGCGTGTTGGCCGCCTCGCGCACCGTGATCAGGCCCACCGCCGTCTTGACCACCACATAGGTGTCCGCGCCCGTGGGCTCCACCAGCACCACCTCGCCGCGCCAGTCGGCGCCGTCGCCCAGGTGGACGTGCTCGGGCCGCTGGCCCAGCGTGGCCAGCGGGCCTTCCGGGCACGGCAGGTCCAGCGCACCGCCTTCGAACACGAAGCGCCCGCCTTCACCGGCGCGCTCGACGCGGCCGTTGATGAAGTTCATGGTCGGCGAGCCGATGAAGCCGCCCACATAGGTGTTGACCGGGCGGCGGTAGATCTCGTCGGGCGTGCCGATCTGCTGCAGGATGCCGTCCTTCATCACCGCGATGCGGCTGCCCAGCGTCATGGCCTCGATCTGGTCGTGCGTCACGTACACCGTGGTGATGCCGCTGACGTGGTGCAGGCGCTTGATCTCGGCGCGCATTTCCACGCGCAGCTTGGCGTCCAGGTTGGACAGCGGCTCGTCGAACAAAAACAGCTGCGGGTCGCGCGCCAGGGCCCGGCCCATGGCCACGCGCTGGCGCTGGCCGCCCGAGAGCTGGGCCGGGCGGCGGTCCAGCAGGTGGCCGATCTGCAGCATGGCGGCCACCTCGTCGATGCGCTTCTTGCGCACGTCGGCCGGCACCTTGCGCATTTCCAGCGCGAAGCCGATGTTGTCGGCCACCGTCATGGTGGGGTAGAGCGCGTAGCTCTGGAACACCATGGCGATGTCGCGCTGCGCCGGCGCCATGCCGATCACGTTCTTGCCGCCGATGTGCAGTTCGCCTTCGGTCGGCTCTTCCAGGCCGGCAATGATGTTCAGCAGCGTGGACTTGCCGCAGCCCGAGGGGCCGACCAGGATGAGGAACTCGCCCGGGGCGACGTCGATGTCGATGCGTTTGAGCACCTCGACCGTCTTGTCGCCCTTGCCGAATGCCTTGCGGATGCCTTTGATGTGCAGTGGAGAAGCCATGATGTGATTCAACCTTTGACGGCGCCGGCCGTCAGACCCTTGACGAAGTACTGTCCCGCGAGCACGTAGACCAGCATGGTGGGCAGGCCGGCGATGATCGCCGCGGCCATGTCCACGTTGTAGTTCTTGACGCTGCTGGTGGTGTTGGCCATGTTGTTCAGGCCCACGGTCACCGGCTTGCTGTCGGCGCCGCTGAAGGCCACGCCGAACAGGAAGTCGTTCCAGATGTTGGTGAACTGCCAGATCAGCGTGACCATCATGATGGGCGTGGACATGGGCAGCACGATGCGCCAGAAGATGCGCCAGAAGCCCGCGCCGTCGATGCGCGCGGCGTTGACGAGCTCACGCGGCACGGCGGTGTAGTAGTTGCGGAAGAACAGCGTGGTGCCGGCCATGCCGGCCAGGCAGTGCACCAGCACCAGCCCGGCGATGGAACTGGACAGCCCCAGCCAGCCCAGCACCTGGCTCATGGGCAGCAGCACCACCTGGAACGGCATGAACACGCCGAACAGCAGGAAGCCGAACAGCACCTCGGAGCCGCGGAACTTCCACATGCTCAGCACGTAGCCGTTGATCGCGCCCCAGGCGGTGGAGATCAGCACCGCGGGCACCGCCATGAACACGGAGTTCATGAAGTACGGCTTGAGGCCGCGGCAGTCCACCCCGGTGCAGGCGCTGCTCCAGGCCAGGGCCCAGGACTCCAAGTTCAGCGATGTCGGCAGGCTCAGCAGGTTGCCGTTGCGGATCTGGTCGGCGTCCTTGAGCGAGGTGACGACCATCACGTACAGCGGCGCCAGGAAGAACAGCGCCGCCACCAGCAGCAGGCCGTAGGTGAACACCCGGCCGAAGGTCAGGGATTTAGCGGTCATGGGGCTTGCTCCGCAGTTCGCTGTAGAGGTAGGGAACAACAATCGCCGCCACGGTCGCCAGCATCATGGTGGCGCTGGCCGCGCCCAGGCCGATCTGGCCGCGGGTGAAGCTCATGGTGTACATGAAGGTGGCGGGCACGTCGGTCGCGTAACCGGGACCGCCGGCCGTCAGGGCCATCACCAGGTCGAAGCTCTTGATCGACAGGTGCGACAGCACCAGGATGGTCGAAAACACCACCGGTCGCAGGATCGGCAGGATGATGCGCCAGTAGATCAGCGGCAGCGAGGCGCCGTCGATCTGGGCCGCCTTGATGATGCTGTCGTCGATGCCGCGCAGGCCGGCCAGGAACAGCGCCATCGCGAAGCCGGCCGACTGCCAGATGCCGGCGATCACCACGCAGTAGATCGCGTAGTCGGACTGCACCAGCCAGTCGAAATTGAAGGTCGTCCAGCCGAGGTCGTGCATCAGTTTCTGCAGCCCGTCGCTGGGGTTGAGGATCCACTTCCAGGCCGTGCCGGTCACGATGAACGACAGCGCCATGGGGTAGAGGTAGATGGTGCGCAGCCAGCCTTCGGCACGGATCTTCTGGTCCAGAAAGATCGCCAGCACCATGCCGACGAGCATGGAGCCGCCGACATAGAGCGCGCTGAAGATGCCCAGGTTCTTGAGCGCGACGTACCAGCGGTCCATGGACCAGAGCTGGACGTACTGCTCCAGACCGACAAAGGTCTCGTAGTTGGGCAGCATGCGGGATCCGGTCAGCGAGAGCACGCCGTTCCAGATCATCAGCCCGTAGATGAACGCGAAGCCGAGCACGAAGCTGGGCGCGATCACCAGCTTGGGCAGCAGGTTCTCGAAGCTTTTCATGGGAGTTCCAAAACGGGCCACGTGGCACCTGTCACCGTGGAGGTGGGCGCCCGGCACCGGTGCTGGATGCAAGGCGCACAACGCAGGCGGGCCAATTGACCCGACGAGGCTTTGCAACGCTGCAACCCACCCGTTGCCGGGATGCCCACGCCGCGCGGGACGGGTTCCGCGTGGCCCAACAAGCCCATCCACCGGGGATGGGCTTGTACTGGCGTCAGGGGACGGGACTTACTTGGTGGTCGCGGCCTTGGCGATGTTCTTCACACCGTCGGCAACCGAGATCTTGTCGTCGTTCCAGAACTGGCTGACGGCGTCCTTGATGGCGCCTTCGGCGGCCGGGCTGATGGCCATGCCGTGGGCCACGGAGGGCACCAGGCCACCGCTCTTGGCGGTGTCGACGAAGTCCTTGCTGGAGAGCTTGGCGCAGTCGTCGAACTTGTCCATCTTCATGCCCAGGCGGACCGGGATGGAACCCTTGTTCAGGTTGAAGACTTCCTGGAACTCGTTGCCCATGATGGCGGCAGCCAGGTCGCCCTGGGCCTTCTGGGCGGTGGCGTCCTTGAGCTTGAACATCGCGAACGAGTCGACGTTGAAGGTGTAGGCGTTGCCCGTGCCCGGGGCAGCGGCGCAGATGTAGTCCTTGCCCGGCACCTTGCCAGCGGCGGTGAACTCGCCCTTGGCCCAGTCACCCATGAACTGGAAAGCGGCCTTTTCCTGGATCACCATGGCCGTGGCCAGGTTCCAGTCGCGGCCCGGGGCGGCGGCGTCGGTGTAACCCTTGATCTTGCGGAAGGTCTCCAGCGACTTGGTCATGGTCGGGCTGGTCAGGGCCTTGGGGTCGAGCTTGACCAGGGCGTCCTGGTAGAACTTGGCGCCACCGACACCCAGCACCACCGATTCGAAGGTGGTGAAGTCCTGCCAGTTCTGGCCACCGTGGGCGACGGCCACCAGGCCGGCCTTCTTGACCTTGTCGGCCGCGACGAAGAACTCGTCCCAGGTCTTGGGCGTGCCGGCCACGCCGGCCTTCTTCAGCACATTGGCGTTGGCCCACATCCAGTTGACGCGGTGCACGTTGACCGGGGCGGCCACGTAGTTGCCCTTGTACTTCATGACGTTGGCGACCACGCCCGGCAGCAGGCTGTCCCACTTCTCGGCCTTGGCGACGGCGTCCAGGTTGGCCAGCACCCCTTCGTTGGCCCATTCCTGGATGGCCGGACCCTTGATCTGGGCGGCGGCCGGCGGGTTGCCCGCGACCACGCGGCTCTTGAGGACGGTCATGGCGGCATCGCCACCGCCGCCGGCCACGGCGAAGTCCTTCCAGGTGTGGCCCTTGCCCTGCATGATCTTCTTGAGCTCGCCGACCGACTTGGCCTCACCGCCGGAAGTCCACCAGTGCAGGACTTCCACCTCGCCGGCAACAGCGGCGGAGCCGGTCATCACAAAGGCGACGGCGGTGGCGAGTTTCGAGAGTTTCATCATGATGTCCCCATCCAAAAATATGAAATGGCCGCGTGTGGTTTGAGTAGGCGCGGCATTGAGCGAGACGGCACCATGCCGTCTCGGTCGTTAATATTTCATTAATTAATGACGAAGACCATCAGGACAAACCCGTACCGGTCACCGAAGACGCCGGTGTTTGACGCCGGTCAATGGTCGGCGTCGAGCGCGCGGGCGGCGCCCATGAGCGCCGGGGACTGGCGCGAGGTGATGACCCAGACCGGGATGGGCTGCAGGTAGGCGCTGAACCGGCCCTTGGCCTCGAAGCGCTGGCGGAACGGCGAGCGGTCAAAGCCGTCGCCCAGGCGCGGCACGATGCCGCCGCCGATGAACACCCCGCCCCGCGCGCCCAGGGTGAGCGCCAGGTTGCCGGCCACCGAACCGAGCAGTGCGCAGAAGTGGGTGAGCGCTTCCACCGCCTGCGGCAGCTGGCCGGCCAGCGCCGCATCGGTCACCTCGGCCGCGCTGCCCAGGGCCCGCTCGGGCACACCGTCGGCCGCGCACAGGATGGCACAGGCGTCCACCAGGCCCTGGCCACACAGCAGGCGCTCGGCCGAGGCGCGGCCATAACGCTGGATCAGACCATCCATGACCAGGCGCTCGCGCGCGCTGACCGCGGGCAGGGTGACGTGGCCGCCCTCGCCTTCGATCGGCAGCCAGCCACCGCGCCGGTCGGGCAGCAGGCCCGAGACGCCCAGGCCGGTGCCGGCGCCCAGCAGGGCGATCGGTGCGTCGGGCACGACCGCAGCACCGCCGACCTGGCGCAGCTCGTCGGCCGGCAGCACCGGCAGGGCCAGCGCCAGCGCGGTGAAGTCGTTGAGCAGCTGCAAGGTCTGCAGGCCGAATTCGGCCTTCACGGCCGATTGCGAGAACACCCAGTGGTGGTTGGTCATGCGCACCTCGTCGCCCGTGATCGGGTTGGCGATGGCGATGGCCGCGGCCTGCGGGCGGCCCTGGTTCAGGCCGCCCAGGTAGGCGTGCATGGCCGCGGGCAGCGTGGGGTAATCGGCGCAGGGCAGCACGCGCACGTCGGTGATGGGGGCGCCGGCGCTGGCCTGCCAGGCGAAACGGGCGTTGGTGCCGCCGACGTCGGCGAGCAGGCGGGGGAAAGGACGGGCGGAAGCGGTGGTCAGGGGCATGGCGGTTCGGACGGCGGGCGCCGCCGGTTCACAACCGGACCCAGCCCCGCACTGCGGCGCGATGATACCGGCCACGTAACATAGTTACAAGACCGGCCCCTGCCCCGGTACGGGCGTCAGCGCAGCTGCGAGCGCGCCCAGCGCACGATGTCGGCCGCGCCCATGGCGCCGGGCTGGCGCGCGACCTCGCGCCCGTTCACGAACAGCGCCAGGGTCGGGATGCTGCGGATGTTGTGGCGCACCGCGAGGTTCTGCACGGCTTCGGTGTTCACCTTGGCCAGGCGCATGTGCGGCTCCAGCTGCTGCGCCGCCTGTTCAAAAGCCGGGGCCATCATGCGGCAGGGGCCGCACCAGGGCGCCCAGAAATCCACCAGCACCGGCACCTGCGAGCGGGCGATGTGTTTGTCGAACGCGGCTTCGTCGTCCAGCGCGACCGGGTGGCCGTTGAACAGCGGTTGGTGGCACTTGCCGCAATCGGGCGCGCCGGCCAGGTCGGCGGCCGCGACGCGATTGGTGGTGTGGCAGTGGGGGCAGACGATGTGCAGGGGATCGGTGGACATGGAAACACTCCTCGTAACGCCCACATGCGGCCGCCCCCACGCTTTTCAAGACACCCTGTGGGGTATCAGATCAGCTTGCCGATCAGGCTGGCGACCATGCTCAGCAGGATGGTCGTGGTGAACGGCAAGAAGAACTCGCGCCCGAACAGGCGAAAGCGCAGATCGCCCGGCAGCTTGCCGAAACCCAGCTTGGTGAGCAGCGGCGAAAACCAGCTGATCAGCAGCAGGGCCAGGAAGATGACGATCATCCAGCGGATCAAACTCGCCCCCCGGATGGTTGTGCCATAGAAGGGCTTGACCCAGTGGCGCCGCGGAACCGCCCTTCGACAGGCTCAGGACGGGCCGCAGGGGCCGCCCCCTGGAGGGGGCCACGCGAAGCGTGGCGGGGGTGTTTCATAGTCTGTGTGTCCGGTCGCCCGCAGAGAAGCCCATCGCCTCCCAGCCGGTCTCGCTGCCCGCCGGTGCCAGGCCGATCACCTTGAACAGCTCGCCCATCTCGTGCTCGTTCACCAGCTTGACCAGCATGGCGCTTTCGCGCACGTCGGCGTTTTTCGCCACGTCCAGCAGGCCGCAATTGATGAGGAAACGCCCCTGGCCGGTGTAGCCCAGCACGGTCATGCCGGCGTCCTGCGCGGCCAGCGCGATGCCGGTGAAGTTGACGTGCGCGGTGATGTCCTTCTCGCCCACATCGGCCAGCGGGTCGTCGTCGCTTTGGTGCGCGCGGTGGCAGATCAGCGTGCCCATGTGGCGCTGCGGGTGGTAGTACTCGGCCTCGGGGAAGCCGTAGTCGATGAAGAAGGCCGCGCCGCGCCGCAGCCGCTCGGCCAGGGTGCGGATGAAGGCCTCGCCCTGCGGGTGGATTTCGGTCAGGTAGTTGTGCGGGCCTTCGATGTCCAGCGGCGGGCGCAGCGCGGTCGGGCGTTCGGCCCAGCCCAGCGCGCCGGCATCGCCCGCCACCACGCCGCGCTCGTACCAGCGGCCGTCGGCCTGGCCGCCGATGCGCACCAGCAGCTGCACCGGCATCGCGTCCAGCACCTCGTTGCCGATCACCACGCCCTCGAACGCGTCGGGCAGGCGGTCGGCCCAGACCACGCGCTCGGCGTGCCGGGCCAGCGTGGCCTGCTGGCGCGCACGCAGCGTGCCCGACAGGTCCACGATGGTGTAGCGCCGCGGCGCCTGGCCCAGGTCGGCCAGCGCGTCCAGCACCTGCAGCGCCAGCGCGCCGGTGCCGGCGCCGAACTCCCAGACCTCGTCGGTCCCGGTGGCGGCCAGCGCCTGCGCCACCTGGCGCGCCAGCGTGTGGCCGAACAGCGGGCTCAGCTCGGGCGCGGTCACGAAGTCGCTGCCCTGCCCGGCCACGCCGCCGGGCATCAGGCCGAACTTGGGCGAGGAGTTGGCGTAATAGCCCAGCCCGGGCTCGTACAGGGCCAGGGCCATGAAGCGGTCAAACGGCAGCCAGCCGCCGGCCGCGCGGATCGCCTCATGCACCCGCGCCAGCAGGGGGCTCGTTAAACTCGCGGCTTGGTTCACAGGGTCGGTGTTCACCCGGCCGATTGTCCCTGATCACCCCCGGGTCGCCCCGGACCGGCGCCCCCTTCACATGCCCGACACGCCCCCCTCTTCGCCCCACCGCACCGTGCTGGTCACCGGCGCCGGCAAACGCCTGGGCCGCGAGATCGCGCTCACGCTGGCCCGCGCCGGCTGGTCGGTGGCGGTGCACTTCCGCCTGTCGGCCGCCGAAGCGCAGCAGACCGCGGCCGACTGCGCCGCCGCCAGCGGCCGCCCCGGCAGCGCCGCCACCTTCGCCGCCGACCTGGCCGACGAGGCCGCCGTGCGCGCCCTGGTGCCGGCGGTGCTGCAACGCCTGGGCCGGCTCGACGCGGTGGTCAACAGCGCCTCGCTGTTTGAACACGACGACGTGGCCAGCTTCGGCTTCGACGCCATGGCCACCCACCTGCGCAGCAACACCGGCGCCCCGATCCTGCTGGCGCAGGCGCTGCACGCCCACCTGCTGGCGGCGGGCGATGGCCGCGACGGCGCGGTGGTCAACCTGCTGGACCAGAAGCTGTGGAACCAGAACCCGGACTTCTTCAGCTACACCCTGTCCAAGGCGGCGCTGGAGGCGGCCAACACCATGCTGGCGCTGGCGCTGGCACCGCGCGTGCGCGTGGTCGGTGTGGCGCCGGGCCTCACGCTCACCAGCCACCTGCTGAGCGACGAAAAGTTCCAGGCCCTGCACCGGCAGTCGCCGCTGGGCCGCTCGTCCACGCCCGAGGACGTGGCCGCCACCGTGGCCTTTGCGCTGGCCAACCGCTCGATCACCGGCACCACGCTGCTGGTGGACGGCGGCCAGCACCTGATGCGCTTTGAACGCGACTTTTCCCTGATGTGAACGCCCACCGGCGCACCGACATGTCCACGAACACCCCCACCCACTCGGGCAACCAGATCCTCACCCTGACCGGCCTGCGCTTTGACGCCAACCTGGGCATCCTGGACCATGAAAAGACCGCTCCGCAGCCGATTCAGGTGGACGCCGAGCTCAACCAGGGCCCGCAGCCCCTGCTGCCGCACGACGACGACATCGGCCATGTGCTGGACTACCGCAAGGTGCGGCAGATCATCATCGACGAGTGCACGGCCGAACACGTGAACCTGCTGGAGAGCCTGATCGGCAAGCTCACGCGGCGACTGATGCAGCTGCCCGGCGTGGTCGGCGTGCGGGTGAAGATCGCCAAGCTGGAAATTTTCGAGGACTGCGAGGTCGCCATCCGCATGGAAAGCGGGCGGTGGTGACGTTCGAGGATGACCGATGAGCCACGTCGTACTCATCGGCGCCTCGCTGATGGTGTGGATTGCCTTGGGGTGGCTCCTGAGCACATTCGTTCTTAAAAGACCCGCCTCGTCTTTCGACATTGAGGCGAGCCTGATCTATCTGCTGCTTGGCATAGCCGTTGTCTACGCGGTCTACCTGCAGTTTTTTGCGGGGCACTGAGATCAAGCGATTTTTGACAAGTTATCCATTTCAGATAACTTTTCTAATCTCGGTACAATCGCGGGCATGAACCCCATCCGCAACCCCTTTGCGCCCGGCGCCGGCACCCCGCCGCCCGAGCTGGCGGGGCGCGACGCCCTGCTGGCCGCGGTGCACGTCGCCATCGAGCGCGCGCGCATCGGCCGCCCGGCCAAGAGCGCGATGCTGGTGGGCCTGCGCGGCGTGGGCAAGACGGTGTTGCTGGACCGCATGCGCGACGCCGCCGAGGGCTCGGGCATCCACACCATCCGCATCGAGGCGCCCGAGGGCCGATCGCTCCCCGCCCTGCTGGCGCCGCAGCTGCGCCAGGCCCTGCTGCGCCTGTCGCAACTGGAAAGCGCCAAGGCCCTGGCCATCCGCGGCCTGCGCGCGCTGGCCGGTTTTGCCAAAGGCCTGAAGCTCACGTACCACGACATCGAGGTCGGCATCGACCACGAGCCCGAGCCCGGTCTGGCCGACAACGGCGACCTGGAACACGACCTGCAGGCCCTGATGGAACAGGCCGGCCTGGCCGCCCAGGCGGCGGGCACGGCGCTGGCCTTGTTCATCGACGAGCTGCAGTACGTGCCCGAGGCCCAGCTCTCGGCCCTGATCACCGCCCTGCACCGCACCGAACAGCGCCGCCTGCCGGTGGTGCTGGTGGGCGCCGGCCTGCCGCAGCTGCGCGGGCAGATGGGCGACGCCAAGTCGTACGCCGAACGCCTGTTCGACTTTCCCTTCATCGGCCCGCTGAGCACCGAGGCGGCCACGCTGGCGCTGAGCAAGCCGCTGGCCGACGAGGGCGTGGCCATCACGCCCGAAGCGCTGGCCGAACTGCTGCGCCTGACCCAGGGCTACCCGTACTTTCTGCAGGCCTGGGGCAGCCACACCTGGCTGGCGGCCGAGGCCAGCCCCATCACCCTGGCCGATGTGATCAAGGGCAGCGTGACCGCGCTCGCCGCGCTGGACGAAGGGTTCTTCCGCGTGCGCTTTGACCGCTGCACCCCGAAAGAGAAAAAATACCTGCGCGCCATGGCCGAGCTGGGCGAGGGACCGCACCGCTCCGGCGACATCGCCGACGTGCTGGCCGAAAAGGTCTCGTCGCTGGCGCCCACGCGCAGCACCCTGATCCACAAAGGCATGGTGTGGAGCCCCAACCACGGCGACACCGCCTTCACCGTGCCGATGTTCGGCGCTTTCATGCAACGCATTCTTCCAGGCGACGCCTGGCGCGGCACCGAGAAATGACATGACCCCTGAAAAAACCGCCTTCGAAATCAAGAAACTCGAAAAGCGCCTGTGCCGCGAGGTCGGCCGCGCCATCGTGGACTACAACATGATCGAGGAAGGCGACCGCGTGATGGTCTGCCTCTCGGGCGGCAAAGACAGCTACGGCCTGCTCGACATCCTGATGAAGCTGCAAAAGCGCGCGCCCATCAACTTCGAGCTGATCGCGGTCAACCTCGACCAGAAGCAGCCCGGCTTCCCCGATCACATCCTGCCGGAATACCTCTCCAAGCTCGGCATCAAGCACCACATCGAGACGCAGGACACCTACTCCATCGTCAAGGAGAAGATCGAGCCGGGCAAGACCATGTGCAGCCTGTGCTCGCGCCTGCGCCGCGGCATCCTCTACCGCGTGGCGCGCGAGCTGGGCTGCACCAAGATCGCCCTGGGCCACCACCGCGACGACATGCTGCAGACCCTGTTCCTGAACATGTTCTTCGGCGGCAAGCTCAAGGGCATGCCGGCCAAGCTGGTCAGCGACAACGGCGAGTTCATGGTGATCCGCCCGCTGGCCTACGTGCCCGAGAAGGACCTGATCCGCTGGGCCGAGGCGCGGCAGTTCCCCATCATCCCCTGCACCCTGTGCGGCAGCCAGGAAAACCTGCAGCGCAAGCAGGTGGGCAACCTGCTGCGCGACTGGGACAAGCAGTTCCCCGGCCGGCTGGAGAACATGCTGCACGCCCTGCAGCACGTGGTGCCCAGCCACCTGATGGACCGCACGCTCCACCCCTTCCAGACCCTCAAGACCACCGGCGCGCCGGTGGAAGACGGCGACCTGGCCTTCGACGAAGAACCGCTGGAACCGCCGCCGCGGGTGGTGGACGAGGACGCAGACACCGACGAAGGGAACGCACCGGCCCCGCGCACGGTCATACCGATCGCCGTCGGCTGAGACCGACCTGCCGCCGGGCCGCCCCAAGGCAGATCCGCCCCCCTGGGGGCAGCGACCCGCGCAGCGGCGGAGCGTGGGGGACTGAACCGACCTGCCGCCGGGCCGCCCCGAGGCACCCAACCTGAGGAGGACCCCGCATGAGCCGCATCCCCCCCGCCATCCGCCGCACCCTGCTGGGCGGCACCCTGGGTCTGAGCCTGCTGCTGGGCGGCTGCGCCAGCGTCTACCTGGTGGACAACCACGTGCAGAGTTTTGCCGGCTGGGGCAGCGCCAACGCGCCGGCCGCGCCGCAGACCTACCGTTTCGAGCGCCTGCCTTCGCAGCGCGAAGGCCAGGCCGCCGCCTCGCAGGACGAACTGGAAGCCCTGGCCCGCGCCGCCCTGGCCCGTGCCGGCTGGAACCTGGCGCCCGCCCACACCGCCGCGCCGTGGACGGTGCAGGTGTCGGCCGGCGCCCTCCAGCTGCCGCGCGCGCCCTGGGAAGACCCCTGGGACGGCTTTGGCCCCGGCTGGGGCTGGGGCCTGCACAGCGTCAACGGCGGCTGGGGCGGTTCGATGTTCATGCGCATGGAGATCCCGTACCACGAGCGCAAGGTGTCGCTGCTGGTGCGGCAGGCGTCCACCGGCCAGGTGGTCTACGAAACCAGCGCCCGCCACGACGGCCGCTGGAACAGCAGCCCCGAACTCTGGAGCGCCATGCTCGACGCCGCGCTGCGCGACTTCCCCAACCCGCCCGCAGGGGCCAGGCAGGTCAACGTCGAAGTCCCACGCTAGGCCGGCCAGCGCAGCGGCGAAGCGTGGTGTGGGTCAGACGGGCTAGCCGCCGGGCCGCCCCCAAGGCAGGCCCAGCCCCCGGGGGGCAGCGACCCGCGCAGCGGCGGAGCGTGGTGGGGTCGGACGGGCC